>NZ_JABX01000005.1 GCF_001469165.1 Thiohalocapsa sp. ML1 | reverse complement strand
CTCTCCGGTCGGCTCTCCGGCGGGCTCTCCGGCCGGGCTCTCCGGCCGGGCTCTCCAGCCTTGCGCTCCGGCCAAGCGCTCCGGCCCAACCGGGGGCAACGCACTGATCGCCACAAAACAGCCACGAAATATTCACGCTCCCGCAACCTTCTGCGCCTAAGCTGTTGTGCAGTGCAACATTCCGGCCCGGCGCTGCCGCCCGGCCCTCGGAGACACTGCGATGGCCGACTTCCTCGAGAACCGCACCTACGACGAGATCCAGCTCGGCCAGACCGCCGAGCTGCAGCGCACGCTGAACCGCGACGATCTCGCGCTGTTCAGCAAGGTCTCGGGCGACCTGAACCCGATCCACATGGACGAGGAATACGCCCGCGCCCGCGGCGCCAAGGGCGTGGTCGGCCACAGCCTCTGGGCCACGGGGCTTATCTCCAGCCTGCTCGCGAACGTGCTGCCGGGGCCGGGCACGGTCTACCGCCACCAGGACGCGGAGTTTCACCGCCAGATCTACGTCGGCGACACGCTCACGGCCAAGGTCAAGGTGGTCGAGAAGCTGCCGGAGCGCCTGATCCAGCTCGACTGCTCGGTGGTGAATCAGGCCGGCGAGGTGGTCATGACCGGCCGCGCCGTCGTCATCGCGCCCGGCGAGAAGCTCCGCATCGAGGTCGCCGACCTGGCCGACGTATCGGTGCGCCACCACGACAGCTTCGCGGCGCTGTTCGACAAGGTCCGGCCGCTCGCGCCCATCCCGACGGCCGTCGTGCACCCGGTGGACGAGGTGTCCCTCGCCGGCGCCATGGAGGCCGCCGAGGCCACCTTCATCGCGCCGATCCTCGTCGGTCCGGAGCAACGCATCCGCGCCGTGGCCGAGGAGCACGGCATTGATCTCGGCGGTGCCGAGATCATTGATGTCGAGCACAGCCATGCCGCCGCCGCCCGCGCCGTGGCGCTGATCCGCGAGGGCGCGGCGGAGATCCTGATGAAGGGCAGCCTGCACACCGACGAGGTGCTGAGCGCGGTGCTCGACAAGGTGAACGGCATCCGCACGGAGCGGCGCGTCAGCCACATCTTCGTCATGGACGTGCCGACCTATCCCAAGCTGCTGCTGATCTCGGACGCCGCCGTCAATATCGCGCCGGACCTGGAGTCCAAGCGCCACATCTGCCAGAACGCCATCGACCTCGCCCGCACCTTCGGCGTCGAGCGGCCCAAGGTGGCCATCCTGTCCGCCGTGGAGACGGTGCGGCCCAAGATCCAGTCCACGCTCGACGCGGCGGCGCTGTGCAAGATGGCCGACCGCGGCCAGATCACCGGCGGCGTGCTCGACGGTCCCCTCGCGATGGACAACGCCATCAACCTGGAGGCCGCGCGGATCAAGAAGATCGACTCGCCGGTGGCGGGCGTCGCGGACGTGCTCATCGCGCCGGATCTCGAAGCGGGCAACATCCTGGCGAAGCAGCTCATCTTTCTGGCCAACGCCGAGGCCGCGGGCATCGTGCTCGGCGCCCGGGTACCGATCGTGCTCACGTCGCGCGCCGACAGCGTGCGCACCCGCCGAGCGTCCGCGGCCACCGCCGTGCTGCATGCCCACGCGGTGCGCCAAGGGCTGCACGACAAGCCGGCACACTGAGGAGCTGGAGCCATGCACGCCAACACAGGCGAGTTGATCCTGACGCTGAACGCGGGCTCGTCCAGCATCAAGTTCGCGGTCTATGCCGTCGGCGCCGACGCCGATGACCCACGGGCCGATCCGGCGCTCCGCGCCAAGGGCCAGGTCGAGGGCATCGGCACCCGGCCGCACTTCGTCGCCAAATCCACCGACGGGCAGGTGTTGTCCGAGAGCTGGTGGGAGTCCGCGGCGGACGGCACCGGCTCGGGATCGGGATCGGGCTCGGGCCACGCCCGCGCCTTCCAGCAGATCTGGAGCTGGCTTGCGGACTTCGCCGACGGCGGGCGGATCATGGCCGTCGGCCATCGCGTCGCCCACGGCGGCGAGGCCTATTCGCGGCCGGTGCTGATCACCCCCGAGATCACCCGCGTGCTCACCGGCCTGATCCCGCTGGTGCCGCTGCACCAGCCGAACAACCTGGCCGCGATTCGCGCCGTCGCCGCGGACCACCCGGACCTGCCGCAGGTGGCCTGCTTCGACACCGGCTTCCACCGCGGGCGGGCGCTGGTGACCGAGCAGCTCGGCCTGCCGCGGGCGCTGTTGGCGCGCGGCGTCAGGCGCTATGGCTTCCATGGGCTGTCGTACGAGTACATCGTCGAGAAGCTCCGCGAGATCGCGCCCGATGTGGCAGACAAGCGCGTCATCGTCGCGCATCTCGGCAGCGGTTGCAGCATGACGGCCATCCGCGGCGGGCAAAGCATCGATACGACCATGGGCTTCTCGGCGCTGGACGGCGTGCCCATGGGCACCCGCCCCGGCGCGCTGGACCCGGGCGTGCTGCTGTTTCTGATGCGCGAGGACGGGCTCGGCGTCGAGGCGCTTGAGACGCTGCTCTACAAGCAGTCGGGCCTGCTCGGGCTGTCCGGCGTCAGCAATGACCTGCGCGCGCTGCACCAGAGCGACGACCCCGGCGCGGCGGAGGCCATCGATTACTTCGTGTATCGCATCGGCCAGACGCTGGGGGCGCTCACCGCATCGCTCGGCGGGCTCGACGCGCTGGTATTCACCGCCGGCGTCGGCGAGAACGATGCAGACATCCGCGAGCGGGTCTGCGCCGATGCGGGCTGGCTCGGTATCGAGCTCGACCTGGAGCGCAACGCCGCCGGCCGCTTCGGCGACGGCGCGCGCATCAGCCGCGATGACGGGCTCCGGCCCGAGGTGTGGGTCATCCCCACGGACGAGGAGCGGATGATCGCCCGACACACGCTGCGGGTGGTGCGCGGGGCCTGAGCTTCGTTCCCGCGCGGCTCGTTGCGCGCGGCACCGCGGCCCTTCCCCAGCCTGCGGCGCCAGCCATCTGAATCAAACCATCCACCGAGGCCGTCCACGATGCTCGACTACAGCAAGTTCCTGCCCGAGGCCCTGTCGGCCTTCACCGATACCGGCGCCATGGCACGGCCATTCGAGCAGTGGACCAAGTCCCTGGACGGCCACGACGACGCCTACGTGCAATACG
Organism: Thiohalocapsa sp. ML1; assembly: GCF_001469165.1. Lineage (GTDB taxonomy): Bacteria > Pseudomonadota > Gammaproteobacteria > Chromatiales > Chromatiaceae > Thiohalocapsa. The sequence continues at coordinate 201,054 of NZ_JABX01000005.1, read as the reverse complement.
GCCGCGACTTGGGCGTCATCGCCCAAGCCCATGGCCAGCGCGCCACCGAGACCGCCCAGACCAACACCCAGGCCAATTGGGAGGCCTGGCAGCAGGTCATGTCCGCGCTCATGACGCCGATGCTGCCGCAGCACTGGTGGCAGTACGTCGTGGACGGCGCGGAGCGCTCCGTGCTCTACGCCGACGCGATGCGCGAGCGCGGCAACCACTTCGTCGAGCACGAGGAAGGCAGCAACGAGACCGTGCTGAGCTGGGCGCACGAGATGGTCGTGGACGGCAAGACCCTGCCGCGCCCGGTCAACTATTCGCTCGTGCGCATCGTGCCGCCGGAGGGCGTCACGGTGCGCGAGGACGGCCGCCCGTACATCATCATCGACCCGCGCGCCGGCCACGGCTCCGGCATCGGCGGCTTCAAGCACGAGAGCGAGGTGGGCGCGGCCATCCACGGCGGCCATCCGACCTACTTCGTCACCTTCACGCGCCTGCCGGAGCCGGGCCAGACGCTCGCGGACGTGACCGCCGCCGAGGCCGACTTCGTCCGCGAGGTGCGCCGCCGGCATCCGAGCTCGCCCAAGCCCGTGATCATCGGCAACTGCCAGGGCGGCTGGGCGTCCATGCTGCTCGCCGCGACCAACCCGGACATCACCGGCCCCGTGGTCGCCAACGGCGCCCCGCTGTCCTACTGGGCCGGCCAGAAGGGCAAGAACCCCATGCGCTATCTGGGCGGCCTGGTGGGCGGCGCCATGTCGGTGCGCATGCTCTCGGACCTGGGTCACGGGGTGTTCGACGGCGCGAACCTGGTGTTCAACTTCGAGCGCCTGTCGCCCGCCAACACCTGGTGGGAGAAGTACTACAGCCTCTGGGACAAGATCGACACCGAGGTGCCGCGCTTCGTCGGCTTCGAGCGCTGGTGGGGCAGCTTTTATTACATGACCCCGGAGGAGATCTCCTGGATCGTCGAGAACCTCTTCGTCGGCAATCGCTTGGGCCGCGGCAAGGCGAACCTCGCCGAGCGCACCCACGTGGATCTGCGCGAGGTGAACTCGCCGATCATCATCTTCGCGTCCCACGGCGACAACATCACGCCGCCGCAGCAGGCGCTGGGCTGGGTCGCGGACCACTACGCCGATGTCGCCGAGATCAAGGCGCGCGGCCAGCGCATCCTCTACACGCTGCACCCGAGCGTCGGCCACCTCGGCATCTTCGTGTCGTCGTCGGTGGCGAAGAAGGAGCACGGCGAGATCGTCTCGACGCTGAAGGCCATCGAGGCGCTGGCGCCCGGCCTCTACGAGATGGTCATCGCCGAGGAGCGCGGCGAGGGCGTGGACAAGACCTTCCGCGTTGCCTTCGCCGAGCGCAGCATCGGGCAGATGATGGAGCAGTGCGGCGGCGACGATTCCGACAAGCCCTTCGCGACGGTGGCGCGCTTCTCGGAGCTCGGCACCGAGATCTACGACCTCGCCATCCGCCCCTTCGTGCAGGCCATGACCAACCAGGCCACCGCCCAGCTCATGGCCCACACCAGCCCCATGCGAGTGCAACGCTGGCTCCAGAGCGACCGCAACCCGGCCATGCAACCGGTGAAGGCGCTGGCCGAGCAGGTACGCGCCAACCGCAACGCGGCGGCGGACGACAACCCCTTCCGGCAGTTGGAGCGGTTCAACGCCAACCTCGTCACCCAATGGTGGGACGGCGTGCGCGACCTGCAGAACGCCATGATCGAATGGAACTTCCACCTGCTCTGGGCGGCCCCGCCGGTGCAGGCCATGGGCGAGCGCCTCGCCGTGACCGTCGCGCAGTCCGAGCCGCGCGAGGACCTGCGCACGCTGACGCAGGTGCAGGATGCGCTGGATCGCATCGAGCTCGGCGAGTTTGCCGACGGCGTCATCCGCATGCTGATCTTCCTCGCCAACTCGCGTAAAGAGGTCCGCCGCTCGCGGCTGGAGCGCTCCAACCAAATGCTGCTCTCCACCGAGCCCTTCGCGAGCATGAAGGCGAAGCACCGCACGCGCATGATCCACAAGGAGACGCTCATCGTCGGCTACGAGCCCGAAGCGGCCATGGCGGCGCTGCCGAAGCTGCTGCGCACCGACGATGAACGCAAGCGCGCGCTCGCGCTGTGCCAAGAGATCGCGGGGCCGCGCGAGGAAATGAGCCGCGAGACCATCGACATGATGAATCGGCTCTCGCTCACCCTTGGCGCGGAGCCGGTCGCCATCCTGTCCGACGGCTCGGGCAATATCCTGCGCATCGCCTGAGCGGGCTCGCCTATCATCCTGCTTTGCACGGAGCCGGGAGCGCGCCCTTGCCCGATGCCGGGGCGCGGCGACGCAGCGGACAATCGGTCCCATCCGGCGCTGTCGGCAAACGCATCAGGAGTGGACGACATGCAACGCGACCGCGACGCGGCCATCCCGCAGCCGCTGCGTGACTGGCTTCAGACCGTCCGCGCGGCGAAGGCGGCAGCCCTCGCCGGCGGCTACCGCATCACGATCGTCAACACGCGGGAGACCTTCGAGGGCATCACCCGCGGCTTGGTCACCGAGCGGCCGGAGGTCGCGCTGGTGCGCGACGACGTGATCGCCGCGCCGGGCTATCCGGTGCCGGTGCGCATCTACCATCCGGCACCGGACGAGCCCCGCCCCGTGGCGCTGTTCCTGCACGGCGGCGGGCACGTGTCCGGTGGCGTGGCGATGTACGACCCCCTCGTGCGCAAGCTCGCGCTGGCCACGGGCCGGATCATCGTGTCGGTGGAGTACCGGCTCGCGCCGGAGTGCCCCTACCCCGCCGGCCTCATGGACTGCATGGCGGCGGCGAAGCGGGTGCATCGGTGTCTGGATGGGCTCGACCTGCCGCATGCGCCGAACCTTGCGCTCATCGGCGACAGCGGCGGCGGCGCGCTGGCCGCGAGCATTGCGCACCTCGCGCAGTTCGAGCCCGGACTCGCCATCGAGGCGCTGGTGCTGCTGTATCCGAGCCTCGACTACACGCTGTCGCAGCCGTCCGTGATGGAGAACGGCGAAGGCTACGTGCTGGAGCGCGAGCGCATGTTGTGGATGTTCGACAGCTATCTGCTGGGTCAGCAGAACCGCCGCGACATCTCGCCGCTGTTCATGGACATCACCCCGGCCTTCCCGCGCACGCTCGTCGTCACCGCGGAATTCGACCCGCTGCGCGACGAGGGCGCCGCCTACGTGCAGCGCCTGCAGGAGCACGGCATCGCCGCGGAGCGGCTGCACATGCCGGGACTGCTGCATGCCTACCTCAACCTGGAGGATCTGGTGCCCGAGCAATGCCGCGAGACCTACGCCGCGCTCGGCGCGTTTCTGGCTCGGCGGGGGTGAGGGCGGCGTGTTGGCCCGGGGGGGTTGACCTCTACCCAGGCCTCGCCTCAGACCGAAGAGTCGTGCGCATCGCTATCGAAATCGCTATCGAAATCGGGATCGGGATCGGGATCGATTGGCACTCGGTCCAATTTCGATTTCGATAGCGATCCCGACGCGCCTCGCCAGTCCGACCCCCAGTCGAAACTTGACGCATCTGTACGCATTTCGCGCCGTCAAGCAACTACAGCAACCGATCCAACGGACTGCGCACGCCCTGCCCGCCGCGATTGAGCACATGCGTATAGATCATGGTGGTCGACACGTCCGCATGGCCCAGCAACTCCTGCACCGTGCGAATGTCGTAGCCATCCTCCAGCAAAATGCGTCGCAAAGGAGTGCCGCAGCGTATGCGGGCTGACCCGCTTGGAGATGCGCGCCGCCTCCGCCGCCACCTTGAGCTTCTTTTGCAGGCTCGTCTCGTTCACATGCTGGCGGCGCGTCTGGCCCGAGCGCGGGTCCACCGACAGACGGCCGCTCGGAAACACATACTGCCAGATCCACTCCCGCCCCGCGTTCGGGCGCTGCCGCGCCAGCGCATCCGGCAGATAGACCTCGCCGAAGCCGGCGGCCAAGTCCTGCCGATGCTGCTCCCGCACCGCGTCCAAGTGCGCCATCAACCCCGGAATCAGCCGCTCCGGCAACGGCACCAGCCGATCCTTCCCGCCCTTCGCATTGCGCACCTCGATCTGCTTGTAGCCGAAGTCCATATCCTGCACCCGCAACCGCAGCACCTCCATCAGCCGCATCCCCGCCCCATAGGCCAGCGACGCCATCAACCGAAACTCCCCATCCAGCTCGCCGAGCAGCCGCGCCACCTCCCCCTTGGTCAGCACCGTCGGCAAGCGCTTCGGCCGCTTCGCCCGCGCAAAGTCTCCGAACTGCAGCCCTTCCCGACCGAGCACCTCTCGAAACAGAAACAACAGCCCGTTCAACGCCTGATTCTGCGTGCTCGCCGACACCCGCCGCTTCACCGCCAGCCAGTCCAGAAACCGCCCGACATCCGCATTCGCCAGCTCGGTGGGCGACCGCCCGCCGTGACAGGCGATGAAGCGCAGCACCCAGTCCACATACCCGCGCTCGGTGCGGATGGAATAGCCGCGCCGGCGGATCTCGGTCACCATCCTGTCCACCACCTCCTGATGCGCCGCCCGCACCGACGCCAGATTCGTCATCGGCCCCGCCGGCTCCAGCCCTTGCACCTCCGGCCCATAATCACGCGCCACCGTCGGGTGCTCCGGGCTCATCGTCTGCGCCGAGGCCCGCCAGTGCGACCAGTCCACCGCGTCCACCCAGGGCGCGCCGGCGGTGACGCCGAGAATCCGTATAGCATCGACCATCTGCACGAACTGCCACGCCGCGAGCGACGTCTCCCGACCCGCCGCGGACAGATACGCCGCCACATCCTGTGCCGACAGTTGCGCCAGACGCTTCGGCTGAATCGCCTCCACACACCGCTCCGCGCGCAGCACATACCACCGCCGCTGGTCCGCCCGCACCTGCGCTTTCTCCAACTGCGCGAGATAGTTGGACCAGAAGCGGGCGACTTGCTCTGTGCGGGTTGACATGGGGTTGGATGGGGGCGTACCTTAGGCGCGCGTCAGGCGTAGACGGAAGGGCGCGAGGGGTTCGGAAGCGCGACGCGGTGCGTTGCGTTTGGGCGACAGGGTATCAGAAAGACGGATTACGTCTAGGCCCATATTTCCCGATTCCGGAATATCCAATATTCCAAATTCCGTCTATTACACGTTGGGCGTCGGATCGCCCCCAGCCAAACCTCGGCGGCGTAACAATAAACACTCGCCGTTGGCTCTGCCGTGTTCCAACTATCCACTAACTAGTCTTTAAGGGGAAACTCTCCATGAGCGATGATAGCCGTTCAAATGTTCGTCAACGTGTGGATCAATTCCTGGATCAGCTTATTGCGGAGTTCTATGAAGCTGTTCCGTTCTCCCGGCATCAAATGGAAGATCAGAATCTCCACCTCGAGTATTACAAGCGCCATAACATAGAGACAGTCGTTCGCCTCAGGATGAAGCGCGTGATCGATGGATTAACAATCCACTATTTTACGCAACATGACCGTACTCTCGCTAAGAAGTGGTGTATATATACAGCGGACGAGATGCTACATGATGTTATGTTTCTAAAAGACCTCGAGAAAGTCGGAGTGTCAAAGGAGCAAGTGGATGCTACGAAACCGCTATTTGCCACAAAACTCCTTCAAGGCTATTTCTATTATGGCCTTGAGCATGAAGGCAGGCCGATGGCATCACTTTCAAGCAGCTATTTTATCGAATATACGACCCAGAAAACTCAGCCGATCTGGCTTGATAACTTAGAGAAGGTACTAGGAAAAGAAAAGGTCAAGGGGCAGCGCGCACACGTTGACCATGATCTTGAAGACGACCACATTGATTTCGTATGGGACGTTCTGAGTACATTCATAAATAGTCAACAGGATGAGGATGACGTTTTTCAGCACCTAGCGAACATAGGAAAGCTTTTCACAATGTATTTCCAAGAACTATACGAGTTGACAGTCTCTTCAACGAGTGCCGCCGTTGATAACGCGGATTCCGCCGCTTGATAGGTATTTCTATGCGGCGAGCCTGCCGCACAATACTCTAACGTATGTATGTAGGACTCCTAGATTATGCCGAATCCCCTAGAGCTAAGTGGCCAACGCGCAATCGAGTGGCTGAGCGCCCATGGTTACGGGTTCTCAGATGACGTTCAGGCATCACCATCTTTGCAGCGATTCCAGTCTACGGGTGCGTACGGTATTGAGATGCCCGTTGTGAACGACTTGGCTTCGCTTGAGAAGACGATCCGCATATTACAGCGCGAAGATGTCTATGTCACCAGATTCAACGAGACGCATGGCGCGTTCCTGTTATGCGATAGCGAAATTCGCGACATGCTTCAACTTTGTTCTGAGGAACGGTACGGAATACTATTTGGACTTGGGCCGCGCCCAGAGTACGACCGCCGCGCTTCCTTTTATCGCTCCTCATTTGGGCTCGAACTCGGGCGTCAGATTAACAACAACGATGCGCTCCGTGCATCGGTTTCCGATGCATTGAGGCTCGCATCTCTTGGCTGTACTGGATTGATTGTCTACGATCTCGGGGTTCTGCGAGTCCTTAACGCGATGCGAGTAGACGGAACTTTGCCCAAAGATACGGTATTCAAAGTGTCTAGTCATTGTATGGTGTCGAACTCAATGATTGCAGAGATCTTTGTTGAGAATGGAGCTGATGGACTAACGGTAACACACGATCTGGGCCTGCCGATGCTGCAGTCAATGAGGGCCGCATCAGGCATTGCAAGCCTTGATGTCCCCATTGATGTCTATAAAGACAAAGGCGGGTTCATTCGTTTCCATGAAATATCCGAGATTGTCCAAGTCGCGTCCCCAGTGTTTCTCAAGATTGGGTCGAGCGCACAATCTAATCCTTACGACACGACCGATGAAAGAACTATCGCGAAACGGGTCTCCCGAGTCAAGCGCGCATTAGAGATGCTCAGCGTTTCCAATCAGTATATGGATCGCATTACGTATGGCGATCCTCTTGTTTGCATGCCGCGCGCGTGAGAAGAGGAAGATTCATAGTGAAAGATGTGCCGTATAAAGTGCATTTTTTTTCTGGACTGCAAGAGCTACAGGATTTCGCACCTCTTTCAAAACTAATCGCATCTTTACAACGAAACATGCCTAATCATGACGTCGAGAATTACTTTATTCAGAAGCGAGAGATGCTGTCGAAGGCGGATGCAACCGTTATCGCATGCCGCGGAGCACCCAATAACTATGATGTTCTTGGCTTGATATCCATGCGCATGATGCCGAAACGAGAGGAGGAGTGTCCATCGTTTGCTTTTGTTTGGACGGTTCATGTCGCGGAATCAATGCAGAAGGGTCCGCTGTTGATGCGACTAATCGCTGCGTTGTTTCTGGCCGAGGCAAAGACCGGGATGTCCCTTCCGACATGGACGGCACTAAAGACGTTTCACCCGAGTTCGTACTACGCACTCCTTCGACTAAGAGAAATGATTGGGCCGAGTGCTTTATTGCATCCGCGCATAGACTGTACGAAGGGGCCCCACGTTCAAGAGAATATCGTCGCAGCAAACACGGCAAAGTGTATAGCCACACAAGTGGAGCCAGGTCATGCATTTGACGGCGACGTTAGCGTCATACGCGGCGCAGGAGGAGTTATCGGTAGTGGCTATTGGCAAAACGCGCCGCGTAGTCGCAATGAATCGATCAACAAGTTTTTTGATAAATATTTGACGCCCAATGATCGAATGCTATGCTTGTTAGGGCTAACGAACGACGACGCGAAGCGTTCGGCCTTATACCTATTAGAGAAATGGTTGATGTCGGGTAGAACGAGTCGTCTAGAACACAAGCCACAACGAGGAGAGAAACCGTGAATACCTCTGAGACGCACGCGGATCACGGCAGAGAGTGGTTCCCACTAGTGGAGCCTCTCGCGTCAGAGACTAGAATGGACGACGGACAAGAAGCGGTCTTAGCGATGTATAGCCGCGAGTGTAGTGCGGAGTTGCTAGGAAGATTGGTTGGATCGAACTGTTTTGTAGAACGGCCTTTGGCCCCGGAAGTGATAGAAGCAGCGGAGCGTGAATCGGAGTTGCTCTATATCACCGCACCAGAACTGCCAGACATAGAAATAGTAGTGGATTATTACGTTCGCTTAACTGCCAAATCAGAGGATGCAATAGCGCGGATCAAGAAGAACATAGTGGTACTCGCGCTCGATAACAGTGAGCCTCTATGGCTTTCTCAGAAGCTGGTTGGAGAAGCCGCAAAGCAGGAGCGGTTGTTCATTGCAGAGTGGGTATCCGAGCGGCATAAATCCGGAAAGAAAGTGGTGTTACATACGTTTGAACCCTCGGAGATGACTGAGCAAATTGCGCATGAACTTAGGCTACAACCAGATCAGGCATCGTCGCGTACAATAGAAATCGGGTCGAAGTACTCGGCGAAGCGCATTTTTAGGGCATGCGGAATACGCACACCTACGAGCACCAAGGAATGTCACTCATTACAAGATTTAGCAAGCGAGATTGCAACATTGTTAGGCCAAGAGGCGGATTCATGGAAGGTGCTGCTCAAGCTTAGTAGCACTCTTTATGGCGCAGGGCAGGGAAATGCATTAGTTGATATGAGGGCTTTGATAGATAAGTATTGTGGTGAACTAGATGGGGCGCGAGTATTGGGGTACTTGAATGAAGGCAATGTCGATGTTGTCGACAAGAAACTCGGATGGAAAGGCTTTGTTCAGGAGATGTCGCGGGCCGGAGTAATCGCCGAGCGTTATGTAGAGGCAAAGCATAAGAGCTCGCCTAGCGCGCAAGGAAGGGTCACGAAGGATGGTAGTGTAGTTCTCACATCAATACACGAGCAACGATTTGCGGCCAATGAACAGACATATATCGGTAGCTTCTACCCTGTCAGGCAGGATTATCGCAAGAGGATAGAGCATTTGTTTGAACGAATTGCGCATAAGGCGTTCGACGAAGGACATGTTGGGCCGATTAGCGTGGATTTTCTTTGTGTTCGCGCGGCATCGACGGCAGAGTGGGAGGTTCTGCCAATCGAGATAAATAATCGCCTAACCGGGACCGCGCACAGCTTCCGTATAGTGACGTCGCTCTTGACGCAGGACGGTCGAACAGGATTTTGCGTATCTGGAGAGCCGCGGGTCTATTTGGCATCAGATGCGATTTATAAACCGGAGTATGTCGGTTTGCGCCCAGCGGAGGTAATAGGTGCTATTGCGGCGTCGGAGATTCACTATAATGACGATAATAAAAAGGGGGTAATACTATACATGTTGAGCGGACTGGCATTCGGAAAATGCGGGGCCGTGGCGATTGGAAGTAGCGAAAGGGACTGCACCATTATGCAAGAGGGAATCTACAAGATCCTCGATGATCTGGCTGCGGCCAAAGCGAAGGGAATGGGAAGAAAGGGATTACGGTGACACTTTCCCATTTACGCCATTTGCACAAGCACAACCGCAGGTTTTGCTCTTGCACCCGCTGAACTATGATAGCGCCCAACAAGTCCGCCAGCCCGACGCCAAACTGCGGCGGGCGCTCCGCGCGTCGCCGCAGTTTGGCGCGGGCTGCGGTTAACGTTGGGCGCGTAAGCCAGAAGATCCGGTTCCACGACACACTCGCCAATCTGGCGACAGTGACCTAAGCGAGTTCATAGCAACAGGCATATGGGAGTGGCAATAATGACTTTCCATCCGAGCGGTTTATTGGGCGTCGCGAAAAACCTAAGTGATGTCACAAGATTTGCTTTTAGGCGGATAGAGCATAAGTTGGCTCCTGACATCCGATCTGAATTTGGTTCTAACATCGACGAACTCTGCGCTAATCTCGAGAGAGCGCAGAATCAGCCCAGTATGGTACGCGATCGCCTCGACGCTCTTAACGAACAGCTACATGACACTTGGTCTCAAATCGGTCAGCACTTTTCGGACGAAGACAACTCCGCTGTAGCTGAGCAATTGACGAAGTTCGCAGGGGAGTCAGGAACACCTGATTATAACGAACTATTCAATGAGCTTCTTGTACAGCATGGGCTAGCCGGCGCTGTTGTTCCCATCGACACCTCCGCTGTACTCGTGGATGGCACGCTAACGACTGACCCAGAAGTTGCCACCGGCGGGTTTGATATTGATGGAGAAGGTATTGGAGGTGCTGTCGCCATAGGTGGCGCAGGTGCCGCGGGAATTGGTCTCGTGACTGTGGGAAATGTGGTAGGAGGGGCGGCTGCGGCCGCAGGTTCTGCCACGGGAGTGACGATCGCAACGGGGATCGTAAATGCTGGCGCAGCAGCCGTGACTACTGCGGCATCTTCAGCAGCCGCGCTGCCAGTCGTCGGTACAACAATTGCCACGGGAATAACTTCCGTCGCTACGACCACCGCTACCGCTGGGGCTCTTGTTGGTAGCGCTGCCGTTGCTGCAGCGCCAGTCGTCATACCCGTCCTAGCGGCATGGTGGCTAATCCGTCGGGCCTTGCGCGACTAAGTGCAATAACCGCGGATAAAATATGGTGCCCTGGGTCGCCAAGGGGGAAAATGAGGACAGACCACCATTAATTCGGTAGGCCCAATAATAAGGAAAAAGGGGTCAGAGCCCTTATTGCTAGTTGACTCGCCGCTAAGGGCTCTGACCCGAGGAAAAAGGGGTCAGAGCCCTTATTGCTAGTTGACTCGCCGCTAAGGGCTCTGACCCGCGCCACACCGGCCGCCTTGCACCGGCGCCGCGCCAGGATCCGGGGCGCCCCGGAGCGCGTCGCGCTTGGCTCCGTCGTGGGTCACCGACGACGCTCGGCCCTTGGCGCGTGGGAATCCGGATAGTTGTTGGGGACCGCAACCAAGGCTACACTGCCGCATCACTAACTACACGACAACATTCCGGCCCCACTCCTGATGGCACTGAATATCCGCAACCCGGAGGCGGAGGCGCTCGCCGAGCGGCTTGCCGAGCTGACTGGCGAGACCAAGACGGCGGCGGTGACGCGCGCCCTGCGCGATCGCCTCGAACGCCTCCAGCGCGAGGGCTCCGGCAAGACCCTCGCCGATCGGCTCGATGCCATCGCCCGCCATGCCGCCGCGCTGCCGGTACGCGACGCCCGCTCGGCAGACGAGATCCTGGGCTACGATCAGAACGGCCTGCCTAGCTGATGGTCATCGACACGTCCGCCCTGGCGGCGATCCTGCAGGATGAGCCGGAGCGGCGCCGCTTCAACGAGGCGATTGAGTCCGCGGCGCAACGCCGCATCTCGACGGCGACGCTGGTGGAGATCGGCATCGTCATAGAGGCGCGTTACGGGGCGGATGGGGTGCGCGACCTGGACCTGTTCCTGGCCGAGGCGTCGATCGAGCCGATCGCGGTCGACGCCAAGCAGGCACAGACCGCCCGCGAGGCCTTTCGCCGCTTCGGCAAGGGCCGCCACCCCGCGGCGCTCAACTTCGGCGACTGCTTTTCCTATGCGCTCTCGCGCGTGCTCGACGAGCCGCTCCTGTTCAAGGGACTGGACTTCTCGCAGACCGATATCGATGTAGCGGTGCCGCTGCACTGAAGGTTCTATGGGGGCCGCAAGAGCGCCGCCGTCCCTCCCCGCCGGCAGGCCGGCACCGCCGGGCCGTCAACCCGGCGGGAAAAGGGGTCCGGCGAGAACTCTTGGAGATCGACACATGCGGAAAATGGGGACGGACCACTATTAGTTCGCCAGGCCGGATAACAGTACGCGGAGCCTTGGCTTCGCCTCAGACCGACGCGTCGTGCTCATCGGGATCGGGATCGGGATCGGGATTGATTGGCACTCGGTTCGATGTCGATTTCGATAGCGATCCCGACGCGCCTCGCCAGTCCGACGCCCCGTTCGAAACTTGACCCGTCTGCGAGCATTCGACGCCCGCGACCAATTTAGCTCAACAAGAGCCTTCACCAACCGCGTTGCCTCCAACGGGGCGACCGGGAGGTCGCCCCTCCGGCCGGCGACGCCTGTCCTTCAACCAGCTCCGCCCGCCACCATCGGCGGCTACGCCCGCGCAGATGCCTCGGTCATGATGTCGTCGCAGAGCCCGAGCGCGCACCGGTGCAGCGCGTTCAGCTCGGGGTTCTGCCCGAACAGCGCCGTGGCCGCCGCCAGCGTATCCACCGTGTCCGCGAGGAAGGCCGCGTCGTCGTCGCCGATCGGCTCGCCTTCGCCCAACTGCGCCTGGAGCGCCAGCGCCCGCGGCAGCCGGCGGTGGACGAAGTCGCTTGCCAGCGCCGAGACCGCCTGCGCGCGCTCGTGCTCCGCAAAGGTCAGTGCAGGTGCGTTCATTCCAATCACTCCCATCATTCCCATGGAAACCTGAGCCAGTCTTCCAGCTCGTCCAGGCCAACGCCTAGCTCACCGCCGCCAGGATACACCGGCTGCATCGACGACGGCTCCACCAGACGGTACAGGGACAGGTCCCGCTCGTCCGCCGGCTGCACCAGCCGGAGGCCGATGCGATGGGCCATGGTGCTCACCTGATGCTCGCGTATCGCGCTCATTGAGGTTCTCCCGGAAAATCAAGATGATCCTAAGGTACCAGGAGCGCGTGTCAGAGCGATGTCAGCGCCATGACGGTTGCCGGACGGGGGGATTGCGGCGACCCCGCATGCAGGGTCAGCCGTCTTGCGGCGGCGGAGCCGGAACAGCGTCGAGCACCGGCGGCAACATATCGAGCACCGCCTCGAACCCCTGCCGCATCCCCGCCGCGTGGCGCATCGCGAAGGCGAGCGGGCGCTGCTCGGCGTCCACGTATAGGTTGAAGTCGAGACTGACGCTCGCCGTCGGCGCGCCGCAGCACCTCGAAGGTCTCGGTACGGGGCGTGCGCCCGCCGCTGACGACCATGACGCCCGCGTCCTCGACCACGTCCGCGGGGCCTGCCTCGAACAGGCTCGCGCGTGCCACCGACGGCGGCTGCGGCGGCTGCGGCTGCGGCGGCTGCGGCATCGGCAAACACTTGCTCGATCATGACCTTTGGCTCCCGCAATGGGTTGAACCGCAGCGAGGTGACGCCGCCCGAACCGGCGCTGGAAAACCGGCGCTGGAAAACCGGCGCTGGTGCGCAGACAGGGCCGCCGCGCCCGCCCAAGATTAGAGCAAAGCCGGCATCGCCTGGCCATCGATGGCCACACCGCCCCCGGCACCACCGCGTGGGCATTGATGCCGGCCCGCTCGGACCTTCGGAGGCCGTCCATGCCCCAGCGCATTCGCATCGCCGCCCGCCTCGCGCCGGTGCTCGTGCTGCTTGTCGTCAGCGTCTCGGCCGCGGGGCAGCGCGCCATCATCTACAAGTGCACGCAGCCGGACGGACGCACCGAGTACTCCAATGTGCCCTGCGGCCCGCACGAGCGCAGCGACTTCATCACCGAGGAGAGCTTCTCCGTCATGGGCCGCCGGGGCAGCGACGCCGCCATCGCGCCGCCGTTGTCGCCCCGCGCGCTCCAGCGCCAGCGCATCATGGCGCGGGAGGCCGCGCAGTCCGGCCGACACTGAGCCGCGGTCAGGGAACGCAGACCGGCGCCGCCACCGCCCGGCTCGATGCCGCGCTGCCGTTGTTGACGCGAATGCGAGCCGTTCTTATTATCGTGTCGAGCATCAACCCGCCGCCAGACGGCCCGCGCCCCTGAGCGCCCGAGCCGACCCAGCCGCGTCCCTTGAACGAGCCCCCGAGGTGATCCGGCATGTGTCAGCCCCACAGCAGCGCGTCTGCCATCGAGATGGCCCACGCGGCCCCCGACCCCACCTGCGCCGCAGCGGCCGGCCGCCGCGCCCCGAGCGCTCGTCTCAAGCTCTGGCAGCTTCCGCGCAAGTACCACTGCCCCGTCATCGGCAGTTGCCTGCATGCCGCGGAGCTGCGCGCGCTGGCGCGGCGCTCCGGCGCCCTCCTGGAGCATGGACGCAGCGACTACGAGGTGCACGTCAACTTCGTCGCCGCCGCCGAGGACCGCAACGTGCTGTCGGTCGCGGCGCAGAAGGCGCTGGACCGCAAGTACGCCGCGGCGCTGCGCCGCTTCGCGCGGGCGCGCTCCGCGCCGGAGCTGAAAGACCTATGGCAGGCGCACGTCGCCGACGGGCGCATCCCCGAGGCCTTCTGGGCGCTGATGACCCATCCGCAGGCGGACCCGCCGCTGCGCACGCTGGCGTACGAAGAGGTGCACATGCTCTCGCACCAGATCGGCGCCGGCCTCGCCGCGGACGTGCATGCCCTCGGCGAGTCCCGGGCGGAGCTGGAGCGGCTGCGGCGCGAGCAGGCCGCCACCGCCGCCCGCCACGCCGCCGCGCTGGCGGAACGGGACCGGCGCATCGCGACCCTCGCCGCGCGCGTCGCGGACCTCGCCGACAGCGAGCGCGAATTGCAGGCGGCACGCGCGCGCATCCACGATCTGGAAGCCGGCAACGCGCTGCGCGGGCTCTGGGAACAGCTCGGCAAGCTGGAGGCGGCGCACAATGCCGAGGCCGAGCAGCGCCGCAGCCTGGAGGCCGAAACCAACCGCCTGCGCGAGGCGCTCGCCGGCGCCCACGCCGAGCAGCACCGGCTCGCCGCGGCGCTCGCCGAGCGCGAGGCGGCCTGCGGCGCGCTGGAGCTGCTGCTGGAGGACCCCGCGGCCTGCCCCGGCGAGGACTGCGACGACTGCCCCCGCGCGCCGCACTGCGTGGACTTGGGCGGGCGGCGCATCCTCTGCGTCGGCGGGCGCGGCTCCCTCGCCCGCCACTACCGCGATCTGGTGCAGCGCTGCAACGGCGAGCTGATCCGCCACGACGGTGGCCTGGAAGAGAGCCGGCAGCGCCTGGAGAGCCTGCTCGCCAGCGCGGACGCCGTCGTCTGCCCGGCGGATGCCGTGAGCCACGACGCCTATCTGCGCACCAAGCGCTTCTGCAAGCGCGCCGACAAGCCCTGCGTGCTGCTGGAGCGCTCGGGCATCGGTGCCTTCGCCCGGGCGCTCGCGGACCTCGCCGTCAACATCGGGCCGCCGACCATCGAGGCTGCCCCCGCAGAGGTGCATTAGCAGGGCGGATTCGCGTCAGAGCGGCACGGCCGGGCAGCGCCTTGTTGCGCAACCCGCTCGTTGGCAACGTTGAACTGAGGGCGGAGCGCCGAGGGCGGAGGACGAGGCGGGCTCCCTCGGCCCTCGGCCCTTCCCATCCGCTGTCCTAAGGCGATTTCCGTCACCAAACGTACCGCCCGACTTGTCTTCTCGCCCGCCTTCTTTGTCGCGGCAACGTGCACATAGAACGACTATGCGCACGCTGCCGCTGCGCGAAGGCGGACGAGAATCCTGCGCCATTCGGTCTGCTTGTTTCCGGCCATCGCCAGAATGAAGCTCGACTCATCTGCACGCGTTCGGCGCCGTCAAGCAAAGCACCCCTCACTCCGGCGTGGCCGATCCCGATTACGTCGGATTGCGGACGGCTGCGCGCACGACGCTGAGGCAAGAAGCGACTAACGCGACTACGAACGCTTTGCATTCCTCGCAACCTTCCCCTACCATCCCCACGGATTTCGCCAACGCCGCGAGCTGCCAGGCGAGAAGACCCAGCTCGGGGCCACCGGGGCGGGAACCGCGAAACAACGCGCTGCGGCCGGACCGACACCCGGGCCCGGCGCCGCCTTGCTCGCGGACCCGGCCCCCTAGGCACTGCACACAGCGCACAACTGCGGAGACATCAGATGAGTGACAAGGTCCACGGCACGAGCCACGACGGCGGCGCCGGCCAAGGCGCAGGCGCGGCAGGGGCGCAAGCCGCCGGCGGCCCGCAAGGGTTCGGCGCGGCGGTGCAACCGGCGCAGGGCTCCGGCCAGGGCGCTACGGCGCCGGGCGGCATGCAGGGTGCCGGGTTTCAGGGCGCAGGCATGCAGGGTGCCGCAGCCGGCAGCTTCGGCCAGCAGCAGGGCGCGGCGCCCATGCACGCCAATTACGGCCAACAGGTGCAAGGCGGCTACGGCACGCCGATGATGCAACCGGGCATCGGGCCGGACGGCATGCCGGCCGGCGGTCAGGCGCAGATGGGGCCGATGGGTTCGCAGATGCCGCCGCCGGCACCGGACATGGGCCAAAGCTGGGGCATGCACCAGGCGCAGCAACCGGCACCGGGCGCCTATGCGCCGCAGTATGCCGTGCCGCCGCAGGGCTACTACGCCGGGGCGGCGGGCGCGGCCGGCGGCGTGGGCCACATGCACGGCGCAGCGGCGGCCGGCGCCGCACCGAGCGGCCCGCCGGACATGTCGCAGCTCATGCAGGACATCAGCAACGGCAACGGCATCGCGAGCCTGGGCCGTATGCTCAACGTGCAGGACTCGGAATTCTGGAAGGGCGCCCTGGTGGGCGCCGCCGCGGTGCTGCTGCTCACTAATCAGAGCGTGCAGGACATGCTGTTCAAGACCGGCGCCAAGGCAAAAGAGGCCGTCCAGTCCGGCGCCGACAAGCTCAAGCAAACGGCCACCGATGCCGCCGACCAGATCAAGCCCTGATCCCCGGCCATGAGCACGCACGACCTCAGTGCCCCGGCGACCCTGCCCTACGCCTACGGCGCGGGCGCCATGCCAGGCGCGCCGCAGTACACAGCAGCAGGTGCCCAGGGCGGCGGCGACACCTGCGCCGGCCTGCTCGGGCTCGCCGCCTTGGGTGCCGTCATCGGCGGCGCCGCGGCGGCCGGGGCTGATCTCAGGCTGCTGCAGCGAGACGAGATCACGGGCCGGGAGGCACTCGCCGATATCGGCCGTGCCGTGGCCACCGGCGCCGCCGCCACGGCGATTGCAGGCGCCGTCGCAACGGCGGTGTCGCGCCAGGGCATGCTGCGGCTCGCCGTGCTGTTCGGGGCCGGCGCCGCCGTCACCTACGCGCTGCAACGCCATCTAGAGCAGGACTGATCCATGTCGAACGGCATGCAACGGCAGCGCCACGGCGTCGCCAAGAACCTCTACGAGTCCATCGGCGGCATCGTCGTCGGCAGCGCCCTGGTGGTGCTGGCCCGCGGCCTGCTGCAACACCGCCGCCGCACCGCGCCGGCACCGAAACCCACCGAGGCGGCCGCTGCCACCTCGGCCGAGCACACTGAGGCGACTTCATGAGCAACTATGGCTATCCCGTCGGCAATGGCAGCTACCAACACCAATCCATGAGCTCGCCCGGGCACGGCAGCACGAGCTACGCCACGAGCTACCCCTACCGCTCCGTCCCCATGAGCCAAAGCCAGGGCGCCTTCGGCCCGGCGCTGGCGCTCGGCAAGATCGGCCTCGTGGTGGGGCTCTGCGGCGCCGGCGCCGCCAACCTGCATCGGCTGCAGGCGGGCACGGTGGACCAGCGCGGCGCGCTCCTCGACACCCTGCGCGGCGGCGCCGTCGCCGGCGTTGCCACGGCGGCTGCGGCGCTGGTGGCGTCCAATTTCCGCTCCGATCTGTTGTCGCTCGCCGCCACGCTGGCCACCGGCACCGCCGTCGCCTATGCGCTGACCGCCGAGTCGGTACCGGACACGGCCGTGGCCGCAGCCGAGGCCGCAGCCGACGCCTAAGCGAGCGCGCCGCACCACAACCGCAATCCGTTGGGATCACTGCAAAGGACACCACTGAACCATGAGCAGCCAATACAACCCGCAGGCCCAGGGCTACGCCGCCTATGCCCAAGGCCAGGCCTATCCCATGAGCTACGCGCCGCAGATGCAGGCGGCGCAACAACAGCAGGCGCTGCCCGCGGGCTATGCGCAGGCCTACCCTGGCGCCGCGCTGCAAGGCATGTCCGCCGCGGGCATGGGGCAGTACGCGATGGCCGCGGCGCCGGCCGCACCCGCCCAGCCCTTCCTCAACTTCACCAGCGATCGCTTCATCCGCGGCCTGCTGATCGGCGCCGCGGCCACCTATCTGCTGACCAACGAGGACGTGCAACGCACCGTCATCAAGGGCGCCGTGAAGGCCTGGAGCATGGTGCAGGGCGGCATCGAAGAGGCCAAGGAGCGCTTCCGCGACGCCGAGGCGGAGTTGCAGGCAGGAGCCGCGGACCCCGGCCCCTGACGCCGCTCGGCTTGTGCGAGCGACGCCCGTCGCCGGCGCCCCGCCAGCGGCGCTAGGCCGGAGTGCGCGTGCCATGCAACCCCTCGACTTTCGCATCGTCCATGAGGTGCCCGGCCGCCTGCGGCTGCGCATCCCCCTCATGGGCGGCCCGCTCTGCGAGGCGGCCTGGCTCGAGGCCTGGATGGACGCCGCCGCCGCGGTGCAGGAGGCGCGCGCCAACCCGGCCGCCAAGACCCTGATTCTGCACTATTCGGGCGGCGCCGCCGCCCGCGCGGCACTGCTCGCGCGCCTGCGCAACTTCGACCCCAAGCCCATCCCCGGGCTCGCGCCGGACGGCGTGCGCGAGGCCGAGGTCGCACCGATGGTCACAACGCTGCTGACCCTCGCCGTGCTGCCGTTTCTGACCCGGCCGCTGCAGATGGTTCTCACCCTGGTGAACGTCGGCTCGACGCTCGCCAAGGGTGCCGACACGCTGGTGCACCGCGGCGTCAAAATGGAGGTGCTCGACGCCGTCGCCGTCGGCCTCGCGGCCGGCAGCGGCAAGCTCTACACCGCCAACCTCACCGACCTGCTGCTGAACCTGGGCGAATACCTGGAGCACCGCACCGCGCGCCGCTCCGACCGGCTGCTGCGCCGCCTGCTGCGCCCGGACCCCGCCATGGCCTGGGTGGAGCGCGACGGCGAGTTGTTGCAGATCGCGGGCGACGAGGTCCAAGCCGGCGAAACCGTCGTCATCGGCCCCGGCGAGACGGTACCGGTGGACGGGCATGTTCTCGACGGTGTGGCGCTGGTGAACCAATCCACGGTGACGGGCGAGGACATCCCCGTGCGCCGGGAGGCGCCGGGGCGCGTCATCGCAGGCTCCGTGCTCGTGGAGGGGCGCCTGCGCGTGAGCGCAACGCAGGTCGGCGAGGACACCACCACGGCCCGGGTTGCACGCTTCATCCAGGAGTCCTTGAGCCGCAGCGCCCACACGCAAAAGCTCGCCGATGAGCTCGGCGACAAGCGCGTCTATGTCACGCTGGGCACCGGCGCCCTGGTCTATGCGCTGACCCGCGACCTGACCCGCCTGCAAGCGGTCTTTCTGGTGGACTACGCCTGCGCGCTCAAGCTCGGCACCCCGGTCGCCTTCAAGGCCGGCATCTACCGCGCGGCCGAGCACGGCGTGCTGCTAAAGGGCGGCGAGGCCATCGAGCAGCTCGCCGCGGCGGATACCCTGGTCTTCGACAAGACCGGCACGCTGACCCACAGCGACCTCGCCGTTACGGACGTGCGCGTGCTCTCGGCGGACGGCGGCTGCACCGAGGCGGCGCTGCTGGCGCTGGTGGCCTCGGTCGAGGAGCACGCGAGCCATCCGGTGGCGGCCGCCGTTGTCGGCGCCGCCCGGGAGCGGGATCTGGCGCACATCTCCCACGGCGAGGTGGACTATATGGTGGCCCACGGCCTCAGCGCCGAGGTCGGCGACGGGCGCATCGTCGTCGGCAGCCGCCACTTCCTCGAAGAGCACATGGGCATCGATTTCCACGGCCATGCCGCGCTCATTGAGCGCTTCGAGGACGCGGGCAAGATTCTGCTCTACGTCGGCAACGAGCGCGGCCCGGTGGGCCTCATTGCGCTGCGGGACACGCTGCGCGCCGATGCCGTCGCCACGCTCGCGCGCCTGCGCGGCCTCGGCATCCGGCGCCTGGTCATGATCACCGGTGACCGCCGCCAGAAGGCCGACGCCCTAGCCCGGGAGCTCGGCATCGACGAGGTGCATGCCGAGATGCCGCCCGAGTCCAAGGCCGCCGTCGTGGAGGCCTTGCAGGCGGCCGGGGCGAAGGTCGCCTTCGTCGGCGACGGCGTCAACGACGGCCCGGCGCTCGGCGTGGCAAACGTCGGCATCGCGATGCCCCGCGGGGCGGACATCGCCCGCGCAACGGCGGACATCGTGCTCATGGACGACAGGCTCGGCGCCGTCGCCGACGCCCGCGAGCTCGCCGGCAAGACCATGGCGCTGATCCGCACCAACTTCACCGCCGCCGTCACCATCAACACCGGCATCCTCGCCGGCGCCGTGTTCGGCTGGCTCTCGCCGGTTGCGAGCGCACTGCTGCACAACGGCACCACGCTCGGCGTGCTGCTGAACGCGCTGAAAGGCGTCGCCTTGCAGCGCCGGCCCGACGCGCCGCGGCTGCTCACGCACGCGCCGGGCCCGGCTCAACCCGATGCGGCCAAGCCCCGCAGCAGCGCCACCAGCACCAGCCCGCTCAAGCCGAGCAGCAGCTCCAGGGGCAGCGGCGGCTCCGGCGACAGCGCCGACTCCGCCGCGAGCAACCACGACGCGGCGTCCTGATCTGACACAGCCGCAGCGCGCCGCGACAGCGCCTGCACCGCCACCGCGCCGAACCCGGGCCAGTCCGACCAGGTAGCCGCCTCGGCGCCGCCGGCAGGCCCGCGCAGGCGGCGATGCGGCGAGGCGTCCGCCGTCAGCGATGCGAGGTGGAAGTCGAGCCCCGCGGTATCCGCCACCGCGAGGAGAGGAGCGCGCATCGGCGCCAGCCGAAAGCTCGGTTCCGGATCGAGCCGGAACACATCGTCCGGCGCCGCCCCGGGCGCACCGCCCATCCCCCGGCAGGTCGAGACAGCGCCCGCGCAGCCAGGCGCGCCGATCAGCGGCGTCGGCTTCGCCGCAGCGGTGCTCGCCGCCAGCGTGAGCAGGAGGGCCAGCGGCAGCGACCGCCAAGCGCATGCGGACATCGGGGCCTTGCCTGGTCGGGTTCATGCTCCCACGAGCTTGCCCTGCCCTGCGCCCGCGCGTTATCGGGTGCCCGCCCACGCGGCCCACGGGGCGAGCCCGGCCGCGGCAGCGCGGGGATTGCCGACCTCGTGCCTTAACTGTTACGCGAGCCGCAGTGGCGCGCCGAAGAACGCGAGCACGGTCAGGTCCTCCTCGATGTCGAAGAAGGCGTGATCGCAGGCCGTCTGCACGTACATCAGCGAGCCCTTCTCCACCGGCCGGTCCTCCTCCCCGACGCGCAGCCGCGCGCGCCCTTCGAGCACGAAGTAGAGCTCGTCCTCCACGTGCGCGCTCTGCATCTCCTTGGAGCCCGCCGGCAGGTGGTAGATGGAGCAGCTCAGCGAGGGTGTCCGCAGAATCTCCTGAAAGCGCGGATTGCCGGGCTCGATTCTGGCGAGCAGCGTGGAAAGGTCGAAGAGCAGCCACTGGTTGTTGTCGCACATGGGACTCGAATCTCCTGGCACGGATCGGGCTAGGGCATCGGACCGCGGCTTGCTACCGCCGGTCCCGCGGATGGCGCAATGATAAAAAGCACTTGCCTTCGGCGCGACCTCAACTTTACAATGCGAATCGTTCCTATTCCGCATCGTGTTTCCAGGTACGCACCGATGAGCCAGTATATCCATCATGTTCCCGGCCGCATCCGCATCCGCTCGAAGGCATTTGAATGCCACCACGGCGCACGTGCTGACGCAGCACGCGAGCGCCTGCTGGCCATGGAAGGCATCCGCGCCGTCGAAATCAAGCCCCGCGCGGCGAGCCTGATCGTGCAGTACGACCCGGACAAGGTCTCCCGCGCAACGCTGTTCGCGACGCTGGAGGAGCTGGGCTGCATGAGCGCTGCGCGCCGCGAGAGCGAGCACGTGCGCCGCATCGGGGAGACGTTCGGCAAGGCGCTGGTGGGCGCGGTGCTGCAGAAGGCCGTGGAGCAGTCCGCCCGGACGCTGGTCACCGCGCTGGTCTGATCGCCCAACCGTCGCCCACCGCTGTCGGCCGCTGTCGGCGGTGGCGCGCGCCGGTGGGGCGACCCTCAACCGCAGGCTTGCAGGCTCGGTCCGGCGGACATGATCTTCATCTCAGACCAAACACACCAAGCGAGCGCTTGGCAACGGGACTCAGCCGACCGCGACTGTGCATCGGCGCAAACGCGCATCGAGCCCCCGGCGCCAGCGCCGTCAACTAGTGCCCTGCCCCATTGGGTGCCCAAATGGGTGCCCAATTGGCTGCCCCATTGGCTCGTCCGTGCCGCGCACAGGCGCACGCCCTCGCGCCGGCAGCAGCGCTGGGCGACCCTGCGCGCACTCGCGGCCGAGTGTGCGCCGGAGCGCCACGGCGACTAGCCAGGCAGAGCCTCAGACCAACCAGGGCACGGAGCGTCGCCGTGCGCAGCGCTGACTGGAGGATGACTGGAGGATGACTGGAGGATGACTGGAGGATGACTGGAGTGTTGACCTCCAGGTCAACACCGACCAAAGCGGGATGCGATATCGCGACTGCCGAGCCGACCTAGAGGTCGGCTCTCCGGCCCGGCCCGGCCCGGCCCGGCCCGGCTCCGGCGCGGCTCAGCTCCGGGCTGGCAACTGCTTTGCTGCCGAGCTTCTCTCCGCCTTTCCCCCGCCTCACTACCCCGGGGCGCAGAGCGACCGCTGACCCTCGACACCGCGGTTCCGTTGGCGCGCGAGCAGCAGGAAGCCAGCACCCGCTGCCAACAAGACCAGTGGCGTCGGCGCCGGCACCGCCATCGTCGTGGACAAGCCCCGGTCGTAGAAGGAAAGCTGCCGCAGGCCAAGGCCATTGGCCGTCTCCCAGTCGCCCTGCTGCCCGTTCTCGACAACGTAGAGATCGAATACCGTCCCGTAGTTCACCGCGAAGGCTGTCAGCATCGGGTCGGTGGGCCCCGCGTCGTAGCGCCATGTTCCGGTAAGCCCGTCAGTGGACGTGAACTGGAAGTGGTCCCGCGTGACGACCCCGACAAAGGTGGCGCCGACGGTGACGCTGAGACCGTCTGAACTATCAAAGGCAAACTCGAACTTCGCGATGAGCGGCGTCGGACCCTTGATCCCCTCGACGGAATCCTCCGGAATGACGCAATCCGCCCCACTCCCGAACTCGCCGATGGTCCCAGACGAGCTAACGCCACAATCGATGCCATCATATTGACCGACCAACGCCGCCTGCGCCGGAACGGCGACCAATGCGGCCGCCAGCAGAGCCGCCGCGCTGAACCAACCCGTTAAGCCCCTCATGGCGAGCACCCTTGTGTGAATAGGCCCGGGAGAAAGCGCGATAGCACCGCCGGTGTCTTGGGCCCGCAAGCACGCCGATTCGCGCACGTCGGCTGGGATATTGAGGCCAACACGTGTTCGACAGAATCGGGGCAGCGACGGCTTCCGAGGGGCCGAGGTCACCTGAGCAGGGGTACAGGGACGACCGACGGGTGATGGGGCGCTTCCGCCCGGGCGCCTGGGTGGCACCCGCTTCATAAGGCAGGGCCGGGATGCGCGCACGGCCCTGGGTCGTTAACACCAACCCAACGAGACGCCCACTGACCGAGAGCTTGCTTGTCGGAGGCTTTTCGGTGCCTCGACGGCGCACGCGGACAAGCATGGCGAGCGCGTGGCACGGCATGCGAGTCGCTAAACTGACCTCGCAACGCTGCAGTTTGGGAGTTGATCCGATGCACCATCACGACACCGCCGCTTGGCGCCATAGCCACGACTTCATCACCACGGCCGAGCAGCGCGCCGAGCAGCGCACGCGCTGGGTCGTTTATCTGACCCTTGCGACCATGGTCGTAGAGCTGACGGCGGGCTGGCTGACCGGCTCCATGGCACTGCTGGCGGACGGCTGGCACATGGGCAGCCACGCGGCGGCACTCGGGCTCAGCGTGCTGGCCTACGGCTTCGCGCGGCGACATGCACGGGACACACGCTTCAGCTTCGGCACCGGCAAGGTGTCGCCGCTCGCGGGCTACACCAGTGCCCTGCTACTCGGCGTCGGCGCACTCTGGCTCCTCGTCACGTCAACAGAGCGCTTCTTCAACCCGGTGACGATCCACTACGGCGAGGCCATCGCCATCGCCGTGCTCGGCCTCGCCGTGAACGTGCTGAGCGCTTGGCTGCTCGGCGCCGACCATCATCACGGCCACAGTCACGGGCACGCGGAGCACGGACATGGCCATCATGACCATGACCATCATGACCACGACCATCATGACCACGACCACGACCACGACCACGACCACGACCACGACCACGATCATGTCCACGAGGCCGGCCACGCGCACGATCACCGCGACCTCAATCTGCGCGCCGCGTACTTCCACGTCATCGCCGACGCGCTGACCTCCGTGCTCGCCATCGTCGCGTTGAGCGCGGGCCTCTTGTACGGCTGGGGCTTCCTGGACCCGTTGATGGGCCTCGTCGGCGGTCTGCTCATCGCCCGCTGGGCCTGGGGACTCGCCCGCGACAGCGCGCTGACACTGCTGGATGCGGAGGACCTCGCCCCCAAGGAGGCCGAGATCCGGCACGCGCTGGCGGCGGAGGACGACGTCGCCGTCAGCGATCTCCATCTGTGGCGCATCGGTGCCGCGAGCCACGCCTGCATCCTGTCCTTGGTGACCCATGCGCCGAAGCCCGTGGAGCACTACAAGGCGCTGATCGGCCAGGTGCCCGGCATCGACCACCTGACCGTCGAGGTGCAGCAGTGTCGGGATGAGGATTGTGTGGGGAGCGCGGCGGCGAGCGCCTGCTAGAGAAGGGCCGAGGGCCAAGGGAGCTCCCAGAACCTGCCATCGGGAATCCGATGCAGTCGCGCATCAACCTCGAATGCGAACGCTTCTTAATGGTGGTAGTCTTCGCGCCTGCTGAGCGGCGGCGACCCAACCGTTTCGCCGCCAAGCCACGCTTTTTCCAGACCTGCTTGCAACCAAGGGCCTGATGCCCATAACCGTCGAGGACTCCACATGCTGACCAGAACCACCATCGGCGCGGCGACGCTGCTCTGTCTCGTCGCCGGCAGCGTCTACGCGGACGGCGAGGTGAACATCTACTCCTCCCGCCACTACGACACGGACGAGCGGCTGTACTCCGACTTCGAGAAGGAGACCGGCATCAAGATCAACCGCATCGAGGGCGACGGCGACCAGCTCATCGAGCGCATCAAGGCCGAGGGCCAGAACAGCCCCGCGGACATCCTGATCACCGTCGACGCGGGCCGCCTGTGGCGTGCCGACGAGGCCGGCCTGTTGCAGCCGGTGGAGTCCGAGCTGCTGGAAACTCGCATCCCGGCCCCCCTGCACCACCCCGACGGGCACTGGTGGGGCTTCTCCAAGCGCGCCCGCATCCTCTTCTACGACAAGGAGCGCGTGGACCCGAAGGACATCCAGACCTATCAGGACCTCGCCGACCCGAAGCTCAAGGGGCTGGTCTGCACCCGCAGCGCGAGCAACATCTACATGCTCTCGCTGATGGCCGCACTCATTGAGCACCTGGGCGCTGAGGAGGCCGAGAAGTGGGCCGCCGGCGTCTGGGAGAACCGCGCCCGCGACCCGGCCGGCGGCGATACCGACCAGATCAAGGCCGTCGCCTCCGGGGAATGCGCCATCGCCATGGCCAACACCTACTACTTCGCCCGCGCGTTGCGCACGGACGTCGAGGGTCTGGACAAGGAGGCCATCGCCAGCATCGGCTGGGTGTTCCCGAATCAGGAGAGCTTCGGCACCCACGAGAACATCTCCGGCGCCGGCGTGACCAAGCACGCGCCGAACCGCGAGAACGCGATCAAATTCCTGGAATACCTGAGCAGCGAGCAGGCGCAGCAGTACTTCTCGGCCGGCAACGACGAGTACCCGGTGGTGCCCGGCACGGCGCTGTCGGACAGCGTCGCCAAGCTTGGCGCCTACAAGGCGGACAGCATCAACCTGAACGTGCTGGGCGAGAACCAGGCCGAGGCACAGCGCATCTACGACCGCGTCGGCTATAAGTGAGCCCGCCGGGCCGGCAGCGCCGGCCCGTCACCAACACAAAAGCCCCGGCCTGCCCCGCAGGCCGGGGCTTTTTGTTGCCCCCGGGTACGCCGACTTCAGTCGGCCCTCCCGGGGGCCGGCTAAAGCCGGCGTACCCGGGGGCGCATCGCTAGGTCCCGATCGGCACCGTCCCGGCCGCGGCCGGCCGCTTGGGCTCGGCATCGGTGCGGGGCGCCCTCGCCTTCTGCGCCCGCCCGCCGGGGCGCGAGGCCATGATCTGCCGGCTCAGCAGGAACACCGGCAGCAGCCCGCAGGCAACGATGATGAGCGACGGCGTCGCCGCCTGCGTCAGACGCTCGTCCTTGGCCAGGTTGTAGGCCTGGATCGCGAGCGTGTCGAAATTGAAGGGCCGCATGATGAGCGTCGCCGGCAGCTCCTTGAACACGTCCACGAAAACAATGAGCCCGGCGGTCAACAACCCGCCCGAGATCACCGGGATGTGCACCCGCAACGCCGTCGCAAGCGGCCCGTGGCCCAGCGAGCGGGCGACATCGTCCATGTGCGTCGTGACCTTGCCCAGGCTCGCCTGCACGGTGTTGAGGGACACGGCCAGGAAGCGCACCAGGTACGCGAACACGAGCGCCGCGATGCCGCCCGTAAAGATGAGCCCGACGCCGAAGCCGAAGTTGGCCCGAACCCAGCTATCGATGGCGTTATCCAATGCCGCCACCGGGATCAGGATGCCGACGGCGATCACGGAGCCCGGCACCGCGTAACCCAAGGCCGCGACGCGATTGGCCCCGGCCGCGATCGGCGAGCGCTCGATACGCGCCACGTAGGCCAGAAACAGTGCGACCACCACGGCCAGCACGGCCGTCGCACCCGCAAGGATGGTGCTGTTGGCCGTGAGCCTGAGATAGCGTGGCGTCAGAAAGTCGTGCCCGGCCGTGGCCGCCATCCATAGCAGCATGGCCACGGGCAGGATGAAGCCGATCACGAGCGGGCCGGCGCAGAAGGCGCTGGCGAGCCAGGCCCGCCAGCCGCGCAGCCGGTACGGATCAATGACCTGCCAGCGCCGCGACGTCTCATGAAAGCGCGCCCGCCAGCGGCTGCGTTGCTCCAGCATCAGGAGCGCGAAGACGAAGGCGAGCAGCACGCTCGCGAGCTGCGCCGCCGCCACCTTGTCGCCCATGGAATACCAGGTGCGATAGATGCCGGTGGTGAAGGTCGGCACGCCGAAGTGCGCGACGGTGCCGAAGTCGGCCAGCGTCTCCATCAGCGCCAGCGCCATGCCGGTGACGATGGCGGGGCGCGCCAGCGGCAGCGCGATGCTCCAGAACCCGCCCCAGGGCGTGCGCCCGAGCGTGCGACCCACCTCCAGCGCGCAGATGGATTGCTGCAGAAAGGCCGTCCGCGCCAGCAGATAGACGTAGGGGTAGAGCACGGCGCTGAACACCACCACGGCACCGCCGACGGAGCGGATGTTCGGAAACCAATAGTCCCGCGGCCCCCAGCCGGTCAGATCGCGCAGCAGCGTCTGCACCGGGCCCGCGTGCTGCAGCAGGTCCGTGTAGGCGTAGGCGACGACATAGGCGGGGATGGCGAGCGGCAGCACCAGCATCCACTCGAACAGCCGTCGCCCCGGAAACCGGCACATGACCACGAGCCAGGCCGTGCCGGTGCCGCCGATGACGACGCCCACCCCGGCGCCGAGCATCAGCACCAGGCTGTTCAGCACATAGTCCGGCAGCACCGTGGACACGAGGTGCGCCCAGTTCCCCTGCCCCTCGCGGAACATATTGAACAACACGCCCAGCACCGGCACCGAGAAGAGCGCGGCGACGACGACGGACAGCGCGGCGAGCGGCAGGCGCGGGCGTCGGCGGTCTCTTGCAGGAGATGCGATTGACTCTCTTTTCATAGCGGCATTGTGCCAGCAAAGCACCGTCTGGGGAGGCGTCGCCTCACACCAACGAGCCGTGCTCATCGCCATCGGGATCGCTATCGAAATCGGTTTCTGCTCAACGCCGTCGCCACCAGGGCTGGAAGCCCTCGCTACGCACGGAGCCCGCGGCGCTGGTGGGGATAACGATCAAGGCCGCCTAATTGCGCCAAGTCCTGCACAAGGCAGCCGTCCCGATGCGCGGATGTCAGCGGAACGGGATGAACTGGTCCATCGCCCGGAAGGGCACGCTCATGGAGCCCGTGTCGCTGGCCATGTTGCCGACCCCGTGGCGCATCAGCAGCACGTCGTACTGCATGCGGCCCATGCTGGCGTTCATCGTCGTCATGTCGGTGCTCATGCGCCCGATGTCCTCGCGCATCGTGGTCATGCTGCTGTCCATCTGGAGCATGGCGCTGCGCATCTGGCCCATGTCGCCGCGCATGGCCGTCATCTGCTCGTTCATGGACTGCATGTCCCGCGCCATGCTCAGCATGAAGCTCGGGCCTTGGAACTTGCGCGGGTCCCGATCGGCATCCTTGGCGTCCCGCGCCGCATGGCCCATGTTGTACATGTAGGCCTCCATGCGGTCCATGTCGGTCATCATCATCCAGACCATCGCGAACAGCACGCCACCGATCATGACCGCGAACAGCCCGACGATCCCGGTGTACCATTTGGCCCGCTTGTGCCGACGGGTCTGCTCGCGCATGTCCTTGCGCAGCGTCACCGCGAGGCGGCGGGCCTTGCCCGCCTCGGTGATGGCCGCCGCCGGCTGGCTGCCGAACCCCAGCGCATCGCGCAGCCGGTCAGTCAGCTCGGCGCGCAGCGCCGGGTCATCGCGCACGGCCTCGATCAGCCGATCGGCGGCGGCGCTGGCAGTCTGGTTGTTGCTGGGCTCGGCCATCGGGGTGCAACCTAGTCGCGCTTGGGGGATGCATCCATTATCGTCGCGCCGGCGGCGCGTCGGATAGCGCCCGGTTCAACATCTCGCATTTCCACCCCGCTGCAACGCGCCGGTCCACTGCCGATGACCAAGCCACCGCGCCCCCGTTGTTTTGCCCGTTGCGTCGGCGGCAGCCTCAGGCTGTCGCTGCTCCTGATTGCCGGCAGCGCGGCGGGCCAGACGAGCGCCCCGGCCGACTGCGGCGGCGACTTCGCCAGTTGGCTGGACGCTGTGCGCAGCGAAGCCCAGGCGGCCGGCATCGGGCCCGACAGCATCGCCGCGCTGGATGGCTTGGCACCGAATGCGAGCGTCCTCGCCCACGACCGCGCCCAAGCGGTGTTCACGCAGGACTGGCTGACCTTTGCCGGGCGCATGGTCAACGACTATCGCCTGCGGGTGGGCCGTGAGAAGCTCACCGCCCACGCCGACAGCTTCGCCGCCGCGGAGCGCGACACCGGCGTGCCGGGCGCCGTGATCGCGGCGTTCTGGGGGCTGGAGACGGACTACGGCGCCGTGCAGGGGGACTTCGACACGCTGACCGCGCTCGCCACCCTCGCCCACGACTGCCGCCGGCCGGCCCTGTTCCGGCCGCAGCTTCAGGATGCGCTGCGGCTCCTGGACTCGGGTTGGCTGCGCCGCGCCGACCTCAAAGGCGCCTGGGCCGGCGAGCTGGGTCAGGTGCAATTGCTGCCGTCCGACTATCTGAGGTTCGGCACCGATGGCGATGGCGATGGCCGTGTCGCGCTCAAGACCAGCCCCGCCGACGTCATCGCCACCGCGGCGCGTTACCTGAGCCACCTGGGCTGGCGCGCCGGCGAGCCCTGGCTCGCGGCGGTGCGCGTACCGGCCGAGCTGCCTTGGGCCGAGGCCGACGTCTACCAGCGCCACCCGCGCGCCCACTGGGCGGCACTTGGCGTCACCGCCGCGGACGGCGCGGCGTTGCCGGCGGATTACCTGCCTGCCGCGCTGCTGCTGCCGATGGGCCGCACCGGGCCGGCCTTTCTGGCCTACCCCAATTTCGACGTGTATCTTGCGTGGAATCAGTCCCTGACCTACTGCACCACCGCGGCGTATTTTGCGACGCGGCTCGCCGGTGCGCCGAAGATCGATCCGGGGCGTCCGGAGCCCGGGCTCGACGGCGCTGCCATGCGCGAGCTGCAAGCGGCGCTCGCCGCGCGCGGCCACGATGTCGGCGCCATCGACGGCATCTTGGGCGAGAGAACGCGCGCCGCCGTGCGCGCCGAGCAGCAGCAGCTCGGGCTGCCCGCCGACGCCTGGCCGACGCCCGCGCTGCTCGCGCGGCTGCGCTGACTGCGGGCTTGCCGGGTGCCGGCGACCTCGGGGTCGCGGCAACCGCAGCACAGATGGGCGAACGCATAGCCTTAAATCGATCCATTTGATTTGCTTTATCGATTTCCCTTAGGGGAGCCACGTCCGGACACTGCCGGCCCGTTTGCCGAAAACCGGGCGCTTAGAGGGGAAAACGACCATGCGGATCTTCAATCAGTTCAGCCTGGACCACGCCAAGGGCGACCTGTTCGGCGGCGTCACGGCGGCCGTCATCGCGCTGCCTATGGCGCTGGCCTTCGGTGTCGCGTCCGGCGCCGGCGCTGAGGCAGGCCTGTACGGCGCCGTGCTGGTCGGGTTCTTCGCCGCGATCTTCGGCGGCACGCCGACGCTGATCTCCGAGCCCACCGGACCCATGACCGTCGTGTTCACGGCGGTCATCATGAGCATGATGGCCGCCAACCCCGAGCAGGGCATGGCCATGGCCTTCACCACGGTCATGATGACCGGGCTAATTCAGGTCCTGTTCGGTGTGCTGAAGCTCGGCCGCTACGTCACGATGATGCCCTACACGGTCATCTCGGGCTTCATGTCGGGCATCGGCTTCATTCTGATCATCATCCAGTTGCCGCCCCTGCTCGGCTATGCGTCGCCGCCCGGCGGCGTGCTCGGCTCGCTGCGGGCCTTGCCGGACTTCATCGCCCAGATCAACCCGGGCGAGGCCACCCTCGGCGGCGTGGCGCTCGCGATCCTGTTGCTGATGCCCCGCGGCTGGCGCCGCTTCATGCCGCCGCAACTGCTCGCGCTGGTGGTGGGCACGCTGCTTGCCATTTTCGTACTCGGCAGCGGCGCCTACCGCGCCATCGGCGAGGTGCCGGGCGGCCTGCCGAGCATCCAACTGCCCACGTTCACGCAGGAGCAGTGGCAGCACATGGTGGTCGACGCCATCGTGCTGGCGCTGCTCGGCTCCATCGATGCGCTGCTGACGTCGGTCATCGCCGACAGCCTGACCCGGACCCAGCACGACTCGGACAAGGAGCTCATTGGCCAGGGCCTGGGCAACCTGGCATCAGGCCTGTGCGGCGGCCTGCCCGGCGCCGGCGCGACCATGGGCACGGTGGTGAACATCCAGACCGGCGCCCACACGGCGCTGTCCGGACTCACCCGCGCCGTCATCCTCGGCATTGTCGTCTTCGGCGCCGGCGCGCTGGTGGAGCCCATCCCGAAGGCCGTGCTCGCCGGCATCGCCATCAAGGTCGGCATCGACATCATCGACTGGGGCTTCCTCCGGCGCGCACACCTGGTGTCTGTGCGCGGTGCGCTGATCATGTACGGCGTCATCGCGATGACCGTCTTCGTGGACCTCATCACCGCCGTCGGCATCGGGCTGTTCGTGGCCAACGTGCTCACCATCCGCAGGCTTGCGGACCTGCAGTCGGAGGGCGTCAAGCTGCTGGGCCTGTCCGAACCCGTCGATGACGACATGCAGTGCAAAAACGGCACCGAGGAGGAGCGCAAGATCCTGTCCGACCCGGGCAACGGCATCGCCTTGCTGTGCCTGAGCGGCCCGCTGATCTTCGGCGCCGCCAAGGCCATCACGCGCCTGCAGCTCGAGATCGCCGGAGCGCGCAGCCTGGTGGTGGACCTCACCGACGTGCCGCATCTGGGCGTCACCACCTCGCTCGCCATCGAGGGCGCCGTCCGCGACGCCGCAAGCCACGGCTGCCGGGTCTACCTTGCCGGGCTGCAACCGCAGGCACGCAAGCGCCTGGAGGCCCTTGGCCTGAGCCGCGTCGTGCCCGCCGAGCGCTGGGTGGACGCCCGCGCCAAGGCGCTCAAGCGCGCCGTCGCCGAGCGCGCCGGACAGACGCCGTCGGCGTAAGCTGCACCCCCGGCACGCCGATGCCAGTCAGGCCCCATCCGTCGCGGGCTTGATGCCCGCAGGCCCAAGCGGGCGGATGGGCGCCGATCATCGTCTTTTGCCGGCCACACGCTTCGCCGCTGCCAGTTGACCGCCCTGATCTTGCCGCACGCCCTCGCCCCCCGCGTTATCGTTGGCCTGTCCGGCGGCGTGGATTCCGCCGTCGCGGCGCACCTGCTGCGCGAGCAGGGCTATGCGGTGGCGGGGCTATTCATGAAGAATTGGGAGGAGGACGACGCGCCCGGCTACTGCTCGGCGGCGGCGGACCTCGCGGACGCCCGGGCGGTGGCGGACCGGCTCGGCATTGAGCTTCGCACGGTCAACTTCGCCACCGAGTATTGGGACCGGGTGTTTGAGGCCTTTCTGGCCGAGTACCGGGCGCTGCGCACGCCGAACCCGGACGTGCTCTGCAACAGCGAGATCAAGTTCCGCGCCTTTCTGGAGCATGCGCTGGGCTTGGGCGCGGACTGGATCGGCACCGGCCACTATGCCCGCGTCGCCCGTGGTGCCGGCGGCGCCCGGCTGCTGCTCGCGCGGGATGCGGACAAGGACCAGACCTACTTCCTGCATCGGCTAACGGCTGCGCAGCTCGATCGCACCCTGTTTCCGCTCGCGGACCTGACCAAGGCGGAGGTCCGCGCCATCGCGCGGCGGCTCGGGCTCGACAATGCCGAGAAGAAGGACAGCACCGGCATCTGCTTCATCGGCGAGCGGCGCTTCGCGGATTTTCTGGCGCGCTGGTTGCCGGACAACCCCGGCCCCATCGAAACGCCGGAGGGATTCAAGCTCGGCGAGCACCGCGGGCTCGCGTGGTACACCATCGGCCAGCGCTCGGGCTTAGGGATAGGCGGCGTGCGCGAGGCGGGCGAGGCGCCCTGGTTCGTCGCCGCCAAAGATGCCGAACGCAACGTGCTCGTGGTGGTACAGGGTGCCGACCATCCGCTGCTCTACGCCGACGGGCTCCGCGGCGAGCAACTGCACTGGATCGGCGGCGCCCCGCCGGTGCCGGCCGGCGCGCTGCCGTTCGACTGCCTGGGTCGGCTGCGGCATCGACAGCCGCTTATGCGCTGCACGCTGGTCGAGTACGATAGCCGCTCTTGCCGCGTGCACTTCGCCGAGCCCCAGCGCGCCGTGACGCCCGGCCAGTCGATCGTCTTCTACCACGGCGTCGAGTGTTTGGGCGGTGCCGTCATCACCGCCGCGTCGCTCGTCGAACGGGGTAGAGAACGATGACGTTTGGGCGCATGTTCAAAGACGCGCAGGCCAACTCGGTACCCTACCCCCTAGCCCCTGTCACCAGCTCCTAGCCCCTGTCCATGGAACACTCCGACCAAGACCGCCTCATTGCCCTTGCCGGCCTGCACCAGGCGGCCTACTGCGTGCAGCGCATCGCCAACCGCGGCAGCGTCGACATCGCGCAGATGGAGCCCTGCATCCATAGCCTGTTCGAGATCGATGCGCCGGACGTGCCGTCGGTCTACGGCGAGCCCGGCGCCGTCGCCACCGGTGCCCGCCAGGTGGTGGCGCAGCTCACGGGCGAGCCCGCGCGCGAGATGGAGCTGACCCGCTACGTGATCGCGCTGATGCGCCACGAGCGCAACCTCGCCGGCCGCGGCGCCATGCAGAAGGAGATCGCGCGGCGCATCCAGGGCGCCAGCGCGGCCCGCGGCGACCTGCCGCTGCTCGACCGGGAGGTGCTCGCGGGCTTCGCCGGCATCTATCAAGACACCATCAGCAAGCTCACGCCGCGCATCATCGTCCGCGGCAACCCGCTGTACTTGCAGAACCCCGACAACCAGGACCGCATCCGCGCGCTGCTGCTGGCCGGCATCCGCGGCGCCCTGCTGTGGCGCCAGTGCGGCGGCACCCGCTGGCAGGTTCTGCTCGGCCGCCGCAAGATGCTCGACGCCGCCCGCGCCTATCTGCGCGACACCGAGCGCGTCTGAATACGGCCGGTCTGCAAATAAGGCATCGCCGGGCGCGCCGCGCCGGCGCAACGGGCGTTGACCGGGGCGTTGACCGGGGCGTTGACTGGAGTGTTGACCTCCAGGTCAACACCGACAGAGCGGGGTGCACAGATATCGCGAGTGCCGAGCCGACCTGGAGGTCGGCTCTCCGGCCCGGCTCCGGCCGAGACGGTCGTGAGACGTACGCGCCGCTGCGCTAGGGATCGGAATCCTCACCAGTCACCCAATCGAAACAATTGACTTCGGCGTGGATGCGCCGTTCCGCCCGCGTCGCTAGAATCCGGCGCATCCTGCACCGCAACAAAGCACATCCGGAGCCACCGATGCACGACAGCTTCAAGTCCAAGGCCGACCTCGACGTCGCCGGCAAGCGTTACCAGATCTTCCGCGTGGACGCCGTCGCCAACAGCGCGCGGCTCCCCTTCAGCATGAAGATCCTGCTGGAGAACCTGCTGCGCCACGAGGACGGCGTCACCGTGAAGCGCGCGGACATCGAGGCCGTCGGCAACTGGAACCCGCAGGCCGAGCCGGACACCGAGATCCAGTACCGCCCTGCGCGCGTGCTGATGCAGGACTTCACCGGCGTGCCGGCGGTCGTGGACCTGGCCGCCATGCGCGATGCCATGCGCGCGCTGGGCGGCGACCCGGACAAGATCAACCCGCTGCAGCCGGCGGAGCTGGTCATCGACCATTCGGTACAGGTGGACAAGTACGGCTCCGACGCGGCGCTGGGCCTCAACGCGGAGCTGGAGTTCTCCCGCAACAAGGAGCGCTATCAGTTCCTGAAGTGGGGCCAGCAGGCGTTCGACAACTTCAAAGTCGTCCCGCCGGACACCGGCATCGTGCACCAGGTGAACGTGGAGTACCTGGCCCGCGTCGTCTTCGGCCGCGCAGTCGATGGCGTGCTGCAGGCCTACCCTGACACGCTGGTGGGCACCGACAGCCACACCACCATGATCAACGGCGTCGGCGTGCTCGGCTGGGGCGTCGGCGGCATCGAGGCCGAGGCATCGATGCTCGGCCAGCCCGTCTCCATGCTGATCCCGAAGGTGGTCGGCGTGAAGCTGACCGGCAAGCTGCCGGAGGGCGCGACGGCCACGGACCTGGTGCTGACCATCGTCGAGATGCTCCGCAAGCACGGCGTCGTCGGCAAGCTCGTCGAGTTCTACGGCCCGGCGGTCAAGACGCTGCCCATGGGCGATCGCACCACCATCGCCAACATGGCGCCCGAGTACGGCGCCACCTGCGGGCTCTTCCCCATCGACGACGAGACGCTGGACTTCCTGCGCCTCACCGGTCGGTCCGAGGACCAGGTCGCGCTGGTGGAGGCCTATGCCAAGGCGCAGGGCATGTTCGACGCGGACGGCAGCTTCGAGGCCGATTTCAGCGAGACCTTGGCGCTGGACATCGGCACCGTCGTGCCGAGCCTCGCCGGCCCCAAGCGCCCGCAGGACCGCGTCGCGCTGACCGACGTGAAGGCCGGCTTCGAGGCGGCGCTGAAGAAGGTCAACGCCGAGCGCGGCGTCGAGACCAAACCGCCGGTCAAGACCAGCATGGACGGCCAGGAAGTCGAGATCGGCGACGGCGCCGTCGTCATCGCCGCCATCACGTCCTGCACCAACACGTCCAACCCCACCGTCATGCTCGGCGCCGGACTCGTCGCCAAGAAGGCCGTCGAGCGCGGACTCCGCGTGCCGCCGTGGGTCAAGACCTCCCTCGGCCCGGGCTCCATGGTCGTCACGCGCTACCTGGAAGAGTCCGGCCTCATGGGGCCCCTAAAGCAGCTCGGCTTCCACGTCGTGGGCTACGGCTGCACCACCTGCATCGGCAACTCCGGCCCGCTGCGGCCGGAGGTCTCAAAGGCGATTGCAGACGGCGACCTCACCGTGGCCTCGGTGCTCTCCGGCAACCGCAACTTCGAGGGCCGCGTGCATGCGGAGGTGCGCATGAACTACCTGGCCTCCCCGCCGCTGGTCGTGGCCTACGCCATCGCCGGGCGCATGGGCTTCGACCCGTACAACGAGCCGCTGGCGTCGGACCCGGACGGCAACCCGGTGTTCCTGCGCGACATCTGGCCCACCCAGGGCGAGGTGGCCGATACGGTGGCGAGCTTCCTCGGCCAGGACGATTTCACCCGGACCTACGCCAACGTCTATGACGGCGACGCCCGCTGGCAGGGCCTCCAGGCGCCCACGGACAAGACCTTCGCCTGGGACGACAGCAGCACCTACGTGCAGGAGCCGCCCTACTTCCAGGGCATCAGCATGACGCCCGCGCCGGTGGCGGCCATCGCGGGCGCGCGCTGTCTCGCGCTGCTCGGCGACTCGGTGACGACGGACCACATCTCTCCCGCCGGCAACATCAAGGCGGACAGCCCGGCCGGGCGCTATCTCGTGGAGCACGGCGTGCAGCCGGCGGACTTCAACTCCTACGGCTCGCGCCGCGGCAACCATCAGGTGATGATGCGCGGCACCTTCGCCAACATCCGCCTGCGCAACAAGATGGCCCCGGGCACCGAGGGCGGCGTCACGCTGCACCAGCCCTCCGGTGAGCAGATGTCCATCTACGACGCGGCCATGCGCTACCAGGCCGAGGGCGTGCCCGCCATCGTCCTCGCCGGCAAGGAGTACGGCTCCGGCTCCTCGCGCGACTGGGCGGCGAAGGGTCCGCTGCTGCTCGGCGTGCGTGCCGTCATCGCCGAGAGCTACGAGCGCATCCACCGCACCAACCTGGTCTGCATGGGCGTGCTGCCGCTCCAGTTCCAGCCCGGCGACAGCGCGGAGGCCTTGGGGCTGACCGGCTACGAGACCTTCAGCATCGAAGGGCTCGACGACGGCCGCGCCAAGGCGGTCACCGTCGCCGCCACCGCGGAGGACGGCAGCACCAAGCAGTTCCAGGCCCGCGTGCGCATCGACACCCCGAACGAGGTGGAGTACTACCAGCACGGCGGCATCCTGCATTACGTGCTGCGGAAGCTGGCGGCGTAGCCGGCTGCGCTTCGCGGCACCGAGAGGAGACGACGACAGGATTCGAGCCCGCTATGCTTTTTGCATAGCGTGGCTCAACCACCGGTCGCGGAGGAGTCGAGCCGGACATCACTTGGATCAGCGTTGCCCCGTCGATCGTGAGCGAAGGGTATCAGGTCAGAATCGCCAGAGAGTCGACAGGCCCGGCCGCTCGATCGCCGTCGGTTTCCCCATCGGCGGCAGGTTGCCGGGTTACGCCAGCACCGTCGGGCGGAATACCGACGACGCCAACGTCGCCCCCCGCCTGCCCGCGATCGGTAGACCACTTGCCGGTGGCATCGAGCGAGCGAGGCGCCAAGGGGGCACGAGGCGGCTGAGAACTGACAGCCGGAGATCGTCCAATCTTGAGCCCTTCACTAGATGGCTCGAACCAAAGACCACGCAACCCATGTCAACCGACAGCCCGACATTCGAGCCGGAACGCGCCAGCGACGGCCTGGAACCGGAGGATACCGGCCCCAACGCGGCGCTGGTAAAGCCTTGGGATCCCCGCAAGATCCGTATCACGACCAAGAGCTTCACGTTACGCGAAGTGGTCGATCAGATTGGCGAAGGGGATATCGAGCTAGCGCCCGATTTTCAACGGGAGTTCGTCTGGAAGCAAAGGCAGCGGACGCGCCTGATCGAGTCGATCCTGCTCGGTATCCCGTTGCCTGCCTTTTATTTCAACCAGGACACCGAAGGTAAGTTCCAGGTGGTTGACGGGGTGCAACGCCTGTCGACGATCCGGGACTTCATGGGCGGATTGCCTCGACTCGCGGTGGATGATCTCGAATATCTTAAGGAGCTCGACGGCAACGCCTTTAACGACCTCGACCCGGCGCTGCTGCGTCGGTTGCGCACGACCCAGATCGTGGTCCACGTTATCGAGCCACAAACCCCGGAAGACATCAAATACGACATCTTCAGCCGGGTCAACACGCTCGGAGAACCCCTGTCGGCACAAGAGATTCGGCACGCGATGAGCAAGGCCCGCTCGCGGAAATTCCTCAAGGGGTTGGTGCAGCTTCCATCGTTCGACCGGGCAACCTGCTCGTACTTTTTCAGAAAGGGCAGCGGCGAGCCCGTCAGGGACAGCAAACGCATGGCGGATCGGGAGTTGGTGCTACGATTCTGCGCGTTTCGCGTTGCCGCTGCGGCGTATCGGCAGTCCGCCAACCTTGATGCATTTCTCGTTGACTTTACGCGCCGCATCGACGGCGCCGCCACGGCGTCCGACCCATTGACGGACGATGACCTCGATGATCTTGCAACCGCGTTCGATCGGGCCATGCTCAATGCGCACGCGATCCTTGGTGAGGAGGCGTTTCGCCGCGTCCACCCGGAGACCGGGCGCCGCGGACCGATGAATCGCGCCATCTTCGAGGCTCAGAGTATCGCCCTTTCGACCCATTCTTTTGAGGTCTTGGAGCCGCATGCCGACGACATAAAGGACGCGTTTCTGGAAGCCTTCGATGACCCCGACTACTTGAAGGCGGTAACCGTCGCCACCGGCGACCCGGTCGCGGTCGATCGTCGTCTCAGCACGAATCGGCGGCTCGTCGCCGAGATAGTGCGATGATCGCACGCATTGAGATAGCAGGGTTCAAGCGCTTCACGGCTAGCTGCTTCGAGTTGGCATCGTTGGTGGTGCTCTGCGGGCTGAACGGCGCTGGCAAGAGCTCGATGCTCCAGGCGCTGCTGCTGTGTCGCGAGGCGATGACGAGCCAGGCGAAAACGGTCAGCCTGAATGGCGGGCCGTTCGGTCTGGAGCTTGGCACGGCGGAAGACGTCCACAACCGGGCATCGGTCGGCAACATCAGCATCCGCATGATGACCGCCGATGACCCCACTGTTGCGCAGTGGCGTTTCGCCGTGCCCGAGTCGACGCCGGACAGCCTTTATCTTGTCGTGGCGGAGCGCCCAGACCCGTTTGGTGAGGCATTCGTGCTGGATGCAGTCCCGCGCGGCTTTACCTATCTCAGCGCCGAGCGCTTCGGTCCCCGCGCCCTGCTCAAGTCGGCGGCCACCGCCGGCTCGATGCTCGAAGTCGGCGTGCGGGGCGAGTTTTCGGCGCAGGTGCTCGCCGAGTTCGGCGAACGACCGTTGGAGTATCTGGATCGACGGCATCCGAACGCGGCCATGGACGCGGTCCCGTTCCTGAAATACGAGCTAGAACAATGGCTCAGCGAGATCGTGTGCCCGATCAGGGTGGAGCCGGAGCTACACGCCAACGGCCTGGTCGCCTCGCTGCGGTTCGGTCCGCCCGGCAGCGATCTGGTCCGCGCCCCCAACATGGGCTTTGGCATCTCGTACGCGCTGCCGATCATCCTGGCCGGTCTGGTCGCGCGACCAGGCGGGCTGTTGATCGTCGAAAACCCGGAGGCGCATCTGCACCCCGCCGGGCAGTCGCGAATCGGCGTCTTTCTCGCCTGGCTCGCGGGCAAGGGGGTTCAGGTAGTGCTCGAAACACACTCGGACCATGTGCTGAACGGCATCTGCAGAGCCATCGCCGAGCTCGGCTTTCTGGACCATAAGAACGCCATCGTCCACTTCTTTGAGGGCGGGGAGGCCGATCAGGCCCGGGTAGCGGTGCCTCTGCGCTTCACGGCGTCAGGCGGCGTGTCCGATTGGCCGCCCGGTTTTTTCGATCAGTATCAGATTGACGTCGCGGCGCTCGGGCGGCTGCGGCGGCGGCGCTGAACGCCATGTCGTTCGTCATCGACGGCAGCGAGTGGGCCTTCGATGGTTGGAGCGCCGACGATATCGATCAAGCGCTCGGGCACCTGTCCGAGCGGGTCGATGTGGCTCGCAGCCGCGGAGAGAATGTGTGGATTGGCGACGACCTTCAGTCCCGATCGGTCTTGGGGCCGCTGGACGTCTGGAGCCTCTGGTCAGAGGAGTCCCCACTGCATTTGCCGGTCGAGTTGGGGCGAGAACTTGCCGCGATGCTTCGGCCCTTGGGTGGGTATTTGGACGAGGAGCCATGGCCGGATGGCATGGAGTTTACCCGGGTGGCGATCGGTGATGACCTGCCCGTTGAGAACGAGGACGTGGCCTGGGCGCATCATCATGTGCGCGGCGACCGCGCGGTGGCGTGCCTTGGGCTCCGGCGTCGCGGCGTCTTCAAGACCACCACTGATGCCGGTTCAGCGCAGGTTCACTGGATCGTGGACGAGGCCGAACACCGGGCATTCTACCGGGCAGCCATCGATGTCGAGCGCGACAGTGAGCAGACGCTGGAGCGCTTGTCATCGCACGCGTTTCCAGACCTGTGCTTTGTCGCTGGCATCTGGCGGGAGCTATCCGCATTTGCCGGTGGCTATACCCGGGTACGCAAGGATTTGCGTCGCATTCTCGCGGTGTTGGATGACGTCGGTAAATGGGCCTTCACGGAACCGCCACCAAAGTTGCAGCCCACCGACGAACTCCCGCGCGAATCTGGCGAACCGGGCCGGTTGCTGATCCAGCAGCGGTTTCAGGCGGTCGGACTGGACGTCGCGCCGGAGAAAGCGAGCGTTGCGCGAACGTCTCGGTTTAGTGCTCCTCGGGAGCGGGTGGTCGATGGCCGAACCCTCTACTGCGAATGGCATGTCAAGATCGCGCCGCACATCAACCGCGTACACATTCACCCGCCCGTACCGGAATCCGGCGAGCGCTTGGTCGTCGCCATTTTTCACGCGCATTTGCCGCTGCCAGGCGACACGTGAGGCAGGAGATCCAAGGGAAAGCGGAGAAAATGGGGACCGGAGAAAATGGGGACAGACTACGTTCTCTATCAATAGAAAACGTGGTCCGTCCCTGTTTTTCACCTGTTTTTCACGCTGTTTTTCACGCTCTATCAATAGAAAACGTGGTCCGTCCCTGTTTTTCACTGATCAGCGCGTCCAGGTAGCGCGGGAAAAGCGCCCGCAGCGCGGCCTGATCCTCTGCCTGCAGCATGTCGATCCGCAGCCACGCGGTGCCGAGGGCGTTGACGTGGTCCACCAGCAGGTCCCGGCGCAGATCGTAGCGCGTGCTGGCGCCGGAGAAGGTGAAGGCGAGCAGCAGCCCGAGCAGCGCGAACACGGCGCCGTCGATGACGCCGCTGGCGACCTTCTCCACGCCCCCGCTCGCCCGGTGTTGCCGTCGGCCGATCGAGTGGCCGATGAGCTGGGCGATGAGCAGCCCAACGAACAGGGCAGCGGCGGTCGCGATGGACTCGACCACAGGCGGCATCGGGGTCGTCTCCAGGCATGGGACAGTTGCGGTAACAGGCCAAGGCGGGGTCGGCAAGGTCGGCGCGGCTTGCCGGCGCGCGCATCATCGCGTGCGGCGGATCGCGGCGGCAAGCCGGACCCAACGAGCCCCCGCCGCCCAACACCCGACCTCATGTCAGTCCCCGCGCCGGACGCACAGCGTGCTCCTTGGCGCTCAAATTCCCTATTTTTTGTGGGGCGGTTGCGCTGCGACAATGACGCCGTGCGCTTACCCGCAGAAGATGCCGGCGTCGCGCGACCGCGCCGATGAGGCCCCACCCGCCTCGCTCGGCGCGAGCGCTTTCAGCCCATTCGAAGAGCTGCTGCCATGAGCTTCGCCAGCGTCCCACACAACCCGCCGGTACTCGACGGCCTGGCCATGCGGACCACGGCCAAGCAGAAGCTGGCGGCATCGGCGAACACCCGGGATCTGTTCCATCGCTTGTGTCTGCTGCATCGGCTCAACCGCCGGCACAGCGGCATCTGGCAAGCCGGCTCAGCCCTGGAGGCCATGCGCAGCCGGAAATGACCCGGCGGCGCCGCGAACCGTGAAGGACTGGTGGGCTCCCTGTACCATTGCCGGCTTGTGCCGCCGCCACCGACCTTCACGCCTGCGCCATGCCCTCGTTTGACCTGGATCTCTCCACCCTCACTGCCGTTTCTCCCATCGACGGCCGCTACGGCTCAAAAACCGCTGCGCTTCGGCCCATCGTCAGCGAGTACGGGCTGATCCGGCACCGGGTGCTGGTGGAGGTGCGCTGGCTGCAGGCGCTCGCGGCGAGCGCGGACATCCCGGAGGTGCCGCGCTTCTCCGCCGAAGCGGACGCCCTGCTCAATGCCATCGCCGCGGACTTCTCGGTGGACGACGCCGCCCGCGTCAAGGCCATCGAGCGCACGACGAATCACGACGTCAAGGCGGTGGAATACTTCCTGAAGGAGCGCGTGGCCGACCACGCCGAGCTGGCGGCGGTGTCCGAGTTCATCCACTTCGCCTGCACCAGCGAGGACATCAACAACCTCTGCCATGGGCTGATGCTGCGGGCGGCGCGCGATGAGGTTCTGCTGCCGGCGATGAGCACGGTCATCGATGGCGTGCGTGCGCTGGCCCATCGGTATGCGGACGAGCCGATGCTCTCGCGCACCCACGGCCAGCCGGCCTCCCCGACGACGCTGGGCAAGGAGATGGCGAACGTCGTGCACCGGCTGCGCATCCAGCGCGATGCCGTCGCCGGGGTCCGGCTGCTCGGCAAGATCAACGGTGCCGTCGGCAACTACAACGCCCATCTCGCGGCCTATCCGGACATCGACTGGCCGGGCTTCGCACAGGCGTTCGTCGAGTCGCTCGGGCTCGCTTGGAATCCCTACACCACGCAGATCGAGCCGCACGACACCATGGCCGAGCTGTTCGATGCCCAGGCCCGGTTCAACACCGTGCTGTTGGATTTCTGCCGCGATGTCTGGGGCTATATCTCGCTGGGCTACTTCAAGCAGCGCACCGTCGCCGGCGAGGTCGGCTCCTCGACCATGCCGCACAAGGTGAACCCCATCGATTTCGAGAACGCGGAGGGCAACCTGGGGCTAGCCAACGCGATCCTGGGCCATCTCGGCACCAAGCTCCCGGTGTCGCGCTGGCAGCGCGATCTGACCGACTCCACGGTGCTGCGCAACCTCGGCGTCGCCCTCGCCCACACGCTGATCGCGCTGCAATCGGCCGAGAAGGGCATCGCCAAGCTGGAGGCGGACCCGGAGCGCTTAGCCGCGGACCTGGACGCCAACTGGGAGGTGCTGGCCGAGCCCATCCAGACCGTCATGCGCCGCTATGGCGTCGAGCAGCCCTACGAGAAGCTGAAGGAGCTCACGCGCGGGCGGCGTATCGGCCCGGATGCCTTGGCCGCCTTCGTCGACAGCCTGGACATCCCGGAGCATGCCAAGGCGGAGCTCAAAGCGCTGACCCCGGCCCGCTACATCGGCAATGCCGCGGAGCAGGCGCGCAGCGTGTAGCGCTTCGGTCAACGCTTCCTTCGTTGTCGTGGTCGTGGTCGTGGTCGTGGTCGTAATCGAATATCCGAGCGGACGACACCGACAACGACAAGGAACTGAGACGGTCTCCGGACTTCTCTCAAATGCCGCGGTCTTGCCTCGGCACCCGTCAAAATGCACCGATCCCTCCGCCATTTCGGTACCTCGGCGCACCGGGGCGCGGAGCGCCCGCAGACGCGCGACACCGCTGGAGCGGTGTCGCGAGTCGAAGAAGGGCCGAAGGCCGAGGAGGGTCCTCAGCAGATCCCATGCCCTGCCGGTCCAGGAAGGGCGCAAACGGCACAAAAAAAGCCCGCCACGCAGAACGTGGCGGGCTTTTGGGCAGGCTGCTCTCGGCGCTGGTGGCCGAGAGGCTGTGCCGAGCCGATGGGCTTACTCGACGGGCGGAATCGGCAGCACCACGACGCGGCGGCGCAGCGGGTTGTTCTCGAGCGGGCCCAGGTCGCCGATTTCGTACTCGGTCGGGACCTCCCAGGAGTGACCGGTGACGCGGCCGATGTCTTCCGGCGGAACACCGCGGTCGATCATGTAGTTGCGGATGGTGTCGGCACGGTTCTCACTCAGCACCAGGTTATGCTCCCAGCTACCGAGCTTGTCGGTGAAGCCGCCGATCTTGAGCTGCTCGCGAACCGGGGAAGCCTTGAGCTGTTCGATGTAGTCGTCCAGGTTGGCCAGCACCTCGGGGTTCAGGATGTCGTCCATCCCGTAGCGGTCCAGCGCGAACTGGATGCGCAGCACCAGCGGCTCGGTGACCGCCCACTCGCAGGGCGGCAGGTTGCTCGGGCCATCCGGCGCGGCCGACTGCCAGCACTCGCCGTAGCTGGTGACCCAGAGCTGGCCATCCGGAACCGTCGGGTCACCGGAGGCGTACCAATAGGTGTCGTCCGATTCCTGGGCGACGGCATTGAAGCTGAGGGCCGCGGCGGCCGGGACCGCCAGCGCGAGGGTGCGCAGGGTTTGGAGATATCGCATCGTTAGACTCCCGAGTGTTGCGTGGTGACAAAATGGGCAGGGGCAAGTGCTGCTGCAAGAGGCCGCGTTTAACCGGTTTCTATCGCAATGCGTCAGGTTGCAGGTGTGCGCTCGCCGAGCAGGGGTACAAGGATCGGCTCCAATAGTGTAGCGAATGTCAGCGGCATTAGTGCAACTTTTTTGATTCTTTCGGGCTTCTTGCATCATCACTCTGAGCTGTATTCGATAAACGATTTATTTTATTGACCTTTTTATATCACACCAGCACCACAGAATCGCCACCACTGTTGCTTAGACACGACAAGCCATGCCCTATCGCACCCAATCGCTGGTCCGTGGCGCGGCCTTCATCGTCCTCGGCGAGCTGTGCTTCGCGACCATGGGCGTCTGCATCCGGCTCGTGTCCACGGAGCTCGACAACGAGATGATCGTGTTCGCACGCAACTT
The DNA here is from genome assembly GCF_001469165.1 of Thiohalocapsa sp. ML1. Taxonomy (GTDB): domain Bacteria; phylum Pseudomonadota; class Gammaproteobacteria; order Chromatiales; family Chromatiaceae; genus Thiohalocapsa. The sequence goes on along the minus strand of NZ_JABX01000005.1, from coordinate 156,561 downwards.
GCTCGGCCTCGCGCTGCTGCTGCCGTGGCTCGCGCACCGCGGGTTCGGCAACCTCGCCACCCGGCTGCCTGCGCTGCACCTGCTGCGCGCCGTGGCCGGCGTTTCGGCCATGTACTGCTTCTTCTACGCCATCGCGGTGATGCCGCTCGCCGAGGCGATGCTGCTGAAACTCACCGCGCCCATCTTCATGCCGGTGATCGCCGTGCTGTGGCTGCATGAGCGCGTGACGCCGGCGCTCGCGCTCGCGCTCGGCATCGGCTTCGCCGGCGTGGCGGTCATCCTCGACCCGAGCTTCGCCGACGGCCGGATCAGCGTCTCGCCGGCCGCGCTGATCGGCTTGCTCGGCGGCATCCTCGCGGCGCTGGCCAAGGTCACCGTGCGCCGCCTGTCGCGGAGCGAGCCGCCGACGCGCATCGTCTTCTACTTCGCGCTGATCGCGGCTGCCATCTCGGCCGTTCCGCTGTTGTGGTCGTGGCAGACGCCGTCGCTGCCCGCCGCCCTCGGCCTGGTCGGCGTCGCCATCGCGGCCACGCTAGGCCAACTTGCGCTGACGCGCGGGCTGTCGCTGGCGCCCGCGTCCAGCATGGGGGTGTTCGGCTACTCCGCCGTGGTGTTCGGTGCCGCGTACGGCTGGCTCCTGTGGGCGGAGCCGCTGACGCCCGGCACCATGCTCGGCACGCTGCTCATCGCGCTGGCCGGGCTGCTCGCGGCGCGCTCTACGCGCCGCCCGGGCTTGGTGGGCCGGCAGGCGGCGCCTGTCGCCGGGAGGGGACTATGATCGATCTGCCCCGGACCCTGCGCTGGCCCGATGGCCTCGACGCAGCGCGGTTCCTCCGGGACTTCTGGCAGCGCCGTCCGCTGCTGTTGCCCGGGGCGTTCCCCGGCATCCGCTCGCCGGTGGAGCCCGACGAGCTCGCCGGTCTCGCCTGCGACCCGGACGTGGAATCGCGCATCGTTCACGAGCACGACCCCAAGCGGCCCTGGCAGGTGAGCCACGGCCCCTTCGATGAGGCCGTGTTCGCAAACCTGCCCGAGACGCACTGGACGCTCCTCGTGCAGGACGTGGACAAGCATGTACCGGCGGTGGCCGAGCTGCTGGCGTGCTTCGACTTCCTGCCCGCCTGGCGGCTCGACGACATCATGATCAGTTGGGCGGAGGACGGCGGCTCCGTGGGACCGCACCTGGACCAGTACGATGTCTTTCTGGTGCAGGTCCAGGGCCACCGCCGCTGGCGCATCGTGACCCGGCCGAATCCACCCACCGGGATACTGCCGGACCTGGATCTGCGCATCCTCCGCGACTTCGAGCCGGACCAGGACTGGCTGCTCGGCCCCGGCGATGTGCTTTACCTACCCCCGGGCGTGCCGCACTGGGGCATTGCAGAGGGGCCGTGCATGACCTGGTCCGTCGGGCTGCGGGCGCCGGCTTGGCACGAGCTCGCGGCGGATTGGTTCCAGCATCTGTTGGAGACGCGCGCCGATGACAGCCGCTGGCGCGACCCGCCCGAGCCCGAGCCCGCGGCGAGCATCCCTGATCCGGCGGAGCTGCCGGCGTCGCTGCCGCGGATTATGCGCAGCGAGATCGAGCGGCTCGTCGCCGACGCGGACGAGGATCTATTTCGGCGCTGGCTCGGCGCCACGCTGACGGAGCAGAAGCCGAACATCGCCCTGCTGCCGCCGGAGCCCGCCTGGCCGGGTGCCGAGGTGCTGTCGCTGCTACGCGCCCGGGGCGAGCTCCGACGCGACGGCGCGTCGCGGCTCCTCTACCTGCGCGGCGTCGGCGCGGACGAGCCCGATCTGCTGTTCGCAAACGGCGACTGCCATGCGCTCCCGGCCGGGCGCTGCGGCTTCCTGCCCGCGCTCTGCCGGCGCCCGGGGTTGCTCGCCGCCGACGCCGAGCGGTGGCTGGCGGACGCCGCCTGCGTCGCGCTCTTGGCCGCGCTCTTCAACGCGGGGCATTTCGTGATTCCGGACGACGGGCTGCCGGACTGATTGCTGGATTGCGTTCTCGCCGATCGGCAGCAATTCTGCCGAAGCCTGATGGTGCAACCGTCCGCAGTGGAACCCAACGTGGGGCGATCGCGATTGCTATCGATGGTGAGCGACAGCGGACGAATGCGGTTGGGGTTAGAGTTTGGATCTTGATTCCGATTTCGATCCCGATTTCGATTTCGGCGAACGGCACTGGCGGAACGTGAGTGTCGGGGATGAGTGGGTTTTTGAACGGTTCCCAACCAAGCATGCTTGATCCGTCCAACACCACCTACCGCATCCGCCGCGCCGACTGGGAGCGCGATGCCCCGGCGCTGCAGGCCATCCGCCGGCAGGTCTTCGTGCGCGAGCAACAGGTGCCCGAGGCGCTGGAGTGGGACGGCCTCGATACCGAGGCCGTCCACGTCATCGCCGAGGGCGCCGACGGCGAGCCGCTGGGCACCGCGCGGCTGCTGCCCTCCGGCCAGATCGGCCGGATGGCGGTGCTGGCGGCGCACCGCCGGCAGGGCATCGGCCGGGCGCTGCTGCTGGAGCTCGTGCGCAGCGCCGGCGCGGACGCCTTGCCGGACCTGTTCCTGAACGCGCAGACCCACGCCCTGCCCTTCTACGCAAGGCTCGGCTTCGCGCCCGAGGGCGAGGCATTCGACGAGGCCGGCATCCCGCACCGGCGCATGCACCTCGCCGATGCCGGGCAGCTTCAGGCCGCGGACCTCGCCCAGCGGCTGCTCGGCGCCAGCGCTGGACCGCTGCGGCTCGACTCGCTGCATGCCCAAAGCGACGCCGCGAGCCGCTTGGCGGCGCAGGCGCAGACCGAGCTCCTGGTCATTACGCCGAACCTGGAGCCCGCCCTGTACGACCGCCGGCCGGTGCTGGATGCGATGACCCGCCTGGCCGTGGCGCGCCGCGGCCGGCTGCCGGTGCGGGTGCTGCTCGCCGACGCCGAGGCACCGACCAAGCGCGGCCACCGGCTCATCGAGCTCTCGCGGCGCCTCAGCTCCGCCATTGCGCTGCGCTGTCTGCCGGAGGAGCTGGCCGATGCCGCCGAGCCCTGCCTCATCGCCGATGAGTGCGGCTATGCGCTACGCCGGGTGTCGGCCCCGGACAGCCTGGTCGTGGACTTCGCCGATGGCGCCCGGGCAAGCCAGTTGCGGCGGCGCTTCGAGCAGCTCTGGCAGCAGAGCGACCTGCACCCCGGCCTGCGGCGGCTGTACCTGTGAAGCTGTACCTGTGAAGCTGTACCCGTGAAAGTAACGCTATGAACCTGAATCCCCGCCCGCAAGCCCGGCCGCGGCCGCGGTGCTGGCTCGGCGCGCTGCTGCTGCTCGCCGTCGGCAGCGTCGCCGCCGAGCCGCCGCTCACCATTATCGAGCCTCAGCACCGGCTGCCGGCGGAGCTGATCCCGCAGCTCGCGCCGCTGGCCGGCCCGGATGGCGTGGTCACGGGCGCCAACAATCTGCTCTTGGTGCGGGCGTCACCGGCGCGGCTCGCGGATATTCGCCGCGCGCTCGACGTGCTGGACCGCCCGGCCCGGAACCTGCTGGTGGAGGTCCGAAGCGTGCTCGACCGGCAAGCGCAGCGCCGCGGCGCGGTCATCAGCGTGGACGAGCCCGTCGGCGAGCAGGGCCGCGTCGTCATCGGCCCCGGCGGCAGGACGGGCATCGACGTGCGCGCCGACCAGCGCGGGGAGCGCCGGCAGGTGTTGCAGCAGGTCCGCGTCGTCGATGGCGGCAGCGCCCGCATCGAGCTCGGCACCACCACGCCGGTGCCGCTGCGCGAGCACTGGCGCACGCCGGGCGGCGCCTGGCAGCGCGACAGCATCACGGCCGTGGACACGGGCAGCGGCTTCAGCGTGACCCCGCGGGTCATGGGCGAGCGCGTGGTAGTAGACATCGCGCAGCGCACCGCGGTGCTCGACGGCCGGCAGGTGAGCGGCGGTGGCGTGCAGACCCAGGTGACGGGTCCGCTCGGCGCCTGGCTGCCGCTCGGCAGCACCGACGCGACCGGGCGCCGCGGGGCCGCCGGCATCGCCGGCCGCGGGCAGGAAACGACGGGCGACCTGTCGCAGCTTGAGATCCGGGTGAGGGCTGCCGATTAGCTTGCTTGAGGGAACAAGGCGCTTGAGGGCCAAGGGCCAAGAGGGCCAAGGGCCAAGGGCGAAGGGAGCCCTCCTCGGCCCTCGGCCCTCGGCCCTTCCACTACAGCGAGTCCACGAGCTTGGTCGCGAGCCCCGTCTCCAGCGCCTCGGCCAGCGAGATCCAGTACATGCTGTTGTTCGGCACCGAGGCCGCGGCCAGCGCGACGGTGTCGTCGATGCCCATTTCGCGCAGGTACAGCGCCGCGGCCACCACCGAGAGCTGGCCGCCCTCGTGGCTGCTCAGGTGCCGCGGAACCTTGCTCTGGTGGATGCCGAGCTGCGCGCGCCGGGTCACGTAGCGCTCGATGCCGCCGGCCAGCACATCGACGCAGGCGGACGTGCAAATGCCGGTGACGCCGACCCGGAGCCCGTTCTGGCGCAGGTAACGGCCGAGCCGCCGCGCCTCGTACAGCGAGCCGCCGGGGCTCGAGATCAAGAGCCCGATGGCCTTTTCGGTGCGGAGCTTGTCGATGACATCATCGGCGAAGCCGTCGCGGATCTCGCCATTGACGACGATCCAGGTGTTGCCGATCTTGCCGGCGCCGTCGAAGCGCACCAGGCTCGGGGTGGTGCCGGTGAGCGTCGCGAGCTTCTCGCAGGCGCTTAGCGTCAGGCGCCGCAGCGATGCGCGTGCCGAGGGGTCCGCCGCCGCCAGGGTCAGCGCATTGGCCCGCTCCACCATGTCTTCCACCTCGATACCGTAGCGCTCGACGGCGGCGATGACCACCGCATCGGTGGCGCCGCGGTCCTCGTTCTGCACGACACGGCGCAGGTGGCAGGCGGCGATGGTCGTGAGCAGCTCATCGCGCTCCATGCCCGCCGGTAGCGCCGACTTGCCGCCGACGCCAAGCCCGGCGCAGCCCCCCAAGAGCAGCGCCGCGGCCAGCGCGACGACGCCCGCCCAAGGTCCGACGCTCGATGGGCGCTGCCCGCGCCCGCGGCGCTGCGAGCTCGATCGATGCGCTGTTGCCTGCTGCTGCATGGGGGAGCACCTCTCTATCAGGCGCGGCGAACCGGGACGCCCGCGTCGGCCAAGGCCGCCTTGACCGCGGCGATGGGCACCTCGCGGCGATGGAAGATGCCGGCGGCGAGCGCCGCGTCGGCGCCGGTCTCGGCAAACACCTCGACGAAATGGGCCGGGCTGCCGGCGCCGCTGGAGGCGATGACCGGGATGCGCACGGCGCCGCGCACAGCTTGCACTAGCTCCAGATCGAAGCCGGCGCCGCTGCCGTCGCGGTCGATGCTGTTCAGCAGAATCTCGCCGGCGCCGAGCTGCTCGCAGACCCGGGCGAGCTCCACGGCGTCCACATCGCGCCCCTCGCGTCCGCCGCTCACGGTGCACTGGAACCAGCAGAAGCGCTCGCCGTTAGGCCCCGGGATGGCGGTCTCGATGACCGTCCGCTGCGTGGCGTCCGGGGCATCCACGTAGACCCGCCGCGGGTCGATGGAGATGACGACGGCCTGGTTGCCGTAGCGCGCGGCGATCTGCTCGATGGCGCTGGTGCCGTCGGCGCCGCGCGCCCGCACCTGCTCCACCGTGTAGACCGCATCGGAGCCGATGGAGATCTTGTCGGCACCGGAGCGGAAGTACTCAGCGGCCACGTCGAGCGCGCTGTGCGCCCGGCCGTCGGCATCGGTGAAGGCGCGAATGCCACCGCCGATGGTGAGCGGCACGAAGACCTGCTCCGAGGTACGTCTCAGGACTTCCAGCATCGGCTGGTCGCGCAGTGGGAAATCCCGGAACGCGGTGATATTGAGAAAGGTGATCTCATCCGCGCCCTCGTGGTAGTAGCGCGCGGCGAGGTCCACGGGCTTGCCCAGGTTGCGCACCTCGCCCTGCTCGCGCACGTCGTACTGATCGCCCTTGGTGACCACGAGGTCGCCCTGGTCGTTGCTGCGCACGTCGAGGCAGGCGATGACGCGCTTGGCCAGCCGCGTCGGCGGCGTAGGCGGCGGTGTGCTGCCGGGGGTGCCCACCGACACCTCGCCCGCCAAAAAACGTCTCAGCAGCTCGATGCCGGGCTCGCCGCTCTTCTCGGGATGGAACTGCAGCGCAATCACCTGCCCGTGCTGCACGGCGGCGACGAAGGGCTGGCCATAGTCGGTCTCGGCGAGCAGCCAGTCCGCGGTGCCGGCATCAGCGCGCGCGCAGTAGGAGTGCACGAAGTAGAAGCGCTCGGCCTCGAGCTCCGCCAGCAGCGCCGACTCACGCCGTGGCCGCAGCCCGTTCCAGCCCATGTGCGGTACCGACAGCGCCGCCGCCGGAAAACGCTCCACCTGCCCCGGCAGCACGCCGAGACCGGGCACGCCGGGGGATTCCGCACTGCCCTCGAACAGGCATTGCAAGCCGATGCAGATACCGAGAAAGGGCCGGTCCGCGAGCAGATACTCCCGCAGCGGCTCGGCGAAACCGAGCTCGCGGAGCCGCCCCATCGCCGCACCGAAGGCGCCGACACCGGGAAACAACAGGCGCTCGGCGCCCAGGATGTCCGCGGGGGTGCGGACATCGGTGAGCGCAAAGCCCAGGCGCGCGACGGCGTTGCGCAGACTGCGCACGTTGCCGGCACCATAGTCGAGGAGAGAGATCATCGCGTGCGGCCGTGGTCGGGAAACGGGCGAGAGTTTACCAGCCCGTCATACTCGCATCGCAGCCGCCCGTCCTGCGCCGGTCGGCGCAGCGCGCCGCCATGGCGCCAGGCCTGCCGCGCGTCGCGCCGCGGGGCTCAGATCTCGATGCCCTCGGCCTCAACGACCCGCGCCAGTGCCGCCTCCATGGTGGCGCGCGCCTGCGCCGTCGCCGCGTGCAGGAACGCGTGCAGCGCGGCATCGTCGACGTTGCGGCTCTCGCACTCCCGCGAATAGGCCTCGAACGCCACCAGCGTTGACACCAGCTCCACCAGATGGTGCGGGCATTCACACTTCACCGCCGGCGATGCGGCGGCGATGCGGCTCAGCGCAGCCGTGTCGTAGCGCCGCGGCGGCACCGGTGCGCTGAGATCGAAATCCACGAACGCTGCCCCGGTGCCCCGCCCGGCGGCATGCAGCGCAAGACACCAGCGCTTGAGCTCGGCCGGGTCCACCGGCGCGCGCTTCGGCTGCATGTGCAAGGCCTGCAGCCGGGTAATGACCTCACGGCTCGCGTAGTTGTAGACCACGAGCGTACGCGGTGCGCCGGAGCGGGCGGCCAGGTCCGTGATGTGGCGAAGCTCGTCTTCGTGCAGTGTCGGCCACTCCAGCACCAGGAGGTCGAGACCGAGCTGGTGGACACGGTCGCGGAACAGTGTCTCTTCGGTGAAAAGCCCGACCAGCTCCACCCCATCGCCGTCCGCACTGGCCGCCTCCGTGAGGGACCCGTGATGCCGCAACAGCAACGGCAGCGACGGACCGAGCACCGCGACCCGGCAGGGGCGCTGATCCGGTGCCGCCGGTGACGGGCTGTCCAGCCCCTGGGCGCGCTCGCGCAGGTGCTCCAGCGACAGCCGTGCGACATGGCTGATGGCATCGCCGTTGTCCACCAGCCGCTTGATCAGGTTGAGCCGGCTCACGTCCAGGGCTCGGTACAGGCGTGTGCCGGCGTCCGAGCGCACCGGGGTCACGACGGCATAGCGTCGCTCCCAGACCCGCAAAGTGTCCGGCGGGATGCCGGTCAGCCTGGCGACGGCACCGATGCGATAGGTCTGGCCGACCTCGGACTCGTCGGCGTCACTCACGGCTAGGCCCCCGGCGCAGCAGCGGACTTGTAGATCTTTTGTCCATATTTAGTGCAGACAGAATATTGACAACGCGGAGCCTTGGGTCTAAGTTGTAGCTCACGTGCACGGAGAACCTGGTCAAAACATAGACAGCCAGGCAGACGCCCGCGAGAGACCCGGTTACCTCGGTGAGCGTCTGGCTCGAAGATGGTGCCAGACCGGCCGCGTCCAAGTTTTGAACAGGATAATCCCTACGCTAGCTACCCTGTCCAGCCCGCGAGAAGCGACGCGCCCTCAGCGTCCGCTAAAGGCAAATAGCCCGCAGCGGCCGCAAGGCGCCCACAACCGATCGCGCGGTCCGACCCCACCGCGCCCCACAGGAGCGAGAACCATGCTGCAAACCGTGCTGAACACCGACGCCCTGCGCGGCTTCGATCTTGAGCTGCCCCTAGCGCCCGGCACCGACAACGCCGAGCACGTCGCCTTGCTGCTCCATCGCGTGCTAAAGCTCGTCGAGGAATTTTCCGATATCCAGCACGCCAGCGCCGGGGATGTCGTGCAGGCGCTCAGCGTCGCCACCGCCCTGCGCGCGGCGATGGCGGAGATCACGGACCGGACAGGCGTAAGCGTGCCGGCCAAGCTGCTGGGGGTCGAGGCAGGTCCCAGCGGCTAGTGAGCTAGGGGCTAGGGGCTAGGGGCTAGGGGCTAGGGGCTAGCGAGGCTGCACTTCAGACCGAGCCATCGAAATCGCTATCGAAATCGAACCGAGCGGTGACTGATCCCAAGGGCCGAGGGCCGAGGCGGGCTCCGTTAGCCCTCGGCCCTTTTGCCTGCAAGCGTCGTGACGTCGTGAAACTCGACTTATCCACAAACGTTCGGCTCCCTCATGCAAGCTACGGGCCAGCCTAGCCCCTAGCCCCTAGACCCCAGCCCCTGAAAAAAGCTCGCACCCGCCGCGCCCAATAGCTGCCGGGCAGCAGCACGCCGAACACGACGGCGATGATGACGCCCTGGTACCAGAGCATGCCGAGCCAGGGCGGCGTGATACCGTTGACGAGCCATTCCTCGGCGAGGCGCTGGCCGTTGAAGAACGCGAAATAGGCCAGGAACGCCACAAACAGTCGGCCGCTAGCCCGCCGCCGGGGTGACAGTTGGGTCAGCGGCACCGCGAGCACCGCGAGGGTGACAACGCCGAGCGCGGCGGCGAGCCGATGCTGCACCTCCGCCCAGTCGCGGAGCTCGCCGGCAGCAATCAACAGCGCGGTGGGCGTCGCCGCGCGGCGGAAATTGGCGGCCTGCGACGGATCGGCGCTGGCGACGAAGTAAGTCAGCCGATCAAAGTCGAGCATGGTGTAGGCGGGGTTGCCCGGGGTGCCGTCGAAGCGCCGCCCCTCCTCCAGCACCACCGCCTGAGCGCCATCGCGGCGCGACTCCCGGTAATAGCCGTGCTCGCTCAACAGCACCCGCGGGGGATCGCTGCGGCGGTCCTGCACAAAGACGTTGGCAAAGCGGTTCTCGGCATCCACCACCGCCGCATAGAAGGTCACCGCCCCGTCGGCCTGCTGGTAGAAGCGTCCCGCCTGCAAGCCGCTGATGCGGGTCGCCTCGTCGTCCTTGCGCGCCTCGATGAGCTGGATCTCTGCCGAGGCATGGGGCTTCACCACAAGCGACATCCATGCCGTCAGCAGCGCCACCGGCAGCGCAAACAGCAGCGCGGCGCGGAACACCTGCGACGGCCCCATGCCCCCGGCCGTGAAGGCGATGAGCTCGCTGTCGCGCGCCATGCGCCCGAGCGCCATCAGCACGGCGAGAAAGGCCGCCGGCGCAATCAGCGTGGCGGTATCCCGCAATAGCTGCAAACCCAAGAATCGCAGCACGGCGCTCCCCTGCAACGCGCCGACGTTCACTTGCTCCAGCGTGCGCAGCAGCAGCATGCTCGCCACGACGAGCACCAGCGTGGCCATGATGGCCGCGAAGACCTTGAAGATCTCAAGCAGAAAATAGCGGTCGACCAGACTCCACATGCGAAGACGCTTCCGGCGGCGGGACGCGCATTGTCCGCGCTTGCCCGCATGCTGCGCAACGCCGGCGAGCAGCACCGGCGGGCCTGGCACCGGTGCTTCGCGCCGCTCGCTCTGGCGCTCTGCGCGGGACGGCGAGCCGTGGCTGCCCGCACCGACTTGCGCACGCGCAGCGCGGTGCCGAGCTTAGGCGATTGCCGGAAAAGAACGTACCGAATGGCGCAGGATTTTCGTCCGCCTTCAAGGAGCGGCAGCGGGTGCATAGTCGAACGATGCACCCGCTGCCGCGACGCAGAAGGCGGGCGAAAAGACAAGCCAGGCGGTATGTTTTTTGACAGGAATCGCCTTAGCCACACGCCTGCGGCGGACCGATCCGCAGGGCTGCGCCGAGGCTATCCTGCCCCGCCTTGGTCATTCCCGGCGGCAGCCTCCGCAGACGCCAGCACATGGCGCTCCTGGGCAAGGGTCTCGATGGCCCCGGGGCGCACCGCGCGCACCTGCCGGATTGCGTCCCGCGGCATCGTGCCGAGCGCGATCAAGAGCCGGGCGGCGGCGAGCCCGCTGCGCCCAAGCCCGCCGCGGCAGTGGACGACGACGGCCTCGCCGACGCAAAGCCGCGTGCCGAGGCTGTCCCGGACCGCAGGCCAGCCCTGCTCGAAGCGGTCGTCCGGCACGTCCACATCGCGGATCGGCAGGTGATGCCAGTCCATGCCGCGCGTGATGACGCCGTCCGCCAGCCCGGGCACCGCGAGCAGCTCCAGCTCGTGCGGCTCCAGCAGGCAGAGCACGGCACAAGCGCCCCAGGCGACGATCGCGTCCAGATCCGCATCGAGATCGCGCCACCAGCCGCCGCCGCGGGCGTAGGGGTCGCGCTTGCCCGGGCAGAAGGTGAGCCCGAGGCGGCCGCCGGTGGCCACCTGCACGGCATCGATGCGGATCGGGTCGGTGGCGCTGGTGCGCATGGTTCGAGCGTCCCCTGAGTAACGGCCGGAGCCGGGGCCGTCAGTCAGCCCGCGGCCGGCAGCGCAAAGACGTCCGCCTTGACGCCGCAGGGCTCGACCTTGCGGGCCGCCACGGGGGCGTCGTAGACGACGAGCACGGCCCCCGCCGCCGCGTCGCGCGCCGGCTGCGGCCAGAGCGCAAGGCCTTCCGCCTTGTCACCCGTCGCCTCGACGGGCACGTCGAACAACGCCGTGAGCGCCGGCCCCCGCGCGGTCAGGCTGTCGTCGGCGAGACCCGCGGCATCGCGCAGGCGCCACAGCGTCTGGCGGCCGGTGATGTCCATGGTTGGGCCGGCGAGGATCAGCAGATCGTCGCCATGCCAGACGAGATCGCGCACGCCCATGCCGTCGAGATGGATGAAGTGCTTACGATAGCGCCGCTTGCCGCGGCCGATGCGGTTCAGCCTGAGCTTCGGCGCCCTGGCATCGTCGATCTCGACCTCCAGCAGCAGCGCCCAGCCGCGCAACACCGGCCCGCGCAGTCCGAGGAAGAGCCGCGCGCCGCGGGCCGCGAGCCCTTCGATGTCGAAGCCGTTCTCCTTGCTCGCGAGCTGCGGCCAGCCGCGGCCGGCGTCCTGGCAGCGCAGGAAGGGCGCCAGGTGCTCGTCGTCGCGCAATGCCTCGCTCAGCGCATTGCCGCGCTTACCGATGGGCAACTGCGCGGTCTGCTGTGCCCCGGCCGCGTCCTGTGCCGGCTCCAGATAGCCGAGCAGGAAGCGGTTCAGGCGTCGCTTTACGTCGCGGAGCGCCTTCAACTGCTTGCGTTCCGGCTCGTCGGCGCGCGGCTTGCCGCGGGTGCTGGTGTGGGAGCCGACGAACCAGATGCGCTCGCGGCCGTGGGCATCGTCGGTGGCGTCCATGCCTTCGAGGTCCAGCTCCTCGTGCGGGCCGTCCGGCAGATCGAACAGCGGCGCTAGGTTCATGAACCGGTGCGAACCGAAGGTGACAGCACCCGAGGCGGCCGCCGGCTGCGGCGGCAGGCAAGACAGGCCGGTGAGCTCGTCGCTGGCGCACCAGAGCCGCCCGCGGCCGTCGAAACAGCAGGCCGACAGGTCGTCGCGGAACCGGTCCGGATCCGCCGCGCCGGTGAAGCGGAGCAAGGGTTGCAGCAGGGGCGTGGCAATCATCGGCGCGAGCTCTTGGCGGCCTGGCGCGGCTCAGCCGCGCCCCGGTTCCGGATACAGGAGACCAAGCAGCCCGTCGCGGCGAAACGGCTGCCACTGCCCCAGCGGCTGCGCGAGCCGGTCGGCGACGGCGTAGAGCGTGAGCGGGTGCACGCCGAGGCCCAGGTGGCTCGACTCGACTTCGATGTTCTCTGCCTGCGGCCCGTCCGGCTCCCGGCTCTGCGCCCAGGCGACGATGCCGTCGCTCCGGCTGTAGATGCTCGTCGCCGGCACCGGCAGCCGGCCGTGCAGGTCGCCGAGGGCCGGCGGCAGACCCATGGGATCGCCGGTGAGCTGCTCGTAGGTGCGCCAGAGGGCCGCTGGCGGCGGGTCGGCGGCGATGGGGGTGCCGAGGCAGATCACCTGCCGCACCTCGGCCGGCGCGGCCAGGGCCAGCGCGCGGGCGAAGAGCCCGCCCAAGCTCCAGCCCACCAGGCTGACCTGCTGCCTGCCCTCATCGGACAGCGCCGCGAGCCGCTCGCGGCAGGCCTCGAAGACGCCGGCCCGCGGGCCCAGGTTCAGGCCCTGCCCCCAAGCCGACGCGGCATAGCCGCGGCCAGCGAGAAAGCGCCGCAGCGGCAGCGTGTTGATGTCCGTGCCGAACATCAGCGGCAGCACCAGCACCGGATGGCCGTCGCCCTTCGGCGCCAGCGTCAGCAGCGGTTGTGCCGCGAAACCGGCGCCGAGCTCCCAGGGCGCGCGGGCCTCGAGCGCGAGACGCAGAGGCGCCGTGATAGTGCGGAATATCTCGTTGTCGGCCGGCAATCGCAGCATGTCGCGAATCTCCTCCTGGGGTGGATCGGCAGCTTGCGGACAAGCAGCGTCTGGATCAAGTCCGGGCGCTGCCGGCGCGGCAGCGGCAGGGGTTCGGGCAACGGGGCAGCACCGTCTCGACGTCGCGGGCGTTGCCCTGTTGCGGCGCGGCGCTCGGGGCGTGACCGAGCGAGCGGCGTGCTGCCTGCTCAGCCCCGCCGCTTCGGCGGCTCAAAGCCGGCGTCGACGCCCTGCCCCGCCGCGGGCTTCGCGCTCGGCTTGCGGCGCTTGCCGATGTTCTTGCGCTCGCGCAGCCGCTCCTTGAGCTTCGGCTTGTCGGCCGCGCCGTCGGCGGCGTTGGCACCGCGCTTGGCCGCGAGCTTCTTCACGACCTTCTTCACGACCTTCTTGGCCGGCTTGGAACGCTTCGGCGGCCCCTGGAAGCGGGCCTTCAGCCCGTCGATGACGGCCCGCTCGACGCTGATGCCGAGATAGCGCTCGATGCTCTCCATGCGGTTCCACTCCGGCGCGCTGACCAGGCTGACGGCGAGACCGCGGCGCCCGGCGCGCCCGGTGCGCCCGCTGCGGTGCAAGTAGTCGTCACCGCTGCGGGGTACGTCCAGGTTCACCACCAGCTCGGTGCCGGGCACGTCGAGCCCACGGGCGGCGACGTCGCTCGCCACCAGCACCGACACGGTCCCGGCGCGGAACAGGGCCATGACGCGCTTGCGCTCGCGCTGATCCAGCTCCCCGTGCAGCACGACGGCGCGAACGCCCGCGGCGACAAGCTTGGCGCCCGCCTGCTCCGCACCGGCACGGGTGTTCGCGAACACCAGCGCCCGGTCGAACTCCGCCGCCGTGAGCAACCGCTGCAACTGCGCTGCCTTGTGCGCCGCGTCGTCGCTCAGGATGATCTGATGGTCGATGTGCGGATGCGCCGTGCGCGGATGGTCCAGCGTGATGCTGACCGGGTCCTTCAGCAGGTAGTCCGCGAGCTCGATGATGCCGCGCCGGTGCAGCGTCGCCGAGAACAAGAGCGACTGTCGCTCGCCGGGGGCGTGGTTCAGGATGGCCACGACCTCCTCCACGAGCCCCATGTCCAGCATGCGGTCGGCCTCGTCGAGCACAATGAACCTGACGTCCGTGAGGTCCGCCTCGCCGGTGTCGAGGTGCTCCAGGAGCCGCCCGGGGGTCGCGATCAGGATCTCCGGGTTGCGCCGCAACGCGTTCACCTGATGGTTGCGCGGCTCACCGCCGACGATGACCGCTGCGGTCAGCCTGGTATAGCTGGCGACGGCGTGGAAGTGGTCCAGCACCTGGCTCGCCAGCTCGCGCGTCGGCACCAGCACCAGCGCGCGGGTGCCGGCACGCGGCGCCGGCTCGTCCAGCAGCCGCTGCATGATCGGCAGCAGGAATGCGGCCGTCTTGCCGGAGCCGGTGGCGGCGGCGGCCATGAGGTCCCGACCCTGCAGCGCCACCGGCAGCACGGCCGCCTGCACCGGCGTCGGCGTCTCGAAGCCGGCCTTGGCGATGCCGCGCAGCAGCGGCTCGGCGAGGTCTAGGGTCGCAAAGGCGTTCGCGGCGTCGGCGAGCTCGTGTTCGATCATGGCATCAGCCGTGGTGCTTCGCTGCGGAAATCCCGCGATCGGGGTTCCTGCGTTGTTGTGGTCATGGGGTAGACCCTAGATCGGGGCGTCGGACTGACCAAGTGCGTCGGGATCGGGGTCGAAATCGAAATCGGGATCGGGATCGGTTTGCCACTCGGTTCGATTTCGATAGCGATGTCGATAGCGATGACAGGAGTCGTCGTCCCGACGCGAAGCCCCCTAGCCCCTAGCACCTAGCACCTGATCCCCCTAGTCCCTCAACTTATACCGCGCCCCGCAATACGGGCATGTCGCCTCATGATCAGGCTCGTCCTCAATGGGCAGATACACGCGCGGGTGCATGTCCCAGACCTCGGCGTCCGGCAGCGGGCAGGACAACGGCAGATCTTTCCGGCTGACGAGGCGCGGACCGCCGGGCGCCGGCGGCGGCGCGGCACCGGAAGTGTCTAGGGCCGGATCGCGGATGAGCTTGCGCATGGCTTCGATTCCTACAAAGGCAATGGGCGGGCGCCGCGGCTCGACGGCGCTGTCGGCGGGCGGCGGCGGCGTCGCCGAAGCGGCTAGATGACGCTGAGCCACTCCAAGTGCTCGGGGCTCCGGCCCTTCACGACGTCGAAGTACTTGCTCTGCAACTGCTCGGTGATGTGGCCGCGGGTACCGCTGCCGATGCTGCGGCCGTCCACCTCGCGAATGGGCGTGACCTCCGCCGCGGTGCCGGTGAAGAAGGCCTCGTCGGCGATGTACACCTCGTCGCGGGTAATGCGCTTCTCGATCACGGCAAGCCCCATCTCGGCGGCGAGCGCGACGACCGTCTTGCGCGTAATGCCGTCGAGCGCCGACGTCAGGTCCGGGGTGTAGATGACGCCGTCGCGGACGATGAACACGTTTTCGCCGCTGCCCTCCATCACGTAGCCCTCGGCATCGAGCAGCAGCGCCTCGTCGTAGCCGTCGCGCAGCGCCTCCTGTAACGCCATCATGGAGTTCATGTAATTACCCGTGGCCTTGGCCCGGCACATGGTCACGTTGACGTGATGGCGGGTGAAGGACGACACCTTGATGCGGATGCCGTGCTTGATGTTCTCCTCGCCCAGGTAGCTGCCCCAGTTCCACGCGGCGACGATGGCATGCACCTGCAGGTTGTCCGCCCGCAGACCCATGCCCTCGGCGCCGTAGTAGAACAACGGCCGGATGTAGGCCGAGTCCAGGTTGTTCTCGCGCACCACGGCGCGCTGTGCCGCGTTTAGCGTGTCCTGATCGTAGGGCACGCGCATGCCGAGGATGTGCGCGGAATTGAACAGCCGCCTGGTGTGCTCCTGGAGCCGGAAAATGGCCGGTCCGCGGTCGGTGGCATAGGCGCGTACGCCCTCGAAGACGCCCATGCCATAGTGCAGCGTGTGAGTCAGCACATGGGTCTTGGCTTCACGCCAGTCCACGAGCTCGCCGTCGTGCCAGATCACGCCGTCGCGGTCGGCCATGGTCATTGCTTGATACTCCTCAGGGAAGAAGGGCCGAGGGCCGAGGGCCGAGGCCGGGAATAAGGGCCTAGGGCCGTGGGCCGAGGCCGGAAACAACGGCCTAGAGCCTAGCCGCGAGGCGAGGGACAAATTTACTACTGTTGCGGATCGAAAGCCTTTGGTGGGCGAAGCAACCCCAACGAGCTGGGGCTTAGAAGCTCGCTCCTCAGCCCTCGGCTGCAGGCCCTTCCCCCTCAGCCTTCGGCCCTCGGCCCTCCATCAATTGCCGCCAGCAACCTGCCACCGCCTCGCGCTCGGCCGCGAGCTCGGTGTCCGGCACCAGCCCCGGCGAATCCTGCAACGCGTGGCGGTGATAGGCGAAGCGCAGCGCCTTGTAGGCATCGGTGAGGTCCTGGGCGGTTCCGCCCGGCAACAGCGCGAGGCGGTCCAGGGTTTCCAGCAGCCGAACGTTGTCGGTCCAGGTGGTGAGGTCGGGATGCGTCGCGGCCCAGCGCAGCACCGAATATTGAACAATGAACTCGATATCGGCAATACCGCCGCGGCCCTGTTTCAGGTCGAAGCGCCCCCCGCGGGTCTTGTCAAGGCTCGCACGCATCTTCGCCCGCATGTCGCGCACCTCGGTGCGGAGTTTGTCGGGGTCCCGCGGCAGCCGCAGGATCTCATCGCGCACCGCGCGGAAGCGCGCCGCAAGGCCCGCGTCGCCAGCCACCGGCCGGGCGCGCACCAGCGCTTGGTGCTCCCAAGTCCAGGCCTCCTCGCGCTGGTAGCCTGCGAAGGAGGCCAGCGTGCGGGCGATCATGCCCTTGTCGCCGTCCGGGCGTAGCCGCGCATCAATGTCGTACAGCACGCCGGAGTAGGTCGGCGTGGTCATGATGTGGATCATGCGCTGGGCCAAGCGCACGTAGAACTGCGAGCCCGTCACCGAGCGCTGCCCGTCGGGCTCGGAGACGGCGGTAGGCTCTCTGGCCAGCGCCTCGTCGTACAAGAACACTAGGTCCAGGTCCGAGTTGTAGCCGAGCTCGATGCCACCGAGCTTGCCGTAGCCGAGCACCAGGAAACCCGGCTCCGTCAGCGAACGACCCGGCGGCTCGCCGTGGCGCCGGGTCAGGTCGCAGAAGGCGATGGCGAGGCTGCGCTCGGTCGCCACCTCGGCGATCTCAGTGAGATAGTCGCTGACCACCATCAGCGAGACCACGCCGGTGATGTCCGCGGCGGCGGTACGCAATTGATTGCCCTGGACGAACTGACGCAGCCGCTCCATGCGCTGCTCCAGGTCGTCGTCGCCGACGGTGCCGAGCAGCACGTCGAGCTCGTGCTCCAGATCCGTGCGTCGCAGCGGCTCGAACAGCCGCCGCGGGTCCAGCAGCTCATCGAGCAGCAGCGGCTGCTTCGCCGTGCGCTGGGCGAACCACGGGCTCTTCCCGCTCAGTTGCACGAGCTGGCGGAGCACGTCCGGGTTCTCGGACAACAGCGCCAGATACGCCGTGCGCCCGAGCACCGACTCCAGCACCGTCAGCACCCGCGGCAGGGCGAGGTCCGGCGCGTCGCTGTCCGCGACGGCCGCGAGCAGCGCCGGCAGCACGTGCTCCAGGTGCTCGGCGGCGCGGGTGCTCAAGCCCCGCCGCTCGGCGGCGTCGCGGAAGCGTGCAATGACGGCGACGGTCGCCGCCGGCTCAGCGAAGCCATGCGCGGTGAGCAGGGCGTGCGCCTCCTCGGGCTCGGGGCGCCCGCTCCAGAGCACGGTTAAGGGATGCTCACCGCCGACGGGGGCGGCGAACACGGCCTCGAAGCATCGCTGCACCCGCGCGCGGTGGGCGCCGAGCACCTCGGCAAAGGCATCCCAGCCGTCGAAGCCCATGCTGCGCGCGAGCCTGAGTCTGGCGTCCGGCGTCTCCGGCAGCACATGGGTCTGGCGGTCCTGCCAGGCCTGGAGGCGATTTTCGGTGAGCCTGAGGAATCGGTACGCCGAGGTCAGCGCGGCGACGTCGATGGCGCTCAACAGCCCCTTGTCGCCGAGCAGCCTCAGCACCGGCTGGATCGGGCGGATGCGCAGCTCCGGCTCGCGCCCGCCGCGGATGAGTTGGAACGACTGGCCGATGAACTCGATCTCGCGGATGCCGCCGGGGCCGAGCTTGATGTTGTGCTCCATGCCCTTGCGCTTGAGCTCGCGGGCGATCATGACCTTGAGCGAGCGCAGCGACTCGATGGCGCCGAAGTCCAGATACCGCCGGTAGACGAAGGGTCTGAGCATGGCCGCCAGCTCCGCCGCGGGCCCGGTTGGGCCGGCGATGACGCGGGCCTTGGTCATGGCGTAGCGCTCCCATTCGCGCGCCTGCGAATGGTAGTAGCCCTCCATGGCATCGAAGCTCATGGCGAGGGGTCCGGCGCTGCCGAAGGGCCGCAGCCGCGTATCGACGCGGAACACGAAGCCGTCGGCGGTGACCTGATCCAGCGCCTGCACCAGCCGCTGGCCGAGGCGCGTGAAGAACTGCTCGCAGGTCAGCTCCCGCGGACCGCCGACGGTGCTACCGGTGTGCGGGAAGGCGAAGATGAGGTCGATGTCCGAGCTCATGTTGAGCTCGCGCGCCCCGAGCTTGCCCATGCCGAGCACCAGCAGCCGCTGCCGGTGGCCCGCGGCGTCGCGCGGCACGCCGAGCTCGGCCTCGGTCCAGGCGGTGAGCAGGTCCAGCGCCCGCTGCACGCAGGTGTCCGCCAGCGCCGACAGGCTCTCCAGCGTCTCGTCGAGATCGGCCCAGCCGGCGAGGTCGCGCCAGACGATGCGCAGCATCTGTGCGCGGCGAAAGCGCCGCAGCGCCTGCGCCAGCGCGGGCTCGGCGGCGCGCTCGGGCGCGAGCTGCGCCAGCGCGTCGGCGAGCAGCCGATCCAGCTCCGCCGCCGTCGGTGCCCGTGTCAGCGCGTCGTCGGCGAGCAGCGCGGCCAGGGTCTCGGGGCTGCGCGCCGCCGTGAGCGCGGCAAACTCGCTCGCCGCCCAGACCCGCTGGCGGGCGTCCGCGAAGGCAGCATCCTCGGGCACCGCGACATCTTGTGCACGCGCCCAGTCGAGCCAGACTGACCAGTGCGGGTCCTGTTGGTGATGGGTTGGGCCTTCGCCGGCGCTGTCAGTCATGCAGGATGCCGTAGCGGCTCGCCATGCGGTGGCTGGCGCCGGGCGCGATGGTCACCGCGTCGGTGCCCGCGTTGGTGGTCTCGACGCAGACCATGCCGAGGTATTCGTCATCGCCGAAGTCGCCCATCTGCCGGGACTGCTCGATCCACGGATTCCAGACCACGGCGGAGCGGCTGCCCTCGCGGTCGATCTGGATCTGCCGGCCAAACGATGGGTCGTCGATGATGAGCCGATCAGCCGTATCAAGATAGATACGGTTCACCGGGCCGTCGAAGTTGATGGGGCCGGACTGCTCCACCGGGGCGTCCGGGTCCGCCGCCGGCGTCGCCGTCGGGTCGCTCAGCGCCACCTTGTCCAGGTAGCTGTGACCGGCGAGCCCGAGCACCTGCGCGCGGCGCACATCGCCGACGTTGAAATAGGTGTGCAGCGCCTGCGTGATGGTCACCGGCGCCGGGCCGGTGTTGCGGGTCACGAGCGCCACCGCCAGCGTCGCACCGACGGTGACCTCCAGCTCCAACGCGAAGCGATACGGCCACAGCGCGCGGGTGGCCTCGTCGTCGCGGCAACCGAGCCGCACACGGGTGGCGCCGTCGACCATGGTCTCAGTGGACAGCAGCTTCCAGCCGCGCGCGCGCACGAAGCCGTGGTCCGGCCGACCGCGGTCGTCGGGGTCGCGGCCGAACCAGGGCCAGCACACCGGGATGCCGCCCTTGATGGCCTTGCCGGGCTGAAACAACGCGTGCTCGCTGACGAACAGCAGGTCGTGCTGTTCCTGCTCCGGCTGGTAAGCGAGCACCTGCCCCGCATACACCGAGATCTCGGCACGGGCATGGTCGTTGTCGATGCAGATCAGCGGAAAGCCGCCGTTGCCGGCGCAGATGCTGAGCACACCTGGAATGCCAAACTCGTCGTTCGCCTGGGTGATGTCCATGGGGGCTCCCGGCGCGGCGCAGACCGCGGGCCATAGTGTTGTCGGAAGATGACGGACGCAGTGGAGATGGGGGCGATCGCGCCCGACGCGAGCGGCCCGGCGAGCGCGGGCAGTATACGCGCAAGGGCCAAGCGCAGCAGACGTTGCGCGCCACTCATTGGGATCCGTATCCGTATCCGTATCCGGATCAAAATCAGAATCCCGGCTCAAGCCGCGTCGCAGTGCGAAACCCTTGTGTCGTGCGATGTCGCTCACCGTCGGCCATGGCGCGCAGCGCCGCGCCGGTCGCCATGGCCGTCAGCCGGCACGGCGCCGCACCGGGGCGCCCCCCCGCGACTCAGGCTTGCAGCTCGTCCGGCGAGGTGCCGCTGTTGGACCTCAGCATGCGCTCGAAGCGGGCCGGGTCGCGCTTGACGATGTCGACATACTCGTCCAGCAACGCGGACCAGCGCTCGCCGCCGTGGGCGCGGAACTTAGCGAGCGCCACCAGCAACAGCTTGGCGGCGGCGCGCAGCTCGCGCTCATCGCCAGCCCCGTAGTGGTCGACCAGCTCGTGGAACAGTGCCTCAACGCGCTCGGTGGGACTCGGCTGACGCTTGGCCATCTTGACTCTCCGACGTGATTCGCCGAGCAGTATAGCGACGGCGGAAGCCGACCTCCCGCCAAAACCCACACAATGCCGAGGCCGCTCTGCGCTCAGGCCTTGAGCGCCAGGAGGAGCCCATCGCGCAGAGGCAGGATGCTGCCGGCCCAGTGCGGACTCTCGGTAACGAGACGCGTGAAGCAGCGGATTGCCGCGGTGGCCGGATCATCGATGCGCGGGTCGAGCACCCGGTTACCCCAGAGCATGTTGTCGACGATGAGCACGCCGCCGGACAGGAGCTGCCGCTCGATGACCGGCAACGAGTCCGGATAGCCCTCCTTGTCGATGTCGCTGAAGATCAGGTCGAATCCGCCCGTCTCGTCCGCCAGCGCCGCAACCGCCTCGCCGACGTGGAAGCGCACCTGCGACGCAAGCCCAAGCGCCCGCAGGTGGCGCTCCGCGCGAGCGGACAGCTCCGCCTCCCAGACCGTGTGGTGCACCTCGCCGGCGGCGCCGTGGGTCTCCTGCACGGCGCGGGCGAACCACGCGGTGGAATAGCCGAAGCCGGAGCCGAGCTCGAACACCCGCCGCGCCCCGATCATGCGCGCGACCACATAGCAGAAGTGCCCGCAGGCGGGGCCGATGATCGGAAAGCCCTCGGCGACCGCAACCGCCTCCATCGCCCGGAGCTCGGGGGGGCGATCCGGCACCAGTTCATCAAGGTAGGACTGCAACAACAGCGGCAGCACGGTATCCGGCATCTGGGGCTCCGATAGAGACGGCGTGGGCTCCGGTGGTCCCGGAGCAACCTCAATGAGCACGTTGCGCGTTCCAAGACCTGGGCAAGGTCCCATCGTCGGCTGAATGCGCCATGTCGGCGCGCACGCAAGCGGCGTCCGCCGCTAGAATGCGTGACAGCGCCGAATGCGTGACAGCGCCGAATGCGTGACAGCGCCGAATGTGTGCAGAGGAGTCACGTTTCGAACGGGGCGTTGGACTGGCTAATGCAGCGGCGCGGAAGTCTTGAGACCGTCTTGGGTCGTCGCGGGCGGGTCGGTAACCGATCCAGAGCGGCCCGGGCCGGGCCGGAGAGCCGACCTCCCGGTCGGCTCGTGTCGCCGTGTTGACCTGGAGGTCAACACTCCAGTCAACGCCCGTCAACGCGGCGCACGTTCGATTACGACAACGACAACGACAACGACAACGATAAAACCACGGTCTCGGGATTTTGGCAGCGAAGCACAAGCGAGGCAGAGCCTCAGACCGACCAGGGCACGGCGCCTCGTCTTGCGCAGCCCGCTCGTCGGCGCATTGGGCCAAGGGCCGAGGCGGGCTCCCTTGGCCCTTGGCCCTCGGCCCTTTTGCCTGCAAGCGCCTTGTCGTCGTGAAACTTGACTCATCTGCAAGCATTCGGCGCTGGCAAGCAATCTAGGCAGGCAGCGCCTCAGACCGACCAGGGCACGGCGCCTCGTCTTGCGCAGCCCGCTCGTCGGCGCATTGGGCCAAGGGCCAAGGGCCGAGGCGGGCTCCCTCGGCCCTTGGCCCTCGGCCCTTTTGCCTGCAAGCGCCTTGTCGTCGTGAATGACTCGTCGGCTGGGGTGAAGCCTCGCTAAAATGCGGAGTCCCAACGCTCGGGGTCAGTCACGCGATGATCGTCTACCTGCACGGGCTGAACAGCTCCAGCCTGTCCGCCAAGGCCACCCGGCTGCGGGAGCTGCTCGCGCCACGACCCGTGCTGGCGCCGGACTACGCGCCGCACCGGCCGGACGACGCGGTCGCCGAGCTGACCGCGATGCTGGAGCAGGTGGCGGCCGCGAACGGCCCGCCGGTGCTGGTGGGAAGCTCCATGGGCGGGTTCTACGGGCGCTGGCTCATCACCCGCGTACCCTGCGCACATCTGTTCATGATCAACCCGGCGCTACGGCCCTGGCTGGATCTGCGCGATTTCATCGGCAGCGAACAGCAGACGGCGGCGGGTGAGCGCTACGTGCTGACCCGCGAGCGCATCGATCAGACGCGCGCCTACACCCCTGCCCGCCCCTGCGCGCAGCTACTCGCGCCGACGACGCTGCTGGTGGACTTGGGCGACGAGCTCATCGACCAGCGCGCATCCGTGGCGCTCTATCGCGGCTGCGCGCGGGTGGTGGCCTTCCCCGGCGGCGACCATGCCTTCCAGCACCTCGACCCGGCGCTGCCGCTGATCCGGGCGGCGGCCGACGCAACCTGACGGCGACGACGGCGGCGACGCCTCACTCCGCACCGATCACCCGCCCGACGATGCGAAAGCCGGCGACGTAGGTGCCGACGGCGGAGCCCAGACTGACCAGGATGAACACCGTCAGCACGTGCGACACGCGGTTGCGCCACCAGCCGCGCAGCGTCGTCACGTCATCGCGCAGCGCCGCGAAGTCGCCGACGCTCGGCCGGCGCAGCGCCAGCTCGGCGGCACCCGCCACCATGCCAGCGCCGATGGTTGGGTTTAGGGATGTGAGCGGCGCGGCGAAGAAGGAGAGCAGCACCGTCAGCGGATGCGCGAACGCAATGGCCGCGCCGAGCGCGGCCAGCGCGCCATTGATGAGCACCCAGTCCCAGACCAGGTTCCAGCCGAGCTCCGGGCTGCGCGTGAAGCCGTAGGCGAAGACGCCCAGGATGACGGCGACCACGAGCCACGGAAACACACGCCAGAACCCAGACGGCGTCGGCACCTGCTCCAACGCGGCGATGGTCTCCGCCGGATCGGGCGCGGCGGGGTCTTGCATGTGGTCAGCGACGCCGGCGAGGTGCCCCGCGCCGAGCACGGCGAGCACGCGCCGATAGCCATGGCCCTTGAGCTCCTGGCGCAGTCGCGCCGCCATGAAGCGATCGCGCTCGCTGATGAGCGGCACATAGAGCTCGCGGCGATCCTGCGCGAACTCGGCGAAGGTGGTCTCCAGCACATCGCCCTGCTTCAGCCGCTCGATCTCCTCTTCGGTGACCTCGTCCCGCGACAACAGGCCGGCGAGGAGCCCCGAGAACAGATTGAGCCGCTTCCACCAGCCCAGGTTCGCGGCGGCGCGCTTCAAGGTCACGCCGATGTCGCGATCCACCAGCAGCACCGGCAGCCCCTGCTCGCGCGCGAGCTGGATGGCCGCGCGCTGCTCGGCACCGGGCTCGATGCCGAACTGGTCCGCGAGGCGCTGCTGATAGGCGGCAAGCGCCAGGTTCGCGGCGACCACGTAGACGCGCTGCTCGCGGATCACCGTGAACAGGTCGAGGCGATGCAGCCGGTCCGGATCGGACAGGGCCTCGAAGCGGCTCTCGCACAGCTCGACGGCGACGGCATCAAAGCCGGCACCCGCCGGCCCGGGCGCGAGCAGCGCCTGCACCTGCTCGACGCTGGCACGGGAGACGTGCGCGGTGCCGAGGAGCTGCACCTCGCTGCCGTTCAGCGTGAGCTGGCGCGAGGGCTCGCCGGAGGCCACAGCGGGGGTGGAGTCGTCCTGAAGGTCTGGCACGATAAGGGATCGGACGGGTCGGCTTGGTGGCCGAGCATGATAGCGCAGCGGCCGCAACGTCGCCCGCAGGTCTCGATCCGGGAAGCAGTGCCGGAGCCTGCCGTTGGCCGCGGACCCGGCGACGTTTATCATCAAGCGTCCCCGCCGTTCCCAGGCTGCCGCAGCGCCGGTATGCGCTATAACCACCCCCAGGACGCCATGCCGAATTCACTGCGCCTCGCCGCCCTGCCGGCCCTGCTTGTGCTTCTGCAGGCCGGCCTTACCGGCTGCGGCACCATCCAAGAGGACCGCCGCGCCGAGGCGCTGCTCGCCGCCGCCAACACCCACCATGAGGCCGTGCGCTGGGGCTACTGGGAGGCAGTCGTGGAGCTGATGCACGCGGACGCGCGCAAGGACCTAGACCTCACGGCGCTCAAGAACGTGCGCGTGACGGGCTATGAGGTCGTGGGCCCGTCGGAGATTACGCCCGAGGGGAAGTCGTTACGACTCGCCCGCATCGACTACGTGCTGCAGGACGAGCAGCGCCTCAAGCAGGTGCTGGACCGCCAGGACTGGCGCTGGGACGACACGCGCAAGGTCTGGCTGCTGCACAGCGGCCTGCCGGCGTTCTGACGCGGCCCGATGCACCGCACGCAGGAGATTGGCTTCACGTCGGCGGCGCGCTTCCTGCTCGTTGCGGGCGCCTTCGTTGTCGTCGTTGCCGGGCTCAAGGCAGCGTCGACTATGGTGACACTGTTTCTGCTCTCAGCGTTCATCGCCATGCTGCTGGTGCCGCCGCTCAAGTACATGCAGAGCCACGGCATGCCGACCTGGGCCGCGATGCTGCTGATCGTCGCGGTGCTGGTGGGGGCCGGCGGTGCCGTACTCGCGATGTTCGCGGGCTCCGTAAACGAGTTCAACGCGAGCCTGCCCATCTACCAGCAGCGCGTGCGGGTCATGTCCGGCGAGCTCGTGACCTGGCTTGACGGCGTCGGCGTCCATGTCTCGCGGGAATCGCTGAACGCCTTGTTCGACCCCATGCGGATCTTCGGCTTCGCCGGCGAGCTCATCCGCGGCCTGGGCGCGTTGCTGACCAACGCCTTCATGATCCTGCTCACGGTCATGTTCATGCTGTTCGAGGCCAACAGCCTGCCGAGCAAGCTGCGCGCCGCGCTGCGGGCGCCGGAGGCCTCGCTGGACCACTTGCGCGAGGTGATGTTCACCATCAACCGGTACATGTTCATCAAGGCCTGCACCAGCCTCGTCACCGGCTTGCTGATCTGGGCTTGGCTCAGCTTTCTCGGCGTCGCCTTCGCGGCCATGTGGGGGATGCTCGCGTTCCTGCTGAACTTCGTGCCCACCATCGGCTCCATCATCGCCGCGGTACCGGCGGTGCTGCTGGCGCTGATCAAGCTCGGCATCGACGACGCGCTGCTGGCCTCACTCGGCTTCATGGTCGTGAACATCGGCATCGGCAACTTCATCGAGCCGCGCGTCATGGGCCGCGGGCTCGGGTTATCAACGCTGGTAGTGTTCCTGTCGCTCGTGTTTTGGGGCTTCGTGCTCGGCCCGGCCGGCATGTTCCTGTCGGTGCCGCTGACGATGGCGCTGAAGATCGCCTTTGGCGCGAGCCCGCAGACCTATCCCATCGCCATCATGCTGGGCCCGGCAGAGGAGGCGCGAGCCGCGATGGCGGCGGGGCATGGCGAGGCCCTGCCGCTGTGCTCGCCGCGGCGCGACCAACAGCAGGCCAGCCGTGAAGGTGCAGAACGGGTATGACAGTCGGCAACCTGAGCGCGCTTTTGCTGGTGTTGCTGGCGGGCTGGCTCTGGCTGAATACGCTCCGGGCGCACGAGCTGGCGCTGGCCTACGCGCGTCGGGCCTGCGAGCGCGCCGACGTGCAGTTGCTGGACCAGGCGGTGGTGCTGCGTGCTCTGGCGCTGCGCTGGACGGCCGACGGGCTCAAGCTGCGTCGGACCTATGGCTTCGAGCTCAGCGCGGACGGGGTGGAGCGCCAGCCCGGGCAGCTCGTGTTGCTTGGGCTACGGCTACAGTCCTTGAGCCTGGGTGATGCCGAGCCCGAGCCCGAGACGGGAGAGGGGCGCTTCGAGCCCTGAGCGCGGGGGGGGATCGAGTCAGACCGGCGAGATCCTTCGATTTTCGCGTTCCTATTGGGCGCCGGTGGCGTTACTTGATGACCCTGAGGTTCGGCCGAGAGGGCTTCTTCGGGGCGTCGTTATCGTCTTCGCCCTGCCCCGGGTCCCCGGCACTGCTGTCGTTGTCGGCGGGCAGATCTTCTTCCGGAAAGAGCATGCCCTGCCCGTTCTCCCGCGCGAACAGACCCAACACGGCCTGCGGGGCAAGCTCGATGGCGAACGGCTGGCCGCCGAAGCGGGCCGAGAACCGTATCAGGTCATTGCCGATGTGGAAGCCATGCACCGCATGCGGCGCAACGTTGAGCACGATGCGGCCCTCGTCCGCGAACTCCAACGGCACGATGGACGAAGGATGCTCCGCATCCACCATCAGGTGCGGCGTCATGCCGTTATCGATGATCCAATCGTAGATGGCGCGGATCAGGTAGGGTCGGTTCGAGGTCATGACGGTCACCGAGGGGCACGGTGATGGCGAAAAGGCTAGGCTCGGCTGCGCGAAAGGGTAAGCCCGCGGTCGTCAGGCGAGGTCGGAGACCATCTCCCGCTCGGCCTCAGACAGGCTGCGCCGGAAGGACGGCCACTCGAACAGGCGGGCGGCGTACTCGGTCACGGGCGCCGCCGCGGCGGGCAAGTCCACCCGCAGCACCGGCAGCCGCCACAACAATGGCCCGACGTAGCAGTCCACGAGCGAAAACTCGTCACTCATGAAGAATGCATGTGCGCCGAAGATGGCGGCAGATTCGGTCAAGCTTCGGCGCAGATCGTCCCGCGCACGGGCCGCGGTCTCTGCGTCGCCGTGCACGATCTGCCCCATCAGCGAATACCAGTCGCGGTCTACCCGAAACATGAAAAGGCGCGCGCTGGCCCGCGCCACTGGGTCGACCGGGAGCAGCGGTGGGTGCGGAAAGCGCTCGTCGAGATACTCCAAGATAATCGGCGATTCGTAGAGCACGAGATCCCGGTCAACCAGTGTCGGCACGGTCCCGTAGGGATTCGCGCCGATCACCTCGGCGGGCAGGTCCTGCGCATCCACGTCGACAACGTCGATGTTGATCTTTTTCTCGGCAAGGACCATGCGCACCCGATGGCAGTAAGGGCACTTGGGATCTGAGAAGAGCGTCATCACACCTCAACTCTCGGTGGCAACCGGCGTCACATCAATGCCGAAGCGGGCGCCGGCGTCCCGCGGCAGAATCAGAACAAGACAAGGCTCGACGGCGCGGGCGGGCTTAGAGCCGCCGACGGCCTCGAATCGCTAGGATACACCCTTTCGGGTATCGCAAATCGGTCTGCCCGGACCGATCCAATCCGCTGTCAGGGCAGAACCGCTCGCGGTCCAATGGTCTCAGTGTGGGGCTGGCGGGATGACTGCTGACGCACGGGCACGGTACCCATGCAGGAAGAGGGGGGCTGCCCTGCCCCGGGAAGGCCCGCGCCGGCGGTCGTCCGACGCGGGGCTGAGCTCAGCGCGGGAAACGGCTCAGCGCAGGCTCCAGCGCACGGTCAGTGGACGTCCTTCCAGAACTCCTTCTTCAGGTAGAAGGCGACGATGAACATGAGACCCAGGAACAGGAGCACGTATAAGCCGAGGCTCCGACGCTCCAGCCGGATGGGCTCGCCGACGTAGGTCAGGAAATTGGTGATGTCTCTGACCATGGTGTCGTATTCCTGCTCCGTCAGCGCGCCGGGCTCCACCAGCTCGACGCCGACGACATGCTCATCGCCGCTGCTATGTCCGTGCGCGTAGATGGCCTTCTGAACACCCTGGAGGCCAGCCAGCGCATCGGGCATACCGACCTTAGGGAACAACATGTTGTTGACGCCGTAGGGACGCGACTCGTCGGCGTAATAGCTCTTGAGATAGGTGTACACCCAGTCCGGGCTGCGCCAGCGCGTGACCAGCGTCAGGTCCGGAATCGCGGTACCGAACCACTTCTCACCGTCCTCGGGCCGTAGCGCGATGGTCATCAGGTCGCCCGGGTTGGAGTCGCCGAAGATGAGGTTCGCGCGCAACTCATCGTCCGGAATACCCAAATCCTCCGCCATGCGGTTGTAGCGCATGTACTGAAGGGAGTGGCAGCCCAAGCAGTAGTTGGCGAAGTACTTGGCACCGCGTTGCAGGGATGCCTTGTCCTTAAGGTCGATGTTGGCATCCTGCAGGTCCGGGCCATGGCCACCGGCGGCACCGGCGGTCAACGGCAGCAGCAGCAGCAGGCCTGCGATCAGTGCTTGTCTCATGAGGTCACCCTTTCCGGCACGGGCTTGGTCTTTTCCAGCTTGGTGTAGATCGGCATCAGCAGGAAGTACGCGAAATACACGACGGTGAAGATCTGCGCGAGCAGCGTGTACAGATCGCTAGACGGTTTCAGGCCGAGATACGCCAGCACCACGAAGGACACGGCGAAGGCGGCCAGGAACACCTTGGACAGGACGCCCTTATAGCGCATGGAGCGCACCGGGCTGCGGTCCAGCCAGGGCAGGAAGAACAAGATGAAGATCGCGCCGAACATCACCACAACGCCCGGGAACTGGGAGCCACCGATGGGCGGCACCGCGCGCAGCATTGCGTAGTAGGGCGTGAAGTACCACACCGGGGCGATATGCTCGGGCGTCTTCAATGGATCGGCCGGCTGGAAGTTCGGCGGCTCCAGGAACAGGCCACCCAAGTCCGGTGCGTAGAACACCACCAGCGAGAAGATGGCCGCAAACACGATCAGGCCGACGATGTCCTTCACGGTGTAGTACGGATGGAAGGGGATGCCGTCCGCCGGCGCCGTCTTGCTCCACTTGTTCCCCTTCGGGCCCTTCTTGATCTCGATGCCGTCGGGGTTGGTGGAGCCCACGGTGTGCAGCGCGACGATGTGCAGGAACACGAGCGCCACGAGGATGAACGGGATCAAAAAGTGGAACGCGAAGAAGCGGTTCAGCGTCGTATCGGAGATGACGAAGTCCCCGCGCACCCAGGTGGACAGATCCGGACCGATACCCGGTACCGCCGCAAACAGGTTCACGATGACCTGCGCACCCCAGTAGGACATCTGGCCCCAGGGCAGCAGGTAGCCAAAGAACGCGGTGGCCATCATCGCCAGGTAGATGATCACGCCGATCATCCACAACAGCTCGCGCGGGTTCTTGTAGGAGCCCCACATGAGTCCGCGGAACATGTGCAGGTACACAAGAATGAAGAAGAACGACGATCCGGTGGAATGCATGTAGCGGATCAGCCAACCCCAGTTGACGTCGCGCATGATGTATTCCACCGACGCGAAGGCCTCGGTGGCGGACGGCTTGTAGGACATCGCGAGCCACAGACCGGTGACGATCTGCAGCACCAGGACGACCAGGGCGAGGGAGCCGAAGAAGGACCAGAAGCCCATGTTCTTCGGCGCGTAGTACTGGGCCAGGTGGTCGTTCCAGACCGACATCACCGGGAAGCGCTTGTCCAGCCAGCCGAGGAGCCCCCCCGGCGCCGGCGATATGCCGGGCTCGCTCCCGACAGTGGTTTCAGTGCTGCTCATCAGGCGGCTCCTTCATCCTCACCGACGAGGATGGTGTTCTCGTTGACGTATTTGTGTTTCGGGATCACCAGGTTTGTCGGTGCCGGCACACCCTTGAAGACACGCCCCGCGAGGTCGAACTTCGAGCCGTGGCAGGGGCAGAACCAGCCGCCCTTCCAGTCCTTGCCTAGATCGTCCGGTGCAAACTCCGGGCGATACGTCGGCGCGCAGCCCAGGTGGGTGCAGATGCCGATGGCGACGAAATACTTGGATTGATTGATCGAGCGGGTCGGGTTCTGGCAATACTCGGGCTGCTGCGGCACCTCGCTGGCCGGGTCCACCAGCTTCGGGTCCATGGTCGGGAGCGCCGCGAGCATCTCGTCGGTGCGATTCACGACCCAGATCGGCTGGCCGCGATATTTGACGCGCAGCAAGGCGCCGGGTTCCAGCTTGCTCACGTCCGCCATCACCGGCGCACCGGCGGCGCGCGCCTTCGCGCTCGGGTTCATCGAGGAGATGAAGGGTACCGCGACGAAGCCTACGCCCACGGCGCCGAGGGCGCTCGTGGCGGCGATCAGCACCCGTCTGCGCTTCGGATCCGCCGGAGGCGAATCCATGGTCTCCACACCTTGTGCGTTCATTGTCAGGTCGACCCCCGCTGGGCCCGATCTGCCGCGATCCGGTGGCCTAAGCCAGCCGAATCCAAGGCAATTTCGGGCTGAGAATTGAAAAAAATCAGAATATCGGAAAGCTCTTCACGACGGATCGGGCATTTTCCGTGATCGATCCAGCCCCGGTCAAGGATGGCCCCGCGACGATGAGGTTTTCCTGCCGCCGGTCCGGCACGGTTGCGCGCCCCGCCCAAGAGACCTCCATTGCACGCAAAAGTGTCTCGTCGCACGACGACAAAGCGCAAAACCACTGATTTAGAGCAGAAAAGCCCATCCACGTCAGTTGTTTCGTCAGGCCGGATTGTCGATGTCCACGAAGCGGTGCACGAGCCCGAAGCGCTCCGCCACATGGTCACCGAGCGCCGCCACCCCGTAGCGCTCCGTCGCGTGGTGGCCGGCGGCAATGTAGTCGATGCCGAGCTCGCGCGCCTGATGCACCGTCTGCTCCGACACCTCCCCGCTCAGGTACAGGTCCGCGCCCAGGTCCGCCGCACGCTCAATGAAGCGCTGCGCGGCGCCGGTGCACCAGGCGATGCGGCGGACATCGCGCTCGATCACGGGCACATGCAATGGGGCGCGGCCAAGCCGCTCCGCCACGTGCGCCGCGAGCGCCGGGCCGGACAGCGGCGCTGTGAGCTCCGCGCACCAAAGCAGCCCGTCGGCATCGGCGGGGCCGGGGTCATGGAGACCGAGCACGCGCGCGAGCTGGCGGTTGTTGCCCAGCTCGGGATGCCGGTCGAGCGGCAGGTGATAGGCCAACAGCGACAGCCCCGCCGTCAGCAATGCCGC
Source organism: Thiohalocapsa sp. ML1 (assembly GCF_001469165.1). Lineage (GTDB taxonomy): Bacteria > Pseudomonadota > Gammaproteobacteria > Chromatiales > Chromatiaceae > Thiohalocapsa. Next base: position 125,496 of record NZ_JABX01000005.1, on the reverse strand, counting down.
GACACGCCGCCCGTGCATGCCGATGAGGCGCGGGTCATCGCCCTTCCAGAACCAGCCGTGGTGCACCAGGATCGCATCCGCGCCGTCCCGGGCGGCGGCCTCGATGAGCGCCATGCTCGCCGTCACGCCGCTCACAAGCCGCGTCACCGGCCGGCGGCCCAGCGCCTGCAAACCGTTCGGGCAGTAGTCGCTCACCGCGTCCACGACCAAGAGCTCGTCGCAGTGGCGGGCAATGGCATGGATGTCAGTCATCAGCGAACAGCAACGCCTGGAAACTCGGTGCGACACACCCGGCGGCCGACATGCGCCGGCGGAAACAGCATGCTAGCTTACCCGGCATGACCGATCGGCTCAAAACAATCGCCGCGTTAAGTGCCGCCTTCGGGCTCGGCTTCGGCGCCGGCGCGCTCTGTGTCGCCTTCGCGCTGGTGCTGGGCGCCGGCGGGCTCGGCGGCGCCCCGCCGGTCGCCGAGCACCTCGCGGCCCCCGCATCTTACGCCGATGCCGTGGCGCGCGCGGCGCCGTCGGTGGTGCGCGTGTTCGGCCAGCGGCTCGGCCCCGCCGCGACGCCCCTGCCGCAGCCGGGCGCGACCCCGGGCCTGAGCCGCGGCTCGGCGGTGGTGGTGTCGGACGACGGCCTCTTGGTGACCAACGGCCACATCGTCATCGGCGCGGACGCCATCGGCGTCGAGGCACCGGGGCACGGCATTCAGGCGGCCGAGCTGCTCGGCGTCGACGCCGCGACGGACCTCGCCGTACTGCGCATCACGGAGCCCGTGGGCCCGGCCATCGCCGTCGGTGAGCCCGAACGGCTGCGCCCGGGCGACGTCGTGCTCGCCATCGGCAACCCCTTCGGGCTGGATCAGACCGTGAGTCAGGGCATTGTCAGCGCCACCGGGCGCGATGATCTCGGGCTGACGGAGATCGAAGACTTCATCCAGACCGACGCCCCGGTCAACCCCGGCAATTCCGGCGGCGCACTCATCGACACCCGCGGCTTACTCGTCGGCATCAACACGGCCATCATGTCGGACAGCGGCCGCTCCGAGGGCGTCGCCTTCGCGATCCCATCGGACCGCGCCATGGAGGTCGTTCGCGAGATCGCTGCCCACGGCAACGTCACCCGCGGCTGGATCGGCATCGGCGCGCGCACGCTGGATGCGACGCTCGCCCAGCGCTTCGGCCTGCGCACGCGCGAGGGGGTGCTCGTCACGCGCGTGCTGGAGGAGAGCCCCGCCGCCACCGCGGACCTCCGCGCCGGCGATGTCATCGTCAAAATCGGCGATGAAGCGGTGCCGTCGTCGCCCGCGCTGCGCAAGCGCATCAGCGCCGCGGGCGACGGCACCGAGCTGGCGATCGAGCTGATGCGCGGCAGCGAGCGCCTGACCACCCGCATCACCACCGGCCTGCGCCCGGCGCCGTCCGTCACTGCCCCCAGCCCCGCGGCGGTCGCCGCCCGGCCCGGCTGCACCGGCCCCGACGGCGACGGCTGCTGACGCTTCGCCCCTCGGCGCGCGGCACGGCGCGGCACCGTGATCACTGCGCGAACCGGAATCGGTCCGCTCGCTGGCAGGCGACGGCGCCCACGGCAGCGATCCGCGATGGATCAGCGCCTATCCGGATACAGCGGCGCGAGCGGTGCGTCGCCGACGTCGCCCGGCGGCCGGGGGGCGCGACCGTCCGCCGCGAGCAGCGCCGACAGGGCCTCCATCAGCGCGCCACCGCGCCATGCCCCCGGTTCCGGGCCGTACAGCGCCGCCTCCAGCGCCCGCACCTCGGCCGCAGCCTGCTGCGCAGCGGCATTGCCTTCCGCAGCGAGGCGAACCGCGACAGCCCCCGGGCTCGCCGGCGCCGTACCGGGCCAGCGCCGGCGCGCGAGCGCCAGCAGCGCCGCCGCCGCGGCCCGTGGATCATCTGCGGCGCAGGCCGCGCGCACTGCCGCGAGCGGCTCGGGGCCGGCGCTCCGCGCGGCGCGGTACGAGGCCGCCGCCGCGGCAGGTACGCCGACCCTGCTTGCCGCTGCGGCATCGGCAGTGGCCGCGGTGGGCCGAGCCGCCACGGCGGCGAGCCGTTCCCGGCCCCGCTGCAGCAAGGCCCCCAGCCATTGCGCCAGCGCCAGGAGCCGGAACCGCCAGGGCCAGAGCAGCCCCACGACCCCGGCCGCCAGCGCCATCGACACCAGCCAGCCGAGCGGTCGCCGCGGCCCGGTGACCCGGCTCACCGGCTCGTCCGCCACCGCGGCGCCAGCATCCGCGGCAGCTCCCGCAGCCGCCTGCTCCGGCACGCCCGCCTGCCAGGGCCCATCCACCGGCCCCGCGGCCTCCAAGCGCCGGGCCGGCACCACCGCGACGCGCTCCTCGCCCGCATCCACGTCCCACCAGCGCAGCCGGATCTCCGGAAAGACGAGCGTGCCGCCGCGGGTCGGCATCAGCGTGATGCGCTGGCGGCTGACGCCGAACAGCGCCTTGCCGTCGGTGCGGGTCTCGGCCTCCACGTCGCCCGGGTAGCGCTTGACGCCATCCGGCACCGCCACGTCGATCTCGGGGATCTGCGAGCCCGCGAGCCCGGTGGCCGTGATGGTGAGCGTGCGGGTCGCCGGCTCGCCGTTCGCGAGCGCGGGCGGAGCCCGTTCCCACGAGTCGTCGATGGCGAGCTCTTGCGCCGGCAGCCAATGCGGGCCGCCGAAGCCCTGGGGCTGCGGCTCGACCTCGAGCGTGACGGCGCGTGAGCGCGCCCGCACCGGCTCGCCCCGCTCGAACAGCCGGTGGCCGAAGCGCTCGAACACGGGGTCGCGGAACAACTGCGCGAGGCGGTCGTCGGCAAAGGGTCGGCCGCCGCTCGTCTCGCGCTCGCCGGTGAAGGTGACGGGCGGGATGCGCAGCTCGCCGCTCTGCTCCGGGCTCAGGCTGAAGCGGCGCTCAATGACCTGATAGCGGCGGCCGTTGCGGGTGGTCTCGTAGCGCACGTCCTCCCCAAGGCGCTCCAGCACGGCCCCTTCCGGGCGCGGCTCGCTGAGCTCGCCGCCGCGCAGCGGCAGCGTCGTGTAGAGCCGCACCGCAAGCGGCACCTGCTGCTGTACCAGCACGGTGTCGCCGTCCATGCCGACCTCGACCTCCAGGAACAGCTCGTCACCGGGGCCGCCGGACGGCGTCTCGGGCTGCTCCGCGACGCTGAGCTCCAGCGCCGGCGTGCGCTCGCTGCCCACCGCGATCGGCGGCACGACGACGACGCCCAAACGCTTCGGCGCCAGCGTTACCTGCCAGCTCCGGGTCGCACTCTGCCTGCCGTTTACGATTTGGATACGGCTGCCGGAACTGGTGCCGAGCACGTCGAAGTCCTTGTTCAGCACGCTCAGATCCGGCGCCGCGCCGCCGACGCCGTCCGCCTCGATCAAGAGCGTCACGGTGTCGCCGTCGAAGACCTCGGTGCGGTCGAAGCGGGCCGTGACGGCGGCGCTGGCCGCGGATGCCCAAAGCAGCAGGCCCAGCGCGAGCAGAACGGCCGGGGACTTCGGATAGAGCAGCTTGTGCATGGTTCCAGCTCGCGGAATCTTCGATGCGCGGGGGCACAGAATGCGTGCCGATGAGTCAAGTTTCACGACGACACCTGAGGGAAGGGGCGAGGGCCAAGGGCCGAGGGAGTCCTCCTTGGCCCTTGGCCCTTGGCCCTTGGCCCTTGGCCCTTGGCCCTTGCCCCTTGGCCCTTGCCCCTTGGTTCAATGCGCCAACGAGCAAATCACTCACCAGGGATCCTCCGCCAGCCCGCCGCCGCCGCCGGCACGCATCTGATATTGATACAGGAACTTGCGCCTGAGCAGCCCGGCCGGATCATCCGGGATGCGCCGCAGCCACTGGTCCGCCGCGCGGCGGGCCTCCTGCTCCTCGCGTGCGGCGAGTTTGTCGCCGCCGGCGGACCCAGCGCCGTCCTCGGCAGCGCTGTCACCGTCGCCGGGCTGGGCTGCCGCCGCCTCGTCGCGGTAGTCCTGCGCGGCTTGGTCCTCACGGTCTTGACGCGCGGCGCGCTCCTCGGCCGATTCGCGACCCTGCTCCGCGCCGCTGCCGTCTCCGGTTGCCTGCTCGCTGCCGGTGTCGGCAGACGCCTGTTCTTGTTCCTCGTCTTCTTGTTCCTCGTCTTCTTGTTCCTCGTCTTCTTGTTCCTCGTCGCCACCGCCGGCGCCGGCGCGGTCAGGCTCGGCGCCGCCGGCCTGCTGCGGCGCGGGCTCCGAACCCTGGCCATCGGCCGGCTCCGGTGCTGCCGAGTCCTCGCCGTCGCCGCTGTCATTGTCGGCACTCTCGCCGTCCGCGCCGCCGCCGGACTGCTCGCCGTCGGACTCGCCGCCCTGTTGGCCGGCGCTGTCGCCGGATTGGCCGTCCTGCTCGCCGCCGTCCTGCCGATCGCCGTCCTGGCTGCTGTCGTCGGGATCGGGCTGCTGCTCCTGCATTTGCTTCAGCGCCTCGACCTGCTCGCGGTTGAAGCGCGCGTCGTCCAGGTCCGGCGCGCGCTCCAGCGCGGCATCGTAGGCGGCGATGGCGTCGTCGAGCCGCCCGGACTGCGCCAGTGCGTTGCCGCGGTTGTAGTGATCGACTGCGCCGTCGCCGCTCGCAAAGGACTGGGCCGCGGCGCCGAAGTCGCCGAGTCGATAGCTGGCGGCACCGGCGCGGGCCGGGTCGTCCGCCAGCCCGAGCGCCCGCTCATAGTCGCCGCGGGCCAGCGCGCCGGCGGCCTGCTGGTCGCGCCGCTGCCAGAGGTCGCGCCAACGCTCGATGAGCGTCGGCGCCGCGCCGCCGTCGGCGGCACTCGCCGCGTCCGCATAGGCCGGCGCCGGTGCGAGCAGGCCCAACTGCAGCAGCAACAACCCGGGCAGCAGCGCCGGCAGCGCCCAGCCGCGGCGGAAGGCGAGCGCCGCGAACGGCACCAGCGCCAGCGCGACCCAGGGGCCGAGCTCGCGCCAGATGTCCGTCTGCATCGGCTTGCCGTCCTCGCGCACGCGGCCCTGGCCGCCGCTGCGCAACACCGCGCGCAGGTCGGCGTCATCCGCGCTGATGCGCGCATAGTCGCCGCCGCCGTGGCTGGCCAGGGAGCGCAGGTCGCCGTCGTCGAGCCGCACCGTGACGCTCCCCCGGGACGTGCGCACGCCGGGCACTGCCGCCCCTTGCGGCGTGCCGACGCCGATGACCGCGAGCCGATGCCCGGCCCGGCGCAGCTCCGCCGCCGCGGCGCGGGCGCGCGGGCCGCCGGCGCCGTCCGTGATCAGCACGACCTCGCCGTCGCGGGCGCCGGCCTGGCGCAGCAGCCCCAGCGCTTGCAAAATCCCCAAGTCGACGCGGCTGCCCTGCGCCGGCATGATCTCCGGCGACAGCGCGGGCAGCATGCCGCGGATGGTGTCGGCGTCGTCGGTGAGCGGCGCAACCGCGAAGGCGTCGCCGGCGAAGGCCACCAGCGCCACCTGCCCGTCGGCGCTGCGACGCAGGATGTCCTCGACCTTGAGCTGCGCGCGGGCGAGGCGCGTCGGCGCCAGGTCATCGGCGAGCATGGACTGGGACAGGTCCAGCGCAACGACCCGCGCGGCGGCGTCGCGAAAGGCCGGCACCGGCATGCGCTCGAAGGTCGGGTTCGCAAGTGCGACCACCGCCACGAGCCAGCCCACGCCGAGCAGCACCAGCGGCCAGCGGCGCTGCCCGTCGTCGCCGGCGACCATCAGCGCGGCCAAAAGCCGCTCGTCGACGACCCCGCGCCAGGCGCCGCCGGCGCCGCGGTGGCGCAGCAGCAGCACGAGCAGGCCGGCGAGCGGCAGCAGCGCCAGGAACCACAGCGGCTGCAGGAAATGGAAGTCAGCGAGCATGACCGGACCTCCTCGGCGCGCGGGCGGCGGCCAGCGGGTGAAGCAACACAGCCGAAGTCATCAGCCGAGCTCCCCGAGCAGCCCGCCGCGGCCCGCTGCCGCCAGCGCGCTCACGAGCAGCGCCGCGCCGAGCGGCCAGCCGAACAGCTCGTCGACGGGTCGAAAGGTCGCGCGGTCGGACTCCACCGGCTCCAGCTCGTCGAGCATGGAGTAGATCGCTTGCAGCTCGCCGACATCGTGCGCCCGAAAGTAGCGCCCGCCCGTGGTGTCGGCGATGGCCTTGAGCGTCGCCTCGTCCAGTGGATTGCGCCCGAGCGTGAGCCCGAAGGCGCTCTGCGGGTCGCCGCCGACGCCGATGGTGTGGATGCGCACGCCGGCGCCGGCGGCGAGCTCGGCGGCCTTCTGCGGGCGGATGCTGCCGGCGGTGTTGGCGCCGTCGGTGAGCAGGATCAGCACCCGCTCGTCGGTCTCGGCGTCGCGCAGGCGCTTGATCGCAAGGCCGATGGCATCGCCGATGGCCGTCTCGCGCCCGGCGAGCCCGACGGCGGCCTCGAACAAGAGCGTGCGGGCGGTGTTGCGGTCGAAGGTCAACGGCGTCTGCAGATAGGCCTGCTGGCCGAACAGGATGAGCCCGATGCGGTCGCCCTGGCGGCGCTCGATGAAGTCGCCGGCGACCGCCTTCACGGCGGTGAGCCGGTCCACGATGCGCCCGCCGATGACCATGTCCTCCTCCCGCATGGAGCCCGAGATGTCTACGGCGAGCATCAGATCTCTGCCCTCCAGCGGCAGCGCCACCGGCTCGCCGACCATCTGCGGGCGCGCCGCGGCCAGCACCAACAGCCCCCAGGCGGCAACGGCGAGGACCGCGACGAGGCGCGGCGCAGGCACGCGCCGGCGCTCGGCATCCATGAGCGCGCCGAAAAACGGCACGCAGAGCGCCGCGCCGACGCCAGTCTCGGCAGGCGGCAGCAGGTGCCGCGCCAGCAGCGGCAGCGGCAGCAGCAACAGCGCCCAAAGATGTGCAAATTCGAAGCTCACAGGTTCTGCCTCAGCCAGCGTCGGGCCAGTGCGAGCAGCGCCTCGGCGTCGCAGTCGCGCGTCGGCGCATAGGCGCCATCGGCGAGCACCTGCCCCGGACCGTTGCGAAAGCCGCCGGCGCCGCCGGTGCGATCCAGAAAGGCGAGCCAGGCGGCGCCGGTGAGCGGCGCCACGTCGGTGCGGGCGTAGCGGCTCAGCGCCGCGCGCTTGAGCAGCGCAGACACGGCGCCGACCAGGGCCGGGCCGCAACGCTCGCCCGCGAGCCCATCGAGCTGCGCGATGATCCGCTCCCGGCGGCGACGGGCGAGCCAGCGCTTGCGCAGCCGCCAAAGCCCGTAGCCCAGCGCACCCAGGAGCAGCAGCACCACGAGCCACCAGCCCGGTGCCGGCGGCCAAGCCGGCGGCGCGCCCGGGACGTGGATGTCGCGCAGCTTAAGCTCCTGCGACGGTGGCGGTGCCGGCGCGACGGCCGCGTGGCCGGGCGGCGGGGAGGTCATGGCGGGCGTGCTCATGCGGCGGACTCCGGCTGCGATGCCCCGGCCCGGCGGCTCGCGCTGCGGCGCTGCGCGCGCATCAGCTCCGTCAAGGTCGCGGCGGGGTCGGCGTCGGTCATGCAGCGCACCAGCGGCACGCCGTTGCCCTCGGTCAGCGCCGTCACGGCGGCATGGTGGGCATCGAAGTGCGACTGCCAGCGCGCACGCTCGCGCCGGTCGGCGGCATCGAACAGGCCGCGGCGGCGGCCGTCGCTGACGCCGTAACGCCCGGGCGGCGGCGGCGCCAGCTCCAGCGCGTCCAGAATCTGCACCGCGAGCACATCGTTGTGCCGCGCGAGCTGCGTCAAGTGCCGGCTGCTGTCGGCGTCCATGCGGTAGAAGTCGGACAACAGGATGACCAGGCTGCCAGGACGCGCGACCCGGCGCAGTCGCACCAGCGCGTCGCCAAGGCCGCCGCCCGAGCCGCCGTGGGGCCGGCCGCCGACGCCGTCGGCATCGTTCTCCACCAGGTGCAGTAGCCGCCGCGGATCACCGGCCTCGGCCAGCGCCCGAATCAGCCGCATCTGGCCGCGGCGCCCGCCGCGCGGCGACAGCTCCGTGTGGCCGCCGTTGAAGATCAGCGCGCCGATGCGATCACCGCGGGCGATGGCGGACCAGCCGATGAGCGCCGCGAGCCTGGCCGCCTGCACGGACTTAAACACGCCCCGGCTCGCAAAGAACATGCTGGGGCCGAAGTCGAGCAGCAGCACCACCGGCCGCTCGCGCTCCTCATCGAACACCTTCACGTGCGCATCGCCGGCGCGCGCCGTGATGCGCCAGTCCATGTTGCGGATGTCGTCGCCGGGCTGGTAGTGGCGCGACTCGCGATAGTCCATGCCGCGCCCGCGAAAGCGCGAGCCATGCCCACCGGCCAGCGCCGAACGCGCGGTGCTGCGCGGCGGCAGCCGCAGCCGCTCGGCCCGAGCCCGCAGCCCGATCAGCTCATCGGCATCGACGCGGATGTCTTTCACAGGTGCTAGGGGGTCAGGTGCTAGGTGCTAGGTGCTAGGTGCTAGGTGCTGGGCGCTGGGTGCTGGGCCCTCCTAGCCCCTAGCCCCTAGCCCCTAGCCCCTCACAAAGCAGGGACTCGCTCAATCAACGCCGCGGTGAACGCATCCGTATCCATGCCTTCCGCCTCCGCGGCGTAGCTCAACAGCACGCGGTGGCGCAGCACGTCGTAAGCCACCGCGTGTACGTCCTCCGGCGTCACGAACTCCGCCCCGCGCAGCCAGGCATGGGCACGGGCGCAGCGGTCGAGCGCGATGGTCGCACGCGGGCTCGCGCCGTAGTCCACCAGCCGCGCGAGCCCGGCGTCGTAGGGCGCCGGGTCGCGACTCGCGAGCACGAGCTGAATCAGGTACTCCTCCAACTGCTCGGCCATGTGCAGGTCCATCACCTCGTCGCGCGCCGCGTGCACCTGCGCATGGCCGATGACGGGCGCCTCATCGCCGGCGTGTCGCAGCCGCCCGCGCGCCTCGGCGCGGGCGATGTCCAGGATGCTGCGCTCCGTCGCCGGGTCCGGGTAGCCGACCTTCACGTGCATCAGAAACCGATCAAGCTGCGCCTCCGGCAGCGGATAGGTGCCCTCCTGCTCGATGGGGTTCTGCGTCGCCATGACCAGAAACGGCGCCGGCAGCGCATAGGTGCGCCCGCCCACGGTGATCTGGCGCTCGCCCATCGCCTCCAGCAGCGCGGACTGCACCTTGGCCGGCGCCCGGTTCACCTCGTCGGCGAGGATCAGGTTGTGAAACAGCGGCCCGCGCTGGAATTCGAAGGTGCCGGTCTCAGCGCGATAAATATCGGTGCCGGTGAGGTCGCCCGGCAACAGGTCCGGCGTGAACTGCACGCGCTGGAAGTCGCCCTCGATGCGCGCGGCCAGCTCCTTGACGGCGGTGGTCTTCGCGAGCCCCGGCGCGCCCTCCACCAGCAGGTGGCCGTCGGCGAGCAGCGCGATCAACAGCCGCTCGATCAGTGCATCCTGGCCGACGATGCGCCCGCGCAGATCGGCCCGCAGACGCGCGAAGGCGGCCTGGTTCTCGCTGCGGGCGGCGCTGCCGCGCGGTCGGTCGCTGAGCGGACTGGGGTCGGTCATCGGTGCTCCTCAGAGGTCATAAGGGTACGTCGGCCGCGCGCAGGCGCGCTCCGCAGCCGATATGCGGGCACAGTGTGCCGCAATCGCCCTTAACCGCGCCCTTCCCGCGCATTACGAGACGTTAACCCGGGCGACTCCATCCACAGCTCGACCAGGAGCCGGCCGAGTGCGCCAATCAGCATGAGGCCGGAGCCGGTGATGAAGCACCAGACGCCGATCGTTCGATCGGGCTCCACCCCCGGCAGGAACAGGATGCTGCCGCAGAGGAAACTGATGTTCCCGGCGAGCCCGAGGGACAGGTGGACCCAGCCATCGTCCTGGACCAAGGTCTTGACGGGGTTCGGCACGATGGATCGACGACAGGCGGCAGCCGGGGCACGGCTCTGGGAGCCGTGCCCCGGTGGGTGCCGAGGGGCTCAGGCGCGCGCGTCGGTGTTCCGCCAGCCCGGCGGCACGTCGTCGCGGTCGCGGGTGGCGTCGGTCTCGCGCTCGCCGGGCTTGTTGACGAGCTGCACCGTGCTCGCTTGGGGCCCGGCCTCGCCTTGCTCGGCCACGAAGCGGACCTCGGTGCCGACGGCGAGCCGCCGGAAGTCGCCGTGCAGCACGGCGTGCTCGTGGAAGTAGACCTCGCGGCCCTCCGGCGTGCGCAGGAAGCCGTAGCCGTCGTCCTCGAACAGCCGGACCACGAGCCCGCGGTCCTCGCCCTCGGCGGGCGCGAGCACGTCGCGGCGGTTGGTACCGCCCAGGGTGCGCAGTTGCCGCTCCACGGCATCGAAGGCGGCGCTGATGACTGGCCTGAGCTCGCCGCGCCCCTGCTCGACGACGGTGGGCTCTTCGACGGCCACCAGCGCGGCGTGGCGCGGCACCCGCACCGCGACGCTGACCCGGAATGACCGGCCCTTGTGCTGGTGCTGGTGCGGCTGCGCGACGATGACCCGACAGGAGGTGATGTGGTCGTTGTATTGCTCCAGCCGTTCGGCGCGCTCGCGGATCAACTCGACGCTCCAGTCCGAGCGCGGGACGTCATGGAAGTTGACCTCAAGCGGCTGCTGCATCAGGTGCCCCCTTGCTGCTTGTGCACGTCGTGCTCGCGCTCGGCCTCGAACCAGTCCTGTTGGTCGTTACCGGGCTCGAAGCCGCGCTGCTCGGCCTTGTAATAGGCGGTCTCGGCGATGGCGGTATAGCGCGGAACCTCCGCGGCGCTCGCCGCTGCGTCGGCGGTGTCCGATGCCGCGGACGTCTCGGCCGCAGACGTATCGACGGTGTCCGGCGCAACGATCGCCTGCGCCTGCTGCTGCTGTCTCGGAATGCGCTTGCTCGGGGCCATGCGGTCTGCCTCCGTCAGTGGATTGAAGGACGGCACCTGCGTGAACCGGTCGCCGCCAAGCCGGCCGACGCCCGGCACGCGGGTGCCTGTTGCAGGCAGCAAGAGCCGCGCCACCCGCCCGCCGGCCATGCCGCAGTCGGTCGCAGCGGCCAAGCCGGACAGCACGACAGGGTATGCCCGTGCGAAATCGCCCGGTGCTTGGGTGAAAAGCGCCGAGACCGGGCTGCGCACCGGGTGCTCGCGGCCGAGCGTCGCGGGCCGGCAGCGTTCCCGCGGGCGAGGCCGCACGGGCTCACGCCAGCGTGCGCGTGTGCAGCTCGGTCGGCTGGTGGCGGTTCAGGATCTCGGTAATCTCCGGCTCCGCCTGCTCCCCGATGGTGACGCTGACGCGCTTGTGCTCGGGCTGCGTCGCGATCCGGTCCCGCGGAATGCCGACGCCGACCAAGTCCTGCACGGCGTTCTCGATGGTGCGCTCTTCATCGAACAGGGCGCTGATAATCATGGCCATGGGCTGCTCCTCCTGCCGGGCGGTGGGGGCACCTGGACGCCTTGACGGCGACGAGTGCTTGCGGATGAGCCACAGAAAGGGCTCACCCAAAGCATAAGCAAGTCGCAGGCCTCATCAAGTCACAGGCCTCATCGAGGCAGCGCCCAGTCACACCGTCCGCCGTTCCTCCAGCCGAAAGCCCAGGACCTCCAGCACCACCCCGGTGACGGCGCCGCCGAGCATGCCACCGACGAAGCCGCGCGGCACCTCCGCGAGCACCATGTCCACGGCACTCTTGGTGGCCAGGTCGAGCGCCGCCGCCGCGGTGCCGGCGAGCATCCAGACGCTCGCGGCCACCACGGCCGCGATCAGCGCCGCCACCACCGGTGCGGCGACGACACCCGGCAGCCAGCCGTGGCAGACCTGCACGATCCAGTGCTCGTTCAACTGGAACAGCGAGCCCACCAGCGCGACGATGCCGGCGGCCATGACGAAGGTGCCGACCGGCGCGGGCGAAAGCCAGAGCACCAGCGCCAGCAGCGCACCGGCGCCGAGACCCGCCAGGAGCCCCGTCAGCGTCTCCGCCAGCGGTCGCGAGCCGCCCTCGGACGTCCACGCGTAGAATGCGCCGCCGAGCAGCCCGAGCCCCGCGGCGGCGGCGGCCATGACGCCGAGGTCCAGGCTCGGCCCGGCGACGATGAGATAGCCGATGGAGGCCACAACGCCGGCCATGGCACCGAGCAGCGCCACCGGCATCGCGCTGTAGAAGGCCGCCGTGGTCATGGCGGCGGCCACCGCCGCGAGCACCACGGGCTGCCAATGGGCGAGCCCCAGCACCCGCAGCACCTCGTAGAGACCGATGAAGAGCCCGCCGAACAGCGCGCCAGCGAGGCTCCAGACAAACAGGGTCGTGACGACAGCAGTGATGCGGTCTTTGGTCAGCATGAGACCGGGTCCTCCTGAACCCTCCGCGCCGGGCTGGCGCAGAAGCCTTTGGTGTTGTAGTGACGGGCGGCGCGGTGCTGTCCCGGCGCTGCCCGCTGTCGATGACAGACCTTGCGGCTCTGACGGCCGCTGGGGAGGCATTGCGGCACCTCCCGTCCGCCCGCAGTTTAGCGATTCCTTCGCGCTGCCATCCATCGGGATAGCTGCGCTACCATCGCGGCCGATCCGGCGGCGGCGTCGGCCCCGGCGCGGCGCCGCTCGCGGTTGTTCCTGGATGCGTCCCGGACCGCTTCACGCAACCCGGGCGCGTCTGTCTATCAAAACAACGAGAGTGAGGACATTATCGTGAGAACAGCATTGGTCACAGGCGGCACCCGCGGCATCGGCGAGGCAATCTGCATTGCCCTCAAAGACGCGGGCTACAAGGTGGCTGCCAACTACGGCGGCAACGACAAGGCGGCGCAGGAGTTCACGGCCCGCACCGGCATCCCGGCCTACAAGTTCGATGTGAGCGACTTCGACGCCGTCGCCGCCGGCATCGCGGCGGTGGAGCAGGATAACGGCCCCATCGACATCCTGGTCAACAACGCCGGCATCACCCGCGACGGCACCCTGCACAAGATGACGCACGACAGGTGGCAGGCCGTCATCGACACCAATTTGAGCTCCTGCTTCAACTGCTGCCACGCGGTCATCGAAGGCATGCGCGACCGCGGCTTCGGGCGCATTGTCAACATCGGCTCCGTCAACGGCCAGGCCGGCCAATACGGCCAGGTGAACTACGCCGCGGCCAAGTCCGGCATCCACGGCTTCACGAAGGCGCTGGCGCAGGAGGGCGCCGCCAAGGGCATCACCGTCAACGCCGTCGCCCCGGGCTATGTGGACACGGAGATGGTCCGCGCGGTGCCGCCGGACGTGCTCGAGAAGATCATCAAGCGCATCCCGGTGGGGCGCTTGGGCCATCCCGAGGACATCGCCCGCAGCGTGCTGTTCCTGGTCGCCGACGAGGCGAGCTACATCACCGGAGCGACGCTGTCGGTGAATGGTGGACAGCATATGTACTAAGGGCGAAGGGGCGAGGGCCGAGGGCCGAGGGGGGCTCATCGGCCCTCCTGATTAGATACAATCATCAGCCAGCACACCCCAGCCGCATGATCTCAACCCAAATTTCGGCCTGCGGCACCGATTCATGGCAGATTCAGCGTGTCTGTTTGTTTTTCAGATGGTTTTCAGGCCAAGAAGCCGGTTGGCTGAAACATCTTCTAATCAGTTCGGCCCTTGGGTCGCTTCGCGCTCGCGTTCGGCGCGCGCTTATTGCCGGTTGGCCCGCGGGCCTTGCCGGCAACAACATCCCCATAGACGCTGATATGGCGTGCTAGCGCTTCGGTCCGAACAGGAGCCAGAGGATGAAGCCGAGTAACGGCAGCATCAGCAGCAGCACCACCCAGATCACCTTGCCGAGGGTACTCGCGTCGCTTTGCACCGTCTTCACGACGGCGTAGACGATAAGAACCAGCAGCAGGAAACCGAAAAAACCGCCCACTTCCACCATGTCGTTATCTCCCGAGCGCAATGCTCCGTTGTCCTGGCCAATGCCGCCTGCCGTCGCCCGGCACCCTGCAGTGGTCCGGCTGGAACGGCTATGAGCGACAACGCCATCATCGTAGGCAACACCCGTGCCGGGCAGGCCGGCGACGCCCCGGCGCTCATGCGTGAGCTCGCAGGGCGCCTCGCGGCAGCCGGCACCGAGACCACCACGCTGCCCTTTCCGGAGGTCGCGGCGGAGCCCGGCTGGCGCCGGCGCCTCGATGACCTGCTCGACGCCGGGGCTAAGCGCCTGTATGTCTTCGGCGGCGACGGCACCGTGCGCACGCTGGCAACCAGGGTGCTCGGGCGCGATGTCGCGCTCGGCATTGTAGCGCTCGGCACCGCGAACCTGCTGGCGCGGGACCTGGGGCTGCCGCTCACGCCCGCCGATGCCGTCGCGGCGCTCGGACAAGGCGCCGACGTGCGCCGCATCGACGTGGCCCGCTGCAATGGCCGGCCGTTTCTGTGCGCGGCCATGTTCGGCATGACCACACAGCTCGCCCGCACGCGCGAGGCGGCGCGCGGCGTCGGCACCTGGCGCATCCTGCCGCGGCTATTGCGCAAGGCCTACTGGGTGTTGCGCAGCTATCCGTTCCAGCGCGTGCGCCTGCACCTGGATGATGCCCCGCTGACCTTGACCACCCGCGCGCTGGTGGTCACCAATAACCCGCTAGCGCCCAGGCCGGGTCTCTACCCGGCGCGCCCGGTGCTCGATGGCGCAGAGCTCGGCGTCTACGGCGTCACCGAGGGCCCTCTGTACGACCTGCCGCGCCTCGCGATGAGCCTGATCTCCGGCACCTGGGGCGAGGAGCCGCGGGTGTTCCAGCGCACCTGCAGACGCGCGCGGATACTGACCTCGCGGCTGCTGTCCACGACCGCGCTGCTCGACGGCGAGCGCGAGCGCTTCGGCACGCCGCTCGAATTCGACCTGCTGCCGCGGGCACTGCCGGTGCTGGTGCCAGCCGACAGTTGAGGCGCGCAGACCCGCCATGCCGCGCATTCCTGCCCCCTCGTCGCGCACGCGGGCCCGACGCGGCGCGGCGGGTCATCCGGTCAGCCGCCGCGCTCTCCCGCGGCCGCATCGACGCGGATGCTGAGGCCGACCTCGGCGCCGCGGGCGCGGCCGTTGCACAGCGTGAGGCAGCCGCCGAGCAGCTCGATGCGCGAGCGCAGGCTGTAGAGCCCGAAGCCGCCGGCCGGGTTACGGGGCGGCGGCGCCGCGCAGGCGATACCGCCGCCGCTGGCCTGCCGGGCGAGCCAGTCCGGGTCAAAGCCGCGGCCGTCGTCGGCGATGCAGAGCGTCAACACGGCGCCGTCGCAGCGCACAGACAGCGTCGCGCGCTGCGCCTCCGCGTGCTTCGCGGCGTTGATCAGCAGCTCCCGCGCGCCCTGAAACAGCGTCACCACCAGGGCATCGGCGAGCGGCGGCAGCGCGCCCTCGCGCTCGCAGATCACCTCAAGCCCCCACTGCTCGCGCACCTCTCCAGCGAGCCATTCCAGCGCCGGATAGAGCCCGCCGCTGCGCAGCAACGGCGGGCTCAGCTCGAACACCAGCGAGCGTAGCTGGCGGATCGACCCGGCGACGAGGTCCACGAGCTGATCGCGGCGCTGAGCGAGATCCACCTCGCCCTCCAACAGAATGCGCGTCAGCACCAGTTGCTGGATCGTGGTGTCGTGCAATTGCTGGGCGAGCTGTCGACGCTGGCGCTCGTCCAACGTGGCCATCTCGACATTGAGCTCGCGCAGGCGCAGGTTCGCCTGTTGCAGCCGCTCGGTGCGGTCGTCGAGCGCCGAGCAAAGGCCCCGCGAGAGCTGCGACAGCGTCGCATGCGTGCCGACCCGGGCCAGCAGCACCGCCACGGCAAAGGGCTTGACGATGTAGTCCACGCCGCCGGACTCGAAGCCGCGGACGATCTCGGGCTCATCGCCCTTCGCGGTCAGGAAGATTACCGGGATGTCGCGGGTGGCGGCCTCTGCCCGCAGCTCCCGACAGAGCGCGAAGCCGTCGGCGTCCGGCAGCATGACGTCGAGCAGGATCAGGTCCGGCCGCTCTGCCGCCGCCGCCAGCGCGTGGGCGCCGCAGGCCGCGGTGCTGACCGCATAGCCCTCTTTTTCGAGCAGCCCCGAGACGTACAGCCGTGTCGTCTCCTCGTCATCGACGACGAGGATCCGGGCCGGGACGGAGGGCGCGGTCAAGTGAGCGGGATCTGGGTAGGGTGTCGGTCGGAGTCGAGCATCCATGGCAGAGCGAACCTCAAGGCTTGGGCCGGTGCCGGTGCCGGTGCCGGTGCCGGTGCCGGTGCCGGTGCCGGTGCCGGTGCCGGTGCAGCAAGCGAGCTTAGTACAACTACTTGGGAGTCGAGGGAAAACGTTGCCCTGTTTGGCGCCGATATCAGCCGAACGCCGACATTGCTCCACGGTAACGCAATCGAGACCTACCGCGCGACGCGTCAAATCCGGAAATGGCACCCGATTTTGCGGTTAGGGCAGATTCCCAGCGCCGCGGGGTGGGCCGCCGACCGGCCGACGCGCGGGAGCATCGCGTTGCGCCGCTGATCAGTGCAGCGAAACCCGACGTCAAGGGCATCGATCAATCAGCCCTGCGCAACCGCTGCGTCGGCCACCTCAACCCGGTTGCGCCCGAGCTGCTTGGCCCGGTACAGCGCGGCATCGGCCGTTGCCAGCAAGCGCGCGCGGTACGCGGGCGCCGGCGCGGCACAGGTGGCGATGCCGACGCTTGCGCTCAGCAGCGCACCGGGGAGCCCATGCGGATGCGGCAGCCCCAGGTCCAGCACGGCGGTGCGCAGCCGCTCCGCGGCGCCGGCGGCCGTGTCGGCATTGATGCCGGGCAGGATGCAGGCGAACTCCTCGCCGCCGTAGCGCGCGACGCTGCCGCCGAGCACGCCGGCCGCGGCCGCCAGGGCCGCCGCCACCCGGCGCAGGCACTCGTCACCCGCCGCGTGGCCCAGGCTGTCGTTGTATTGCTTAAACAGGTCCACGTCGATCATTGCGAGCGCCAGCGGCGCGCGGTCGCCCTGCGCGAGGGCCGTGTCGAAGTTTTGCTCGAAGGCGCGCCGGTTGCCGATCTCGGTCAGCGCATCCAGCGCCGCCAGGCGCTCCAGCAGATCGCTCTGGCGCTTCAAGCGCAGGTGCAGCCGCACCCGCGCGCGCACGATATCGCGGTGGAAGGGCTTGACGATGTAATCGACGGCGCCGAGCTCGAAGGCGCGCGCCTGCTCCGCCTCGTCGGCGACGGCGGAGACGAAGATCACCGGGATGTCCTGCGTCGCCGCATCCTCCTTGAGGCGGCGGCAGACCTCCCGCCCGTCCATGTCCGGCAGCAGGATGTCGAGCAGGATCAGGTCCGGCGGCGCCGCCCCGGCCGCGGCCGCGGCCGCGAGCGCCGTGCGACCATCGCCCGCCTCCATCAGCTCGCACTCGTCGCGGAACAGCGCGCCGAGCAGGAGCCGGCTCACGCCCTCGTCGTCGACGATGAGTAGCCGCTGGGCGCGGCGCTCGGGGCTGCTCACGAGATCTCGCTCAGGGCCGCGGCGCCGGCCGCCGACCTGCTGATCAGGATGCGGCGCAGATCCGCGAGGGTGGCGCGGGCGTCGTCGAAGCGCCCGGCCGCGATGCGCCGCTCCAGCAGCATCAGCTCGCCGCCGACACGGCCGACCTCGGCGGCCCCCCGCAGTTGCCCGAGCAGCCCCGCGGCGTCCGGCTCACGGCGCGCGAGCAGCGCATCGAGCTCCGCGCAGAGCGTCAGCGGGTCGACCGCGCCGGTAGCCTCGGCCTCGGCCTCCGGCATATCCACCAGCGGTGCCAGCGCCGCCAGCGCCGCCGACAGCGTGGCGCCGGTGGCGAGCGCCGCTTGTTGCCAGCCATCGTCACCCGCGGCCATGCCCGCCGCGGCCACTTGTTGCAGGTCCCCGGCGCCGATGAGTCCGGCCACGCCCTTCAGCGCGTGTTGAATGCCGCGCGCGGTCTCGGCGTCGCCGGCGCTGACGGCGGCGGCAAGGCGCGCGGGGTCCTTCCTGTGCTCGGCGTGGAAGGTCGCCAGCACGCGCCGGTACAGCAAGGCATCCCCCGCCGCCTGGACCAAGCCGGCGTCCAAGTCCACGGGGGGACGAGCGCCCGAGGTATCGCTCTGCATGCTTGTCTCCATTGCGTTTCGAGACAGCTCCGCCGATGCCGGTGCGGCGGCGGCCAGCCCGAGCGCCGCTTGCACGGCAGCCCACAGGGCCTCCGGCGACAGCGGCTTCACCAGATGCGCGGTCATGCCCGCCGCGCGGCTCCGCCGACGGTCTTCCGGCTGTGCATGCGCCGTCAACGCGATGATCGGCGGCGTGCGCTCGCCGAGGGCCTTGCGGATACGCGTCGCCGGGGCGAGGCCGTCGAGCTCCGGCATCTGGATGTCCATCAAAATGAGATCGAACGCCTCGTCCATGGCCCAACGCACCGCCGCCAGCCCGTTGACGGCGGTGGCCACGGTGCAGCCGGCGCGAACCAACAGGGCGCGGATGTACTCGCGGCTGGTTTCGTTGTCCTCGGCCAAGAGCACGCGCCGCCCGCCGAGCGCGGGCGCGCCGTCGGCGGACGCGGGCACGGCGGCGGCCACCGCCGTGGGCTCCCCGCGCAGGGCCGCGGCGACGATCTGCCGCAGCCGCGTGCGCGAGGCCGGCAGCGGCAGCGCCGGTGGCGGCTGATCCAGCGCGAAGACGACGAGCGGCACCGCGGCCGCAGCGGCTGCGGCGCGAAGATCCGCGAGCATCGGGTTCATCGCCGTGGCCGCCGGCACCACCAGGGCCAGCGACCAGGCCGCCGCGGCGCCGGGGGCGGCCGGCCCGCGCAGCCGCTCCGCGACCGCCGCGAGCTCGTTGACCTGCGTCACCGCAAGACCGAGCGCTTCAAGCTGTCGGGCCAGCACCGCGCGCCGGCCCGCGTGCGCATCGCACAGCAGCACCGCCGTCCCGGCCGCGGTCGCCACCGGCGGCGATTCGTGTGCGTCGGTGGCCGGCGGCAGCGACAGCGTGAAGTGGAAGGCGCTCCCCTGCCCCGGCGCACTGACGACGACGATGTCGCCACCCATGCGCCGCACCAGCTCGCGGCTGATGCTGAGCCCCAGCCCCGAGCCCGGGTAGCGGCGCGTGGTGGAGGTGTCGCCCTGACAGAAGGGCTCGAACAACCGCGCGCGCTGCTGCCGCGCGATGCCGATGCCGGTATCGATCACGGTGAAGCGCAGCCTCGCCCCATCCGCCTCCCGACCGCGGTACTCCACACGCAGGCAGACCTCGCCGCGGGGCGTGAACTTGACGGCGTTCGAGGCCAGGTTCAGCAGCACCTGCTCCAGGCGCAGCGCATCGCCGACCAGGCCGCCAGGCGCTGCCGGATCGATGTCGAACCAGAGCGTCAGCCCGGCCTCCCGGGCCTGCATCTCGACCACGGCCTGCACCCGGTCCAGCACCTCGTCGAGCGCGAAGGGAGCGGGTTTCAGCACCGTGCCGCCGGCATCGATGCGGGCCAGGTCCAGCACGTCGTCGATGAGCCCGAGCAGCGAGTGCGAGGCGCTGTGCAGGCGCTCCAGCCAGCCGCGCTGGCGCACATCCAGCTCCGTGTCGAGGCACAGCCGCGCCATGCCCATGATGGCGTTCATCGGCGTGCGGATCTCGTGGGACATGTTGGCGAGGAACCGGGTCTTGGCCGCCGCGGCCACCTGCGCCGCATCGCGGGCCGCGATCAGATCGCGGTTCAGGCGCGTGAGCTCGCGCTGGCGGTGCAGCAGCAACAGCCCGATGAGGGTCGCCACCGCGAGCACCTGCCACAGCAGCGTCAGATCCAGGCGCTGCTCAATGGTGAACTTGGTCTGTTTGAGCTCGATGGCGTCGCGCTCGGCCGGCGTCAGCGCGGCCACCGCCTTGTTCATGACCAGATGCAGGAGCGGCTCGTCGCTGCGCGTCGCCACCGCGATGGGGTAGCGATCGTCCAGCTCGCCGATGATGCGAAGCCCGCCGGCGCTCTGGTCCACAAGCTCCGCCGCGTGCTCCAGCGTGGTCACGGCGACCGTGATGCGTGCCGTGCCGAAGCCCTGCCGCAGATCCTCCGCCGATTGCGTCGGCACAAACGTCAGGGCGGGGTACTCTGCGCGCAGCATGGCCTCGATGGCGCTGGCGCCGGGGACCGCAATGGTCTCGCCGGCGAGCGCCGCGATCTCCCGCACAAAGGGCTTGTTCAAGGTTCCCACCAGCACATGGCTCAGATTGAAGTAGGGCGCGGTGAAGTCGAGATAGGCCTCTCGCTCATCCGTCCGCACGGCGCCGGACAAGAGGTCGCAGCGGCGCTCGCGCGCCAGCTCCAGCGCCTCTGCCCAGGTCGCGGTCGGCACCGGCTCCAGCGCCACCCCGAGCTTCTGCGCAAACAGCGTCAGATAGTCCCGGAATAGGCCGCGGTGCTCGCCCCCGTCCAGGTAGTCGTAGGGGGCCCACACGGGGCTGAAGCAGTAGCGCAGCCGCCCGCCCTTCTGCGCCAGGTACTCGCGCTCGGCGTAGCTCAGGCGCACCTGCCCAGGCGGCGGCGGCGGGAACGGCCCTAGGTGCCGCTCGCGGATGGTCCGGCGGCGCTCCGAGGTCAGCGCGGCAAGCGCCTTGTCGATGGCACTCGCGAGCAGCGGCCAGTCGTTGCGCACCGAGAACACCAGATCCAGGGGCTCCCCGATCTCGAAGGCCAGCGCCACCGGTGGCTCCGCGGCATCCGAGACCAGGAACCGCAGCACCTCGCTGCCGCCGATGACCGCGTCCACATTGCCCGACAGCAAGTCATTCAGCAGCGCCGGCACGCTCGGGCGCGGGACGCCCACGGCACCGGCGATGCCCGCGATCCAGCGCTGGTTGAGCAGCGAGCCCTGGGCGTAGCCGATTCGTCGTCCGGCGAGCGCTGGCGGACCATTGATGTCGGCGGCGTCACCGGCGCGGACGAAGACGGCGTTGGTCAACTGCGCATAGGGCGTGGAAAAGGTCAGCCGATGCGCTCGGTCCGCGTGCGGGCGCGAGGTGGACAGGCCGTCGATGTCGTGCTGCATCGCCTGCTCGACGAGGTCCGCCCACGCACCTGGCACGAGTTGAATATTGGTACCGAGGAGCTCGTTGATGGCGGCCACAGTGTCCGCATCGATGCCGACCGTCGCGCCGTCGTCACCCCGGTAGGCATAAGGCGCCCAGTCCGCGGCGGCACCAAAGCGGATGTCCGGATAGGCATCGAGAAAGGCGCGCTCCGCGGCGCTCAGCGCCACCGAGCGCGGCGTGCGCTCGACGTGGAAGAAGTCCTTGTGCAGGCGGTGCAGCATGCCCGGGGGCAGCGCCGCGATGGCCGCATCCAGCACCTCCGCCGCAAGCGATTGGTCGGCGCGCACGGCGAACCCGCTCGCGCGCTGCGCCGGCAGCCCGCCGCCGCGGCCACTCGGCCCCTCCGCGACGCCGCCGATGGCCTGTTGCGCCATCACGTAGCGGGCGTAGGTCTGCTCCATGATGGTGGCGTCTGCATCACCGGCGGCCACGGCGCGCAACGCCTCCTCGATGCTCGCCACGGGCAGCAGCTTCGGCAGCGGGTCGATGCCCGCCGCGAGCCTCTCGGCGGCACCGCCGGGCCAAACCGCAAGGCGCTTGCCCGACAGGTCGGCGAGCTTGCCGAAGACGGGTCCGCCCGCGTGGCTGTAGATGCGAAAATCCACGGTCCCAGCATGCGCGCCGAAGCGCATCCAGGCCTCGCGCTCCCGCGTCTGCAGGACGTTCAGCAGGACATCCGCGCGGCCCTCCCGCAGCGCCGCCAGCGCCGCTTGCGTCGGTGCCGGCATGAACTGCAGCTCAAGCCCGAGCGGTCGCGCCGCTTGCCGCAGCAGCTCCACCGTATAGCCGGTGGCACGCCCGTTGGCGGTCATGGCATAGGGCGGCAGCTCGGTATACGCCACGCGCAGCCGGCGCTGCGTCGCGAGCCAGGCCGCCTGCGCCGCGCTCAGCGACGGCGGCGCGTGCGGACGCAGATAGGTCAGCGTTTCGTCATCGCCGAACCAGCGCGCCCAGAGGCGCGTCAGGTCGGCCGGATCGAGGGCCGCATAGGCCTTGTCCAGGATGCGCTGCAAGAGCGGCAGATCGCGTCGCACCACATACGGGTGGGCGGTGAGCGATGTCCCCAGGTCCAGCGGCCCCAGCTCCGCGGCGACCTTGAGCTCCGCCATACGCTCAGCCGCCATCAGGTGCAGCGCCACCTGGCGCGGCAGCAGCGCCGCATCGGCGCGGCCGCCCGCGACGGCTTGCAGCGCCTCGGCGTAGCTGGCCTCGGACATGAGCCCGATGTCGTCGCAGCAGGCGGCGAGCAGCTCACCGATGGCATCCCCGGCCAGGGTCGCCACGGTCCTGCCGCGCAGCGCCTCCAGGGTCCCGAGCGTCGCCTGCCCGCGCTGCGTGACGATCACGAGCCGCACGGGATCGCCACGCGCGCTGTAGCGCAGATACGCCTCGCGCGCCGGTGTGCGGATGCCGTTGATGGCCAGATCCGCGCTGCCCGTGCGCAGCTCCTCGTGGATGCGCGGCAGGTCCGCCTCGCGCCAGCTCAGCGTGAAGCCCGCGAGCCGGGCGGTGCGCTCCATCAGCTCCACCGAGTAGCCGTCGGGGCCGGCGGCGGTGCCATGCACGAACGGCGGCACCGACACATAGCGCACGCTGAGCCGCGGGTGGCGGCGCAGGAAGTCCTGCTCCGCGGCGCTGAGATCGAGCGTCGGCGCCGACGCATGGAGCATGTCGGCGACGTCCACGGGCTTCGCGAGGCGACCGGCATCGAACAGCAGCCGGGCGACATCGGCGAGCGCCGCGGTGTCCGGCTCGCCGATGGGATGCACCTCCGGCAACATCGCGCTGTGGGTCTGGCGGGCCTCGAAGCGCAGGTGCTCCGCCGACTTGTCCTGGGTGTTCCATTCCCGGCGGATCAGGGCCACGAGCTCGTCCGGGTGGTCCAGCGCGTAGGCCCAGCCGCGGTTCGTCGCCTGCGTCACCGCCGCTGCCACGGCCGGGGCGCGTTCTACCGTCGCGGCGGCGGCGAACAGGTTCAGGTCCGGCACCGGCACGCCGTAGTCCGCCGGGTCAATCACATTGAACGGGACGCCGCGGCGGTAAAGCGCGAACACCTCGTTGCTGCGATAGGCGGTCATGGCGTCGATGTCGCCGCGCACGAAGGCGTCGACGCCGGGCGCAAACGGTACGAGGTCGAGATCGGCCAAATCAACGCCCCCGCGGGCGAACAACCCGTAGAGCTTGAGCCCGGCCAACTGCCCCGGCGTCGCCATGACGCGCTTGCCGGCGAGCTGGTCCGGCAGCACCACGTCGGGGCGCACCACGAGCACGAGCGGCGAGCGGCGGAACCAGCTCGCCAGCAGCTTCATCGGCTCCCCAGACCCGTGCCGCAGCAACAGGGCATCCGCCGCCGCCGTGCCGAAGTCGGCGCCGCCGTCCAGCACCACCGCCACCGGGTCAATGTCAGGCCCGCCCTCCAGCAGCGTCACCTCCAGCCCCGCGTCGCGGTACCAGCCCTGCGCGAGCGCCGCGTAGAAGCCCGCGAACTGCCACTGGTGGCGCCACTGCAACTGGATGCGCACCGGCGTCAGCGCCTCCGCGTCTGCCACCGGCGACACCGCCGGCAACGCGCCGGGCAGCAGGAGCAGGATGCAGAGCAGGATGGCGTCGCGGCGCATTGGTTTGGGGAGGAACGGAGTACGGAGTACGGGGGTGCGGAGTACGGAGTACGGGGTGCGGAGTACGGGGTGCGGAGTACGGAGTACGGGGTGCGGAGTACGGCGTGCGAAGTCGATTGCCGGTGAGCGGGTCCGCCGCGCGTTATCCTTGGCCCCAGTTCCTAGCTCCTAGCTCCTAGCTCCTAGCTCCTAGCCCCTAGCCCCTAGCCCCTAGCCCCTAGCCCCTAGCCCCTTCCTATTCTGCTCCGCTGCGGCCACACGCATTGTGCGTAAAGCACGCGCCGTGGCATCGCCAAACCGAATGTAAGCCGATGTTAGACAATCCCCAAAGCCCTTTGCCGACGGCCCCGGCACCTGGCCCCGATGCGCGGCCGAATAGGCGCCTGCTCGCGGGCTATGGCGCGACGGTGTTCCTGAGCTCCGCGCTGCTGCTGGTGCTGGAGATCGTCGCGGGGCGCCTGGTGGCACCTTACGTCGGCGTGTCGTTGTACACCTGGACATCCATCATCGGCGTGATCCTCGCGGGGCTCTCGCTCGGCAACTGGCTCGGCGGCGTCTGGGCCGACAACGGCGCGACCGGGCGGAGCGTCGGCTGGGTACTGGCGGCGGGCGGGCTCTACTGCCTCGCGAGCCTGGCGCTGCTCGGGCCGCTCGGCGCCGCGGTGCAACAGCAGGGGCTCACGCTGCTCGCGGCGAGCTTCACGTTGGCGGCGGTGCTGTTCTTGGTGCCGGCGGCGCTCATCGGCGTGGTCACGCCGCTCTTGACGACGCTCGCGCTCAAGCTCGACCCGCGCGCCGGGCACGTGGTGGGGCGCATGCACGCGCTGGCCGCCATCGGCAGCATAGCCGGCACCTTCGCCGCGGGTTGGTGGTTGGTGCAGAGCTTCGGCACCCGCGTCGTGGTGCTCGGGACGGGGCTCGCGCTGCTCGGCCTCGCCCTGCCCTTTCTGCGCCCGGCGACGCGGCCCGCGCGGGTGCTGCTGCTCGCGGCCGTGCTCGGCGCAGGGGCGCTCGCGGCGCTGTCGGGCGGGCTCAGAAGCACCTGCGACCGTGAGAGCGCGTACTTCTGCATCCGCGTCGTGGAGCAGCCCGCGGTCGCCGCGCCCGGCACCGCCCGCGGGCTGGTGCTGGATCATTTGCTGCACGGCATCAACCACCTCGCCGAGCCGGACCTGCTCATTGCGCCCTACGTGCATGGGCTGGACGAGCTGGCCTACACGCATTTTCAAGGCGCCTACGACGACGGGCTCCGCTGGTTCTTCGCCGGCGGCGGCGCCTACAGCCAGCCGCGGGCCGTCGCAGCATTAAGCCCGGGGTCCCGCATCACCGTCGCCGAGCTGGACCCGCTCGTGACGCTGACGGCGGCGGAATCGCTGGGCCTGGAGCCCGCCGGCCTGACCATCCTGCACCGCGACGCCCGCGTTGCCCTGGCAGCAACCGAGGGCCGGTTCGACGTCATCGTCGGCGACGTCTTCCACGATGTCGCGATCCCATTCCACCTCGTCACCGCCGAGTTTGCGGCATTGGTCCGCAGCCGGCTCGCAGCGGACGGCCTCTATCTGATGAACGTCGTGGATACCTTCCCGGACCCGCGGCTCATCAAGGCCATCGCGAAGACGCTTGCGACCCAGTTCCGCCACGTGGACATCTGGATGGACCGCGTCCCGGATGCCCCGCGCGTCACCTTCATCATCAGCGCAACGAACGGCCCGCGGCTGCCGGAAACCGTGCCGGCCCGCCGGGGCTTCCGCCGCGCCTGGAGCCGCATGACCGAAGACATCCTGGACTTCGGCACCCCGCCCACCGAGATCCCGCTCTTGACCGACGACTATGCCCCCGTGGAGCGGCTCATCGCCGGGCTGCTGCTCGGCAAGGACGGCTGAAAGGTGCTCATCAAACCGTGAAAAGGCAGAGCCACAGGCGCGGGGGCGCCGTGTTCGGCAACCCGCTCGTTGCGGCGAGTGAATCGAGGGCCGAGGAGGGCTCCGTTGCCCCTCGGCCCTTGGCCCTCCCGGAATGCTCCCCGCCCTTATCCGTCTGCGGCCCTGCCGCGCTGCGGGTCGCCCGTGAGCACCGGCGACAGCCACATCAACGCGGCTTCGTCGTCCGTGGCAGGGCGCTCGGCCGGCAGCACGATGGTGCCGCCGTCGATGCGCCAGCGCTGCGTCGTGCCGCCCGCCTCCACGCTCGGCTCGCCGAAACCATTGGCAAGCGATGCGGCCAGCAGCCGGTGGTAATGGCGGCGATAATCGAGCCGCACCGCCGTGAGCCGGCCGCCGCCATAGAAGAGCCGCGCCTGGCGCGCCGGCAGGCCGTTGAAGGACGCGATCTCGGCGGCGCAGACCTCCTCGCCCAGGGCGCTTGTGCGCGCCTGGCACGCGAAGTCCACCTTCGGGAACTGCTCCTTGATGGCGGCATGTGTCGTGGCACCGGTGAGCCGGTCCAGCGCAATGTTGAAGCTCGGCTTGCCGAGGATGTGCAAAATGACCAGGTCGCTGCGCCGACGGCCGTCCTCCGTGAACATCAGCCAGTAGAAGGGCCCGATGACCACCGCGAGCGCGAGCAGCAGTTTGTAGGTGGGGGGTAGCTTGAAACGCATAGTCCGCGCATTGTAGCCGCTCCGTAGTGCCCTGCGAGCGGCGAGCGGCGACAGCACGGTCGCACCCCGCAATTCGCCCTTCGCACACGGCCCCCCGTACTCCGTACTCCGTACTTCCCCCCGTACTTCCCACTCCGTACTCCAATGCCCGACTCCGCGCCCGCCCCGTCCACGCAAACCCAGCACACCCCAATGATGCAGCAGTACCTGCGCATCAAGGCGGAGCACCCGGACATGCTGCTGTTCTATCGCATGGGGGACTTCTACGAGCTGTTCTTCCACGACGCCGAGCGCGCCGCGGCGCTGCTCGACATCACGCTGACCAAGCGCGGCCAGTCGGCCGGGCAGCCGATCCCGATGGCGGGCGTGCCCTACCATGCGGTCGAGGGCTATCTGGCGAAGCTGGTCCGCGCCGGCGTGTCCGTGGCCATCTGCGAGCAGCAGGGCGACCCGGCCAAGAGCAAGGGGCCGGTGGAGCGCAAGGTGGTGCGCGTGGTCACGCCCGGCACGCTCACCGACGAGGCGCTGCTCGACGATCGCCGCGAGAGCCTGCTCTGCGCCGTCGCCGAGGGCGGCACGGCGGCGGCGCCGCGCTTCGGCATCGCGGCGTTGGAGCTCGCCGCCGGGCGCTTCGCGGTGCTGGAACTGGACGGGGTTGCGGCGCTGGCGGCGGAGCTGGAGCGCCTGCGGCCGGCCGAGCTGCTGCTCGCGGACGACAGCCGCCTGCCGGAGCGGCTCGGCACCGGCGGCCGGCTGCCGGCGAGCATCGCCCGCCGCCAGCCCTGGCTGTTCGATGCCGACAGCGCCGAGCGGCTGCTGTGCCGGCAGTTCGGCACCCGGGACCTGGCGGGCTTCGGCTGCACCGGGCTCGCGCTCGCCGTCGGCGCGGCGGGCTGCCTGCTGCAATACGTCCGCGACACCCAGCGCTGCGAGCTGCCGCATCTGCGCGGCTTGAGCACGGAGCGCCGCGACGACGCGCTGATCCTGGACGCGGCGACGCGGCGCAACCTGGAGCTGCTCGCCCCCCTGCGCGCGGACGGCGAGCCAGGCGACGCCCACACCCTCGCCAGCGTGATGGACGCCACCCGCACGGCCATGGGCGCGCGGCTCTTGCGGCGCTGGATCGGCCGCCCGCTGCGCAACGCCCGCGAGGTCGGCCGACGCCACGACAGCATCGAAGCGCTCCTGCCGGGGGGCGCGCTGGCGGGCTCCCGCGCCGCGCTGCGCGAGGAGCTGGCCGCCATTGCCGACCTGGAGCGCATCGTCGGGCGCATCGCCATCGCCACCGCAAGGCCACGGGACTTAGCGGCGCTGCGCGATGCCCTGGCACGGCTGCCGGCGCTGCACGCGTGCCTCGCGTCAAAGGATGACGTGCCCGCACCGGACCTGCTCGCCGCGCTGGACGCCGACCTGGGCGAGCACCCGGACACGCGCGACCTGCTGACCCGCGCGCTGGTGGAGACGCCGCCGGTGCTGATCCGCGACGGCGGCGTGCTCGCGGCGGGCTTCGATGCGGAGCTGGACGAGCTGCGCGACCTGGCCGAGCACGGGGACAAGTTCCTGCTGGAGCTGGAACGGCGCGAGCGCGAGCGCACCGGCATCGCGGCGCTCAAGGTCGGCTACAACCGCGTGCACGGCTACTACATTGAGCTCGGCCGCGCCCACGCGGACAAGGTGCCGACGGACTATCAGCGCCGGCAGACGCTCAAGGGCGCCGAGCGCTACATTACGCCGGAGCTCAAGCGCTTCGAGGATCAGGTGCTCTCCGCCCGCGAGCGGGCGCTGGCGCTGGAGAAGTCGCTCTACGACGCGCTGCTCGGGACGCTCGGGAAGTCCATCGACGGCTTGCAGCGGCTCGCCCGGGCGCTCGCGACGCTGGACGTGCTGGCGGGGCTCGCCGAGCGCGCGGCGATGCTGGACTGGCGCCGGCCGACGCTGACAGACGACATCGTCATCGACATCGCCGACGGCCGCCACCCGGTGGTGGAACGCGTGCTCGGCGGTGCCGAGCCCTTCATCCCGAACCCGGTGCGGCTCGACGACGGGCGGCGCATGCTGGTGATCACCGGGCCGAACATGGGCGGCAAGTCCACGTTCATGCGCCAGACCGCGCTGATCGTGCTGATGGCCTACGCCGGCAGCTTCGTGCCGGCGGCGGCGGCGCGCATCGGACCCGTGGATCGGATCTTCTCGCGCATCGGCGCGGCGGATGACCTGGCGGGCGGCCGGTCCACGTTCATGGTCGAAATGGAAGAGACCGCGAACATTCTGCACAACGCCACCGACCGCAGCCTGGTGCTGATGGACGAGGTCGGCCGCGGCACCAGCACCTTCGATGGGCTGTCTCTGGCCTGGGCCTGCGGCGTGGAGCTGGCCACCCGCGTGCGGGCGCTGACGCTGTTCGCGACCCACTACTTCGAGCTCACGGCGCTGCCGCAGGAGCATGCCGGCATCGCGAACTTGCACCTGGACGCCGTGGAGCACAACGATCGCATCGTGTTCATGCACAGCGTGCGCGAGGGGCCGGCAAACCAGAGCTACGGCCTGCAGGTGGCGGCGCTCGCCGGCGTGCCGGCGGGGGTCATCGCGCGGGCACGAGAACGCCTGCGCGCGCTGGAAGAAGAGGCCGCTGCCCAACCCGCCACCGCCGAGACCGGCGGCCCAAGGCAGCTCAGCCTGTTCGCGCCGCCGGCACCGCACCCGGCGCTGCATGCGCTGGAGGCGCTGAACCCGGACGCGCTGACGCCCCAGGATGCGCTGGCAGCGCTGTGTCGCCTCAAGCGGATGCTGTGAGCCGGCGGCCTGCGGCCTGCGGCCTCAGTCGCCGTCGCCGTCGCCGTCGCCGTCGCTGAGGAAGGACTCGTCCTCGTCGCCGGCGGCAGTGTCCGGCTTCCGGCAGCGCTCCACGCTGTTCACGCGCACCAGGGCCAGCGTGATGTTGTCGCTGCCGCCGTTGTCGAGGGCGAAGTGCACCAGCGCGTCGGCGACGACGCCGAGGCCGCCTTTGGCCGCGCGCAAGAGCATCTCCAGCTCCGAGTCCGAGACCATGCCGCTTAGCCCATCGGTACAAAAGAGATAAATGTCGCCCACGGCGAGGTCCTCGACCGCGGTGGTCGCGACCACATAGGGCGCGGAGCCGACCGCGCGGGTCAGCACGTTCTCGTTGATGCCGTACTCGCGAGCCTCCTCAAGCGACGGGAAGAAGCCCTGGTCAACAACTTCTTGGATGAAGGAATGGTCACTCGTGAGCTGCCTGAGCTTGCCATCGCGCAGGCGATAGAGCCGCGAGTCGCCGATATGGGCGCAGAGCAGCCAGTCGTCGCCGAAGTAGCCCATGACCACGGTGGTGCCCATGCCGGCGCAGCCCTCGCGGTGCCGTGCGAGGTCGACGATGGCGACATTGGCCTCGTTGACGGCGGCCTCGGCGAGCAGTTGGGCGCGCCGCGGCTCGTCGAGCGCCGGCGGCTGGCGCTGGAAGCGCTCGCTGATGATGCGCACGGCGGTGTCGCTGGCGACGTCGCCGGCGCTGGCACCACCGATGCCGTCGGCGACGACGACGACGCGCACCTCCGGCAGGCAGACCACGGCGTCTTCGTTGCGCCTGCGCACCCGGCCCCGATCGCTGCGCCACGCAAACTCCAGCGGCGGCCTTGTCATCACGGGCTTCTCCATTCCCTTCGGGGGTCCGGTGCGGCGTCAGTTGTTGGCGCGGCTCTGGTCGAGCAGTGTGGCGAGGCGCTTCGGCTCCACGTAACCGGGCACCATCTCGCCGTTGTCGAGGATGATGGCCGGCGTGCCGCGAATGCCCATCATCTCGCCGAGCTCCATGTGCTTGGTCACCGGGTTGGTGCAGCTCTTCTTCGGCAACTGGGCGCCGGCCTTGGCACGGGTCATGGCCTCCTGGCGGTCGTCCGCACACCAGACCGACACGGCCTTGTCGAAGGACGGCGTGTCGGCGCCGGTGCGCGGATAGAACAGGTAGCGCACGCTGATGCCCTCGTCGGCATAGCCATCCATCTGCTCGTGCAGCTTGCGGCAGTAGCCGCAGTCGATGTCGGTGAACACGGTGACGGTGTGCTGCGACGATGGCGCGTTGAAGACGATCATGTTGTCTTCGCCGATCTGATCGACGGCGCGCAGCCGCGCCCGCGACTGGGCGCTCTCGGCGATGTTCTCGCGGGTCTTGAGATCAACGATGGCGCCGTCGATGAGATAGCGGCCGTCGCCGGTGACGAACATCACCTGCGGACCGATCTCCACCTCGTAGAGGCCCTTCATCGGCGTCGCCTTGACGCTGGTGGGCTTGTAGTCGGGCAACACCTTGGCCAGGGCGGCGCGGATATTGGCGGCCTCGTCGGCACCGGCGGCGAAGGCCGCGAGCACCAGCGTGGCAAGGCCGACCTGGACGAAACGCTTGATCATGCTGAAACCTCGGTGATGGTATCGTCAACTGGTATGCGTCAACTGGTATGCGTCAACTGGTATGCGTCAACTGGTATGCGTCAACTGGTATGCGTCGGGACGCCAGCGCGCCGGCGGGTTAGTCCCGGAAATTGGTGAACGCGAGCGGCAGCTCCCAGTCTTCGGCGCGCAGCAGTGCAATGGCCTGCTGCAGGTCGTCGCGCTTTTTGCCGCTGACGCGCAGCTCTTCGCCCTGCACCTGGGCCTGCACCTTGATCTTGCTGGCCTTGAGTGCCTTGACCATGCGCCGGGCGGTGTCCGCGTCGATCCCCTGCTTAAGACCGATTTCCTGGCGCGCTTGATTCAACGTGCTGACCGGCTCACCGACGTCCAGTGCCGCGAGGTCCACCTTTCGCTTGACCAGCTTCTGGCGCAGGATGTCCTGCATCTGCTGCAGGTGGAACTCCTGCTCGCCGCGCATCAGGATCTTGCCATCGGTGAGCTCGAACTTGGCGTCGATGCCCTTGAAATCGAAGCGGGTGTCGATTTCACGGTTGGCCTGGTCCACGGCATTGCGGACCTCTTGCAGATCGCACTCGGCGGTAACATCGAAAGATGGCATAGGGCAGACCGCTCGGGGCAGGCAGGCGGGTCGATAAGCGGCCCCTTAACCTACCGGCAAAGACGGCGAAGATAGAGGAACGGCGGGGAAACTTCCAGCATCCGAACGCTCCGTGTCGACAATCGTAGCCGCCCCGTTGCCGCTCAGCCGCGCGGATGGTGGCGCGCGTGGAGCTGTTTCAGGCGCTCGCGCGCCACGTGGGTGTAGATCTGCGTCGTCGACAGGTCGCTGTGCCCGAGCAGCATCTGCACCACGCGCAGGTCCGCGCCGTGGTTCAGCAGATGGGTCGCGAAGGCATGACGCAGCGTGTGCGGCGACAGCGGCTTCAGGATGCCCGCCTCCACGGCATAGCGCTTGATCAGGAGCCAGAAGGCCTGCCGGGTCATGCAGTCGCTGCGCGACGTCGGAAACAGGTACTCGCTGCGGCGCACGCCCAGGATGACGGCGCGGGTGCCGCGCTGGTAGGCGTCGAGCCAGCCCGTCGCCTCCTCGCCTAGGGGCACCAGGCGCTCCTTGTCGCCCTTGCCGGTGATGCGCACGACGCCCTGGTTCAGGTTGACCGCCTGGGGGCGCAAGGTCACCAGCTCGCTGACCCGGAGCCCGCTGGCGTAGAGCACCTCCAGCATGGTGCGGTCGCGGTGGCCGCGCGGGTCCTCGGTATCCGGCGCCCCGAGCAGCAACTCCACCTCGCGCTCGCTCAGCGTCTTCGGCAGGGGCCGGCCGAGCCGCGGCGCCGCGACCCGCGCGGAGGGGTCCTCGCTGATCTGACCGACCCTGAGCAAGTGGCCGTAGAACTGCCGCAGGCAAGACAGGAGCCGGGCCGTGGACCTGGGCTTGCGGCCCTGCTGCGACAGCACGGCGAGGTAGTCGAGCACATCCAGGCGCTCGGTGGCGCAGGCCCCGCGCCCGCGCTCGGCGGCGAGCCAGCGCAGGAAGGCCGTCAGGTCCGAGCGATAGGCGGCCAGGGTGTTGGCGGAGAGCCCGCGCTCCAGCCACAGAGCGTCGGTGAAGCCCTCCACCAGATCCAGGTCCGGCGCCTCATCGCACCCGGCAGCGGCAGACCGCGCGCTCATGCCGCGGGCAGCGCCTGCTCGTGGCGGAGCAGCCAGGTCTTGATGGCCAGGAGCCGGCCGTCGGTATCGCCAGCGAAGCCGCCGAGTCCGCGCCGGCCCACCACGCGGTGGCAGGGCACCACCAGTGGGCACGGGTTGGCCCGACAGGCACCGCCCACGGCGCGGGGGGCGGAGCCGAGCGCGTCCGCCAGCTCGCCGTAGGTGCGGGTCCTGCCGGACGGGATCGCGGCGATGGCGCGCCACACGCGCTGCTGAAACGGCGTGCCGGCGAGCGCGACAGGGAGCCCGACGGCCTGATCGGCGTCGTCGAAGTAGGCCGCGAAGGCGGCCGCCACATGCGCCGGCGGTACCGGTGCATCAAGCCCGTCGGCGGCGAGCTCGACCCGGGTGAGCACGCCGTCGCTACCTGCTGCGCCGGGACGCCAGCAAAGCCCGATGCGACCAATGGGCGTCGGCAGGGCCCAGCGCAGCAGCCCAGGCGACGCGGCTGCGCGGATGCTCGCGGGGGAAGGCACGGACGGATCAAAAGGCATGATCGCTCCGGCAGTCAGGCTCCGGCATGCTCGTTATACTCGGCGCGAGTGTAACCCAAGCGAGCCCCGGGCTCGGGAGCCCGCCGCGATGCCTGAGCCGAAGCCCGGTCCCTTCTGGGAGACGACCCGGCTTGCCGACATGACCGCCGAGCAGTGGGAATCCCTCTGCGACGGCTGCGGCAAGTGCTGCCTCAACAAGTACGAGGACGAGGACACCGGCGCGATGCACTACACCAACGTCGCCTGCCGGCTGCTGGACGGCAACGCCTGCCGCTGCACGGACTACGCCAACCGCGCCGCCGAGGTCGCCGACTGCATCACGTTGACGCCGGCGCACCTGGAAGAACCCGCCTGGCTTCCGGAGACCTGCGCCTATCGCCGCCTCGCCGAGGGACGCCCGCTGCCGCGCTGGCATTACCTCGTCAGTGGCAACCCGGAAGCCGTGCACCGCGCCGGCGCCAGTGTCCGCGGGCGCGTCGTCTGCGAGACCCGGGTCGAGGACCCGCTCATGCATCTGGTTGATTGGGTGGTCTGAACAAGCCGCAGGCGCCCCAAACGCCTGCCCCCGGCAGCAACGTCCGCAACGCGGTCGGCGACGCCTGGACGGCCGGACCATCAGCGGCATCGAAATCGGAATCGGAATCGGAATCGGAATGCTTGCCTTAACCCCAACAGGCTCAAGCGACGTACACGTGCGATGTCGCTCACCGTCGATTTTCGATGTCGATACCGATTTCGATAGCGATTTCGATAGCGATAGCGATAGCGATTTCGATAGCGAGGGCCTAATGTCTGCGCGGCGCTGAACCGATTGGCGGGACCTGCTTCCGGCACTCTCTGAGCTGCCGCAGCGGGATGTCTGTGCTAGGCTTTTCGCCACAGCCTTCAGCTTTCGCATTGCCATGACCCACAGCGCAGCGACCGAGCCCGCGCCGGTCCGCACCCAGGCCTATCCCGCCCCCGACGACGCCATTGAGCCCCGTTCCGAGGACGGCCGCCGCGTGTCGGAGGCGGACTACTGGGCCGAGTACTACCACGCCGCGGACATCTGCTACGAATGGAACAATGGCCGGCTGGAGGAGAAGCCCGTGTCGAGCTGGGACACCATCGCGGTCTACAAATGGCTCATGGGCCTGTTGGAGCACTTTCTTAAGGTCCACCCCATCGCCGACTGGGTGGTGCTGGACATGGGCTTTCGCCTGGCGCTGGCTGAGAAGACCGTCATCCGCCGGCCGGACTTGGGTGTGGTGCGCCGGGACAATCCCGAGCCCTTGCGACCCGGCATGGCCTCCTATCCGGGCGTGTTTGACCTCTGCATCGAGGCCTTGTCCGACCGGCGCCAGCGGGACATTCGCCGCGACACCGTCACCAAGCACGGCGAATACGCCGGCGGCGGCGTGCCCGAGTATTACATCCTCTCCCACCGCGACGAGCACCAGGCCTTCTACAGCCTGGATGCCTCCGGCCGCTACGTGCCGCTGCCCATCACCGACGGCATCATCCGCTCG
The DNA here is from genome assembly GCF_001469165.1 of Thiohalocapsa sp. ML1. Taxonomy (GTDB): domain Bacteria; phylum Pseudomonadota; class Gammaproteobacteria; order Chromatiales; family Chromatiaceae; genus Thiohalocapsa. The sequence continues at coordinate 91,173 of NZ_JABX01000005.1, read as the reverse complement.
CGGGTGCTGCCCGGCTTCCAGTTCCGCCAAAGCGACCTCTGCGCGCAGCCGGACTGGGACAGCCTGCGCGCCGACCCGGTCTATGCCGGCTTCGTGCTGCCCGGCTGGACCGCGGCCGAGCAGCGCGCCGAGCTCGCGACCGTGCGCGCCGAGACCGAGGCCGCACGCGCCGAGCTCGCGACAGAGCGCGCCGAGCTCGCGACCGTGCGCGCGGAGACCGAGGCCGCCGCGCGCCGGCAAGCCGAAGCGGAGCTTGCCCGGCTGCGCGCGCAGATCGCCGACTCGAAACAATAAGCGCCGATCGGTGGCGTCGCCGCGCTGCCGGTGCTCCCGCGGGCTCCAGGGTCACGCTCGTTGCGGCCGTTTTCGGTGGTCGGTGATGCTCTGTCCGAGGTCGGGGCTTGAGCGGTCGGCGCCGTGCCGCGGATCGGCCGAGTCGCGTTCACGGGGAATGGCCGACTCTAGGCGGACGCGGCCTCATCCTTCGGGTACCGGGCCTTTTGGCAAGACGATGCGCGCTGAGTCCGCCAGCCCGGCGTGCGGGCGCTCCCGCTACTACTCGCAAGCCGAAGCCATGATTCGGCGCCTGTGCTAGGCTCTTTGGCACAGTTTCCAGCCTTTTTTCTGCCGTCATGACCCACAGCGCAGCGACCGAGCCCGCGCCGGTCCGCACCAAGGCCTATCCCGCCCCCGACGACGCCATTGAGCCCCGCTCCGAGGACGGCCGCCGCGTGTCGGAGGCGGACTATTGGGCGGAGTACTACCACGCCGCGGACATCTGCTACGAATGGAACAATGGCCGGCTGGAGGAGAAGCCCGTGTCGAGCTGGGACACCATCGCGGTCTACAAATGGCTCATGGGCCTGTTGGAGCACTTCCTGAGGGTGCATCCCATCGCCGACTGGGTGGTGCTGGACATGGGCTTTCGCCTGGCGCTGGCTGAGAAGACCGTCATCCGCCGGCCGGACTTGGGTGTGGTGCGCCGGGACAATCCCGAGCCCTTGCGCTCCGGCATGGCCTCCTATCCAGGCGTCTTCGACTTATGCATCGAGGCCTTGTCCGACCTGCGCCAGCGGGACATTCGCCGCGACACCGTCACCAAGCACGGCGAATACGCCGGCGGCGGCGTGCCCGAGTACTACATCCTCTCCCATCGCGACGAGCACCAGGCCTTCTACAGCCTGGATGCCTCCGGCCTCTACGTGCCGCTGCCGGCAACCGACGGCATCATCCGCTCGCGGGTGCTGCCCGGCTTCCAGTTCCGCCAACGCGACCTCTGCGCGCAGCCGGACTGGGACAGCCTGCGCGCCGACCCGGTCTATGCCGGCTTCGTGCTGCCCGGCTGGACCGCGGCCGAGCAGCGCGCCGAGCTCGCGACCGTGCGCGCGGAGACCGAGGCCGCCGCGCGCCGACAGGCCGAAGCGGAGCTTGCCCGGCTGCGCGCGCAGATCGCCGACTCGAAACAATAAGCGCCGATCGGTGGCGTCGCCGCGCTGCCGGTGCTCCCGCGGGCTCCAGGGTCACGCTCGTTGCGGCCATTTTCGGTGGTCGGTGATGCTCTGTCCGAGGTCGGGGCTTGAGCGGTCGGCGCCGTGCCGCGGATCGGCCGAGTCGCGTTCACGGGGAATGGCCGACTCTAGGCGGACGCGGCCTCATCCTTCGGGTACCGGGCCTTTTGGCAAGACGATGCGCGCTGAGTCCGCCAGCCCGGCGTGCGGGCGCTCCCGCTACTACTCGCAAGCCGAAGCCATGATTCGGCGCCTGTGCTAGGCTCTTTGGCACAGTTTCCAGCCTTTTTTCTGCCGTCATGACCCACAGCGCAGCGACCGAGCCCGCGCCGGTCCGCACCAAGGCCTATCCCGCCCCCGACGACGCCATTGAGCCCCGCTCCGAGGACGGCCGCCGCGTGTCGGAGGCGGACTATTGGGCGGAGTACTACCACGCCGCGGACATCTGCTACGAATGGAACAACGGCCGGCTGGAGGAGAAGCCCGTGTCGAGCTGGGACACCATCGCCGTCTACAAGTGGCTCATGGGTCTGCTGGAGCACTTTCTGCGGGTGCATCCCATCGCCGACTGGGTGGTGCTGGACATGGGCTTTCGCCTGGCGCTGGCTGAGAAGACCGTCATCCGCCGGCCGGACTTGGGTGTGGTGCGCCGGGACAATCCCGAGCCCTTGCGACCCGGCATGGCCTCCTATCCGGGCGTCTTCGACTTATGCATCGAGGCCTTGTCCGACCTGCGCCAGCGGGACATTCGCCGCGACACCGTCACCAAGCACGGCGAATACGCCGGCGGCGGCGTGCCCGAGTACTACATCCTCTCCCATCGCGACGAGCACCAGGCCTTCTACAGCCTGGATGCCTCCGGCCTCTACGTGCCGCTGCCCATCACCGACGGCATCGTCCGCTCGCGGGTGCTGCCCGGCTTCCAGTTCCGCCAACGCGACCTCTGCGCGCAGCCGGACTGGGACAGTCTGCGCGCCGACCCGGTCTATGCCGGCTTCGTCCTGCCCGGCTGGACCGCGGCCGAGCAGCGCGCCGAGCTCGCGACCGTGCGCGCCGAGACCGAGGCCGCACGCGCCGAGCTTGCGACAGAGCGCGCCGAGGTCGCGACTGAGCGCGCCGAGACCGAGGCCGCACGCGCCGAGCTCGCGACCGAGCGCGCCGAGACCGAGGCCGCCGCGCGCCAGCAGGCGGAAACGGAGCTTGCACGGTTGCGCGCGCAAATCGCCGCATCCAAACAGTAAGCGACGATCGCGAGCGTCGCCGCGCTGCCGGCACGCCCGCTGTGGCGCTTGCCCGACGCCTGCTGCGTGCGCGCTTTGGACGAGCGGGGCGCGGAGCGCCCGCAGACGCGTGACACCGCTGGAGCGGTGTCACGAGGGCCAACGCTGAGCACGCTTCACTTGCACTGGTGACACCGCTCCGCCGGTTTCACCCCTATCTTGGCGCTCCGCGCCGAGGCGCGAGCGGACGATCGGGCATCCTCGGCAGTTTGGTGGACATCAAGAGCCGCTGCGCGGCATCGCAAGGGAACCATGTCCTCGGGCGTCAGGACAAGAGATGCCGAGCACGCGGAGCGACAACGACAACCGCAACGACCATACTCTGACGGTCTGCCCCAGACGACCAGGGGCCAACCCTGCGGAGACCCGAACGACGATGACGCGACAACTCGTGCTCGCCTCCACCTCGCCGTTCCGCCGCGAGCTGCTCGCGCGGCTCGGCCTGCCCTTTGCCACCGCCGCACCCCAGCTCGATGAGTCCGCGCTGCCCGGTGAAGACGCCGAGCGGCTGGTGGTCCGCCTCGCCGAGGGCAAGGCCCGCGCGGTGGCGGCGGACTTTCCGGATGCGCTGATCATCGGCTCGGACCAGGTCGCCGGGCTCGGCGGTGCCATCCTCGGCAAGCCCGGCACCCGCGAGCGCGCCATCGACCAGCTCACCCGCGCCAGCGGGCGCACGGTCGTGTTCCGCACCGGACTCTGCCTGTTGAATGCCGCGAGCGGTCGGGCGCAGACCTGCTGCGAGACCTTCAAGGTCCACTTCCGCGAGCTGACAGCGGCACAGATTGACGCCTACGTGGACCGCGAGCAGCCGCTCGGCTGTGCCGGCAGCTTCAAGTCCGAGGGGCTCGGCATCGCGCTGTTCGAGCGGCTCGACGGCCCCGACCCCAACACCCTGATCGGCCTGCCGCTGATCCGGCTCGTGGACATGCTGGCCGCGGAGGGGGTGGATGTCTTGGCGGAAGGTGCTGGCGGCTAGGGGCTAGCGGCTAGGGGCTAGCGGCTAGGGGCTAGCGGCTAGGGGCTCGGCCGCTCGGGCGCGCAGCCTCGGCCCTCGGCCCTCGGCCCCTCCCCTCGCCGGTTTCAAGCTCCGGAGACGCAGATGACATCAGCCGACAATCAGCGACACCCCGCCGGATGGCTCTGGCCCGCGCTGCGAAGCAACCGCCCGCTCGGGCCGCTCAAGGCCGCGAGCTTCATCGAATGGCGCTACTACGCCATCCTGGCCCCGGCCTTCCACGGCATTGTCGGGCTCGCGCTGGTGAACCCGGAGCGGCGCTTCGGGCTGGTGGCGGAGGGCGGGCTCCTGCTCATCATCGCGGGCCTGCTGGACCGCCCGGAGCTGCCTGCAGACGCCGCAGCACCGGCACCCTCGCTGATGGCGCCAGGCCCCGCATCCCTGTGCTGGATGCACCTCTTTCCGACCCGCACCTGCAGCTTCGATACGCCCACGCCGGGCTCGGTGCGCGCCGGCGCTGACGGGTGCTGCTTCGCGCTGGAGCATGACGACGCCGCCTCCGTGCGCATTGAGATCGAGGCCGGCGCCGGGCTGCATCTCAGGCTCACGCACGAGGGGCTCGCGGGCGTAGCCCTGCCGCCCGCCAGGGGGCGGGATCTAACGGGACCCTTCGGCAGCAAGGCCTTCGGCGCGCACTGGACCGTGGACTGTCCGGCACCGGTTGCGCGCTCGGAAGGCTCCCTCACGCTGGGCGGCGGGCTGCTGGCCGACCTCGCCGCGGCGCCCGGCGGCCCGCCCGGCTATGCGACTGCGGCGCTCCGCCGGCAGGTGGGCGCCGGCACCAGCCAGTGGACCTGGGCCGGGGCGAGCGGCTACTACGAGCACAGCTTCGGCGTGCGGCCTCTGCCGCTGCATGGTTGGGATTTCCTGTTCGTGCCGGACGCCGCAAGCGGCAGCGCCGCCGTGCTGCAGACCTACCGCGGCAGCCGGGCGCTGCGCTACCTGGATGTCTGCTGGCGGCAGGACGGCAGAGCGCACCAGCATCGCTTTGCGGCGGATGACCTAACCCTCACCTGGCCGGAGCAGGTGCAGGACCCGGTGCTCGGCGTGCGCCGGCCGCGCGTGCGGCGCATCGCGGCGGCGGACGCCGACTATCGGCTGACCCTCACCAACCGGGTGCTGCACCGGCTGCCGCTGCTGCGACGGCAGAAGCTGGCGGTGCGGCACTTCTTCATCAGCGAGGAGATCGGCATCGCGGACTGGACGCTCACGGACGCGGCGGGCCGGGTGCTGGTGGCGGCGCGCGGCCTGCCCTGCGGCGGCGAGCTCGCGCACTTCCGGCTGCGCGCGCCGCGCGTCGCAGCAGGTCGGGCCGATGCCCTTTGACGTCATCGTCGTCGGTGCCGGCCCGGCCGGCAGCGCCACGGCCTGGCACCTCGCCCGGGCGGGCGTTGCGACATTGCTGGTGGACAAGTCCGCCTTCCCGCGGGACAAGGTGTGCGGCGATTGTCTGAGCCCGCGCGCACAACACTATCTCGGGCGCATGGGACTCGCCGATGCCGTCGCCGGCGCAGCACATGCTGCGACCCGCATCCGCTTTCGCGCCCCGGGCGGTGCCGAGGCGAGCACGGCCATCGCCGGCAACGCCACCCTGCCCGACCGCACCCTGGTGTTGCCGCGGCTCGTCTTCGACGAGCTGCTCTGGCGCCATGCCGTCACCGCCGGCGCCGCCTTCCGGGTCGGGCACGTGCGCGCGCTCTTGCCCGCCGGCGGTGTGGTGCTGGATGGCGAGCCGCTGCCGGCGCGGGTGGTCGTCATCGCCACGGGCGCCGCGCTGTCGCTGATCCGGAACACGCCGCTGGCGCCGGCCGGGCCGGTGCACAGCGTCGCCGCCCGCTGCTACCTGGAGGGGCTCCCGGCGCCCGGGCCGGATCTGCGCTTCTTCTTCGATCAACTGCCGCTGCCGGGCTACGCCTGGCTCTTTCCGACGGGTCCGGCGAGCGCCAATCTCGGCTATTGGTACAACGGCCCGGAGGGCGTCAGCGCCGCGGCGCTGCTGCCTCGGTTGCTCAAGGAGCACGCCGAGATTGCGGCGCTCACCGCGGGCGCCGGCCCGGTCGGGCGCGTCGCCGGCTATCCGATCCGCACCGACTTTCTCACCGCACCCATGCTTGCGGACGGGCTCCTCGCCGTCGGCGAGGCCGCAGGGCTGGTGAACCCGTTCACCGGTGAGGGCATCGACTATGCGCTGGAGTCGGCCGAGCTCGCAGCAGCGCAGATCGTCGCCGCGCTCCATGCCGAGCCCACGTCCGGTGCGCTGCCTGCAACCGCGCTGGCCGGGTATCCGCGGGCGCTCGACCGCCACTTTCGGGCGCTGTTCCTGCTGATGTCGGCCGCGCAGCGCTGGGCCTTCAATCCGTTCGTGCTCGACCGCCTGTTCGGTCGCGGCGCGGCCGGGCAGGACATGGTGGATCGGCTCATTGCGGTCTGCTTCGGCGCCGCACCGCCGCGGCGGGTGCTGGCACCGCTGGGGCTGCTGCGGCTGCTGTCGGCCCGCCCGCAGCGCCCGAACATCGCGCCGCGGCGTGCGTCCTGACCGCCGCGGGCCGCGCCGGGTCAGGACCTCAAGCTCAGCAGGGCCGAGCGTCGCGCGCCCCGGCCCGCTTGCCTCGGCCCTTGGCCCTTGGCCCTAGCGCCGCTCAGTGTTGCTCGTGACCCTGCATCATCGGCTGCACATGGCGAACAGGCGCCGTGACCTCGGCGCGCCCGCCGTCGTCGAACACCAGCGTCAGCGGCACTTCCATGCCCGGGGCGAGGGTCTCGGTCAGGCCGATCAGCATCACGTGCAGCCCGCCGGGCGCGAGGGCCACGGACTCGCCGGCCGGCAGCTCGATGCGCTCAATGCGGCGCATCTGCATCATGCCGTCGGCCATGCGGTGGGTATGGAGCTCCACCGTTGCAGCGGCCGGGCTCTCGGCTGCCACCACGGCGACGGGCGTTGGCCCGGTGTTCTCGATGACCATGAACACGGCGCTGTTCGGCTGTCCGGGAGGGACCGCACGCGCATAGGGGTCTTCGATGCGCACGGCGTCCGCGACCAGTGGATCGGCGAATGCCGAGAACCAGACCAGGGCGCCGAGCAGCGCCGCGGCGGCGGTTGCGGTGATGGGCAGGTACTTCATGAGGGACGGAGCTCCATTGGTAAGGATGCATTAAGTATGCGGTACACCCGTCAATCGGGTGAGCGCGGCAGCACGCGACGTTGGGCCATCGCAATCGAAATCGCTACCGAAATCGCGACATCGCACCGCCGCACTTCGACGGCGATCGAGCCTGATGTGGAGCCTGATGCGGAGCCTGATGGGGTTAGAGGCAGAGTTTCGATCCCGATCCCGAGGCAGCGACGGCTGCACCGGTCAACGCGCGCCGAGCGCGAATGCCCTCAGCGCAGCGTCGCAAGCCTGGTTGCGGTCTCCGGCGTCAGCCTAAGCTCGTGCAGCACGCCGCCGTCGACCCCGCGCAGCGTCGCGGTGAGGCTGCCGGAATCGGCGATGTCGAGCTCCCCGAAACCGAAAAAGCGCCGGGCGTCGGCGTAGGTGCGGAGCGCGTCCCGCGTTGGTGGCGCATGCATGAACAGCCGCGCGCTGCCGAGGCCGCGGTCGTAGTCGTCGATGACCCCGATGCCGGCGCTGAGCGGACCGGCCACCAGCTCATGCACGACGAAGCTCGGCAGCGTCGCCCGCGGCCGGTGGCTGAACGCCGCGGCGAAGTGCACGTCGGCGGTGATGAAGACGAGGTTGTTGCGGCCGAGGTCGGCGGCGACACGCAGGATCTCGTCACGCTCCTGCGCAAAGCCCGTGGGCTGGTCGAAACCTGCCCAGCCGTCGCGCCCACCCTCGGCAGGGGCGCCGGTCGGGATGGCGAGCGGAACGCTGGAGGCGATGATGATCCAGGTGGCATCGGATTGGCGCAGCCGCTCCTTGAGCCAGGTGAGCTGCTCGCGCCCGAGCATGGTCTTCGGGCGCTCCGGGGCGTCCACTGCGCTGTTCGCATCCCGATACTGCCGGGTGTCAAGCAGCAGCACCTCCAGGTGCTTGCCCCAGCGCACGCCACGGTAAAGGCGGCCGGGGCGGTCCGGGTGCTCGCCGATGGGGTTCTGCTCCAGCATGGCGGCGAGCCCGATGGGGAGCAGAGGCTCACCCGGCGTGTAGGGCGGGTCGGCGCGCGTGTCGTGCAGGGGTCCGACGTCGTTCACCACCTCGTGGTCGTCCCAGGTGGGCAGATACACCGTGCTCGCGAGCAACCGGCGCAGGCCGGCGTCGGCGCGGGCATAGCGCCAGTGCGCCCGAAAGCCGGCGAGGTCCGACGCCGGCCCGAAGTCGCCCGGCACTTGGGCATTGCCGTAGCGGCCCGTGGCCTCGCACAAACCGTCGGCGTAGGTCATGTCGCCGAGCGCCACAAACAGCTCGGGCTCCCGCGCCGCCATGGCGCCGAAGACCTCGAACCCCGCCGCGGCATCGCGGCAGACGTTCTGCCCGGCGAGGTCGGCCCCGAAGACGAGCCGCACGGCCAGCGGCGCGCTCGACGGCGGGGCGGTGCGGAAGCTGCCCTGCGTGATGGCCCCGGGCTGCTCGTCGGCGCCGATCAGCACCGCGCGCCAGCGCTGGCGACGGCCGGGGCTGAGACCGTTCAGCGTGAGCTTGGCCGTGTAGTCGCGGCTCGCGTCCAGCTCGCGTTGCAGCCGCTGCGGCGCGCTGGGGCCGTCGGACTCCACCTCGACGACGACGCGCCCGGGGCCCTCCCCCTGCACCCAGAACAGTGCCTGGTTCGGGCCGACGTCGCCGACGGCGAAGGCCGGCGCGCGCGCAACGGGCGTGGCGGGCTCCCCCGGCGGGCTCTGAATGGTCTCGCCGGGCAGCGATGCGGCCGATGCGGGCATGGCTTGCGGAGCGTCGCCGCTCGCCGGACAGGACAGCAGGAGCCATAGACAGACCGCGGAGACGACGGATCGGTACATCAGCTTGATCACTCGGTCGGGGTCGCGGGGTCGAGCACCGCGGCAGGATGCGGCCCGGTTGTCGGGCGTCCGGCCGCAGCCGCGGATGGGGCCGCCGGGCCTGAGGCGCCCGGCATGTGTCATCCTATGGTCTGCCCGCGGCGGGCCGTTTTAATGCTGCGCCAGTCTAGCGCAGCGGATGGCCGCATCGGAATCCTCACGACCTCGTCTCGCATCCCGAGCTCTCAGGCTTCGATCATGTCCCGACAGTTCAATCTCCACCTCGGCTGGACCCTGCTGCTCACCGCCGCCCTCGCGGGCTGCGGTCAACAGGACGATGCCGGCATCGATATGCCCCAGTTCGATGATCCCCTGCTCGCGGAAGGCCGCTCCGTGTGGATGGGCACCTGCCGCGCCTGCCATCTGCTTGGCGTCGCCGGCGCCCCGGCGGTGACGGACTACGCCAACTGGGAGCCCCGCATCGCCAAGGGCATGGCGGCGCTCTACCAGGGTCCGCTGCTCGGCATCATGGGTGAGAACGGCCAGTACAAGATGCCGGCGCGGGCCGGCAACGATCGGCTGTCCGACACGCAGATCAAGCGGGCGGCGGACTATATGGTCGCGGCAGTGAAGTATCTGCACCGGGAGCCCGCGGGCGGCTGAGCCCCCGCGCACGTTGGCAGCCGGCTGTCACTTGAGCTGGCGCGGGCGCACCAGCCCGATGAGGCTCGCGCTGCCCGACGCGAGCTGGGTCCAGTCGTCCGGCATCTCGAGTCGTGCGAGCGTCGCGGTGGGCAGGAGCTTGCCGTCCTCGGGCTCGTCGACGTCGCTGCCCGCAAGGTGGCGCAGCAGCTCCTCCAGTCCCGGGTTGTGCCCGACCAGGAGCACCACCTGTGCGTCCGCCGGCACGCGCGCGAGCACGGCGAGCAGCGTGCGCAGCTCGGCCTCGTAGATATCGCCGGCCCAGATGATGTCCTTCTTCGACACGTCCAGGCATTTGCATACCTTGAGCGCGGTGTCGCGCGCCCGCTGCGCCGGCGAGCTCAGCACCAGCTCCGGGATCACGCCTTCGCGATAGAGCCATTCGCCGACCCGCGGCGCGTCCTTCTTGCCACGCTTGGCGAGCGGGCGCTCGAAATCCGACCCGGCAGCGCTATCCCAGTCCGACTTGGCGTGCCGCAGAATCAATAGCTCACGGGGCATACGGGAAAACGGATCGGGCGTCTGCAAGGCGGCGACGAGTGGCCGGTGGGCAAGGGCATCTTTTAACACAACTGTCATGTTGCCGGAACTCCGCCGCTTTCGGGCCCAGGCGCCCGGATGCAGCAGCAACGAGCGTATCGCGCCGCCGAATCGGCGACGGGCGAACGGGTCACCCGAGCTCGGCGAGCAGGCGGTCGATCATCCGCTCGGCTTGGTTGGCGTAGCCGCCGCCGAATAGGTTCAGGTGGTTCAGGATGTGGTAGAGGTTGTAGAGCGTCTTGCGCACGCTATAACCAGCGTCCAGCGGCCAGGCGGCGTTGTAGGCGGCGTAGAAGCGGCTGCCGAAGCCGCCGAAGAGCTCGGTCATGGCGATATCCGCCTCGCGGTCGCCGTAGTAGCAGGCAGGGTCGAAGATCACGGGGTTGCCGGCGTCGTCGCCGCCCAGGTTGCCGCCCCACAGATCTCCATGCAGCAGCGACGGCACCGGTGCATGCCCGAGCAGCGCGCCGACGTCGGCCAAGAGCCGCGCGCCCCGCTGCTGCAGGCGCCCGCCGTAGCCGTTCTGCGCGGCAAGCGCCAACTGAAAGCCGAGCCTGCGCTCGCACCAGAACCCTAGCCAGTCCGCCTCCCAGCCGTTCGGCTGCGGCGTGGCGCCGATGGTGTTTTCACGGTGCCAGCCGAAGGCATCGGCACCGGCACGGTGCAGCGCCGCGAGCTGCTCGCCGGCGAGGGCCGCGGTCGCACCGCCGGCACCGCCGAGCGGCACGTACTCCATCGCGATGAAGGCCTGGCCCGCGGCCACACCGCAGCACAGCGGTCGCGGCACGCGGATGCTGTTGGTCGCGGCCATCGCCGTCAGCCCATCGCGCTCGGCCTCGAACATATCGAGCCTGGATGCGTCGTTGAGCTTGACGAACCAGCGCTGCTCGCCGTCCGCGAGCACGACGGCGCTGTTGATACAGCCGCCGCCGACGTGGCGCGGCGCGCGCGGCGCGAAGGGGCGGCCGCTCGCGGCGGCGATGGCGGCGGCGATGGCGGACCAGTCGGTCACGATGCGGCCTCGCTTGGGCTGCCGGTGGCCGGGCAATGCCGGCGCCGGCGCGATTCAGGGCTTCGGCAGCCGCCGCAGCAGGGGCGACGTGCGCGGGAAGTGCGCGCGCAGAAACTGCATCTGATCCGCAAGCACGTTGCGTCCCATCAGATAGATGTACTCCGCATGCGTCGGCGCAAAGGGCACCGCCAGGAGCTCCATGCCGGCCGCCTCCGGCGTGCGGCCGGCCTTGTAGTTGTTGCAGCGCACGCAGGCGGTGACGACGTTGGTCCAGACGTCCCGGCCGCCGCGGCTGATGGGCTGCACGTGGTCGCGGGACAGGTGCCGCGGCGAAAAGCGCCCGCCGCAGTAGAGGCAGAGATGGTCGTCGCGCTGGAACAGCGTGCGGTTTGACAACGGCGGCACGTAGTCGTCGCGCAGCTTGCTCAGCGCGTGGTGCGTGCCGTGGGTCGCGATGATGCTGTGGATCAGCAGGCTGCTCTGCTCGCGCGTGCGGGCATTGATGCCGCCACGCAGCAGGATCAGCGGATTGCCGCAGCTATAGGCCACCTGGTCGAGGAAGTACAACCGGGCGGCGGCCTTGTAGTCGACCCACTCCAGCGGCATGCCCGCCAGATCGGTACGCAAAACCTGTTGGCTCAGTGACACCATGACTGGACCCCGGTCGCGAGTTGGCGGCCATAATACATCCCCGCCCGCGCGTTGCAACGTCCTGTGCAAAATAGTTGCCAGATTCAAGGAAAACCAGGATGCCGAAGGAAGTCCCAGCGCTATGCCGGCGGCGATGTCGGGCGGTTTTGCACAGTCAGCAGCATCGGCATGCCCTGTCAATCCCCATCGGCCGAAACAATGATTAGCATTGGCTGATATTCAACATCTGACTGTTTTATATGTTTTTTTTAAGATTGGTCAATTCCTGGCCAATCTTACGAGAGGGTAACAATGGCTCCGCTTCGCGGATCGTTCACACGCGTTTTCCACCGACTTATCCACAGGGGCTGTGAATATCGTGGTTTATGACGAATTGATGTCGGGCTGAGCTACGTCAAAATGAGACCCCTCCGGCACCGCCCCAACCACCCGTAATGCCTTCCCCCAGCCACGCCGTCAGCGTGCTTCGCGTGGCCGTCGCCGCGCCCTTGGGCGAGCTCCTGGACTACCTCCCGCCGCCGGGCGGCACCGTGCCACCCGGCACCCGGGTGCTGGTGCCACTCGGCCGCGCCCGCCGGGTCGGCATGGTCGTATCCGCCGCGCTGGAAACCACGGTGCCGACGGAGCGCCTCAAGCCCATCGCTGCCGTCATCGACCCGGCCCCGCTCCTGACCCAGGCGGACCTGGATTTTTTGCTCTGGGCGACGGACTACTATCGCGCTGATCCCGGCGAGGCCCTGTTCGGCGCCCTGCCCGTGCGGCTGCGCCAGGCACGAGCGCTGCTCGACGAGCGCCCGCTGGGCTGGCGGGCGGCGGCGGATGTCGCCACCGCCGCCGACGCGCTGCATCGCGCGCCGCGGCAGCGCGAGCTGCTCGCGCTGCTCGCGGCGACGCCGCAAGGCCTCACCGATGCCGAGCTGCATGCCCGCGTGGGCAACTGCGATGGGCCGTTGCGGGCGCTGGCCGCCCGCGGGCTCATCGCGCGCTGCCGGCTGCACGCGGCGCCGCTCGATCCGGTGCCCGCGCCGGCGCGCGACGCGCCGCCGCCCCTGAACGAGCACCAAGCCGCCGCCGTCGCCGCGGTCGCCGCGGGCACCGGCTTCGGCTGCTTCCTGCTCGACGGCGTCACCGGCAGCGGCAAGACCGAGGTCTACCTTGCTCTGATCGAGCGCGCGCTCGCGGCGGGCCGGCAGGTGCTGGTGCTGGTGCCCGAGATCGGCCTGACGCCGCAGTTGCAAGCGCGCTTCGCGCGCCGCGTGCCGGCGGCCATGGTGGTGCTCCACTCGGCCCTCGCCGACACCGAGCGCGAGCGCGCCTGGCGCGCCGCGGCCACCGGCGCGGCGCGGCTCCTGCTCGGCACGCGTTCGGCCGTGTTCACGCCGTTGCCGGAGCTGGGGCTGGTCATCGTCGATGAGGAGCATGACCTGTCGCTCAAGCAGCAGGAGGGCTTTCGCTACTCCGCCCGCGACCTCGCCGTGCGCCGCGCGCAGCAGGCACGCTGCCCCATCGTGCTCGGCTCCGCGACGCCCGCGTTGGAGACGCTGCATAACGCCCGGCTCGGGCGCTACCGGCAGCTCTGCCTGCCCGAGCGCGCCGGCGGTGCCGCGGACCCGGACATCCTGGTGGCGGATATCCGCGCCCAGCCGCTGGAGACGGGGCTGAGTCATGCGTTGCTGACGCGCATGGATCAGGTGCTCGATGCCGGCAACCAGGTGCTGCTGTTTCTGAACCGGCGCGGCTTCTCGCCCGTGCTCACCTGCCACGACTGCGGCTGGATCAGCGAGTGCACGCGCTGCGACGCGCGCCTCACGGTGCATCGCGGCCGTGCGCGCCTGGTCTGTCATCACTGCGGGCTGGAGCAGGCCCAGCCGGTGCAGTGCCCCGACTGCGGCTCGCCGGACCTGCGCCCCCTCGGCCAGGGCACCGAGCGCGTGGAGGACACGCTGCGCCAGCGCTTCCCCGGCTTGCCGCTGGCACGCATCGACCGCGACAGCACCCGCCGCCGGGGCGAGCTGGAGCGGCTCCTGGCCTGTGCGCAGCGGGGCGAGCACCGCATCCTGCTCGGCACCCAGATGCTGGCGAAGGGCCACCACCTGCCCGGCGTCACGCTGGTGGGCATTCTGGACCTGGACCATGGACTCTACGGCAGCGACTTCCGCGCCACCGAACGCATGGCGCAGCTCCTGATCCAGGTTGCCGGCCGCGCCGGCCGCGCCGAGCGCGCCGGCACCGTCCTGTTGCAGACGCGCCACCCGCGGCACCCGCTGCTGGCGCTACTGCTGCGCGAAGGCTACGGCGCCTTCGCCACGGCAGCGCTGCGGGAACGGCTCGAGGCCGGGCTCCCGCCCTTCAGCCACCAGGCCATGCTGCGCGCCGACAGCCCCGAGGAGCAGGCGGCGCTCGACTTCCTCACCGAGGTGCTCGCAGCGGCACGGCCGCTGGCGCCGCCTGAGCTGGAGTTCTGGGGGCCGGCGCCGGCCCAGATGGAGCGCCGCGCCGGGCGCATCCGCGCCCAACTGCTGCTGCAGGCGCCGAGCCGCGCCCTGCTGCAGCGCGTGCTGGCGCTTTTGTTGCCGCGGCTGCGCGCGCTGCGCCGGCCAACGCAGTTGCGCTGGAGCATCGATGTGGACCCGCAGGAGAGCCTGTGAGCGAACGCGTGCAGCTCCGCCGCAACGGTACATTGCCGCCAACGCGCGTTCCGCCGCCGAGCGCGGGCTGCTCTATACTAGGCCGCTGCGAGAAGGCTCGAATTCTCAACACCCCGACCGCGCTACGCCTGCCCGTGAGTCGATCCGGCACGGCAGACGCCGAAGCAAGGCAAGCCATGCTCGCCCGCCATGCAGGGGCGGGCGAATGACGCATTGCACGACACCAGGACCCCTGACCGACACATGCAGTCCGAGCTTCAGAACCTCATCGCCACAGCGCTCGACGAGCTCAAGATCGGCTACGACGCCATTACGGTCGAGCGCACAAAGGATCAGAACCACGGCGACTTCGCCTGCAACATCGCGTTGGTGCTGGCCAAGGGCCTGGGCCTGAAGCCGCGCGATTTGGCGGCGCGCATCGTCGCGAGCATCGAGCTGATTCGCGAGCGCGGTCAGCTCGGCGCAGTCGGCTCGCACATCGCGCGCATGGACATCGCCGGCCCCGGCTTCATCAACTTCCATATCGCCGAGCACGCGTACCGCGCGCTGGTGCCGGAGATCCTGCGCCAAGGCCCCGACTACGGCCGCGCCAAGCTGGGCGCGGGCCGCCGCGTGCAGGTGGAGTTCGTCTCCGCCAACCCCACCGGCCCGCTGCATGTCGGCCACGGCCGCGGTGCGGCCTATGGGGCGGCGGTGGCGGATCTCTTGGAATACGTCGGCTTCGACGTGCACCGCGAGTACTACGTCAACGACGCCGGCCGGCAGATGGACATCCTCGGCACCTCGGTCTGGCTGCGCTACCTGGAGCTGTGCGGCGAGGCGCTCGACTTCCCGAGCAACGGCTACAAGGGCGACTACGTCTGGGACATCGCCGCGACCCTGCACCGCGAGCATGGCGACGCCTATCGCGTGGACATGGACCAGGTGCGGGTCGGGCTGCCCCCGGATGAAGTCACGCCGGGCGACGGCGGCGACAAGGAGGCGCACATCGACGCCCTCATCGGACAGGCCAAGCACCTGCTCGGGGACAACCGCTGGCGCTACGTCTTCGAGCTGGGGCTGAACACCATCCTCGACGACATCCGCGACGACTTGGCGCAGTTCGGCATCACCTATCAGGCGTGGTTCTCGGAGCGCTCGCTGACCGAGTCCGGCGCCGTCAACCGCGCCGTGGAGCGCCTGCGCGAGGCCGGCCACCTGTACGAACAGGCGGGCGCGCTGTGGTTTCGCTCCACGGCCTTCGGCGACGAGAAGGACCGCGTCGTCGTGCGCGAGAACGGCCAGACGACCTACTTCGCGTCGGACATCGCCTACCACATGGACAAGCTCGAGCGCGGCTTCGACCGTGTCATCGACGTCTGGGGCGCGGACCACCACGGCTACGTGCCGCGCGTGAAGGCGGCGCTGTCGGCGCTCGGCGACGACCCGCGCCGGCTCGACGTGCTGCTGGTGCAGTTCGCGGTGCTCTACCGCAGCGGCGAGAAGGTGCAGATGTCCACCCGCTCCGGGGACTTCGTGACCCTGCGGGAGCTGCGCAAAGAGGTCGGCCGCGACGCCGCGCGCTATTTCTACGTCATGCGCCGCTGCGAGCAGCACATGGACTTCGACCTGGATCTCGCGAAGAGCCAGTCCGCCGACAACCCCGTCTACTACGTGCAATACGCCCACGCGCGCGTCGCCAGCGTGCTGCAGCAGGCGGCCGAGCGCGGCATCGCGCTCGAGGTCAGGCCAACGCCCGACGACCCGCGTCTAGCGCGCCTGGTGGAGTCACACGAGATCAGCCTACTCAAGACCCTGGCGCGCTGGCCGGAAGCCGTCGAGAGCGCCGCACTGAGCGAAGAGCCGCACCAGCTCACCCATTATCTGCGCGAGCTGGCCAACGACTTCCACACCTACTACAACGCCCACCAGTTCCTCGTCGACGACGCCGAGCTGCGCGACGCCCGGGTCCAGTTGATCCTGGCGGTGCGGGTCGTGCTTGCGAACGGTCTGAACCTGCTCGGCGTCTCGGCGCCGGATCGGATGTGAGCGAGGCACCCAATGACCCGTGACTATCGCAAGGGAGCACCACCCTCGCGCCGGCGTAAGGAGCCGCGCGGCACCTGCGCGTTCTGGTTTCTTGCCGGCGGGCTCGTCGGCGCCTTCGGCGTCGGCGTCGCCTGGATGCTGAACGAGCAACAGGCCACGGCGCCGCTCGCGGCGGTGGCGACAACAGAGCCCGCTGAGGCGCAGCGGCCGAAGCCCACCTTCGACTTCTACGACATGTTGCCGAAGGAAGAGGTCGTGGTGCCCGCGGAGCGCGTCCCCGAGCCCGTGCCGCTGCCGGCCCCCGGCCAGCAGATGCAGCCGCCGCGGCAGCAGGCCGCGCCCCAAACCGCAAGCGCCACGCCCGCGCCGGTGCCGGAGACCGCGGCGGGCCCGAACAGCTACATTCTCCAGGTCGGCTCCTTCCGCAGCACCGCCGACGCCGAAAAGCTCAAGGCGCAGCTCGCGCTGCTCGGCATCCAGACGTCCATCCAGACCGTCACCATCGACAGCGGCCAGACCTATCACCGCGTGCGCACCGGCGCCTATGCCAAGGCGGATGCCAATGCGCTGCGCTCCAGGCTGCAAGGCAACGGACACAAGCCCATGATGATGCGCGCCCAATGATCCGCCGTCCGACCGCCGCGCCGTCCCAACCCAAGCCGCCTAGGGAACACCCCATGCCCGATACCTGCCAGACCCGACAGCGCCCTGCCCGCTCCGTGCCGGCCCCCGCGGCTGCCGTTGCCCTGCTCGCGCTCGCGCTGCTCGGCGGCTGCGCCGCGGACAACCCCATGCGCGGCGCACTGCGCGACAGCGTCGGCCCCTTGTTCGGCGGCCCTAGCGAGGCGGGCTTCGTGGACCTGGTGGACCAGAACTGTGGCGAGAAGCTCGTCGGCGGCGAGACCGTCGCGACGCTGATGGAGCGCGACACCACCTTCCGCCAGCTCACCTCGCGCCTCTACACCGGTGACATCTCCAAGGACGGCTTCACCAACCAACTGCTGCAGGAATACCCCGCGGCGGATGCCAACATCCCGGCCACGGGCTGCATCGCCCGCGCTCTCGACACCTGCCTCAGCACCCGCTGCGACGGCCGCCCCGCAGCCTCGCCCGATGACATCGCCGCCGAGCAGATGGTCGCCGAACAGGATCTCGGCCTTGAGGAGGTCCCCGCCGCGGACCGCGACGCAGTGGACGCCATGATCGAAGCGGCGGACCGCGAGGCCGCGGGCGAGGTCGTGCCGCTGCCGAGCGAGGTCCCGCCAGCGCCTTGAAGAAGGGCCAAGGGCTGAGGGCCGAGGGGGGCTCCCTCGCCTCAGACCGACGAGTCGCGTGCATCGCTATCGAAATCGGTATCGCAATCGAACCGATTGGCGACCGATCCCGATTTTCGATCCCGAACCCGATTTCGATTTCGACGCAATTGGCCAATCCGACAATTAGGCGCGCACCCAACCCCCTGCCAGCGGCCGCAGGCTCACCTCGCCCGCATGGAAGGCCCGCAGGCCATCGGCCGTCTTGAGCAGCAGCGCCCCGTCGTCTGCGATGCCGGCACAGGTGCCGGTGATCCGTTGCCCCCCCATGAGCAACGCCACCGGCTCGCCCTGATAGGCGTCGAACGCCCGCCACGCCGGCAGTACGGGCGCGAGCCCACCGTCGCCGTAGGCTGCCAGCGCCGCCGACAGCGCCTCGATCAGCCCCGCCGCGAGCCGATTGCGCCCGGGCAGTGCATCACCGAGCACGGCGGCCAGGTCCACCCAGGGCTGGTCGATGGCCGCGGCCTGTTGCTCCCCCAAGCGCCGGTTGAGACCAAGCCCCACGACGACATGGCTCGGCCCGTGGGACTCGCCGGCCACCTCCAACAGCAGCCCGCCGAGCTTGCGCCGCCGCCAGTGCAGATCATTCGGCCACTTGAGCGCGATGTCCGCGACGCCCGCCTGCCGCAGCACCTCGGCCACCGCGACGCCGCAGGCAAGGCTCAAGCCGCCCAGCCCCGCGGGGCCGCCGGGATAGCGCCAAAGCATCGATAAATAGATGTTCTCGCCGAACGGCGACACCCAGTCGCGCCCGCCGCGCCCGCGACCGGCGAGCTGGCGCTCGGCGAGGCAGACCCGCCCGGAGGCTGCGCCGGCGGCAGCGGCCTGCATGAGCCGTGTATTGGTGGAGTCGACGCTGAACAGTACCTCAAGGCCGGCGAGCCGCTGCCGTGCCGGCGCCGACAGCGCCGACGTCATGCTGTCCGCATCCAGCAGCTCCAGCGGCCGTGCCAGCCTGTAGCCCTTGCGGCGCACGGCCGTCAGTTCCAGCCCGAGATCGTCGGCGGCGCGATGCAGCGCCTTCCACACCGCCGCCCGACTGACACCGAGCGCCGCCGCAAGCTCGGCGCCGGAATGCAGCCCGCCGTCCGCGAGCAGCCGCAGCAGCGCGTCGCGACGATCGAGAGTGTCCGTCCCCATGCGCTGCGCCTTGGCCGACCTAGCCGGACCGGCTCAGGCGACGCTCGCGAGCCAGGCCTCGCGACGGGCGAGCACCACCGCCGGCGCCGCGTCGTCGAGGCGGAGCTCGCACACGTCCGCCGGCGCCGGCGCCGGGGTGAGCATGCAGGTCATGAGCTCATCCCGGCGGAAGGCGTGCACCTGCACCGCCCGGCCGATGGGCAGCGCCCGCAGCCGCGCAGCCGCGTTGCCGCTGTCCACGCGCAGACCGTCTACGGCGATGACGACATCGCCGGCGGCAAGCCCCGCCTGCTCCGCCGGCCCGCCGTCCAGCACCACCGCGATCTTGGCCTCGCCCGACGCGAAGCGCAGCCCTGCGTGGCTGACCGGTGCAATGGGCTCGAAGCGCTCGGCGACGTTGCCGAAGTCCTTCGGCCCGCGACTCGGCCGCAGCCGCATCTCGATGCCGACGCTTTGGAACACCGCCGGCAGGTCCAGGTCCTCTGTCCCGTCCAGCGCTTGCGCGAAGAAGCCGGCGAGGTCCAGGCCCGCGATCTCCGCGGCCAGCGCCTCGACGCCGCGCTCCGGCACGCCAACGCCGGTGCGGCCGTGGCGTTCCCAGAGCGCGCGCATCACATCATCTAGGGAGCGGCGGTCGTCGCTGTCGCGGCGGATGGTGAGGTCCAGCGCCAGCGCCGTCATCGCCCCCTTGCCGTAATAGCTGACGATGGCGTTCGGGGCGTTTTCGTCCTGCTTGTAGAACTTGGTCCAGGCATCGAAGCTCGATTCCGCAATGCTCTGTCGGAGCCGGCCGGGGTTGCGCAGCACGCGCGTGATGGTCTCGGCGAGCAGCGCGAGGTAGCCCTTCGCGTCGATGCGGCGGCTGCGCACCAGTGCAAGGTCGTCGTAGTAGGAGGTGATGCCCTCGAAGGCCCACAGCAGCCGCGTGTGCACCTCGCGCTCCAGCCCGCCGTCGATGAAAGCGGCGGGGCGGATGCGCTTCACGTTCCAGAGGTGAAAGTACTCGTGGCTGCAGAGCCCGAGGAGCTTGCGATAGTCGCCGTCGGGCGGGGACTCGACGGGTGCGGCCGTGTCGGCCGCAGCCGCCGCCTCGCCCCGCGGCGCCGGCAGGTCGTCGCGCGAGCAGAGCAGGCTCGATGAGACGCGATGCTCCAGCCCGCCGTAGCCGTCGCCCAGCACCTGGGTCAGGAACAGGTAGCGGTCCACGGGCAGCTCGCCGAACATCGCCGCGTGCTCGGCGCAGATGGGCGCGAGATCCGCGGCCAGGCGCGCGAGGTCCGCGTGCTGCCGGCCGCTCACGGCCATCCAGTGCGGCACGTCGCCGACGCGGAAGGCGACGACGTCGAACCGGCCCATCTCCACCGGGTGGTCGATGAGGTCTGCATAGTCATCGGCCCGGTAGCCGCCGAAGCCCCAGCGTTCGGCACCGTCCGGCGCGAGACTGGTCGCGACCCGCCAATCGGCGCATTCGGGGTCCGGCGGCGGCAGCAGCTCGACGCGGCAGGGCGCGTGGTCGCGTCCGTGCACGCGCAGGAACAGGCTCGGGCCGTTGAAATAGCCGTGCGTGCGGTCGAGGTGCGCCGCGCGCACGGATAGATCCCACGCATAGACCTCGGTGCGGATGCGAAGCGGCTTGTCCGTCGTGCAGACCCGCCAGGTCTGCTTGTCGAGCTTGACCAACGGCACCGGGCCGTCCGGCCCCTCGGCGGCAATGCCGACGATGTTCCGCGCGAAGTCCCGGATCATGTAGCTGCCCGGGATCCACGCCGGCAGCGACAGGGTCAGCTCGCCGCGGCCGGGGTCCGCAATCATCAGCTCGACGCAGAAGATGTGCGCCGCCGGGCGCGACGGGGTGACGTAGTAGGTGATGAGGTCGGTATCGGTCATGGAGGCAGCTCGGCGCTGTCAATTGTTGTGGGAGCGGCTCCAGCCATCACTGGCGGCAGCGAACGCCGGAGTCCGTTTGGCCATGAACCGCGACCCTAGCAGATCAGGACTGCCGACGCGGACTTGACGCTCGTCGGGATTTCGGCCCAAACACACCCAAGTTGCGCCCGCGCTCTGGCAATGACCGGTGTTTTTGTGTCTACAATCAAGCTCACGCCGATCTCTGTCGGCGATCCTCGGACAGCCCCAATTGGCGGATCACCTGGACAAGCCCACCTCGACCCACGAAGCCGCACCGCAAGCGGATACGCGGGCGGCCGAGGGCGACCCGGCATCGGCACCGGGCGCACCGCGGCCCACCGGCCACCGCTGGCTGCGCCGCTTCCTGTTGCCGATGGCCGCCCTACTCGCGCTGATGCTCGCGGTGCCGCCCGTACTGGACGCGTTGGTAACCGAGAGCACGGCCAGGGCCGTGGCCAATGGTATCGAGGACGTGGAGCCAAAACCCGTTGCGCTGCTGCTCGGCACCGCACGGCGCACCCTCGCCGGCAAGCCGAACGCCTTTTATCAAGCCCGCATCGAGGCGGCGGCGGCGCTGTTTCACAGCGGCAAGGTTCAGGGCATCCTGGTCAGCGGCGACAACGCGACGCGCTGGTATAACGAGCCCATCGCGATGCAGAAGGACCTGATTGCCGCCGGCGTGCCGGCGGACTTCATCACGCTGGACTATGCCGGCTTTCGCACCCTCGACTCCGTGGTCCGCGCCAAGGAGGTTTTCGGCCAGCAGCACCTCATCGTCGTGAGCCAGCGCTTCCACGCCGAGCGCGCGATCTTTCTTGCCCGCCATTACGGCATCGACGCGAGCGGCCTCGCCGCCCGCGATCCGGACAACATCGGCATGCTGAGCGTGCGCGCGCGCGAGGTCTTCGCCCGCGTCGCAGCCGTGCTCGACATCGTCACCGGCCGGGCGCCCAAGTTCCTCGGCAAGCCAGAGACCGTGCGCTTGCGCGATCCCATCGCGGACGACGCCGCTTAGGCGATTGCCGGAAAAAAACGTACCGATTGGCGCAGGATTTTCGTCTGCCTTCAAGGAGCGGCAGCGGGTGCATAGTCGAACTATGCACCCGCTGCCGCGACGCAGAAGGCGGGCGAAAAGACAAGCCAGGCGGTATGTTTTTTGACAGAAATCGCCTTAAAGCCTTCCCGCCGCCAACCCCGCCCCTAGCGCGGCTTCGCCTCAGACCGGCGAGTCGCGTTCATCGCTGTCGCTAGCGAGGCGTCGCCTCAGACCGACCCGTGCGCGGAGCGCTGTCTCGCGCAATCCGGTCGTCGCCGCAGGTGAACCGAGGGCCGAGGGCCGAGGAGGGCTCCCTTGGCCCTCGGCCCCCTTGCGCGGCACGGGCCGCCCCTGACCGGCCTTGACCATTGGCGCGGATTGCGCCCACTCAAACGACATTCCCCGCCCCATTGCTCGGTTTTCGCGAACCAATAGGCGGCGTGCAATGGCAATGAGTGCGATCGCTGATGAATCGAAAAGAGCTCGTGAAATCATTTGCCATTTTGCATATCAATCCATATCTTCGACGCCATTGCAGACCCTCGCGGCAGGAATGGATGATCCCGCCAAGCGACAACGCCTGCTGATGGTTCATGCAGAAGCCCCGGCAATGGCCGCCTCCTGCCTGATGCGATTAACGTTAACAAGAGAGGAGCGATCACGTGGACGCCCTGCTGGAATTCTTGCTGCGATTTCTATCGCAGTTGCAGTCACCGACGCTCGGTTTCCTGGTTGGCGGCATGGTCATTGCCGCGCTCGGCAGCCGCCTCGAAATCCCTGACGCGATCTACAAGTTCATTGTTTTCATGCTGCTGGTGAAGATCGGACTAAAAGGCGGCATGAAAATCCGCGAAGCGGAGCTGGGCGAGATGCTGCTGCCGGCGCTGTTCGCCGTGGCCATCGGCGTGCTCATCGTCTTTATCGGACGTTGGACGCTGGCGATGCTGCCGAGCGTCCGCACCGAGGACGGCATCGCCACAGCAGGGTTGTTCGGTGCGGTAAGCGGCTCAACTCTTGCAGCCGCGCTTGCGGTTTTGGAGGCCGAAAACATCCCCTACGAAGCTTGGGCCGCGGCGCTGTATCCGTTCATGGACATCCCGGCCTTGGTCACCGCCATCGTCCTGGCAAACGTCTATCTGACAAAAAAGAGCGGCAGGAAAGGCGAAAAGGTCCAGATCTGGCCCATCATCAAGGAAAGCCTGCAGGGCTCGGCGCTGTCGGCACTGCTGCTAGGCATCGCCCTCGGGATACTCACCAATCCCGCGCCCGTCTACGACAGCTTCTTCGAGCCGCTGTTCCGCGGCCTCCTGTCCGTGCTCATGCTGATTATGGGCATGGAAGCCTGGGCCAGGCTCAATGAGCTCCGCAAGGTGGCACACTGGTATGCGGTGTACGCGGCGCTGGCGCCGCTGACACATGGGCTCATTGCGTTCGGGCTCGGCATGATCGCACACGTGACCACGGGCTTCAGCCCCGGCGGCGTCGTGATCTTGGCCGTCATCGCCGGCTCCAGCTCCGACATCTCCGGGCCGCCGACGCTGCGCGCAGGCATCCCGACGGCCAATCCGTCCGCCTACGTCGGCGCCTCCACCGCGGTCGGCACGCCGGTCGCCATCGCCATCGGCATCCCGCTCTACATCGGGCTCGCGCAGGCGCTGATGGGCAGTTGAACCGAGGGACAAGGGACAAGGGACAAGGGACAAGGGACAAGGGCCGAGGAAGGCTCCCTTGGCCCTTTCTTCCCTCAAGCGAATGCACGACACGAGGGTTTCGCAGTTCGACGCAGCTTGAGCCAAATGTGGTTAGCGGTAGAAGTTCGATCCCGATCCTGATCCCGATCCCGATTTCAACAGGCGTCGGAGGGCCAGCGACCGTTGCAGTACGAAAAAAGCCGGGCCCTATGGCCCGGCTTACTGCGTGCTCGGAAAGATTGCGTGTCAGAACTTGTGCGCGCGCAAGACCTCCACGTCGCAGAGGTAGGCGATGCCGGAATAGTTGTCGAAAAACCTACCGGCCACTTCATCGCAGATCTTGAGCGCCAGCTCGCGACTTGCGGTAAGCACCTCGATCTTCACGTTCGTGAAGGTATCCGATACGGCAGGCTGCCCGGATGAACGCACGTTGCGGCTGCCCTTGCCGCCGGCGGCGACGACGGTATAGCCCGTGGCGCCCGCTGCATCGATGATCTTGGTAATCTCCTTTAGCAGCAATTTCTCGGTGACGATCACGAGCTTGCTGGCCTGCTGGGTCATGACGATTGCCTCTTGCTGGGTTTCACCTGCGCCGGACTCGAGCCGGTGCGCGAGCATGGGAGCGATTGAGGCCTACCATCGGCCCGCGCCTGCGGCCGCCCGGCTATTGCGATACACCAGGGGCCGCAGGTGCAATGGCGCACGGCGGACAGTAGGCACTGTTGGTAGCAAGCTAGCGGGCAAGCCCGGCATCTTCAAGCATCATTTCAATCGCATTCATCATCACGGCAGACGGAAACGCCGATGGTTGCTCCGAAGCCGCGGCCTCTATCCCGCCACGGCTTGATCGGGCGCCGGGCGAATGAGCGATGGCTCATAGGCAGTTGGCGCCGCATAGCCCAGCAGATTCAGCAACGTGGCGGCGATGTTGCTGAGCCCGGGCCGGGCGAGGTCGCGGCGCAGTGCATAACCCGGCGGATTGCGGCCATCGCTGATAACGAAGGGCACCAGGTTCAGCGTATGGCTGGTCTTGGCGATGAGTTTGCCGTTGGCGTCACGCTTGAATGCGGACGTCTTGGCGCTCCATTGCAACATTTCCTCGGCGTTGCCGTGGTCCGCCGTCAGCACCATCACCCCGTTGGCGCTGACGGTGGCCTCGTGGATACGTGCCACCGCGGCATCGACGGCCTCCACCGCACGCACGGCGGCCCTCAGGTTGCCGGTGTGCCCCACCATGTCGCCGTTGGCGAGGTTGACGACGATGAGCCGGGAGTCGCCGCTGCCGACAGCCGTGATGACAGCGTCCGCCACGGCCGCGGCCTGCATTTCGGGGTGCTGCTCGGGGTCGAGCCCGAGAGAGTCCACTTGCTGCACGGTGGCCCGCGGGAACGGCTTGGCGCGCATGCCGAACAGGTAATAGGTCACGTGACCGAACTTGGAGCTCTCGGCGACATGGAAGCTCGGCACGCCGGCGGCGCTCAGCAGCTCGATTAGGGTGTTGTCGATGGGCGGGGGCACCAGCAGGCACTCCTTCGGCAACAGCAGGTCGCCGTCGTATTGGAGCATGCCGACGAAGAGCACGTCCGGGCGCCGCACCCGGTCGAACCAATCAAAGCTGTCCGCCTCGAACGCGGTGGACAGCTCGATGGCGCGGTCACCGCGGAAATTGAACAGCAGCACCGCATCGCCGTCTTCGATGGTGCCGACCGGCGCGCCCGCCCCATCCACGACGACGAAGGGCGGGATGTCCTGATCCGACGACACCGGCGCCGCATAGGCCGCTGCCACGGCCTCCGCGGCGCTTGCGAAGGGCTGCCCCTGACCCAGCACGTGCGCCTTCCAGCCCGCCTCCACCATCTCCGGGTGCTCCCAGTAGCGGTCCATGGTGGTGCGCATGCGCCCGCCGCCGGAGGCGATGCAATAGTCCCGGTCGGTCTTGGCCGACAGCTCCGCCAGCAGCCCCTCCAGTTGGTCCAGATAGCGCAAGGCCGAGTGCGGCTCCACGTCGCGCCCGTCGAGCAGCGGATGCACCCGCAGCCGCGCGACGCCGGCGGCATCGGCCGCGCGCAGCAGCGCGAACAAATGGTCGATGTGCGAGTGCACGTTGCCGTCGGACAACAGCCCGATCAGGTGCAGGGTGCCGGCCCCGGGGCCGGTGCAGCGGGCCATGATGCGCTGCCAGGTCTCGCCGCTGAACAGCGAGCCGTCCGCGATCGCGCGCTGCACCAGGGAGGCGCCCTGCGGCAGCACGCGGCCGGCCCCCATGATGGTGTGGCCGACCTCGGAGTTGCCCATGTCCTTGTCCGTGGGCAGGCCGACCGCGGTACCGTGCGCGGCGAGCTGCAGCGACGCGTGCTCGCGCCAAAGCCGGCGCAGGGTCGGGATCTGCGCTTGCGACACGGCGTTGCCGTCGCTGGGGGCGGCCAGGCCGACGCCGTCCATGATCACCAGGACCACGGGGCCGGCCGGAGGTGTGTAGCTGTCTTGCCACAGTCCGAGTTGTATGGACATCGGTGATTCCTCTCAATTGTCCGACAGTTCAGCGCGTATCGTATCGTCGCGCGGCGACCTTTATGCGATGCTGCCGACCGCGACCGGACGGGTTGGGGCATCGGGCAGGACCGGCGCACCGGCTCTCCCTGCCAAAGGTACAAGAACATGACCCTGAACCCGCAACACCTGCTCACGGCGCTGCGCGCACAGGACCCGGGCGCGGCCCTGCCCGCCGGGCTCTCGGCAGCGCTGTCCGGCGTCGCCGACCTTGGCGCCGCAACCGCGACCGAGCTCTGTTTCGCCGAGCGCGCCGACCAGGCCGCCGCCGTCGGCGCCAGTAGAGCGCAGGTGGTTGTCGTCCCGCTGGACTTTCCGGAGCTTCCCGAGAAGCTCCTGATACGCTGCGCCAACCCGCGCCAGTGCTTTTTCGCCATCGCCGCCCTGTTCCTGCCACCGGCGCCGCCGGCGGGCATCCATCCGGGCGCGCACATCGACCCGTCCGCGGTGCTCGGCGCGGGCATCAGCATCGGCGCCGGCACCGTGGTGGGTGCCAACACCAGCATCGGCGCGCGCTGCATCATCGCCACGGGCGTACAGATTGGGGAGGCTGTCGAGATCGGCCCCGACTGCGTCATCGAGCCCAATGTCACGATCATGCGCGGCAGCCGCATCGGCGCGCGCTGTGCGTTGCGCGCCGGTGCCGTCATCGGCAGCGACGGCTTCGGCTTCGCGTGGGACGGCCAAGCGCACCGCAAGGTGCCGCAGCTCGGGCGCGTCGTGCTGGAGGACGACGTGGATATCGGCTGCAACAGTTGCGTGGATCGAGCCACGCTGAGCGAGACGCGCGTGCGTCGGGGCACCAAGATCGACAACCTCGTGCAGATCGGGCATAACGTCGAGCTCGGCGAGCACACGATCATGGCGAGCCAGTCCGGGGTCGCGGGCAGCAGCCGGCTCGGCAACGGCGTCATCGTCGCGGGCCAGGTGGCGATCACGGATCACGTCGAGGTGGGCGCCGGCGCGCTGATCGGCGGTCAGTCCGGCGTCACCAAGGACATCCCCGCCGGCGCCAAGGTATTCGGCACGCCAGCGCGGGACATGCAGCGGACCATGCGGGAGCTGGCCGCGCTGGCCCAGTTGCCGGCGCTGCTGCGCCAGGTGCGCCGCCAGGAGCGAGAGCTTGCCGCCCTGCGTGCGCGCCTGGCCAGCAGCGAGGAAGCCTGAGCCCGCGGCTGCGGCGCGGGACGGCGGCACCCCAGCGGGGCTCAGCCAATGCAGCCAATCTCAGCCATTCTCAGCCATTCTCAGCCATTCTCAGCCATTCTCACCAGGGCCGGTAGGTGAGCCCCGGGATGCTCTGCTCGTCGAAGCGCTGCGGCAGGGAGCGCACCAGCTCTTCGAGCTCCGCGCGGGTCACATAGCGGCCGTAGGAGGCCTTTGCGGCGTCGATGGGGACCTCGACGTAGTAGCGTTTCTGCGCGGGCTCGGGCAGCACCTGGAGGGTCGTGTCCTCGGCGTCAAGGATGCCGAGATAGTCATCCTCAGATTGCAGGCGATCGAGCATTTGCTCGCAAATGGTCCGTGGGCTCATCGCAACGGCACTGGTGGACGACACGCATTCGCCGGAGCGGTTGATGAGGTAGAAAACGCGAAACTGCATGACAGTGTCTCGGCGCCGTCACTGCGCATGCAAGGTGGGCAGTGCCGACGCACAGGGGCTTCCATGCCGGACCGGGACTAAACGAGATCAAGCACGGCACTATAGCACCGCCACTTCGCCCGCGTGAAGCATCGGCCGGCAAAGGCAACCAAAGGGCCAGCCACAAGGCCAGCCACAAGGCCAGCCACCGGGCCGAGACCGAACCGCGCGTTCGCATTCCTTAGCTGCATCCCTTCCGGTAACCTGCCCGTGTCGATCCCGACTGTCGATCCCGATGATGGCGCGCCGGCGCCGCGCGCCATAGGATTTCAGGAGTTTTTCATGAGCCCACTCAAACTGAAGCTGCATTGGCAGATTCTCATTGCCCTGGCACTCGCCATCGCCGTCGGCCTCGCCGTGGGCAGGGACGGCCTGCTGCTCGGGGTCAATGTCGACGCCGGGTTCGACTTCATCGGTGAGCTGTTCCTCAATGCACTGAAGATGCTGATCGTGCCGCTCATCGTGTCGTCGATCATCATCGGCGTCGCCGGCATCGGCGATTCCGAAAACCTGGGGCGTTTGGGCGGCAAGACCATCGGCTATTACGCGCTCACCAGCATGCTCGCCATCGTGGTGGGGCTGGTCGCGGTCAACACGATCCAGCCGGGTGTAGTTGACGGCTCGCCGCAGGAGGTGTTCGGGCTGCACGCCAGCACTGCCGAGCTGGAGCGCGATCTCGCGGACAAGGGCGCCGACGACATCGTCGCCATCTTCCTGCGCATGATCCCGACCAACGTCGTGCAGGCCGCAAGCAGCGGCCAGATGCTCGGGCTCATCTTTTTCAGCCTGCTGTACGGCTTCTTCCTGACCCGTATCGCCAACCAGTACGCCGAGGCCCAGTACAACTTCTGGAACGGCATGTTCGAGATCATGATGCGCATCACCGACCTCGTGATGCGCTTCGCGCCGCTTGGCGTTTTCGCGCTGGTGGCCTCCACGGTGTCCGCGACCGGGCTTGCGGCCTTCGGACCCCTCGCCGCCTTCTTCTTCACCGTGGTCGCGGCGCTGGCGTTCCATTTCTTCTTCACGCTGCCGCTGTTGCTCTACTACCTCGGCGACGTGAGCCCGCTGCGGCATTACCGCGCCGTGAGTCCGGCCATGCTCACGGCCTTCTCGACGGCGTCGTCGTCCGCCACGCTGCCGGTCACCATGGAATGCGTTGAAAAGAACGCGGGCGTGTCGAACAAGACGACGAGCTTCGTGTTGCCGCTCGGCGCCACGGTGAACATGGACGGCACCGCGCTCTACGAGTGCGTCGCGGTCATGTTCATTGCGCAGGCCTACGGCATCGAGATGACGCTCGCAACCCAGTTTATCGTCGTGGTGCTCGCGCTCTTGACCTCCATCGGCGTCGCCGGCATCCCGGCGGCGAGCCTGGTGGCCATTTCCATCATCCTGTCGGCCGTGGGGCTGCCGCTGGAGGGCATCGGCCTGATCCTGGCCGTGGACCGCATCCTCGACATGATGCGCACGGCGGTGAACGTGGCCAGCGACTCCTGCGGTGCTGTCATCATCGCGAAGTCCGAAGGCGAAGAGGGCATCTTGGAGAACGACATGCCGGCACGGGCGGCTTGAAGGGGCGCGCGGCTCGGCATCGCGCGTCGCCGAGGGCAAAAGGGCCGAGGGCCGAGGGCCGAGGACGCTCTCCTTGGCCCTTAGCCCTTGGCCCTTGGCCCTTCCCCTCTAGCCGTCCAGCCCGCGGGCGAGGTCCGCCTGGATATCCGCGACGCACTCCAGGCCCACGGCGACGCGGATCAGACCCTCGCCGATGCCGGCGGCGGCGCGCGCCTCGGGGCTCAGGCGGCCGTGCGTGGTGCTGGCAGGATGCGTGATGGTGGTCTTGGTGTCGCCTAAGTTGGCCGTGATGGAGCAGAGCCGCGTCGCGTCGATGACGCGCCAGGCCGCCTCCCGCCCACCGGCCACATCGAAGGACAGGATGCCGCCGCCCGTGCGCTGCTGGGCACCCTCGCCCACCAGCGCGTGCTGCGGATGCGACGCGAGCCCGGGATAGTGCACCCGCGCCACGGCGGGATGCTCCGCGAGCCAGGCTGCCAACTGTGCCGCGACCCGCGCGTGGGCGAGCATCCTGAGCTCCAGGGTCTCCAGACCCTTCAGAAACAGCCAGGCGTTGAACGGACTAAGCGACGGCCCTGCGGTACGCACGACGCCGAAGACATCCTCTCCGACCCGCTTCGCGTCGCCGACCACCGCGCCGCCCACCGCGCGCCCCTGCCCGTCGAGGTACTTGGTCGCCGAGTGGATGACGAGGTCCGCCCCGAGGGCAAGGGGGCGTTGCAGCGCCGGCGTACAGAAGCAGTTGTCCACCGCCAGCAGCGCGCCATGGGCGTGGGCCAGGTCCGCGAGCGGCGCAATGGCGGCCATCTCGGTCAGCGGGTTCGACGGCGTCTCCAGGAACAGGAGCCGCGTGCGGGGCTGGACCGCCGCGGCCCAGGCATCGAGGTCGGTCAGGTCCACGTAGCTGGTGGCGATGCCGAAGCGGGCCAGGTACTTGTCGAACAGCATGGTCGTGCTGCCGAACAGGCTCCGGGACGAGACGATGTGGTCGCCGGCGGCGAGCAGTCCCATGCAGACGGCGAGGATCGCGGACATGCCGGAGGCCGTCGCGACGCAGGCCGCCCCGCCCTCCAGCGCGGCCAGGCGCTGCTCGAAGGCGCGCACGGTGGGGTTGGTGAAGCGGGAGTAGATGTTGCCCGGCGACTCGCCCGCGAAGCGCGCGGCGGCTTCCGCCGCGCTCGCGAAGACGAAGCTCGAGGTCATGAAGATGGGCTCGCAGTGCTCGCCCTCGGCGGTGCGCTGGTGGCCCGTGCGCAGCGCGCGGGTCGCGAAGCCCCAGGACGCCGCGTCGGCGTCGTCGTCATGCATGGTGCGGGCGCGGCTCCGGTGGCGTCGTCTAGGGAAACGCCGACCAATTCGGCGTTGCCCGCGGGGCAGGATGCCCCGCCATGTTCAGCGGCCTTAAGCCGCTGCAAATGAAGGGTTCGCAGGACCGCGTCCTGCGAGCCCGTGCCGATTTTGGCCCTGGATGGCCAATCATCGGCGTCTCCCTAGGCGGAGTTATGCAGGTCCAGGATCGTCTCGTCGCGCCGGGACTGCTGCCTGGCGCCGTCGTTACGCTGCCGCTCCAGCGTGTCCAGGTAGGCCGCCGTCACGTCGTTAGTCACGTACACGCCGTCGAACACGGAGGTGTCGAAGCGGTCCACGTGGCTCTTGCCCCGCTTCTGCACGGCCTCAATGAGGTCCATCAGGTCTTGGAAGATGAGTCGGTCACAGCCGAGCTCGGCCTCGACCTGTGCCTCGGTGCGGCCGTGGGCGATGAGCTCGGTCGCGGACGGCATGTCGATGCCGTAGACGTTTGGATAGCGCACCGGCGGCGCCGCGGACGCGAAGTACACCCTTCGCGCCCCCGCATCCCGGGCCATCTGGATGATCTGCTGCGACGTGGTGCCGCGGACGATGGAATCATCCACCAACAGCACGTTCTTCTTGCGGAACTCAAGGTCAATGGCGTTGAGCTTCTGGCGCACCGACTTCTTGCGCACCTGCTGCCCCGGCATGATGAAGGTGCGCCCGATGTAGCGGTTCTTGATGAAGCCCTCGGCATAGGGCACGCCGAGCTGGTTCGCGAGCTGCAACGCCGCCGTGCGGCTGGTGTCCGGGATCGGGATGACAACGTCGATGTCGTGCTCCGGCCAGACGCGCTTGATCTTGGCCGCGAGCTTCTTGCCCATGCGCGAGCGCGCCTTGTGCACCGAGATGTTGTCGATAATGGAGTCCGGCCGCGCGAAATACACGAACTCGAAGATGCAGGGCGACAGCACCGGCTGCTGCGCGCACTGGTGCCGATAGAGATTGCCGCGCACGTCGATGAGCACGCACTCGCCGGGGGCGATATCGGCAATGAGGTCGAAGCCGTTGATGTCGAGCGCGACGCTCTCGGAGGCGATCATGTACTCGGTGCCGCGGTCCGTCTCGCGCTTCCCGTACACGGCCGGGCGGATGCCGTAGGGGTCGCGGAAGCCGAACAGGCCGAAGCCCGGGATCATCGCCACCGCCGCGTAGCCGCCGCGGCAGCGCCGGTGCACGCCCTCCACGGCGCGGAAGATGTCCGCCTCATCGATGCGCAGCCGATCCTGCGCCTGGAGCTCATGCGCGAAGACGTTGAGCAGGATCTCGGAGTCGGACTCCGTGTTGATGTGCCGGAGATCCTGCACGAAGACATCCTGCTTCAGCTCCTCGGCATTGGTCAGGTTGCCGTTGTGCGCGAGCACGATGCCGTAGGGCGAGTTGACGTAGAAGGGCTGCGCCTCGGCGCTGCTCGACAGGCCGGCCGTGGGATAGCGCACATGGCCGATGCCCATGTGGCCCTTGAGCTGCACCATGTGCTGATTGGCGAACACGTCCCGAGTCAGCCCGCCGTCCTTGCGCATGTGCAGCTTGTCGCCATCGCTGGTAACGATGCCGGCGGCATCCTGGCCGCGGTGCTGCAGCACCAGGAGTGCGTCATACAGCGACTGGTTGACGGGTTGCTTCGCGACGATACCGACGATGCCGCACATGGCTTACCTCAGAAGCGTGCCAGCACCGCTGCCGGCATGGCCGCCCGATGGGTCGGAGCCGCCGTCGGCGGCGGGCGGACGGCTCGTTGGACTATACAGCCTAGCGCATCGGCCCGCGGTCAGATGGACTTGATCCGCTGCGTGACCTCGGGCGGCACCAGATCCAGCATCGCGTCGGCCAAGAGCTGGAACTTGGGTAGCAACTCCGACTGCGCCCACCAGGGGTCCTGCACGATGGGCGTCAGCGAGGCCAGAAACACCAGCAGCGCGACGACGACGGCCCCGCGTCCAGCGCCGAACACCATGCCCAGGAGCCGGTCGGTGCCGGTCAGGCCCGTCTTGTCCACGAGCATGGCCAAAATCCAGCCGATGATGGCGCCGACGATCAGCACCCCCAGCACGATCAACACCACCGCGGCCCCCATCTGCAGCGACGGCGTCTCCAGCCAAGGCGACAACTGCTCCGCCACCGGGCGATAGAAGAACCAGGCGGCCAGCAGTGCCGCGATCCAGACACCGAGTGCCAGCACTTCCCGGATCAGGCCCCGGGCGAGCCCGATAATGGCCGACAACGCGATGATGCCGATGATGACGTAATCGACCCAGATCATGTGGAGTCCTGTGCTGCTGTGCGGTTGCTTGCGGCGTGCCGGCGCGGCCTTGTGGCACGGCCTTGATGGCACGGCCTTGATGGCTCGGCCTTGATGGCTGGGCCTGGTATCAATCAGGGATAGCGCTGCACCAGCGGCTTGTTGCCGGTCTCGCCTTGCAGCCTCGCCGCCAGGTTGTCCGCGCGGGCGCGCTCGACCTCAGGGCCGACGCGCACCCGGTAGTACTGCTTGCCATTCACCGTCGCCTGCTCCACGAAAGCGGTGAAGCCCTTGGCACGGAGCCTGTTCTGCAGGCCCTTGGCCGCATCCGGGGACCCCAGGCTCGCCACCTGCACCACCCAGGACATTGTGCCGGCGGGCACCGGCGCGGGGCCGGCGGGGGCTAGGTCGGCGGCTGTGGCCACGGGCTCATCCACGCCCGGCGCCGGGTCGGGCTCGCCCGCGGTGTCTGCATCCGGGGGCTGCGGCGGCTCGATGACCGCACCGGGCGGCGGCTCCGGCGCCGGCAGCGGCGGGATAATGTCCTCGGCGGTCAGGCTCCCCAGCGCTTCGGCTTCGTCGGTGTCTTCCACCGCGGGTTCGTCCGGGATCACGATGGGCTCGCCAAGGTCCGTTGGGTCGGAGTCCTCCAACAGCATGGGCACGAAGATGACGACGAGCGCGACGACGACCGCAGCCCCGACCAATCGCCGTTTCGCACCTTCATCCATTGCCGTCGCCCCTCTATCGGCCAGGGATCGCTCAATGCCGACCCCGGTTCTGTAAGCCACTGATTGCACGAATCTCGCCCGCTCGATCGGCGGGATTATACAGGACCGATCCGGGGGTTGCGCAGCGCGGCCTCGACCATGGTGAAAGACCCGAGCACCAACACGCAGGCATCCTCCGACAGCGTCCCGGCGAGGGCACCGATGGCCGCGTCGATGTCCGCGTGGCACTGCATTCGGGCGCCCGGCAGCGCCCCGGCGATGGCACCGGCGAGCATGTCCACGGGCATACCGCGGTCGCCGGGGGCGGCCACCAGGTGCCATTCGTCCACCCAATCCGCGAGCGCGCTGGCGATGGCACCGGCCTCCTTGTCGGTGGAAATGCCGACAAGCGCGTGCCGCGCGCCGGCAGCGCCGAGGGCCGCCAGATTGCCCGCCAGTGCGCGCGCGCCGTCCGCGTTGTGCGCGACATCAAGGATCCAACGCGGGCGCCCGGGCAGCACCGTGAAGCGCCCGGGCAGCCGCACGCGATGCAGACCCTGGCGCAGCGCCGCGTTGCTCACGGGCAGGCGCGCGTTGAGGCATTGAACCGCGCCGATCGCGGCCGCCGCATTGTCGTACTGAAAACGCCCGCGCAGCGCTGGCGCCGGCAGCGCGTCCCGCACCGCCCCATCCGGCCCCTGCCATTGCCACTGGCCGGTTGCGAGCCGCCAGTGCAGCTCCCGGCCCTGCTGCATCGGCACCGCGCCCAGCTCCAGCGCCCGCTCACGCAGCAGCAAAGGCGCATCCGCCTGCCCGATGATCGCGGGCCGCCCGGCGCGGAAGATGCCAGCCTTCTCGAAGGCGATCTGCTCCGGCGTGTCGCCGAGCCAGGCCATATGATCGCGGCCGATGGTCGTCACGATGGACACGTCGGCATCGATGATGTTCACGGCATCGAGCCGGCCACCCAAGCCCACCTCCAGCAGCACCACATCCGGCGCCGCCTCCGCAAAGAGCAGCAGCGCCGCCAGGGTGCCGAACTCGAAATAGGTGAGCTGCGCATCGCCCCGCGCCGCGTCGATGCGCGCGAAGGCCGCGCAGATGGCGGCGTCGTCCGCCTCGGCACCGTCGATGCGGATGCGCTCGTTGTAGCGCAGCAGGTGCGGCGACGTATAGGCGCAGCAGCGATAGCCCGCGGCGCGGTAGATCTCGTCCAGATACGCGACCACCGAGCCCTTGCCGTTGGTGCCGCCGACGGTGATGACGGGGCAGCCGAGCCCGAGCCCGAGCGCGTCCCACACCGCGCCGACGCGCTCCAGACGCAGATCGATGCGGCTCGGGTGCAGCGTCTCTTGCCAGGCGAGCCAGTCGTTGAGGGTGTTGAAGCGCATGGGAAGAAAAGTTGAAGTTGGAAGTACGGAGTACGGAGTACGCGCGCGGCCCCCGGGTACGCCGACTTCAGTCGGCTTGCGTCCGGCGCGGGCTCAATGCCCGCGCCGGACGCCCAGCGGCGCCCGCTGCTTATGCTTCGCCCGGCTGCCTTGCCTCAGGAGCGACCGGCCGGCAGGATGCCGGCCCCACGGGGCTCAGCCGGCGGCCAGCGCCTCGAACGCCCGCCACTTGAGACCGTCGAGCTGCGTCAGCGTCTCCTTGCGGCGGACGTCGGCGGCCTCGCGGCGCTCGCGCAGCATGGCGGCGATGCCTTCCAGCAGACCGCCGATGAGCGCGCCCGGGTCCAGCAGGCCGGACGGCGCGAAGCCGTCGCGGGTGCCGCCACCCGGGGGCAGCAGCTCGTCCCGCACCAACCCCACCAGCGCCGTGCGTCGCGCGACGGCGGCGCGGATCTTGAGGTCCAGGTCGTGCACATCGTCAACACCTCGCCCGGCCGTGAGCGCGGCCTTCGCCGACTCGATGAGGCCGTCGAAGGCGGCCTTGGCCTCGATGTACAGCACCAGGCCGCGGGTGTAGAGGTTGGGGTCGGCGCCGCCGTGCTCGTGCAGCAGCCGCGCGTGGCCCTCGCCCAGGGCGCGCTCGGTGGCGAGAATCTCGAACAGGTCGGCCTGCATCATCGCGTTGTCCCCTCCCCCAGCACCCGAAAGATCGGAAAATTCGGCACCGCGTCCGGCTTGGTCATGGTCGGCTGCTGGCGCCCGGCGGTGAGCGTCCGCACCCGCTCGGCAATGTAGACGTCCAGCTCGCTCACGGTCACGTGGTCGTTCTGCGTGAAGTCCGCGTGGCCGTCGCGCACCGCCTCCAGCAGCGCGGCGGTGAAGGCGCCGTGGCCCCAAGCAGGGTCTTCGTGGGCGGTCTGCCGGCCGGTGGAGGCGCTGAACACCACGACGCCGCGCTCGGCGTCCGCCAGCTCGTTGGCAAGCCGGTCGATGTCCGGCAGCGCCTCGGCCATGCGCGCGCCGACGGGCCGGAAGGCCCCAGCGTGGCAACTGTCGATGAAGAGCACCGTCTTGCCCCGGAAGGCGCTGAGCGACCGGCGCAGGTCCGCGTCGCTGAGCGCATCCCGGTGCGGGCGCAGCGGCTCGCTGTCCGGCGTCAGAAAGCAATACTCGCCGGCGGGCGTGCGCACGCCGTGCCCAGCCAGAAAGACCATGGCCACGTCGCGGGCGTCCACCTCGCGCTCCAGCCAGTCCAGCCCGTCGAGCAGCGCGACCCGCGACGCCTGCGCGTCGATGAGCCGCTGCACCTGCACCTGCCGGTACAGCCCGCCCTGCTGGCGCGCCAGCTCCGCCGCGACGGCCTCGGCATCGCCGGCCGCGAAGGCGAGCGGATCGGCCTTCGCATAGGCACCGACGCCCACCGCGAGCACGAAGAGCCGCGGCTTGTAGAAGTCCGCACCGCCGCCCCACTGCACGTCGAAGCGCACCGGCTCGCCGGCGCCGTGGCGGTTCACGCCGATCAGCTCCGCGGTGCCGTCCTGCGGCGCGATGCAGAGCGTGACCTGGCCGACCTGCACGGCGCCGTCGTCGCTGCGGGAGCCGACGGCGTGATGCAGCACCTCCACCGGGCGGCCGTCCAGGCGCGCCAGGATGTCCGTCACCGGCCCGGTGCCGGACTCGGCGCGGTAGAAGAGCGCGAGCCGCTGCGAGTCCACCGGCGTGCCCGGCGGCGGCGCCAGCAGGGTCAGGGTCGGCGGCAGCGAGGCCGCGATGCTTGCCGCCGCCGCCGCGGGCGTCGCCGGCGCGGCCGACCCGGGTGCCGCCGAGCGCGCCGCATCCGCCGCGGCCAGCGCCGCCGCCGGGTCGCCGGCCTCCAGCACCCGCGCGATCAGGTCCGGGCGCTCGAAGCCCTCGCGGAAGCGCGACGCCCCATACACCTGCGGCGCCTGCTCCGGCCCGCGGTTCAGGTGCCAGGCGATGAGGTCATCGCCGCCGGCGGACGCGGCGTAGTGCCCGAGCGGCGTCCAGGCCACCCAGCGGCGCCCGTCCGGGTGCGGGTAGAGGGCCAGCACCTCGGCGCCATCGCCGGCGCGATGCCAGCGGAGCGTCCCGTCGCCGTAGCCGGCCACCACCCAGCGGCCGTCGGCGGAGGCGTTCACGGCCCAGGCGATGCCGGGCACCGGCTGTTCCCAGCGCTGCTCGCCTGCCGCGTCGAAGGCCCGCAGCGACCAATCAGTCCCGAGCACGAGGCCCGCGCCGCCCGGCAGCAGCGCCAGGGCGCGGGCGCGCTCGAAGCGCTTCAGCGCCAGCGGGCGGCCGTTGCACCGGGGTTGGACCTCGTCCTCCCAGTCCGTCACGGCGAGGTCCGGCCGCGGGCCCTCGTCCGGCAGACTCAGCCCCGCGAGGTCGTCGCCAAAAGGCGCCGGGGTCAGCGACAGCGCCGGCAGCGCGAACAGCACCGGGCGCTCGCCCCCTTGCCCGTAGCCGAAGGCGATGCGCGCCCCGTCCGCCGCCAGGCGCAGGCCCCGCTTGTGCAACTGATCGCGGAAGTCCGCCGCCGCGTTCGGCCGGCGCCAGCGCTCGGTGTCGTCGGCGTCCAGCAGCACGATGGCATTGGACGCGCCCACCGCCAGCGCGCCGTCGGGCAGGGGGCGCAGGGACATGATGGTGTCGCGCGCCGGCCGCAGCGCGTCGTCGTGGCGGCCGAGCCCGGCCTGCTGCCAGCGGCGGATGGCACGATGGCCGCCGATGTCGAACCGCCCGCCCGCCAGCAGCCGCTGGCCGTCCGCGCTCCAGGCGACCGCGCTCAGGCTGCCGTTGTCGACGCCCGCGGTGTCGGCGGCGGCGATGGGTTTGAGCGTGCGGCCGTCCAGCAGGTCCACCCGCGTGCTGTCATAGAAGCCAACGGCAATCCGCCCGCCGTCCGGCGCGAAGGCGACGGTGAAGGGATCCTTGCCGCCGGGCGGCTCGCAGGTCCGCAGGGGCCGTGCGCGGGCACCGGCCACATCGGCGGCGTAGAGCCGGACCTTGCCGTCCTCGCTACTGGTCACGAGCCGGCCGTCGCCGGCGAAGTCCGCCCCATAGGCGGCGGCGCCATAGTCGGTGTCGCGCGCCTGCTCCCGCCAGTCCATGGTGTCGTAGACGCGCAGGCCGGTGCCACCGCCCAGCGTCGCCGCGAGCCGGGCGCCGTCCGGGGACCACGCGAGGTGCTGCACGACGTTCGGCAGGCCGGCGAGGGTGCGCAGCAGCTCGCCGGTGGCGCGGTCGAAGATGTAGATGAAATCCTGTTCCGACGGACCCAGGAACCCGCCGGCCGCGACCCGCGCCCCGTCCGGCGAGATGGCGACGGCATAGACCTTGCCCAGGTCGCCGGCGCCGAGCGGCACCCGCAGCGTCCGCACCAGCGCGCCGTCCGCGATGCGCCAGACCTTGACCGTCTTGTCGTGCGAGCCGGACACGAGCCAGCGCCCGGCCGCATCGCAGTCGATGCGCCAGATCGCCGCGGTGTGCGCCTCCGGGCTGAGGCGCAGTTGCGGGGTGGTCGGGAAGGGGTCGGCGGCGGGCTCGGTCATCGGGGAGTCTCCGGTCCTTGGCATCGGGCAAGCGTAGCGCCGGGCAGGCGCGGTGCCAAGGTCCGGGCCGGCAGCCGCGTAGGGCAAACCTCGGTGGGCTAACGACCTAGCCCCTAGCCCCTAGCCCCTAGCCCCTCATTCTGAGGTCGGCGCATCAGCATCGACAGCAGCTCAGCGATACGCCCGCGCAGGTCGCGGCGGTCGCAGATCTGGTCCAGGGCGCCGTGCTCCAGCAGGAACTCGCTGCGCTGGAAGCCGTCGGGCAGGGTCTCGCGGACGGTCTGCTCGATGACGCGGGGGCCGGCGAAGCCGATCAGCGCGCCAGGCTCGCCGATGTTGATGTCGCCGAGCATGGCGAGGCTCGCGGAGACGCCGCCCATGGTCGGGTCCGTCATCACGGAGATGAACGGCAGGCCTTTATCCTTCAGCCGCCCGAGCGCAGCGCTGGTCTTGGCCATCTGCAAGAGCGAGAACAAGGACTCCTGCATGCGCGCACCGCCGCTCGCCGAGAAGCAGATCATCGGCAGGTGATCGCGCAGCGCCACCTCGACGCCGCGCACGAAGCGCTCCCCGACCACCGAGCCCATGGAGCCGCCCATGAAGCTAAACTCGAAGGCCGCGGCGACGATGCCCATGCCCTTCAATTGCCCGCGCAGCACCACCAGCGCCTCACGCTCGTTGGTCTGCTTCTGCGCCTGCGCCAGGCGCTCGCGGTACTTCTTGAGGTCCTTGAACTTGAGCGGGTCGATGGACTCCAGCTCGGCGCCGATCTCCTCCGCGGACTCAACGCTGTCCAGGAACAGCGCGAGCCGCCGCCGCGCACCGACGCGGTTGTGGTAGTTGCACTTGGGGCAGACGTCCAGGTTGCGCTCCAGCTCGGCCCGATAGAGCACGGCGCTGCAGCCAGGGCACTTGTCCCACAGCCCCTCCGGCACCGCGCGCTTGTTGTTGGCCTCGGTGCGGATGCGGCTCGGAATCAGCTTCTCGAACCAGCTCACGGCGCCGCTGCGGGTGGGCTCGGCCATGGCTCATACCCCTCCGGCGGCGTCGATGGCCGCTCGCAGCTCGGCGAGGAAGCCACCCACCGCGTCCGGGATCTCCGCCGGACGATCCACCAACGCCTCAATGCGCTCGACGATGGCGCTGCCAACGATGACGGCATCCGCCACGGCGGCGACGCGCGCGGCGCTCGCGCCGTCCTTAATGCCGAAGCCGACGCCGACGGGCAGCTCGATGCGCGCGCGGATCTCCGTGAGCTTGGCCGCGACGGCGTCGATGTCGAGATTGCCGGCGCCGGTGACGCCCTTCACGGCGACGTAGTAGACGAAGCCCGAGGCGACCTCGCCGATGCGCGCGATGCGCTCGGCGTCCGATGTGGGCGCGAGCAGGTAGACGAGGTCGAGCCCCTGCGGGCGCAGCAGCCCGGCAAGCTCCGCGGCCTCTTCCGGCGGCACGTCCACCACCAGCGCCCCGTCCACGCCGGCCGCCGCGGCGGCGGCGGCAAAGGTGTCTGCCCCCATGATCTCGATGGGGTTGAGATAGCCCATCAGCACCACGGGCGTCTGGCTGTTGTCGGTGCGGAAGGCGCGCACCATGTCGAGCACGTCCGTGAGGCGCACGCCGGCGGCGAGCGCCCGCTCCGTGGCGCGCTGGATCACCGGCCCGTCGGCAATGGGGTCGGAGAAGGGCACGCCGAGCTCGATGAGGTCCGCCCCGGCGGCCACCAT
This sequence comes from Thiohalocapsa sp. ML1, assembly GCF_001469165.1. Taxonomy (GTDB): domain Bacteria; phylum Pseudomonadota; class Gammaproteobacteria; order Chromatiales; family Chromatiaceae; genus Thiohalocapsa. The sequence continues at coordinate 51,003 of NZ_JABX01000005.1, read as the reverse complement.
GCGGTGCATCAGCGGCACGGTGACGTCGGGGCTCGGGTCGCCGGCCGTCACGAAGGGGACCAGCGCGGTGCGGCCCTCGGCACGAAGGCGCGCGAATAGCGCACCGATGCGGCTGTCGGCGGGATGGCTCATAGCTGGATTCCGTCCAGGCGCGCGACCGTGTGCATGTCCTTGTCGCCGCGGCCGGAGAGGTTGATGACGATGGTCTGGTCGCGGCGCAGGGTCGGCGCCAGCTTGGCCGCGTAGGCGAGCGCGTGGCTGGTCTCGAGCGCCGGGATGATGCCCTCGGTGACCGTCAGCGCGTGGAAGGCGGCGAGCGCCTCGGCGTCGGTGACGGCGACATACTCGGCACGGCCGCTGTCCTTGAGCCAGGCATGCTCGGGGCCGACGCCGGGGTAGTCGAGCCCGGCGGAGATGCTGTGGGTTTCGGTGATCTGGCCGTTCTCATCTTCCATGAGATAGGTCCGGTTGCCGTGCAGCACGCCCGGCTTGCCGGCGCAGAGCGGTGCCGCATGGCGGCCCGACGCGAGCCCGTCGCCGCCGGCCTCCACACCGATCATGCGGACGTCGGCGTCGTCGATGAACGGATAGAAGAGCCCGATGGCATTGGAGCCGCCGCCGACACAGGCCATGACCACGTCTGGCAGCCGGCCGCTGCGCTCCAGCATCTGCGCGCGCGCCTCCCGCCCGATGACGGCCTGGAAGTCCCGCACCATGGCCGGGTATGGATGCGGCCCGGCGACGGTGCCGATGATGTAGAAGGTGTCGTCGATGTTCGTCACCCAGTCGCGCATGGCCTCGTTCAGCGCGTCCTTCAACGTGCGCGAGCCGGACGTTACCGACACGACGCGGGCGCCGAGCAGGCGCATGCGATAGACGTTGGCCTCTTGGCGGGCGACGTCCACCTCGCCCATGTAGACGACGCATTCGAGCCCCATGCGCGCGGCGACGGTGGCGGAGGCCACGCCGTGCTGCCCGGCGCCGGTCTCGGCGATGATGCGGGTCTTGCCCATGCGCCGGGCGAGCAGCGCCTGGCCGACGGTGTTGTTCACCTTGTGGGCGCCGGTGTGATTGAGGTCCTCGCGCTTGAGATAGATCTGCGCGCCGCCGAGCTCGCGGCTCCAGCGCTCCGCGTGGTAGAGCGGCGACGGCCGGCCAACATAGTCGCGCAGATCATTGTCCAGCTCGGCGAGGAAGGCCGGGTCCTTCAGGAAGCGCTCGTAGGCCGCGGTCAGCTCCGCGAGCGGATGCATCAGCGTCTCCGGTACGAAGCGCCCGCCGTAGCGACCGAAGTGCCCGCTCGCGTCCGGGAGCCGGTAGCCGGCGTGCGGCACCGCCGCGGTGAGTCGGCTTATGTCATCGGCGACAGTCGCCATCGCGTACCCCCTGCATGAAGTCGTTGATTTTGCGGTGATCCTTGATGCCCTTGGCCTGCTCAACGCCGCCGCTCACGTCCACCGCGTAGGGCCGCGCCCGCACGATGGCGTCGGCGACGTTGCCGGCATCAAGCCCGCCCGCGAGGACGATGTGCGGCGCCAAGGCCGCAGGCACCAGGTCCCAGTCGAAGCGCCGGCCGGTGCCGCCCGCGAGCGCCGGGTCGTAGGTGTCCAGCAGCAGGCTCGCGGCGCCATGATAAGCGGCGGCGGTAGTCGTGATATCGATGCCCGCACGCATGGCAATGGCCTTGATCCAGGGCCGGCCGTAGCCGGCGCAGTCCGCGGGCGACTCGTGGCCATGGAACTGGATCGCATCCAGCGGCACGCGGCGCACGGCGTCCTCGATCAGCGCTCGGGGTGCGTCCACGAACAGCCCGATCACCGACACGAAGGCCGGCACCTGCGCGGCCAGCACGGCAGCCTGCTCGATGTCTACCGCCCGCGGGCTCGGCGCATGAAACACGAAGCCGAGTGCATCGGCGCCCGCCGCGACCGCCGCCGCGACATCCTGCTCGCGGGTCAGACCACAGATCTTGACGCGTGTTCGCATGCCCGGGCCGCTCATGGAAACCCCGGATTACAGCACAAGGGGTGACCCCGCGTCGTCCCGACTGGGCAGATCGAAGTGCTCCGGGTAATCCACGCCGGTGAGATAGAGCCCGTCCGGCGGTGCCGTGACGCCGCCCCGAGCGCGGTCGCGCAGCGCGAGCAGCTCCGCTGTCCAGTCCACCGGCGCCTCGCCGCGGCCGATGGTCATCAGCACGCCCGCGATGTTGCGCACCATGTGGTGCAGAAAGCCGTCCGCACCGACCTCGAGGCGGATCAGCTCGTCCTGCCGGGCGAGATGCAGGTAGCGCAGCGTGCGCACGGGGCTCTTCGCCTGGCAGGCGAGCGCGCGGAAGCTCGTGAAGTCGTGGCGGCCGACGAGCAAGGCGCCCGCCGTGCGCATACGCGCGAGATCGAGCGGTCGATGCGTCCAGACCGCCCGGCCGCGCCACAGCGCGGAGCGCGTCGGCCGGCACAGGATCAGGTACCGGTAATGCCGGCCGGTGGCGCTGAAGCGGGCGTGAAAGTCCGCCGGCACGGGCACGGCCCAGCGCACGGCGATGTCGGCCGGCAGGTTGCTGTTGGTGCCGAGCACCCAGCCGCGGGGGCTGCGCCGGGCTTGCGCGTCGAAGTGGATGACCTGCCCCAGCGCATGCACGCCGGCATCGGTGCGGCCGGCGCAATGCACGCGCACCGGGCTTGCCGCGACCTGCGCGATGGCCGCCTCCAGGCGCGCCTGCACGGTGTCGGCGTGGTGCTGAACCTGCCAGCCGCTGTAGGCGGAGCCGTCGTACTCGACCTGCATCGCGATGCGCCGCGTGCCGTCGGCGGGCTCGGCGGGCTCGGCGGATCGCGCGGCCGACGTGTCGGCTGGGCTTCGCGGGCCGTGCGTCGGCACCGCGTCAGCCGAGTCTCGCGAGCAGCGACGTGGCATCCGCGCGCTGAGCGTCGCTCCCCTCCTGGAGCACCTCCTCAAGGATTGCGCGGGCGGCGTCGGCGTCGTCCATCTCCATGTAGGCGCGGGCAAGGTCCATCTTCGTCGCCGCCTCGTCCCAGAGACCCGAGTCCATGCGCCATTGCGACGACAGCACGTCGCTGGAGATGCTGTCCTCGACGGGACCGCTGCCCGCGAGCGCCTCCTGCTCGTCTTCAATGCCCGGGCTCAAGGCCAGGGTCTCCAACGGATCGGGCAGCCCGCCGGGCTCGCCGAGCCAAGGGCCGCGCGCGGCGGGCGGGTCGGCGGGCAGCTCGACGGCATCGACCGGGATCGTCAGGTCCGGTAGGTCGTCCTCCAGCGGCGCGGCGGCGAGCTCGTCCAGGCCGTCCAGGTCCAGGTCCAGGTCGAGATCCAGCCGGTCGGCACGCCCCGGCCGCGGTGCCGGCGCGGCCGGCGACTCGGTCGACTCGGTCGGCTCGGTCGGCTCGAAGGCCGACAGGTCTTCGGTGTAAATGCCGGGCCTGCGCGCGCCCTCCGTGGAGGTCGAAGCCATCGCGACGCCCAGGTCGTCCATCTCCTGCAGGTCCAGCTCCAGGTCGGCCATCTGCTCCCGCAGCCGGTTCGCACTCGACGGCGTGACTTCCCGAACCGAGAAGCCGAGATCCGTATCCTCGCTGTGGCCGGGGACATCGGTGCTCCGCAGGCCGTCGCCTTCCAGAGCCTGGTCCGACGCGATGTGCGTCGGCGCCTTGTCGAGCGCGCGGACGCGCCGTGCCGGCGCGGGCGCCGGGGCCGCCTCGCCGTCGCTGCCGAGGCCGGCGACGCCGGTCTGCAGGCTGGCCCACTTTGCCGGGTCGTAGGCGTCGTCGCCGGCCGCCTTCATCTGCGCAAGCAGCTCGGCCAGGGCGGCGCGGTTGCCGCTGCCGAGCAGCGCCTCACCGAGCTTGAACTTGAGCTCGCGGCGGTTCGGCGCGCGCTCCAGCTCCTCGCGCAGCAACCCCTCGGCCTCGCGGTAGCGGCCGTAGAGGATGTAGATATCCGCCTCGGCGATGACGTCCGCCTCCTGCGTCTCCTGTTGGCTCTGCGGCAGATTGGTGATGACGCTGATGGGGAGCCCGGTCTGCACATCGATGACAGGCCCGGCGGACACGGCCTGCTTGGGCTGCAAGGGTGCGTCCGAGTCCAGGTCCGGCAGGGTGTCGACGTCCAGGCCGAGGTCGTTCGCCGCGGTGGAGGCGAGCTCGAAGCCCCCTTGCGAACCGGCATCCGGCAGCGGTTCCGACATCGGCCCGCCGGGCGTCGCCACCCAGTCCATGGCCTCCTCCCCTGCCGCCAGCCGACGCCGACGGTAGACCAGAAACCCGAGCCCGCCCAGCAGCGCCGCGCCGACGATGCCGAGACCCCAGGGCGGCAGGGCAGCGGCAGCGCCGGAGACGCGCTCGACGGCGCCGGCCCAGAAGGGCTTGCCCGCGGCGGGCACACCGACCTGGGCGTCGGCGCCCACCTCCGCCGCGGCGGCCGCTGTTGCCGTTGGCGGCTCCGCGGTGGGCAGCTCCGCCACGCTGCCGTCCGGCTGGACGGTGCCGATGCCGGGCTCGACGATGGGCTCAGGGGGTGGTCGGTCGCTGGTCTCCGGCGGCTGGACGACGCCGGCGTCGGCGGACTCACCCACCGGCGGCAGCAACGCCACGGCCGGCTCGCCCGGTGCCGGTGGTATCGGCAGTGCGCTCGGGTCGGACTCGTCGGCCTGCAATCCCGCGAGCTGCTCGTTGCGCAGCGCCAGCAGCCGCTGGATGTCCGCGAGCTGACTCTCCAGCTCAAGGATGCGGTCGCGCAGCTCGGTGGTTTCTTGGCGCGTGCTCTCGGTCGCGGCCTGCACATCCAGCAGATCATCGCGCAGGCCCGGGTCGGCAGCGGCGATCGGCGGGACCTCCGCCCCAGGCGGCAGGGGCTGCCCGCCACCGGCGGCGCCAATGCTCAGGCGCGCGTCGCTCGCCACGTCGGTGATGGGGCTGGTGTTCACGCTGCGCCCGGCCAGCGCGTCCTGGAACTGCCGGCGGGCGGCAGCGGCGTCCAGCGCGAACAGCTCCTCTGCCGTCGGCACCACCAGGTCCACGCCCACGCTCAGCCGGTTGATGCTGCCGCGCATGAAGGCGTTTTGGTTGTTGCGGAACAGCGCCATGGCCGTCTGCTCAACCGTCGCGCCGGGCGGCGTCATCTCGCGCGCGATGCGGGTCAGCGTGGCGCCCCGGGGCACCGGCCCGTAATAGAGCGGGAAGCGGGTGTCGCGCGCCTGCGGCGGCACCGGCGCCGGGGCGGGGCGGGGCAGTGGCGCGGGTGCCGCCTGCTGGGGCGGCGGCGGCGCAGTGCTGCGTGGGGCCGGAGCAGGCTCCGGGGCCTGTTCCGGCGCAGGCGGCGGCCGGCGCCGCGCCGTCGTGGTCGGCGGCACCAGCCGCGGCGGCGGCGCGCTGCTGCGCGCGGGCGGGTCCAGCAGCACCGTGTATTGCTTGACCAGCGTCCCCTGTGGCCAGACGACCTCGACGAGGAAGTCGATATAGGGCTCGCGGACGGGCTCGCGGCTCGATACCTGGATGTACGGACGCCCGTCCGTGCCGATGGCGGGGCTGAACTGGAGCCGGGTCAGAAAATGCGGACGCTCGGCACCCGCATCGGCAAACTCCTCGCTGGTGGCGAGGCGTGCCTTGATGGCGTCGATCTCATCGGGCTTGACGTCGCTGAGCTCGATCTCGGCGTAGAAGGGCTGGTTCAGCGCAGACTGCGTGCGCATGCCGCCGAGCCCGAGGGCTGCTGCCGTGCCGGACTGAGCCGCCAGCAGCAGCATCAAGGCGATGACCAGGGGCGGTTTCGGCAACATCCTCCGTCCTCTCCGGGGCGACACGGTGCGGCTCCGAGGAGCTCGCCCGAAGCGCTGCGATACCGGCGACGCGCCGGCTGCAACGTGGTCGCAACATGCCGCGGACTATAGCGGAAAGGCAGGAATCCGACCAACGACCTGTCGGGATTTTCACTGCATCAGCAGTAGGCGGACCATCCTGCGCAACGGTTCGGCGGCTCCCCACAACAGTTGGTCACCAACCGTAAACGCGGCGAGGTACTCGGGCCCCAGGTGCATCTTCCGCAGCCGGCCCACCGGCACCTGCAGCCGGCCCGTGACCGCGGTGGGCGAGAGCTCGGCGATGGTGCGCTCGCGCTCGTTCGGCACGACGCTGACCCAGTCGTTGCCGGCGGCGAGCATGGCCGTGATCTCATCGAGCGGAATATCCCGCTTGAGCTTGATGGTCAGCGCCTGGCTGTGGCAGCGCATGGCGCCGATGCGCACGCAGATGCCGTCGATGGGCACCGGGTTGTGCTCGCGGCCGAGGATCTTGTTGGTCTCGACACCGCCCTTCCATTCCTCGCGGCTCTGGCCGTTGTCGAGCTGCTTGTCGATCCACGGGATCAGGCTGCCCGCGAGCGGCACCGTAAACAGCTCGTGCGGGAAGGCGTCGCTGCGCATGGTGTCGATGACCGTGCGGTCGATGTCGAGGATGGCGCTCTGCGGGTCGGCCAGCTCGCCCGCGACGGCATCGCGCAGCGCGCCCATCTGCGCCAGCAGCTCGCGCATGTTGCGCGCCCCGGCACCGGAGGCCGCCTGGTAGGTCATGGCGCTGACCCAGTCGACGAGATCGCGGCGCAGCAGCTCGCCGATGGCCATGAGCATCAGGCTCACGGTGCAATTGCCGCCGATGAAGTCGCGCTTGCCCGCGGCGAGTGCCCGCTCGATGACATCGAGGTTCACCGGATCCAGCACGATGGTGCTGTCCGGGTGCATGCGCAGCGTCGAGGCGGCGTCGATCCAGTAGCCCTGCCAGCCGCGCGCCCGCAGCGGGCCGAAAACCTCCGCCGTGTAGTCCCCGCCCTGGCAGGTGACGATGACGTCCATGTCGGCGAGCGCGTCGAGGTCGCGGGCGTTGCGCAGCACCGTGGCACCGCGACCCACGTCCGGCCCGGGCTCGCCCTGCTGGGAGGTGGAGAAGAACACGGGCTCGGCGATGTGCGCGAAGTCGTCCTCTTCGCGCATGCGCTCCATGAGCACGGAGCCCACCATGCCGCGCCAGCCGACAAAACCGATTCGATTCATTTTGGAAAAGCCCCTGGAACTTAGTCAGGCAACTAGCATAGCGAGAGCGCGGGGATGGTTAGGTGAGGCAGAGCAAGTGGAAGGGCCGAGGGCCGAGGACGAGCCCACCTTGGCCCTCGGCCCTTGGCCCTTCCCATCAGGCCCTTCTGATCGCCTCAACGACAGCATCACCCATCGCAGCAGTGCCAACCGTTGTGGTGCCCTCCGATGCGATATCCGCGGTGCGAAGTCCCTGATCGAGCACGGTCGACACGGCCTGCTCGATGCGCTCGGCGTGGGTCGGCTCGTCGAGCGAGTAGCGCAGCATCATGGCCACGGACAGGATGGTCGCGAGCGGATTGGCGACGCCCTGACCGGCGATGTCCGGTGCAGAGCCGTGGATCGGCTCGTACATGCCTTGCCCGTCCGCGTTCAGCGATGCCGAGGGCAGCATGCCGATGGAGCCGGTCAGCATGGCCGCGCAGTCGGACAGGATGTCGCCGAACATGTTGGTGGTGACCATGACGTCGAACTGCTTCGGCGCGCGCACCAGTTGCATGGCGGCGTTGTCCACGTACATGTGCGACAGCGTCAGCTCGGGATACTCGGCGCCGATGCGGGTCGCGACCTCGCGCCACAGCTCGGTGCATTCGAGCACGTTGGCCTTGTCCACGGAGCAGACGCGCTTGCCGCGCTTCATGGCCATATCGAAGGCGACGCGGCAGATGCGCTCGATCTCGGATTCGGTGTAGACGAGCGTGTTGATGCCGCGGCGCTCGCCGGACGCCAGCGTCTCGACGCCGCGCGGGCGGCCGAAGTAGATGCCGCCGGTCAGCTCACGCACGATGAGGATGTCGAGCCCGGAGACAACATCGGGCTTCAGCGTCGAGGCGTCGGCGAGCTGCGGGTATAGGATTGCCGGGCGCAGGTTGGCAAACAGCCCAAGCTCGGCGCGCAGCCCGAGCAGGCCCTTCTCCGGGCGCACGGCGATGTCGAGCGGCTCCCACTTGGGCCCGCCGACGGCACCGAGCAGCACGGCGTCGCTGGCGCGGGCGAGCGCGAGCGTCTGCTCGGGCAGCGGATGGCCGTGGGCGTCGTAGGCGGCGCCGCCGACCAGGCCGTCGGTCAGCTCGATGTCGAGGCCGAAGTCCTGCTTGAGGCAGGCCAGCACCTTGACCGCCTCGGCGACGATCTCCGGGCCGATGCCGTCACCGGGCAGGATCAGGATGGTCTTGCTCACGCGCTTCTCCTTCAGTTGGCGGCGGCGAACAGCCAGGGCGTCTCGGTCCGTCGGCGCGCCTCGTAGGCCGCGATCTCATCGGCATGGGTCAGCGTGAGGCCAATGTCGTCGAGGCCGTGGATCAGGCAATGGTGGTGAAACGGATCGATGGCGATCTCGATGACCCCAAAGCCCGCGGCGTCGAGCGTCAGGTTATGCAGATCGACGTCGATGGTGAGCGGCGCGTCTCCGGCGGTGGCCAGCTCGAACAGCCGGTCCACAACCGCCTCGTCGAGCACCACGGGCAGCAGCCCGTTCTTGATGGCGTTCTGGTGGAAGATGTCCGCGAAGCTCGGCGCGATCAGCACCCGAAAGCCGTGGTCCGCGAGCGCCCAGGGCGCGTGCTCGCGTGAGGAGCCGCAGCCGAAGTTGTGCCGCGCGAGCAGGATGTCGGCGCCGGCGTACTTCGGATCATTCAGCACGAAGTCCGGGTTCAGCGGGCGGCCGACGCAGCTCTGCCCAGGCTCGCCACGGTCCAGATAGCGCCACTCGTCGAACAGGTTCGGGCCGAAGCCGGTGCGCTGGATGGACTTCAGGAACTGCTTCGGGATGATCGCATCCGTGTCCACGTTCGCGCGGTCGAGCGGCAGCACGATGCCGCGGAAGTTCTCGAAGGGCTGCATGGGCATGACTCAGATCTCCCGCACGTCAACGAAACGGCCGTGGATCGCGGCGGCCGCGGCCATGGCCGGGCTCACCAGGTGCGTGCGACCGCCCTGCCCCTGTCGGCCCTCGAAGTTGCGATTGCTCGTGGACGCGCAGCGCTCGCCGGGCTCCAGCTTGTCCGCGTTCATGGCCAGGCACATGGAGCAGCCGGGCTCGCGCCACTCGAAGCCCGCGTCCAGAAAGACCCGGTCCAGCCCCTCGGCCTCCGCCTGCTCCTTCACCAGCCCGGAGCCCGGGACGACCATCGCGAGCTTGATGGACGGGGCCACCTTGCCACCCTTCGCGACCTCGGCGGCCGCGCGCAGATCCTCGATGCGCCCGTTGGTGCAAGAGCCGATGAAGACCTTATCCAGCGGGATCTCGCCGATGGCCGTGCCGGGCGCCAGCCCCATGTAGGCCAGGGCGTGGCGGTAGCTGCCGGCCTTGACCGGGTCCGGGATCTCGTCCGGGTCCGGCACGGCGCCGTCCACCGGCAGCACCATTTCCGGCGACGTGCCCCAGGTGACCTGCGGGCGGATGCTCGCGGCGTCCAGGTGCACGACGCGGTCGTACGCGGCGCCGGGGTCGGAGTTGAGGCTCAGCCAATAGTCGGCGGCCTGCTCGAACAGCGCGCCCTGCGGGGCCATGGGCCGGCCGCGGACGTAGTCGATGGTCTTTTGGTCGATGCCGATGATACCGGCGCGGGCGCCCGCCTCAATGGCCATGTTGCAGACGGTCATGCGCCCTTCCATGGACAGCGCGCGGATGGCATCCCCGGCGTACTCGATGACGTGCCCGGTGCCGCCGGCGGTGCCGATCTCGCCGATGACCGCGAGCACGATGTCCTTGGCCGTGACGCCGCGGCCGAGCTCCCCGTCCACGCTCACCAGCATGGCCTTGGACTTTTTCTGCATCAGGCATTGCGTCGCCAGCACGTGCTCCACCTCGGAGGTGCCGACGCCGAAGGCCAGCGCGCCGAAGGCGCCGTGCGTGGAGGTGTGGCTGTCGCCGCAGACCATCGTGATGCCGGGGAGCGTGAAGCCCTCCTCCGGGCCGATGACGTGCACGATGCCCTGGCGCTTGTCCGCCATGTCGAAGATGCGGATGCCGAGCTCGCGGCAATTGGCGCCCAGCGTTTCCACCTGCAACCGCGACACCGGGTCGGTGATGCCGAGATGGCGGTCCGTGGTGGGCACGTTGTGGTCCGGCACGGCGAGGTTCGCCTCCGGCCGCCGCGGCGTGCGCCCGGCGAGCCTAAGCCCCTCGAAGGCCTGCGGCGAGGTGACCTCGTGCACCAACTGGCGGTCGATGTACAGGAGCGACGTGCCGTGCTCGTCGATGCGGACGACGTGGGCGTCCCAGATCTTGTCGTAGAGGGTGCGGGGCGAGGCCATGGGGGAATCTCGGGAGGCTGGCGCGAAGCCGGGTAGCGTAGCGCGGCATGAAGAAAGTTTGAAGTTGGAAGTTTGAAGTTTGAAAGCCGTAGCCGACATACCGCCAGCAACGTCAAAGTCTACGCGAGGCGCCGCCCTCGTCCAGGCGCGTTGGGGCTTCACACGGCGAGCTTCTCACTTCACACTTCCGCCTTGTCACTTCAAACTTCACGGTTCTAAGGATGATCCGCATCAAACCCCTGACCCTCGACGACGGCAGCCAGATCCTCGTGGAGGTCGATCACGCCGAGCTGCCCGGCGGCGCCGCCGACACGCACACGCTACAAGCCATGCAGCGCGCCATCGCCGGCATGGCCCGCGGCGTGCAGGCAAGCTTCGGCGACGCCCCGCCGACGGAATGGACCATGGAGCTCGGCATCGGCTTCAAGGGCGAGGGCACGCCGGTCCCGGTCATCGTCGCCGGCAGCAGCTCCGGCTCCGTGAAGGTCACCGCCCGCTGGAAGCGCGACGACGACTGATCTTGCCCGCCGACGCGTCTAAGGCAGGGCCGAGGGCCAAGGGCCAAGGAGCGCCCTCCTCGGCCCTCGGCCCTCTCCCCTCTCCCCATTCCCCTCTCCCAGCCGTGCCATACTCCCGGGCGTCGACGCACCGCCAGGAGCCCTGCCATGCAAGCCATCCGCACTCTCGCCGCTCTCTTCACCGCCGCCCTGCTCGCCGTCGGCTGTTCCGGCGCCGGGGAGGACGTGCGGGTGCGGCTGTGCAAGGACATCGTCACCGTCCAAGGCGGCACGGCGCCGCTGTTTCAGAGCGCGGAGGCGCGCACGCGCGGGCGCGAATACGCCGAGGTGCGCGTCGCCTATACCGCGGGCGGCGAGGCGGGCTCGGCCTCCTGCTTCTACCGCTACAACGCGGTGGAGGACACGGCGGACCAGATCGCGAACCCGCTCACGGCCTACTCCACCTCACCGTACCGCGTCATCATCGGCTCGCGCACGCTGCCGCAGGGCGAGCTGGCAACGGCCATTGGCCGGGCGATGCAAAAGCAGGGCCGGGAATTCGTCGAGCAGGCGGGGGAAGCGGCGCGCAAGGCCTTGTCCCAATGATCGCGCGGCTCGCGGCGGCGGCGCTCGTGCTGGGCATGGGCGCCGCGCCGTGCGCTGCGGCCGACCCGGAGCAGTTGCCCCCCAACCTGGCCGGCCCGGCAGCGGGCCCGGAGCCGAACAGCATGGAACAGCCGGCGACGCCCGCCTGCGTGCCCATCGTCATCGCCCACCGCGGGGCGAGCGCCTACCGGCCGGAGCACACGCTCGCGGCCTATGCGCTGGCCATCGAGCAGGGGGCCGATTTCATCGAGCCGGACCTGGTGCCGACCCGCGACGGCGTGCTCGTCGCCCGGCACGAGAACGCGCTGTCCGGCACCACGGACGTCGCCGCGCGACCGGACTTCGCGCACAAGCGCACCACCAAGACCATCGACGGCGAGCCCAGCACGGACTGGTTCAGCGAGGACTTCACGCTCGCGGAGCTCAAGACCCTGCATGCGCGCGAGCGCATCCCGGACATCCGCCCCGGCAATACGAGCTTCGACGGCCGCTTCAAGGTGCCGACGCTCGCGGAGATCATCGATCTGGTGCGCCGGGCGGAGCTGGAGACGGGCCGGCGCGTGGGGATCTACCCGGAGATCAAGCATCCGACCTATTTCCTGCACACCGGCCGCTTCCTCGACGGCACGCCGATCCGGATGGACTTGGGCGCGCTGCTGGTGGCGGCGCTGCGCGAGGCGGACTTCACCGACCCCGCGCGCATCTACATCCAGTCCTTCGAGCCCGCGTCGCTGGTGGCACTGAGGCGCGATCTGCTGCCGGCGGCGGGGCTCGCATTGCCGCTGGTGCAGCTCATCGGCGATGTGACCGGGCGCTTCATCAACCCGGGCGGCGGCGGCTTCTCGCGGCCCTATGACCTCGTGCACCACGCCGCCGCCGACGCCGACCTCGCAGCCATCTACGGCGCCGAGCTCGCCGGCGTCATCGCGCAGGGCGGTGGCTGGCAGGCCGGCTACGGCGCGCTCGCGAGCCCGGCCGGCGCCCGCGCCATCGCCGGCTATGCGGATGCCATCGGCCCGTGGAAGCTGCTGATCTTTCCGCAGGCGCCCGTGTCGGAGCCGGTGGACGCGGACGGCGACGGCCGCGCCGAGATGACCATGCGCCAGACCGGCGCGGCGACGCCGCTCATCGCCATGGCCCACGCGGCGGGCCTGGCGGTGCATCCCTACACGCTGCGCCCGGAGGAGTCCTTCCGCGCGCTCACCGCCGACGGCGTGCCGCAGAGCTTCGGCGAGGAGTTGGACCAGTTGCTCGGTGCCGGCGTGGACGGGCTCTTTAGCGACGACCCGGCGGCGGCGCGGGCGGCGGTGCGGCGTTTTTTGCAGCGCGCGGGCGCGCCGAGCACGGCACCTTGCCGAGCGGCCGAACCGGTGCGAGAGTAACGCCCATGGCCATGTCCAAGATCGAGCTCTACGAGGCGCTGACCGCGGCACCCGACGAAAAGACCCGCGCCCGACTCATCGCGGAGGCCTTCGAACGCCTGGAAGAACGCTACCCGCACTTGCCGGACTTGGCCACGCAGGGCCACCTGCGGGAGACGGAGCTGCGGTTGCAGCAGGAGATCGAGCAACTTCGCGCCGAGCTGAAGGCCGACATCGAAAAGCTCCGCGCCGACCTGACGCTGGACATCGAGCGCCTGCGCGGCGAGGTCCGCACCGAGCTCGCCCACTCCCGCGTCGAGCTGCTGAGGTGGCTGGTGCCGTTGATGCTCGCGCAGGTCGCCGCCATCGCCGCGCTCGTCAAGCTGCTCTAGCGCCGAGCCCGCACCCGGCGGAACCGCCCGGTGCACGCGCAGTCTCACGCCGCAGGCGCTGTTCACCCGCGCTCACGCGGACCGGACCTGGCGCGGTTGCGCGCCGGAATGCAACCCGGGGCGCTCGATCCCGTATACTGCGCCCCGAAGCAAACACCTGTTTGAAGCCGTCCGGCACAACCCCGCCGACGCCCGACCCACCTAACGGATCATGCCGGTCCGCCCTCTCCTACCCGGCCCGGGACCCCCTATGTTTCTCCGCTTGCTGTTGGTCTTTCTGATTCTGGCCGCGCTGGTCGGTGCCCTCGCGTATATGAAATTCGAGCAGGTCACGGCGCAGATCGCGCAGTTTTCGCAGCCGATGCCGCCGTCGACGGTCTCGGAGGTGCGTGTCGGCAGCGCGCGCTGGCAGCCGCAGCTCGACGCCATCGGCAACGTGCGCGCGGTGCAGGGCGTCATGGTCAACAACGAGGTCGCGGGCCAGGTCAACGCCATCAACTTCGAGTCCGGCGACCGCGTGAGCAAAGGCCAGGCGCTGGTGCAGCTCGACACCACCGTGGACGAGGCGGATCTCGCTGGGCTGCAGGCGTCCTTGCAGCTCGCCGAGATCAAGCTGGAGCGCAACACCAAGCTACTGCGCGACCGCGCCGTCTCCCAAGGGGATTTCGACGAGACCAGCGCCGAGGTCTCCCGCTCCCGTGCCGCCGTCGCCGCCAAGCGCGCCCTGATCGAGAAGAAGACCATCCGCGCGCCCTTCGACGGCGTGCTCGGCATCCGCCAGGTGGACCTCGGCCAATACCTGTCAGAGGGCTCGTCCATCGTCGCGCTGGAGGCGCTCGACCCCGTGTTCGTGGACTACCGGCTGCCGGAGCGCAACCTGGCCAAGCTCGCGGTCGGCCAGCCGGTGCAGGTGCGCGTCGCGGCCTATCCCGAGCGGGTGTTCACGGGTCGCGTGCAGGCCATCAGCCCGGCCGTGGACCAGGGCACGCGCAACGTGCAGTTGCGCGCGGAGCTGCCGAACCGCGACGATCTGTTGCGGCCCGGCATGTTCGCGAAGGTCGCGACCCTGATGCCGCAGCGCGATGCGGTGCTGACGCTGCCGCGGCGCGCGGTGTCGTTCAACACCTATGGGGACTCGGTGTTCGTCATCGAGGAGCAGCCGGCGGGCGCCGGCGAGGCTGCCGCCGCGGACACCGGGCAAGGCACCAAGCTCGTCGTGAACCGCCGGCAGATCACCACCGGCGACGTGCGCGGCGACTTGGTGGAGGTGCGCGCCGGCCTCGCCGAGGGCGATCGCGTCGTGCTCGCGGGACACCAGAAGCTCAGGAACGGCGTCGAGGTGCAGATCGTGCCCGATGACGGCCCCGCCGCGGACGGCGCGCCGGCCGCTGCCGAGGCGCCCGAGCTCGCGCCGCAGACGTCCCGGGACAACCGGCAGGCCGCAGGCCGCGACGAGTCATGAGCTTCACCGACCTCTTCATCCGCCGCCCGGTGCTGGCGAGCGTCGTGAGCCTCTTGATCTTCATCCTCGGGCTGCGCGCCGTCGTCGACCTGGAGGTGCGCCAGTACCCGGAGACGCAGAACACGGTGGTGACCATCGCCACCGCGTATCCCGGTGCGGGCAGCGACCTGGTGCAGGGCTTCATCACGACGCCGTTGCAGCAGGCGGTGGCGGAGGCCGACGGCATCGATTACCTCACCTCCACCAGCACCCAAGGCATGTCCACCATCGAGGCGACGCTGCGCCTCAACTACGACCCGAACGCGGCCATCGCCGAGATCCAAGCGAAGGTCGCAAGCCGCCTCAACGTGCTGCCGGAGGCGGCGCAGAACCCGGTCATCACGTCCACCACGGGCGACGCGACGGCGCTGATGTACCTCGCCTTCTACAGCGAGGACTTGGGCCTGCCGCAGATCACGGACTATCTGCTGCGCGTGGTGCAGCCGCAGTTGCAGGCGCTGGAGGGCGTCGCCAAGGCCGAGATCTTCGGCAACCAGACCTACGCCATGCGCGTGTGGCTGGACCCGCAGCGCATGGCGGCGCTCGGCGTCACCGGCGCGGCGGTCGCCGGCGTGCTGGCGGAGAACAACTACCTGGCCGGCATCGGCAACCTGCGCGGCAACATGGTGCAGGTGGACCTCGCCACCAACACCGATGTCAGCGACGTGGAGGACTTCCGCGACCTGGTGATCCGCTCCGATGCGAGCGCGCTGGTGCGCCTGCGCGACATCGCGGACGTGGAGCTGGGCTCCCAGGACTACGACTCGGCGACGCTGTACAAGGGCATCCCGGCCATCTTCATCGGCATCGAGCCGACGCCGGGCGCCAACCCGCTCGACGTCGCCGCCCGCGTGCATGAGGCCCTGCCGGAGCTTAAGGCGCAGTTTCCGGAGGGGCTGGAAGCGGACATCCCCTACGACGCGAGCGAGTTCATCGAGGAGTCGATCCAGGAGGTCTTCAAGACCCTCGCGGAGGCAGTGCTGATCGTGCTGTTCGTGATCTTCCTGTCGCTGGGCTCCTTGCGCGCGGCGATCGTGCCGTCGGTGACCGTGCCGCTCGCCATCGTCGGCGCGGCCTTCCTGATGCTGTTGATGGGCTTCTCCATCAACCTGCTGACGCTGCTGGCGCTGGTGCTGGCCATCGGGCTGGTGGTCGATGACGCCATCGTGGTGGTGGAGAACGTGCACCGGCACATCGAGATGGGCAAGCCGCGCATGCAGGCGGCCATCGACGCGGCGCGGGAGCTGGCGCTGCCGATCATCGCGATGACCACGACGCTGGTGGCGGTGTATGCGCCGATTGGCTTCATGGGCGGGCTGGTGGGCTCGCTGTTCGTGGAGTTCGCGTTCACGCTGGCGGCGGCGGTGCTGATCTCCGGTGTGGTCGCGCTGACGCTCTCGCCGATGATCTCGGCGCGCGTGCTGCGCCCGGCCGGGCAGCAGGGGCGCTTCGAGCAGCGGGTCGAGCACTTCTTCGAGGGTCTCGCGCGCGTCTATGGGCGGCTCTTGCGCGGGTGGATCAGGTATCCGAGCAGCACTGTGCTGGTGGCCGTGGTGGTCGTCGCGAGCATCGGGGCCATGTACAGCTTCGCGCAGAAGGAGCTGGCGCCCACCGAAGACCAGAGCATCCTGTTCTTCATGGCCACGGCGCCGGAGACGGCCACCGTGGACTACAACAAGCACTACGTGACGCAGATGCAGCAGGCCTTCGAGCAAGTGCCGGAGTATCAGGAGAGCTTCATCCTCGCCGGCTTCATGGGCGACACGGCGACGACCTTCGGCGGCTTCAAGATGCCGCAGCCCTCCGAGCGCGAGCGCGCGCAGATGGAGGTGATGCCGGAGCTGCAAGGGCTGCTCGGCGGCATCGCCGGCTTCGATGCGGTGGCCTTTCCGCGCCCGAGCCTGCCGTCGCCCGGCAACGGCATCCCGGTGGAATTCGTGATGCTGTCCGATGCGCCGGTGGAGGAGCTGGCCGAGTACGCGGACGCGATCGTCGGCCGCGCGATGGAAAGCGGCAAGTTCATGTTCCTGCAAAAGGACATCAAGCTCGCGCGCCCGCGCACGGTCATCGAGGTGGACCGGGACCTGGCGGGCGATCTGGGCATCAGCATGCGCCAGCTCGGCCAGTCGCTCGCCGCGATGCTGAATCAGGACTACGTCAATTGGTTCAGCCTGGGCGGGCGCAGCTATCAGGTGATTCCGCAGGTGACCAATGCGGCGCGCAATGACCTGGACGCGATCCAGGACTACCAGATCGCCACGGCCTCCGGCGAGCTGGTGCCGCTCGCGACGCTGGTCAGCGTGCGCCACGAGGTGGTGCCGTCCAAGCGGGTGCAGTTCCAGCAGTTGAACGCCGTAACCCTGTCCGGCGTCATGCTGACCTCCCTCGGCGAGGCACTGGAATACCTGGAGACGACCGCGCGCGAGGTGGCGCCGCGCAACGTGCGCTTCGACTACAAGGGCGAGTCGCGCCAGTTCCGCCAGGAAGGCGCGGCCTTGGAGGTGACCTTCTTCCTGTCCATCCTGGTCATCTATCTGGTGCTCGCGGCGCAGTTCGAGAGCTGGCGCGACCCCTTCGTGATTCTGATGTCGGTGCCGCTCAGCATCGCCGGGGCCATGGCGTTCTTGTTCCTCGGCTTTGCGACGGTGAACATCTACACCCAGGTCGGGCTCATCACCCTCATCGGGCTCATTGCGAAGAACGGCATCCTCATCGTCGAGTTCGCGAATCAACTGCGCGAGCGCGAGGGGCTCGACAAGCGCGACGCCGTGGTCAAGGCGTCCATGATTCGGCTGCGCCCGATCCTGATGACGACGGTGTCCATGCTGGTGGCCATGATCCCGCTGCTCACCGCCAGCGGCCCGGGCGCCGTCAGCCGCTTCGACATCGGGCTCGTCATCACCACGGGGCTCGGCATCGGCACCCTGTTCACGCTGTTCATCGTGCCCGGTATGTACGTGCTGGTGGCGTCCAAGCAGACGCAGCAGCAGACCGAGGCCGCGGCGGCGGCGCGGGCCTGAGCGGGGGCGCGGGCGGTCCGCCTCGGGCCAGGTCCACCCACTGCCGGCCAACAAGGCTGATGACACCGATCGACGGACTGATGCGGTGGATGCTCGGTTCAGGCCCGCAGTCCACGAGACACGGATCTGAGCGCGCCGACTCGCCCGCCCCCCGGCGAGCGCGTGTCGGTCCGCGGGACTGGAAATCGGACCGACCAGCCCGGGTATCGCCAACGATTCAACCCCGCGCTATGCTCCCCCGCCATGGATAGCATCGCCTCGCCCCACGACACCTTCTTCCGCGAGAGCTTCACCCGCCAAGAGGTCGCCCGCGACTTCCTGCGCTGCCAGCTCCCGGCGGCGTTGCTTGCGCAGTTGGACCTGACGACGCTGACGATCAGCAAGGACACCTACGTCGCAAGCGACCTGCGCACGGCCTACTCGGACCTGGTCTACCGGGTCGGCTATGGCGGCGAGGCCTTGCACGTCTACCTCCTGTTCGAGCATAAAAGCTGGGCTGAGCACTGGACGGCGCTCCAGCTCCTGCGCTACATCGCCGCCGAAGGCGAGCAGTACCGCAAACAGCATCCCAAGGCCCGGCACCTGCCGCCGGTCTTCCCGCTGGTGATTTACCACGGCGACCGGCCCTGGCAGGCGCCCGCGGCATTCCAAGACCTGGTCAAGCCGTTGCCGGACATCCTGGCGCCCTTCGTGCCGAGCTTCGGCTACCGGCTGGTGGATTTGTCCGGCCCCACGGATGCCGAGATCAAAGGCCGGGTGCTGACGCGGCTGGTGCAGCTTGCCATGCGCTGGGTCTTCGACGCCCAACCCGTCGAGCGGCTGCGCGAGCTGCTGGCGCTCATCGAGCAGATCGAAGACCGCGACACCGCGGTCCAAGTCCTGGAATCCCTGCTGCGCTACTTTGTCCAAGGTACGCAGCGCGTCGACGAGCCCACTGTCCGGACCTTGCTGCAACAGACCTCGCTGCAACAGACCTCTACCGGAGAGCCGATCATGCAGACCTTCATCGACCGCTACATCGAGCAGGGCATCAACCAGGGCATCAGTCAGGGTCTCGATCAAGGCCAACGCCTCGGCGAGGCAACCGCGCTGCTGCGGCAGATCGAGCGCAAGTTCGGCCCGCCCAACGACAGCGTGCGCGAGCGCGTGCTCGCCGCCGACAGTGACACCCTGTTGGAGTGGCTTGATCGCATCCTCGTCGCCGAGTCCCTGGACGCGGTGCTGCACTGACGGCGGCGAGGCACTTGGGTCTCTCGACGGATGTCCGAGACTTTCGCAATGATCGGTGGAAGCAGCACGCTCCGTTCGAGAACCTGTTGCTGACATCCACGCAGGACTGAGCATCTCTCGCTAGAACACGCGGCCTTGCCCGCATTGTCCCCGCAATTCACCGTTCTTGCAGTGGCGAAAACCATGCAGGCCAGATGCAAAATACAAGACCTGGCCCTTTGCCTCGCACTTGGCCTCGCACGACCCGCCCGAGCAGCCACAGCCGTCCCTTAAACAAGCACTACCAGGAGCCGCATCATGCCCTCCATCAACGTCTCTCTGCCCGACGACCTCTGCGACTTTGTCAACGAGCAGGTCGCTGCGTCCAGCTACACCAGCAGCAGCGAATACCTGCGCCAACTCATCCGCGAGCACCGCGAGGTGGTGCGCTTCCGCAACCTCATCGACGAGGGCGCCGGCTCGCCCATCGAGGGCACGTTTGACAAGGCCTATTTCGATGACCTGCGGGCACGGGCGAGATCAAGGGATACACGGGGGTGACACGCAAACCCGTCATCCGCCGGCAACGAGCCCGCAGAGACCTGGAGGATGCCGCCGACTACTACTATGGGAAAGGCGGTGGGGCACTGGAGCTGAGGTTCATTGATGCTGTTGAGGATACCTTTGGCCTAATCGCCCACATGCCCGGCATCGGCTCACCACGCTACGCCGAAGCGCTCCAGCGCAGCGGTCTGCGCTGTTTTCGAGTCAAGCGCTTCCCCTATCTCGTCTTCTATATCGAGCATCCGGACCGGATCGACATGCTGCGCATCCTCCATCAACGCCGGGATATCCCCAAGATCTTCCAAGACGACAGCGACGAGGATGCTTGAGTTTTCCGACCCCGTGAAGGTGGGCGCCGATAGTGCTGCTGCATCTTAATTCACTCGCGGTTCTCTTAAGCGGAAGCCTGACCGGGCGCCTCTGCAACTCGATCACCGCCTAGGTAGTTCAGTTTCCGCCGAACCCGGCTGCAGTCGCCCATGCAGAACAACAGCTTGCAAGTCGAAGCTGAGACAAGACTTGAAGCACCGAGCGCAACCCGACAGAATCCTTGCATCTCCAAGTGCAGCGCCCCGCCCGGCGTAGCACGTTGTCGATTCGAGGTGCACGGCGTATGAACGACGGTCAACATCTACACCCAGGTCGGGCTCATCACCCTCATCGGGCTCATTGCCAAGAACGGCATCCTCATCGTCGAGTTTTCGAACCAACTGCGCGAGCGCGAGGGGCTGGATAAGCGCGACGCCGTGGTCAAGGCGTCCATGATTCGGCTGCGCCCCATCCTGATGACGACGGTGTCCATGCTGGTGGCCATGATCCCGCTGCTCACCGCGAGCGGCCCGGGCGCCGTCAGCCGCTTCGACATCGGGCTCGTCATCACCACGGGGCTCGGCATCGGCACGCTGTTCACACTGTTCATCGTGCCCGGTATGTACGTGCTGGTGGCGTCCAAGCAGACGCAGCAGCAGACCGAGGCCGCGGCGGCAGCGCGGGCCTGAGCGGGAGCGCCGGCAGCGAAGGTTGACGCTGGTGACACCGCTCCCGCGGTGTCGCCAGGAAGCCCGGCTTCGCGCCCCACCGCCCCGGCTCCCCCTGCCCCCGAGCAAGGCTCCCTCGTATACTGAGCGCAGTCACGCCGAGACGCCATGCAGCCGGGCATGGCAACAACCAGAGGAGCGCGCGATGAGAAAGGCCGCCTTCACCTACTGGATTGCCTCCGATGGCAAGTATCTCGGGTACTTGAACGAGTTTCCCGACCATTGGACGCAAGGGGACGACCTGAACGACCTCAAAGCGCATCTTGCCGATCTGTTTGAGCTGTTCACGGCCGAGGACATCCCGGGCATCAAGCGCGTCGCGGAAATCGAAGTCGCGTGAAAAGGCTGAAGCTGCTGACGATCCTGGAGCAGCAGGGCTGTGTCCTGCTCCGACACGGCAAGAGGCACGACATCTACCACAATCCGCAAAGCGGCGCCTCGGAGCCCGTGCCCCGGCACGCTGACATCAACGAGCAGCTCGCCAAGCGGATCATCAAGGCGTTGACAACCGCATAGGACTCCGGAGCGTCGCTTTGAGCCGAGCGAGCAAAGCCCGAAATCATGCCCCGCCGTTCCGGCCAAGTCCTCACCGACATGCAAGGACACCGATGAGCCACGACCAGAACTTCAAGAACCTGATCATCGACTACCCGCAGCAAGCGGTGCAGTTCTTCGCCGCCGACGAGGCCGCGCACGTGGACCAGGGCGTTCGCATCATCCCGATCCGCGAGGAGCAGCTTAAAGAACGGCTCGGCGATCGCTTCCGTGAGCTGGACACGCCGCTGCTGGTCGAGTGGCCGGACGGCCGCCGCGAAGCCTTGCTGCTGGTGCTGGAGGAGGAGACGGACACCTCCAAGTTCTCGATCCATCGGCTGGCCCACTACTGCCTGGACCTCGCCGAGCTGTTCAAGACGGATCGGGTGGTGCCCGTGGCGATCTTCCTGCGCCAAGGCCAGCGCCCGGAGGAGCTGATCCTCGGCGGCGACCGCCATCGCTACCTCGCGTTCCGCTACCTCGCCTGCGCCCTGGCCGACCTGCCGTGGCAAGACTGGCGCGACAGCGACAACATCGTCGCCCGCCTCAACCTCCCCAACATGCGCTACGATCATCCCAACGAGCGCGTCGCCGTCTACGCCTTGGCGCTGCGCGGGCTGGTGCAGTTGGAGCCCGACCCCGAGAAGCGGCTGAAATATGCGGACTTCGTCGATATCTACGCTGATCTGACCGACGCCGAGCGCGAGCAGTACGAACGCGAGTATCCCGAGGAGACCAAGACCATGCAGTCGTTTTCCACCCGCATGCGAGAAGAGGGCAAGCAGATCGGCATCCAGATCGGCGAAGCAGCGATGTTGCTGCTTCTACTGGAGGACAAGTTCGGCCCGGTTCCCGAGCAAGTCCGCGCACAGGTCGAAGCAGCCAACCCGGAATCCCTGCTGCGGTGGTCCCGGCGGGTGCTCAGGGCCGAGAGCATCGAAGACGTGTTCCGGCAACCGCCACCAGCCGCTTAGCATGCCAGTACCGATCGCGACCCTGCACATCGCCCAAGAAGGACTCGGGCAGCCGCGGCAGCCCGTCCCGCTCCGCCTCGCCGGCCTCGTCACCGGCCTGACCTGCGCGACGTCCGCTACCTGCTCGCCGAGATCCAAGCAGGCGGCCAGCCCTACCTCAGCGCCTACGAGTACCGGCCCGATGATGCGCCCCGCCTAGTCCCGCCCGACCACTACCGGAGCAGCGTGCCGAACCCGCCCCGCGAGCTGCCCACCGCAGCGTTCCTGCAAGCCATCCCCCCGACCACTTGCACGAGCGAGAGCGCAACGCCGCAACGGATTGCTTGTTGGCCATGCGACCCGTCTTCGACAAGGCGCAGAGCGCCCGGAGAGGCGCGACACCGCTGGAGCGGTGTCGCGAGGGAAAACACTGTAGGGCGGATGCCCGATAGGGCGATCCGCCAGCCCCCGCCCAGCGAAGCGTCGCCAAATCGAAGCATGCGTCGGAATGCGCGGTCAGCGTCGAGCTCGTCCGCCGTTGGCGGAACCGCTATCGCGTTCCGCCCTACGCGGGCTGTCCCAGAATTCGAACTCGCGTTCGCGTCCCCAGAATTCGCGCGCGCGTTGGCCCCGGCGTTTCAGGATTGCTATTTCTCCATTGCGAAGTCACGCAGCCAGGGCTCCAGGTGTGCCATATCGAAACTTCCAGCCTCGAACATCTGAATCATCTCGCCATGCACTCGTGTCGAAGGCCTGCACAAGCGCCAACCGTTGATACGCAGAAACACATCGGCAGCGGCAAAAGCCACGCGCTTGTTGCCATCCACAAACGGGTGGTTAACGGCGAGACTCTCCATCAATGCCGCGGCCTCCGCGACGATGTCGCCGTAGTAACCAGTTTGCGGCCTGAAGACCGCGGCCTCCAAGCCCCCGGGGTCACGCAAACCTGGTGCGCCCCCGTACCGCTCGATCAGTACCACGTGCATACCCAGGACATCGGCAACAGTCAGGTAGTCACGCGCGGCCACCTTACTTCGCCAACGCGCGATAGAGGTCGTCAAACTCTCGCACGCTTTCGGCCAGTGCGCCGAAAACATGCCGGCGTGGGCACTCCGTCCGCCGCTCGACATAGTCGCGCAAGGCCTCGTCGACGACAGCTTCCAGGTCGCGCCCATCGCGCCGGGCGATTTCTCGCAATGCCGCCAATGTCTCCACACTGGCGACGGAGGAGAGCGTTTCGCCCAGCATAGTTGTCATGGATCCGGCCTCTTCAAGTTGGGGTGCCGGGTGAGCATAGACGCCGCGCAACGTCGATGCCAGGGCTCAAGGTGAAGCAGTCAAGGGCTTTCCGACGATCTCCGCAACGCTTAGGGCCGCCGGGTCAGCCTCGGCAACCGGGAAGATCCGTTCAACGCCTTCGCGCCGCGGAGACCGGAAAAATGGGAAAAATGGGGACAGACCACGTTTTCGACGAATAGACAAGTTGGCAGAGTCAAAAAAGTGGTCTGTCCCCTATTCTGCGAGGCCTCGTCGACGACAGCTTCCAGGTCGCGCCCATCGCGCCGGGCGATTTCTCGCAATGCCGCCAATGTCTCCACACTGGCGACGGAGGAGAGCGTTTCGCCCAGCATAGTCGTCATGGATCCGGCCTCTTCAAGTTGGGGTGCCGGGTGAGCATAGACGCCGCGCAACGTCGATGCCAGGGCTCAAGGTGAAGGGAAAAATGGGGACAAGGGAAAAATGGGGACAGGGAAAAATGGGGACACAGGGAAAAATGGGGACAGACCACGTTTTCGACGAATAGACAAGTTGGCAGAGTCAAAAAAGTGGTCTGTCCCCTATTCTGCGCAGCATAGTCGTCATGGATCCGGCCTCTTCAAGTTGGGGTGCCGGGTGAGCATAGACGCCGCGCAACGTCGATGCCAGGGCTCAAGGTGAAGCAGTCAAGGGCTTTCCGACGATCTCCGCAACGCTTAGGGCCGCCGGGTCAGCCTCGGAGGGAAAAATGGGGACAGACCACGTTTTCGCAAGGTGAAGGGAAAAATGGGGACAAGGGAAAAATGGGGACAGACCACGTTTTCGACGAATAGACAAGCTGGCAGAGTCAAAAAAGTGGTCTGTCCCCTATTCTGCTAAAAGCCCTCGCGCGCTACGCGGGGAAAAATGGGGACAGACCACGTTTTCGACGAATAGACAAGTTGGCAGAGTCAAAAAAGTGGTCTGTCCCCTATTCTGCGAGTCCCCTATTCTGCGAAAAAGTGGTCTGTCCCCTATTCTGCGCTTGCCATCACCACCGCTCACCCAGCCCGCCTGACACACCGCCAACCCTCGGCGAGGCCATGCACATGGTGGCAAAGCTCGGCGGTTTCCTTGGGCGCAAGTGCGACGGCCAACCCGGCGCCACCGCGCTTTGGCGCGGCCTCGCGCGACTGTCCGATATCACCGATACGTTTGCGATCTTTCATCCGTCGATTCCGGCCGGACCGTGAGGGTTGTCTCCAGAGTGGGCAATAGACAGCCCGTTGGGAGAGGGCCGGGGTGAGGGAAACGGCGATGGCGAGCAGCGCCTTTCATCCTGCGGGGTGGCGCTGGTCGCCATGGCCGTTAGCCAGTCCGACGCCCGGTTCGAAACTTGACTCATCTGCAAGCATTCGGCGCCGTCAAGCTTTCTAGGGTAGGCCAGCGGTCAGGGCACCGCGTGCAGCCGGTTCATGGCGAGCTGAAACCGGCCCTCCACCAGGTCGGGCAAGGCCCGCTCGGCGTCGTCGAGCACGGCCAAAATGCTCTCCGCGTCCGGCCGCGATGGACGGCCCAAGACGTAGCCGATCACGCGCGACTTCTCCCCCGGGTGGCCGATGCCGATGCGCAGGCGCCAAAAATCCGAGCTGCCGAGTGCGGCAATGCTGTCGCGCATGCCGTTGTGGCCCGCGTGGCCACCACCGAACTTGAGCTTGATGCGCCCGGGCGGGAGGTCCAGCTCGTCGTAGGCAATGAGAATCTCTGCCGGTGGAATATCGAAATAGCGTGCGACAGCGGCGACGGACCGCCCGCTGTGGTTCATGAACGTAGCGGGCTTGAGCAACCGGACGTCGGCGTCGGCCAACGACGCGCGTGCCACCGCGCCATGAAACTTCCCTTCGGCGTGGAACTCGGCGTGCCGCTCGGTCGCGACGCGATCCGCAAACCAGAAGCCCGCGTTGTGCCGCGTGAGCGCATAGTCCGGGCCCGGGTTGCCGAGCCCGACGATCAGCCGGATGCCGGGATGGGACATGGTGAAAACGCATCGACCTAGTCGCCCGGACCAGCGCCCGGGCGCGGTTACGTCGGCTCAAAGCCGCGCGGCGCAGGCAAAGGCAACTCCGCGCCACGGAACGGCCAAGGCCACATCAGCTTGCGGACTCTTCGCCGCCCTCTTCGCCTTCCTCATCGCCCGCGGCACCACCGCCATAGCCCGACTGGATCATGACCACGGGCGTCTCGGGCTCCACCGCGTGGGTCAGCTCTACGCCGGACGGCAGCACAAGCTCCGATACGTGCACGATGTCGCCGATATCCAGCTTCGCCATGTCGACGGCGACAAAGGTCGGCAGATCCTTCGGCAGGCAGGTGATTTCCACTTCCGTCAGGTTATGGGTCACAACGCCGCCCTTCTTCACACCAACCGCCGTGGCCTCGTTCTCAAAGTGCAGCGGCACCGTCAAACGGAGCTTCTCCTCCATGCTGACGCGCTGAAAATCCACGTGCAGGATGAAGGGCTTGGCCGGATGGCGCTGTAGATCCTTCAGCACGACCTTGGTGCTCTCATCACCAAGCCTCAGGTCCAGCAAGCTCGAATAGAAGGCCTCGTCAGCGAGCTTGCGCAGCATCTCGTTGTGCGAGACGGCGATCATCTGCGGGTCCTTGTGCCCGCCGTAGACGATGCCCGGCACCAGCCCCGTTCGACGCAGGCGGCGGCTCGCACCCTTCCCCCCGTCGGTTCGGTCTTGGGCCATGACCTCAATGGTTTCACTCATCGTTTACTCCAACAGCAATAAGCGCCGCCGCCCGCGACCAAGCCGGCGGCGCCGTAGAAACCCGCTGCCCCAGGCAGCGGGAGAGAATGATGTGGACCCGGACACTAGCGTGCCACATCCATCCAGCCGGCGATCCCGGCAAGGCTCCGATCGAGCTAATCGACGAATAGCGAGCTCACCGATTCCTCGTCCGAGACCCGGCGCATCGTCTCCGCCAGCAGCTCGCCGATGCTGAGCTGGCGGATCTTCGGGCACGCGAGCGCGTCGGGGCCGAGCGGGATGGTGTTGGTCACCACCAGCTCATCGAGCTGCGACGAGGCGATGTTGTCCACAGCAGGCCCTGACAATACGGGGTGCGTGCAGTAGGCCGCAACCATGGCCGCGCCCTGCCCCTTCAGCGCCGCCGCGGCCTGGCACAGGGTACCGGCGGTATCCACCAGGTCATCGATGAGCACGCAGCAACGCTCGCGCACATCACCGATGATGTTCATCACCTTGGCCTCGTTCGGCTTCGGACGGCGCTTATCGATGATGGCGAGATCCGCATCGTCGAGGCGCTTGGCCAACGCCCTGGCCCGCACCACGCCGCCGACGTCGGGCGACACCACCATCAACCCGGGATACTTCTGCTTCCAGACATCGCCGAGCAGGATCGGCGACGCGTAGACGTTGTCGACCGGGATGTCGAAGAAGCCCTGGATCTGATCCGCATGCAGGTCCATGGTCAGCACCCGGTCCGCGCCGGCCTTGCCGATCATCTTCGCCACCAGGCGTGCCGTGATGGGCACCCGGGCTGAGCGGGGCCGGCGGTCCTGCCGTGCGTAGCCGAAGTACGGGATGACGGCCGTGATGCGCTTGGCAGACGCCCAGCGCAACGCATCGATCATCACCAAGAGCTCCATCAGGTTATCGTTCGTCGGCGCGCAGGTCGGCTGCACGACAAAGACATCCCGGCCGCGAACGTTCTCCTGGATCTCGGTCATCACCTCGCCGTCGCTGAACTGACCGACGACGGCTTTACCGAGGGGCAGGCTCAGGTGGGATGAGATTTCGGCGGCCAGCTCCGGGTTCGCGTTCCCGGTGAAGACCATCATTTGGCTGTCGGGCACGATGTAAGCTCCGCGGACACGCTGGGCGGGACCGCCGCACCGCTGTCGTCGGCGCCATGCGGCCGCCGCACTGGCCGATGCGCGTCGGCGTGGCGCCCGGAAAGCGGGCGGATGTTGGCTGGGGCGCCAGGATTCGAACCTGGGAATGCTGGGATCAAAACCCAGTGCCTTACCGCTTGGCGACGCCCCAAGTTGTGTTGCGTGAAGCGTCGGAAAGAGCCTGGTCCCGCAGCCGTAGCTGCGACATCAATCCCGGCTTCAACCGAACAGCGGCGATCGGTTGCAACCCCGGGCGACGAAGCCTGTGCAGCCCGCCGGCAGCCGCGCCGCGGCCTGCCGGGCCGCCGGCTCGGACCCGAAGGTACCGAAGACGCAGGCGCCGGTGCCGGTCAAGCGCGGAGCGCCACCGATACTGTCGAGCCAATCGAAGCAAGCCGCCACGTTGGGATACCGCCGATACACCACGGCCAGGCAATCATTCCGATGGTCGCCCGCAACGAAGTCGCGCATTGTGATGGCAACGGAATCCCGTGTCAATTCAGGGTCGTTGAAGACAGCCGCTGTCGACACCTCCACCGGCGGCCTCAGCACCAGATACCAGGGCTCCTGCAGCGACACCGGCGTGATGTCCTCGCCGACCCCTTCCGCCCAGCAGGCCTGTCCGCGGATGAACACCGGCACGTCGGCACCGAGCGACAGCCCGATGTGGGCAAGCGTATCGACATCGAGGCCCAAGCCCCAGAGCCGATTCAGCGCATGCAGCGTCGTCGCGGCATCGGAGCTGCCGCCGCCCAGTCCGCCGCCCATCGGCAGCACCTTCTGCATCCGGATCTCGACGCCGGCATCACAGCCGGTGGCCCGGCGCAGCGCATCGGCGGCACGCACCACCAAGTCCTGCTCCGGCGGCACGCCGGGCGGACCCGCGACCCGGACGATGCGGCCGTCGGCACGCGGCTCCAGATAGAGCCTATCCACGCGGTCGATGAACTGAAAGACCGTCTGCAGCCGATGGTAGCCGTCGTCGCGGCGCCCCAGGATGCGCAGCATCAGGTTCAGCTTCGCCGGGGCGAGCCAGGCGCCGTCGGCGGCGGGTCGCGGCATCAGCATGGCTGCGGCAAAGTCATCGGTACGGATGTCCAAGTGGGCAGAGTGAGCCGCAAGCAACGCATCAGTTCGGCGTCTGACTATAACGATGCTTGCCGAGGGTGCGCAGCAGGTACTCGTGCTCAGGGTCCTCCTTGAGCGCCCGGTCCCAGATGGCCCGTGCCTCGTCCCGGCGATCCAGCGCCCAGAGCACCTCGCCCAGGTGGGCCGCAATCTCCGGGTCAAAGACCGCATCCAGCGCCGCGCGCAGGTAGGGTTCCGCCGCCGCCGGGTCGCCCATGCGATACAGCACCCAGCCCATGCTGTCCTTGATGGCGGGCTCGTCGGGCCGCAGGGCCAGCGCCTGCTCGATCAGCGCCTTCGCCTCATCGAACCGATTGGTGCGGTCGGCCAGGGTGTAGCCCAGAGCGTTGAGTGCGTCGGCGTGCTCCGGGTCCAGCGCCAGGATGTGGCGCAGATCCGACTCCAGCAGATCAACGCGATCCAGCGCCACCGCCACCATGGCCCGCGCATAGCGCAGGTCCGGGTTGTCGGGGTCCCCCTGCACGGCCTGGTCGTAGACTGACATGGCCTGCTGCAGCGCGTCGTTGTCGCGCAACATCTCGCCTTCGATCATGTACAGCGTTGCCGTCTCGTCCGGCATCTGATCGCGCAGTTGCTGGAGCATGTCGCGCGCGCGGCTCACATCGCCGCCGGCGGCGTGCAGGCGCGCGATGCGCACCGCGGCATCGGTGGCGTTGGGGCCGCTCACCTTGGCATACCAGCCCAGGGCCGCGTCGGCGTTGCCGGCACCCTCCTCCACCTGGCCGAACAGGAAGGCCACGTCGTCGGCGCGCTGGCCGAGCTCCTTGAGCTTGGTCAGGTAGCCACGCGCCTGATCCAGCGCCTCGATCTCCAGTGCCAGCACCGCGGCCGTGAAGAGCACGTCGGGCTGCTTCGGCTGCTGCGCCAGGATCTGCTCGAACAGCGTGAGCGCCGGCGGATACTCCGATGCGTCAATGTAGAGCTGGGCGCGCAGCAACTGGAGCTGCTGCTCCTCCGGGTTCTCGGCGAGATAGCCGTCGAGCATCGCCCCGGCATCCTCCGGCTTGCCGTCTGACACCAGAAGCTGAACGATGAACAATCGCGGCTCGATCCAGTCCGGCTTGAGCGCGATGGCCCGCTCCGCCGCCTGCCGGGCGAGCGCATTGTCGTCCGCGGCGGCGGCCAGATTCGCGAGCGCGAACTGACCACCGGCGTCGTCCGGCGCATCGCCGATCAGCGCCTGCATCAGCGCCAGGCGCTCCGCCGGTGCTTCGATACGGGCGAGCAGTTGGGCGGCCTGCATGTACGGCTGCTCGTCCGCCGGCGTGAGTCCGATCAGCTCGCGCAGTGCGGCTAGGATCGCGTCGCGATCACCGGCCTCGATCTGCACATAGGCCCCGATCTGCCGCGCCTTGCGCGATTCCGGCGCCAGCTCCTGCCACAGGTCCACCGCGCGTTGGCCCGCTTGTGCGTCGCCCGATGCCAGGGCGGCCCGGGCAGCGAGCGCCGCCAGCTCGGGGTCCTGCGCGAGCCGCGCCGCGTGCAGATAGTGGGTGAAGGCCATGTGCTGATCGGAGCGCTGCGCGGCGATCTCGCCGACCAGCACGGCGTAGATGAGATCCGCGGAGAGGACCGGCACGGTGGCGACGTCGGTCAGCTCCGGCGCGTCCGCCGCGGCCGGGGCTGGCTGCGCCGCGTCCTGCTCGACGGGCATCGCCCGCGGACCTTCGGGCTCCGCCGCAGCGGCAGGCAGCAGACCGAGCGCCAGGAACAGCGGAGCAATTGGGGCAATAAGCTTCATGGGTGTGTGGCTTTCCCGGGTGTTGACCACGATCAGCGGTGACCGCTTTTGATGGCAGTATACTAAGGCAGTTCCTGCGCCATTGAGATTGAGCATCGGCGATTCAGCATCCCGACCCTGCGGTGGTGCAGGGTCACGTGCACGCCGCTAAGCAGGCCGAGCCCCGCACGGCACCGTGCTCCGGCAGGGCCAGACGAAAGCCCCACCAAGCAATAGCCGCCTCGAAACCATGACGATATTGACCCTTGGCTTGAACCACAAGACGGCGCCCGTGGAGACCCGCGAGCGCCTGACCTTCGGGCCCGACGTCATCGTCGGCGCGCTGCGCAGCCTGACCGAGCACACGCCGGTCGACGAAGCGCTGATCCTGTCCACCTGCAACCGCATGGAGGTGTACTGCGCGCTGGACGGCGGAAACTGCGAGTCCACGCTGCGCGAATGGCTCGGCAACTTCCACGGCCTGGAGCCGCAGCTCTTCGCCCAACACCTATACTGTCACCAGGATCGCGACGCCGTGCGCCACCTGTTGCGGGTCGCGAGCGGACTCGACTCCATGGTCCTCGGCGAGCCGCAGATCCTAGGGCAGGTGAAGTCCGCCTTTCAGACCGCCAACGCGGCCAACGCCGCCCGGCGCATGCTCGGCAAGCTGTTCCAGCACACCTTCTCCGTGGCCAAACAGGTGCGCACGGACACCGCCATCGGCTCCAGTCCCGTGTCCGTGGCCTTTGCCGCGGTGAGCCTGGCGCGACAGATCTTCAGCGACCTCAGCAAGCAGACCGCGCTCCTGATCGGCGCCGGCGAAACCATCGAGCTCGCCGCCCGCCACCTGCACCAGCACGGCATCGGGCGGATCATCGTCGCCAATCGCACCGTGGAGCGCGCGCACAACGTCGCACAGCAGTTCGGCGGCTATGCTATCGCGCTGACGGAGCTCGCCAACCACCTGCCGGAGGCGGACATCGTCGTCTCCTCCACGGCAAGCCCTCTGCCCGTGCTCGGCAAGGGCACCGTCGAGCGCGCGCTCAAAAAGCGCCGCTACCGGCCCATGTTCATGGTGGACATCGCCGTGCCGCGCGACATCGAGCCCGAGGTCGGCGAGCTGCGCGACGTGTACCTTTACACCGTGGACGATTTGCAAGGCGTCGTCGAGCAGGGCCTGCGCTCGCGCCAGCAGGCCGCCGAGCAGGCGATGGAGATCATCGAGCTACACACCGAGGAGTTCATGGCCTGGGTGCGCTCGCTCGACGCCGTCTCGCTGATCCAGGACTACCGCTCCCGCGCCGAGTACACGCGCGACGCGCTCGTGGAGCGTGCCCAGCGCCAGCTCGCCGCCGGCAAGCCGCCGGAAGAGGTCGTCTGCCAGCTCGCTCACCTGCTGACCAACAAGCTCCTGCACAACCCGAGCGTGCGACTGCGCCGCGCCGGCCGTGAGGGCCGCAACGAGCTGCTGAATGCGGCCAACGAGCTGTTCCAGCTCAAAGTGGAGAGCGGCAGTGGCCAATCCTAAGCCCCGTAATCGATGAATCCATCCCTACGGGGCAAGCTCGACCAGCTCGCCGAACGCCACGCCGAGGTCACGGCCCTGCTCGCGGACCCCGCGATCCAGCACGATCAGACCCGCTTCCGCGACCTGAGCCGCGAATACGCCCAGTTGGAGCCCCTGGTGGCCCGGCTCGGCGAATTCAGCGCGGCCGAGGCGGCCATCGACGCCGCCCGCGAGCTCTTGTCGGACGCCGAGATGAAGGATCTCGCCGCCGACGAGATCGCCGCCGCCGAGGCGCGCCGCGCGGCCCTTGAGCCCGAGCTCATGCGTCTACTGGTGCCCGCGGACCCGAACGACAACCGCAACATCTTCCTCGAGGTCCGCGCCGGCACCGGCGGCGCCGAGGCGGCACTGTTCGCGGCAGACCTGCTGCGCATGTACCTGCGCTACGCGGAGCTCCGCGGCTGGCGGCACGAGGTCATGAGCGCGAGCGACGGCGAGCTCGGCGGCTACAAGGAGGTCGTCGTCCGCATCGCGGGCACCGATGTGTACGCGAGCCTCAAGTTCGAGTCCGGCGCGCACCGTGTGCAACGGGTGCCGGAGACCGAATCCCAGGGCCGCGTGCACACCTCCGCCTGCACCGTTGCAATCCTGCCGGAGGCGGAAGCCGTGGACGACATCCAGATCGACGCCAGCGATCTGCGCGTGGATACCTATCGCTCCTCCGGGGCCGGCGGGCAGCACGTGAACAAGACCGATTCCGCCGTGCGCCTCACGCACCTGCCGAGCGGCGTCGTCGTCGAGTGTCAGGAAGAACGCTCGCAGCACAAGAATCGCGCCAAGGCCATGGCCCTGCTGCAGGCCAGGCTGCTGTCCAGCGCCGTCGCCGCGCAGGTGGCGCAGCAGAGCGAGGCACGGCGGCTGCAGGTGGGCAGCGGCGACCGCTCCGAGCGCATCCGCACCTACAACTTCCCGCAGAACCGGGTCACGGACCATCGCATCAACCTGACGCTGTACAAGCTCGACGAGGTCATGCTGGGCCAGCTCGACCAGATCATCGAGCCGCTGCGCCAGGAGGATCAGGCGGACGCGCTGGCGGCGATGACGGCGACCTGAGCCAGGTCCCGGCGGATCACCCCGGTGCCCAAGGCAACCGCCGATAGCCTCGGCGAGGCGGTGCGAGCCGCCGGGCGGCGACTTGCGGACGCGGGCGGTGCCGACGCACGGCTGGAGGCGGAGCTGCTGCTCTGTGCCGCCGCGGACCTCCGCCGCACGACGCTGTTCGCGTGGCCGGAGCGCGCGCTGCGGCCGGAGCAGGCGGCAGCGTTCGAGCGCCTGCTGCAACGCCGCCTGGCGGGCGAGCCCATGGCCTACATCCTCGGCCAACGCGAGTTCCACGGCCTGACGCTCACCACCGCGCCGGGGGCGTTGATTCCGCGCCCGGAGACCGAGCTGCTGGTGGACTGGGCGCTCGCAGCGCTCCCGGCGGACACGCCGCTGCGCTGCCTGGACCTGGGCACCGGCACCGGCGCCATCGCCCTGGCCCTGGCGCTGGCACGCCCGGCTTGGACGCTGCTCGCCGTGGAGCGAGAGCCGGCCGCCCTTGCCCTTGCCGCGCAGAACCGCGCCCGCCTCGCGCCTGGTAACCTGAGCCTGATCCGGGGCGACTGGCTCGCCGCCCTCGCAGCGCAGAGTCTGGACCTCGTCGTCAGTAACCCGCCCTACATCGCGGCCCGCGACCCGCATCTGGCCCGCGGTGACCTGCGCTTCGAGCCCCAGCAGGCGCTGGCCGCCGGTCTGGATGGGCTCGACGCCATTCGGCAGATCGCGGCACAGGCGGCCACGGCGCTCCGCCCGGGCGGCCTGCTGCTGCTGGAGCACGGCTGGCAGCAGGGAGCCGAGGTGCGCGCGCTGCTGCAACGCGGTGGCTGGGGTACAGTCGTCACCCGCCGCGACCTCGCCGGGTGGGAGCGCGCGACGGGCGCCCGTCGCTCCGCCAGCCGCGATTGACAGCCACGCCCACGGCATTAGCATACGATACCCATGGACATACCCGAGTCAGACCGCATCAAGCATCGGCAGATCAACTTTCGTGATCTGCACCCGGAGCGCAACGACGCCCGCACCGCCGCGGATTTCCTGCTCCAGGTGGCAGGCGTGCTCGCGGCCGAGCCCGAAACGCCCATCCTACTGAACCTGAGCTACGACCTGGCCCACACCTGCCTGCAAGAAATTGAGCAGGCGCTCGACGAGCTCGGCCTGCACCGCGACAACGGCCTGCTCTACCGCATGCGCCGCGCGCTCTACTACTACACCGAAGACACCTTCCGCGAGAACTCCGGCTGCAAGCGCGGCGGGAGCAACTGCACCAAGCGCGTCTTCGCCAAGCGCTACGAGGCGCTGGAGCATGGCTGCCGTGACCAGCGGCCGGAGCATTGGCGAAGGTACCTTTGAGGAAGGGGCTAGGGCCGAGGGCCGAGGGAGGAAGGAAGAGTGCTGCGGCGGGGGCGGGGGCCGAGGAAGGAGCGAAGAAAATGGGGCTAGGGGCTAGGGGCCAGGGGCTGGGCACGGACGCCGCGACGGCTCGGCATGACCTGACGGACTCCGAGCGGGAACGGTACTCGCGGCATTTGCTGTTGCCGGGGTTCGGGGAGGCGGGGCAACGGCGGTTGCTGGATGCGCGGGTGCTGATTGTCGGCCTGGGCGGGCTTGGCTCGCCGGTGGCAATGTACCTGGCGGCGGCGGGCGTCGGGGAGCTGCTGCTGGCGGACTTCGATGCCGTGGACCTATCCAATCTCCAGCGGCAGATCCTGCACACGTACGACCGGGTCGGGCGGAGCAAGGTCGACTCGGCCATGGACACGCTGCGGGCGCTGAACCCGGGGCCATCGCTGGTCCCCGTCAAAGGCGCGCTCAACGCCGAGCGGCTCGCAGCGCTCGCCGGCCGCGTGGACCTGATCTGCGATTGCAGCGACAACTTCGCGACCCGCGATGCCGTCAACGCGGCCTGTGTCGCGGCGGGCATCCCGCTGGTATCGGGCGCCGCGATTCGCACCGAGGGGCAGCTCGCCTGCTTTTCAGGCCGGCCGGGCGAGCCGTGCTACCGCTGCCTGTATCCCGACATCGGCGTCGGCGGCGAGACCTGCGCCCGCGAGGGCGTGCTCGCCCCGCTGGTGGGCATCATCGGCAGCATGCAGGCCGCGGAGGCCATCAAGATCCTCGCCGGCGTCGGCGAGCCCTTGTTCGGCCGGCTCCTGCTGCTCGATGCCCTGACCATGGACTGGCGAAGCCTCACAGTCCCTGCCGATCCGGGCTGCGCAGTCTGTGGACGGCCGGCTGAGGAATTGTTCAAAAACAACTGATCCCGCCCGACGATCGAGCTCAGCCATCCCTGCGTCGGGATCGGGATCGGGATCGGGATCGAAATCGCAATTCTGCCCTCAACCGCATCAGGCTAGCGACGTCGGAGCGCGAAGCACTAGCGTCGTGCGATGTCGCTCACCGCGGATCGCGATTTCGATAGCGATTTCGATAGCGATTTCGATAGCGATTTCGATTAGCGCTCTCGCACCTCCACCATCACCTCATTCCGTCGCATGAACCACAGCGAGAACGGGGAGTTGTAGCGGGCGTAGACCGGCGTGCCGACGGGCTCGTAGCCGCGCTCGCGCACGGCCGAAAGCAGTTTCTGCTCCTCGTCGCGGTATTTGTCTCTTGTCCAGCGGCCGGAGTAGCGGCGCACCGCCATCAGCCGCTCCGGCTCCTGGCGCAACTCGATGCGCGCGTCGATGGGCTCCGGCAGCGTCTCCAGCGTAAAGCGCTCTGGCATCACGAAGCTCACGACATAGCGATCCGCCCCGGTGGCCGTGCCCGCGGTCCGCGTGGCCGGTTGCTGCGTCACCGGGGCCGTCATCTCGATCTTCTGGCCCTTGCGAGCCGCACCGTCGCCGTCGGCCGGCTGCTGGGTCACCGGCGCGGTCATCTCGATCTTCTTCTCACCCCGGTTCTTGCCGAAGATGTAGTCCGCGAGGATGCCGAAGGCGCGGTTGCCGGCGGTATCGAAGCCGGCATCGACGACGGTCTCGGCGACGAGGTACGGCGCATACCGCCGCAGCTCGAATTCCGGATAGGTCTCGACAATGCGGTGGCTGGGTTCTTCGGTGGCCATGAGGATCGTGGGTACGGCACCCGCGAGGAGCAGCAAGGCCAGCAGGGCAAGGGCTCGCGGGTACATGTTGGTCGGTCGAAACTGAAAGATGCTCAACGAAAGATGCTCAACGAAAGATGCTCAAAGCCCGAAGTTTCGGGTCAGCGCCCGCGAAGGCAAGTGCCTGCCGATCGGGCGCTGCACGGCATGGGCGAGAACCGACATCGGCTCGGGGGCCGCTCGCTGATAGTATTCGGTCGCTCAGCAGCCAGAGTGATCGTATGCTGAGCCTGTCAGCTTGACCCACTCAACCAGTACCACCGCGTGTGGAGGCGAATCCGATGGCAATCAAGCTCACCTATCATTTTCGCATCCCGGTCGGCACCGTGGATCAGGAGGCGGTGCTGAGCCACCTCAAGGATGTACTGAATTCCTTTGCCGCCAAGCAGGACTGCACCAAGTTCTATATCGGCATCACCAACCATCTGGCGCGGCGCCTCAAGGAGCACCAGAAAACGCGGCCGGAATTCACGTTGATGTGTGCGATCTACAAGGAGGAGCAATCGCACCTCGGCGATCGGTTCCACAACCTCGAATCGGCGGCAATCGCGCGCTTTCGGGGCGGCGTTCTGAACAAGTCCACGGGCCGCCTCCTCAGGTGCGACAACACACCGGGCGGCCAGCAGCCACACAACTGGCTGTACCTGCTCGTCGACAAGCGCGATGTCGCCGGCATTCCCCGGCACAGCGATGATCCGGCACTGTGGGGCGATGAGCTGGACGCCTGATGCTCGGCTCGGCCCTGACGTGCGGAGGGCGCAACGCGACAGACGAAGGTCTACCCCTTGGCTCTTGCCGGATCGGCAGGTGGCGTCGACGAGCATTCGGCGCCCTGTTCCGAGCTCGTGTCACCGCTCCTGCGGTGTCACGGCCTCTTGGCGCTCTGCGCCGCTCCACCGAGGCAACTTTTGGTGTCCGCCTCAAGCTCGGTGGGCGCAGAGCGCCGAAGACCGCGTGACACCGCGGGAGCGGTGTCACGAGAGGTGTTGACGCCGCGGGCGGTGTGAGGGGCACGCTATCGAGGGTACGGTAGGAGCGAATCGGGAAATCGCCTTATCGCCCAGAGTGATCACTTTGCAGCGCTGGAAACCTCTGGACACTCGAGCGCTTTTCTGATCCGATCGCTCCGACGGGTCTTCTGCGGATCGTTGAGATCGAGGTGCGGGAGACTGCCGGGGATGCCCTGGGAACAACAAAAAGAGTATCTCAGGAAGCACAGCGGCATCTTTCGGAGTTTCGTTGAGCAACGGCCGAACAACGGCGCCACCCCAGACCACGGGCTGGCTGGTCGGCGCTCCCGCGCCGACCAGCCAGCCCTTGGCGGGATGCGCTGAACGCTAAGGCGTCCTGGAACGCTGCTCTTCGCGAACACGAAACCGGAGGAGATTCATGGGGAAAATATACACGTCGGAGACAATTGCCGTCCGCGCCAGGGAGCGAAAACTGGTCCCTGGAGACCGTCTCTGGGTCGCCGGCGACAAAGTGTCGGGCGACGCCTATCGCGCCGGCAATTCACCCGCCAACTCAGCAATCTATCTCAGATGGCGCGATGTCGGCGCCGCCAAACAGGGAAAGATTGAAGGCGAGGACTTGCAAAAGGCGATCGTGAATCCAGGCCAAGGATTATCATTGTTCATCGAAAAAGTGGTTCAATCAGACTTCCATCTCCTCGCCAGCCAAAGCGAACAATGTGGAAAAGCGGCGCTCAGAAAATTAGCCGAAGAAAAGGGCTATCAGGACGCCCACCAAATGCACTGGTTCAAGATGGACGAGGGCCCGATCATGCCGGCCGGATTAGAGGTTGTATTTGACAATGATCCGCCTGGTCATTGCACTCTGACAGTTACGCGAAGCATGACCGTGCATGAGTTTTTGGACCTAGTGGGTAATCATCTTGGTTTTTCCTATGTCGGCACAGATATTTTCGGACAGCACTAGGAGTCTCAACATGTATTCGCTCGAGCTGAATCAAAAGCAGCTTACCTATATTATCCTTGCCCTTGACGCGTACGTGAACACGCTTGAGCAAGACGAAGACGACCCTGGCCCAAGCATGGCGGACGCGCTGTATGTCTCTAATCTTGCAAAAATTCTTCGGCAGAAGCACGAAGAAGGCACAGAGAACGACGCCTGATACGCACATCACGCCGACCCCATACTTGCGGAGCAATGACCGCCGCTTGTCGCGCCCTTCGCCCCGCTATGCGCCGGCCCCATGCCGGCCTTGGAGCCGCGTGTCGGATTCACCAACGTTTGCGGCAGACCGAAACCGATGAAGACCACGACTGTGCGGATTGACATGCGCGGATTGACATGCTGAAGGCTCCCGATCTCTGGTGGAGCCTGAGCCAGGAGCTCGGCTTGGACGAGGAGACGTTCTCCCGCTATTTCGAGTACGGGGACTATGGCGAGATCGAGATCGAGGTGGATGAGACCCTGAAAATCGTCGGGGGGCGATTCATTCCCTGCGGGAGCCGGCCGTAAGCGCAAGGCTCAGTCCGCCAGCTCCAGCCGCTTTTCGATGCGGTCCAGGCGGCGGTCGTGCAGGTCCAGCCGATGGCTGACTTGAGCCAGATCGCCGTGCAGCAGCGCGAGGTCTCGGCGCATGCCGGCAACGTGGTCCTCCAGCGAACCGACCCGTAGCGTCAGGTTGTCGACCTTGCCGCCGAGGTTGGACAGATCGCCACGAATGGCCCGCAGGTGCTCCGAGATCGGGTTTTCAACATTGTCGGTCATGGCGTTGGATACTCGCGGTCATTGCCGAATCCTTCCGCGACGAGGATAGCAGTTTTGTGCACGGTCGCGAGCGGTGCAGAGCGCACGCATCCGCGGCGAGCCTGACCGCAATCGGGCCGGCGGGCGGGCCGACTCGATACGCCGCTCGATGGACTCGCCAGAGGCTCCGGGCATTACCGCGCGCCGGATGCCGAGATTGACAGATCAGCGGAGCGGAGACCAACCCCTGGGAGGGAAGGGCCAAGGGCCGAGGGCCAAGGGAGCCTGCGTCGGCCTTTGGCCCTCGGCCCTCGATTCAACGCGACTCCGCCTCGCTAGAATGCAGCCCCCAGCAGCCCTGCCCGAAACATAAGGAGTCCGCCCAGCATGTTCATCATCAATCGTCCCATGGCGGCGATGGTCGCCGCCCTGCTGCTCACCGCCTGCGCGAGCCTGACCCGCGACTGGCTGCCGCCGGAGGTGCAGGTTACGTCCATTACGCCGGAGCGCATCGGCCTGGATCAGCAGACGCTGCGGGTCGGGCTCAACCTCAAGAACCCGAACGACCGCATGCTGCCGATTAAGGCCATGACGTACAAGCTGTCGCTGGAGGGCACGCAGGTGGCCCAGGGCGGCGGTGCGCTGGACAAG
The DNA here is from genome assembly GCF_001469165.1 of Thiohalocapsa sp. ML1. Taxonomy (GTDB): domain Bacteria; phylum Pseudomonadota; class Gammaproteobacteria; order Chromatiales; family Chromatiaceae; genus Thiohalocapsa. The sequence goes on along the minus strand of NZ_JABX01000005.1, from coordinate 11,865 downwards.
CAGATCCCGGCCTTCGGCGCAGCGCCGGTGGAGGTCACAGTGGTGGCCGACGCTGCCTCCATGCTCGGCCTGCTGCCGACGCTCGCGCTGAGGCGCGAGCCCGTCGGCTATCGCATTGCCGGCACCGTGACCGTGGCCGGCGTCGTGCCGATTCCGTATCGCTGGTCGGGGGAGCTGGACCCGCAGATGCTGCTGCGCTCGGCGGGCCGGGGGCTGCGCTGAGGACAGGGCTCGCAGTGCCGGCCTGCGGTCACTGCGCGACGGCCTCGAACGCGACCCCGGCCGCGTCCAAGGCCGTGCGCAGCGCCGCCATGGCGCCGTCGATGTCGCCGCGGCCGCGAAAGCCGAGCAGCACATGCCGGTCCGCGGGGTCATCGCCCATATGCGGCAGGCTGAAGAGCTTGAGCCCCGGCCAGCGGCCATCCAGCGTCCGCAGCAGCGGGATCAACCGGCTCTCCGGCGTGTGCCGCACCAGCAGGGCGGCCTCCTGCGGCGGCGTTCCGGGCGGGTAGTGCCGGTCCAGCACCCATTCCGCCATCGGCCAAGCCATGTTCGGAAAGCCCGGCAGGAACCAGTGCTCGCGAAGCACGAAGCCTGGGATCCCGCTCACGGGGTTCGGGATCAGGTCGGCGCCGGCCGGCAGGTCCGCCATCAGCACCCGGTGCGGATGGGCCTCGGCGCCGAAGCGGGCCTCGATGAGCGCGCGCGCCTTCGTGTGGCAGACCAGATCGACGCCGGCGGCCGCCGCCGCGGCAGCGCGGGTGTGGTCGTCCGGCGTCGCGCCGATGCCGCCGCAGCAAACAACGGGCAGCCCCATGGCCATCGACGCTTCGAGCTGGCGGATCAAGACCGCCGGCTCGTCCGGCAGTATCCAGCACCAGGCCAGCGCGTGGCCGCGTGCCGCGAGCAGGCCCTTGAAGGCGGGCAGGTGCTTGTCGGTGCGCTGCCCGTTCAGGATCTCGTCGCCGATGACGATCAGGCCGAAGCTGGTGGTGGTCACGTTGGGGTTTCCGGTGGTCAGTCGGGACGGCGCCGAATGTGTGCAGATGAGTCAAGTTTCACGCGGCGGTAGAAGGGCCGAGGGCCGAGGACGCCCTCCTCGGCCCTCGGCCCTCGGCCCTCGGCCCTTGGTTCACCTGCGGCGACGGCCGCTGCGCAATCAGGACGACTGCACGGGCGTGACCGCCGCGGCGATCTCGCGCAGGGCCGCATCGGTGCGCCGCTGGGTCTCGCGCAGCCGACCCAGCAGCGCTGCTGCCTCGGGCCGACCCAGCTCGAACGGCCGCAGCGCCCGCAGCCGATCGCAGATCGCGATGACGCCCACCGCCCCAAGCTCGACGGCACAGCCGCGCAGCGCGTGCAGCGCCGCATGCAGGCGCGGATAGTCCCGCTCCGCCAAGGCAGCGGCGGCCGATTCGATGCTGCGCTCGGCGTCCTCCGCAAAGCCCGCGGTCAGCTCCGCGAAAAAATCCGGGCTGGTGCCGAGCGCACGCACCGCGGCGAGCTTGTGCCGGTCGAGCAGGCCAGGCTCGGCGGTGGGCAGGGCCATGAGGCGCGGCACCGGCGCCAGTGCCGGACGCGGGGGGGCCGCGGCGGCGGCCCGGGCCGGTAGCCGGGCCATGATGTCGGCGATGGCTGCGATCAGCTTATCGGTGTCGAGCGGCTTCGTCAGCACCACATCGACGCCCGCCTCGCGCAGCTCCTCCAAGCTCTCGGTCGTGGCATCCGCGGTTAGTGCAATGGTCGCGATGCGGCTGCCGGGCGCCATGAAGCGATGCGCCCGAAATACCTCCAGACCGCTGCGGCCCGGCATGCGCTTATCAAGGATCATCAGATCAAACGGAGGGTCGGCACGGGCCAGGGCGTCCAGCGCGGCCTCGCCGTCGGGCACGGCCGTCACCTGGTGGCCGATGCGGCCGAGGAGCTCCACCAGCACCCGGCGGTTGGTCTCGTTGTCCTCGGCCACGAGCACGCGCAGCCGCCGCGCGCCGCCAACGCCTGCGGCACGCGCGTAGCGCTCCGCGAAGGGCACCGCGATGCCGCCGCCCGCGCCGCCCCCCACCGCATAATGCAGGGCGTTCAGCAGCGCACTCGCCGACACCGGCTTGGTCAATACCGCATCGTAGCCGGCCCGGTACCATTCCATCTGTGCCCCGCTGTGCTCCCCGCAGAGCAAGATGAGGCCAAGCTTGTCGAGCCGAGGCTCGGCGCGCAGCCCGCGGGCAAGCTCGCCCGCATCGATCTCACCGCCCGCGCCGTCCGGGCCGTTGGCGGTGCGGACCGTCGTGCCAAGCACGATCACGGCCGCGAACGACTCCGCGCCGTCGCTGGCGCGTTTGAGCATCGCGTACGCCAGGGTCAGGTCATGCGCGTAAGCGCCGCGCACGCCGCTGGCCGCAAGCTGGGCCGGCACGGCGCCTGCCGCTTGCGCCGGGCCGAGCAACAGCACACGCAGGCCGCGCAGCGACGCCGCCGCCGCGGAGGCCAGCGACGGCGTCAGCGGCAGCTCGAACCAGAAGGTGGAGCCACGCCGCGCGGCGCTCACCAAACCGATCTCCCCGCCCATGAGGTGCACCAGATCCCGCGCAATGGCGGTACCGAGCCCAGTGCCGCCGAAGCGCCGCTGCGTGGCGCTCGTCGCCTGGCGGAAGCTCTCGAAGATGTGCGCCTGATCCGCTGGCGGAATGCCGATGCCGGTGTCCGCCACCTCGACCCTGAGCCGACTCCCACGCTGCGGCGCGGCATCCGGCGGCGGCGCGGCGAGGGCGACGATGAGCCGCACCTCCCCGCGCTCGGTGAACTTGACCGCGTTGCCGAGCAGGTTCAGCAGCACCTGGCGCAGATGCAATGGATCCCCGCGCAGGGCAAAGGGCACGGCCGGCTCCACCTGCACAACAAACTCAAGCCCCTTGCGCTCCGCCTGCAACCGAAACACGTCCGCGAGCTCGTGCACCAGCCGGTGCAGGTCGAAGTCCACGTGCTCGGTCTCGATGCGGCCGGCCTCGATTTTCGCGAAGTCCAGCACGCTCTCGATGATGCCGAGCAGGCTCGCCGCGGAGCCTTGAATCGATTGCGCGAACCCCGCCTGCTGCGGGTTCAGCGGCGTCTCCAGCAACAGCTCGCTCATGCCGATGACGCCGTTGAGCGGCGTGCGCAGCTCGTGGCTCATGCGCGCAACGAATTGGCTCTTGGCGCGGTTCGCATCATCGCTGCGGCGCATCGCCGCCTGCAGCTTGTTCAGCAGCGCTGCCACGTAGCCCGGGATGAAGATCAGGATAAATAGGAAGCTCACCGCGAAGAACTTATGCGTGTGCCAGAACGGCGAGTAAATCGCCACGCCGATGAAGCCCGCGATGGCGAGACCGGCCGCGATCAGCAGGTAGCGCGCGCCGAAGCGGAAGCCGTTGCCGACGATGACCCAGAGATAGATGGCGAGCAGCGGCACGCCGGACTCGCCGGCGATGGCCATGGCCGCCGAGGTCGCGGACATGTCGAGGAGCGTGCCGAGCACGCGCCGAGGCGATGACGGGGCGGGACGCAATAGGTTGTGCAGAAACAGCAGCACCGCACCGCTCAGAAAGACCGCCACGATCCAGAGCAGCGGCTCGGCGAGCGGCGGTGCGCCGGGCGCATCGTCTTGCAAGGTCAGGAGATAGGTGCAGACGACGGCGCCGATGCCGAGTCGCATTAGCGCCTGCTCAAGCTCGCTGTCCTCGCGCTTGCCGAGCCGCCGACGCAGCGACGCCCGGCGACTCCCGACCGGACTGCGATGCCGCGTCTTGCCCATGGTTGACGGCTTGCGATCCTTAGGTCGGCGCGCGCCCACGCGCCGCCGCAAGCGGCGCCGGGCAATCCAAGCTGCTCCGCACCCGCGCATCGGCCGGCCCGGCAGCGAGCCCGGGCGGATAGCCCGGGCCGTCCGGGCGGTCGTCGTCGTAGCCGCGCCCGCGCTCGGCGCCGAACCCCGGGTCAGGCAACGCGCTCTCCCGCAGGGAGTCGTGACGGATCAGTGTGTGTTGGCGCATGTGTTCCCATTCCTCAAATGTCGGCCCCGGTTGCAGCAGGATGAACCGAAACTCGCACCTCATCGGCTCCACGCCGGCATCGGCTGCTGTGACCATTTGCGAGCAGCGCGCACCGATGTTGTGCAGGCCCGCCGGCTCGTGCGCCGCAGGGGGTGTCAGCGCCGACCCGCCTGCCGGGCGAAATCATCCGCTCCCGCCTTCGATATGCGCCGTTGCGAACGACTTCAATGACATCCGGAGGTCCCGATGGAGACAGGGATCACTCTTTCGGCACGAATACTGCTTTGGGTCAATGCGAGACTGGGGAAAACCCTAACCCGCGCCCCGCCTGGCACACGGCCGCGGGCTGCGAACCGAGGGAACCCCCCAGACCCGACTGCGCAGACCCTTGCGAGCCCCATTAACACAAAGAACACCACGAGGACAACCCAAGATGAGCGCCGTCCCGCTCGACGTCGTCGACCAGATCGCGAGCCAGCACCCAAGCCAGCCGCCCGTCGCACCGCATGTGCACATCAGCCTCAACGTCCGTGGGCTGTCCCAATCCTCGACGCTGGCCATCAACGAGCACAGCGCTCGGCTGGAACGAGCGGGACGTAAGGTCTTTCGCATGGGGCTCGGCCAGTCGCCGTTCCCCGTGCCGGCGAGCGTGGTCGAGGCGCTCAAGGCCAATGCCGCACGCAAGGACTACCTACCGGTGCGCGGACTCGAGCCGCTGCGCGAGGCGGTGGCGGCCTATCACCGGCGCACCCAGGGCGTCGCGCGCACCGCCGACGACGTGCTGATCGGCCCGGGCTCCAAGGAGCTGTTGTTCATTCTGCAACTGTGCTTCTACGGTGACCTGCTGGTGCCGTCGCCGAGCTGGGTGTCCTACGCGCCGCAGGCGGCCATCGCCGGACGCCAGCAGCGCTGGATCGATACCCGGCGCGAGGACGGCTGGCGCCTGACGCCCGAGGGGCTCGATGCCGCCTGCTGCCATGATCCGGACCGCCCGCGCATCCTGATCCTGAACTATCCGTCCAATCCGCTTGGCGTCACCTACAGCGAGGCCGAGCTGCGTGCCCTGGCCCGGGTCGCACGCCGCTACGGTCTCGTCGTGCTGTCCGACGAGATCTACGGCGAGCTGCACCACCAGGGGGCACACGCGTCCATCGCGCGCTGGTACCCGGAAGGCACCATCATCTCCGGGGGGTTGAGCAAGTGGGCCGGCGCCGGCGGTTGGCGCCTCGGCACCTTCTGCTTCCCGCCGCAACTGCGCGGCGTGCTGGACGCCATGGCCGTGGTCGCGAGCGAGAGCTACACCAGCGTCAGCAACCCCATCCAGCACGCCGCCATCACCGCGTTCGACGGCGGCCCCGAGATCCAGCGCTATCTCGACCGCTCGCGCCGCGTGCTCCGGCAGGTGGGCCCCGCCATCGCCGCGCGGCTGCGCGCCGCCGGCTGCCACCTCGACGAGCCGGAGGGCGGCTTCTACCTGTTCCCGGACCTCGGCGACCTGCGCGAGCGCCTCGCCGCCCGCGGCATCCACGATGCACGCCTGCTGTGCGAGCGGCTGCTCACCGACACCGGCGTCGCCATGCTGCCGGGCAGCGACTTCGGCCGCTCGCCGGCGGAGCTGTCGCTGCGGCTCGCCTACGTCAACTTCGACGGTGCCGCGGCGCTTGAGGGCGCCGCCGCACTGAACGACGCCGCCGTCGCCGATGCCGGCTTCCTCGCTGAATACTGCGCGGACTGCATGGCCGGGATCGAGCGCATGGCGCAGTGGCTCGAGGCGCTTTAGGGAGCATCAGCGGCTTTGCCCCGGCGCCGCTTTGGCTTAGCCTGCGCCCTTGCCGGCCGCAGGAGATCGACCTTGCCGTCTGACCGTCACCGCCCCGCCCCGCCGACGCTCCGGCAGGGCACAACCCGTGCCCTGCTCCTCGCCACGGCGCTTGCGCTGTCCATGCCCGTCGGCGCCGCCACCGAGCGCCTCGACGACGGCGCCTGGTCCGCCGCCATCCCCGACGACCCGGCCGAGCCCTGCGAGCTCACCACCGGTGGCTTTGACCACGCGGCGGGCGAGCAGGACCCGCTGCTCCTGATCGGCATCGAGCGCAGCGACCCCGCCGCCCCGCTGCGCGTCACCGTCCAGGCACCGACGGACCTGACGCCGCCCGAGCTGCTTGAGGCCCGCGCGACGCTCGGGCTGAACGGCCCGGGCGGGCGCACCGTGCCGCTCTTCCCCACCGCCATCATCGACGCCGAGCGCGCGCGGCTGGTGGCCTTCCGCCCGCAGCTCAGCGGCGGCGAGCAGGCGGGGCTGCGCGCGCTCATCGATGGGCTGCGCCAAGCGGAGCGCGCCGAGGTCAAGCTGAACGGCCGCGCGCTGGAGCCGGCCTTCGCCCTGCGCGGGCTCGATGCGTTGTGGCAGCGCGTTGCAGCGCGCTGCGGCGTGGGCGGCGGCTGAGCGGGCGCTCGGCCGTCGGCGAGACGCCGACGCTCCCAGTCGCGCGCGCCCCAAGCTCGCGCCCTGAGCCGCTTGCGGCCTATGCTCACCTGACCACGCAACCAAGCCACCCCCGGACATGCCCGCCGCCCGCCTGGAAGCGCGTTTCAAGCAGGACACCCTGTACGTCTTCACCGCGCAGGAGACGCAGCTCATCCGCGCCTGGCCGGACCTGACGGCGGTGCGCAAGCACGACCGGGCGGCACAGTGGGCGGCGTTCGAGCCGGACTATCCACTAATCCGCCCCTATCGGCCCAGGCGCCCGGCGCAGCCGCGGGCGAAGACCGCGCCGGCCGGACAGCTCGAGCTTGAGCTCCTGCTGCCCGCCGATGCACCGCCCGCGCCCGTGCTCCGGCCGCCGCTCACGCCGGCACAACGCCGTCGGCGCGCCTTCGATGCCTTCCGCTTCGCCTGCCCGAAGCCCGTGGCACGGCGCGTCGAGCCCTTCCGCGGCGAGCACCTGACGCTGCTTCGGCTGCTGCGGGCACTCGGCGAGCGCGGCGATCTCTTCGACGGCAACCCGGCGCTCGGCTATTGCCTCGCGCTCGCGTTCCGGCCGTCGCTGGCGCGCCGCACGCCGGAGCGCGATCCGCGCCTGGACCGGCTCATCGCGCGGAAGCAGGCCGAGATCATGGCCCACCTCGGGCTGCCGGATAGCCGCCGCGCCGTGAAGGCCATGGCCAAGATCCGCCCCGCGTCCATGAGCCGGGAGCTGATGGGCGGCCTCAAGCGCCTGCTCGCGGACGAAGACGCGCTCGCGGTGATGGGCCACCTGCCGGCGCTTAACTTAGGCGTGCTGACGCTGCTCACCGACCCGCAACTGCGCGCGCTCGCCACACCGGTGCTATTCGAGGCCGTGCTCGCGGCGCCGCAGGAGACCTACTTCCCGTTCACGGCACGGCGGCTTGCGGACATCCAAGTCATGGCCGACGCGCTCGGCGTGGACATCTCCCGGCGGCGCTTTCGCGAGCGCCAGCGGCTCGACGCCCTGTTCCAGGACCTCGCCCGCGATTACACCCGCCTGGAGGACGGCCGGCTCGCGGGCGTGCGCTTCCCGCCGCCGCCCATCCCGGGCAGCGACGACATCGTGCCGCTGCGCGCCCCGCAGGCGCTGGTGGAGGAAGGTCGCAAGCAGCACAACTGCGTCGCCGGCTATGCCGAGCGCGTCGCCGGCGGCGACACCTACATCTACCGCGTGCTGCGCCCGCAGCGCGCGACGCTGTCTTTGGTGCGCTGGCCCGGCGGCGGCTGGCAGATCGGCGAGCTGCTCATGGCCGGCAACCATCCCGTCAGCGCCACCACCCGCCGCGCGGTGCAGGCGTGGCTGGAGTCCCATCGGCTCTGACCACGCGCCACCCGCGCCATGGTCCCTCGCCAAGGTCGGTCCCTCGCCAAGATCCCTCGCCATGCTCCATCGCCATCGCCAACGCCGAGCCCGCATCGGCGCGGTTTGATCGCCCAGGCCGACACTTGGGTATTGACGCACGGGCTCACTCGGCTAAGCTCACCAGACGCATCGCTGATGCCGTCATCAAGAGAATTAATTCCGACTGCCCAAGGAGCCCAGACCCATGCCGCAACTCGCCGCAAGCACCCGCTTCCACTCCATCCACGACCCGCTGCCCGTGGATGCGGACGGCTTCATCACCGACCCGCACCTGTGGTCCGAGACCTTCGCCTGCCTGGTCACCGCCATGGACGGCCGCGGCACGCTGGAGGAAGAGCACATGGCCATCATCTACTACCTGCGCGAGCACTTTCTGAGCTACGCCGCCATGCCGCCCGTGCAGCAGGTCTGCCACGAGCAAGGCATGCAGAAGGCCCGGGTCAAGGAGCTGTTCGGCACCTGCCGCGCCGCCTGGCGCACCGCCGGGCTGCCGAACCCCGGCACCGAGGCGCTGGCCTACATGAGCTGACGGCGCCTACTCGTCGAGTAGCGCCCGGTTCGATGTCGGCGAGGGGCCGTAGAAGCACCGCCCGGAGCGCACCGCCCATCCGGGCGGATGCGCCTGCGGCGGACGGTGAAGTCCGAGGACGTCTAAGTCGAGGTTTATGTCAGCCCGCCCGAGCGGCTGCTCGGGCTCTGGCTGAGTTAAGTACTTCGGCTTCTACAACGACGAGCGATCCCACAAAGGGCTGGGGTACTGCACGCCCGCAGCAGCACCGCTCCGGCGAGGGCGCCCAAATCGTGGGCCGCTTCGGCAGGCGAGCATCCCTACCCCCCCCGGTTCTGTTGCGCGTGACTCGGGAATGGCTTACCAACGCATCTGGATACCCGCAACAAGTCCATGTCCGGTTTGTTCGCTGCGATAGGTGAAGTCGTAGTCGATGAACACGGACAAGTTCTCGTTGGCCTCCATGGTGAGGCCGACGCCGAGCGCCAACGCATCCCGACCGACGTCTGACGCGTCGACAGAGAAGCGCTGACCGCTGAGCGTCGCTTCGGAGCTGGGTGCGATCGAGTCGCCGAAGTCGTGCAGCCAGTAAGCGCGCAGTTGCGGGACCAACTGACCAGCAGCGGTCTCGAAGGGCCGCTCGATCATTGCGCCCAGCCTGGTCTGGATGGCTTGATAGGTGTCGGCCTCGACCGACAACGCGCCGATGCCGCCCCGCTCGGCAAAACCGTCACGCCGCAGGATATCGCCACGCACGCCCAAGGTCGGCTCGATGAAGTAGCCGTTTTGATCGATGCGCATGCCGCCCTCGGCGTCGAGGAACAGGCTGTATCCATCGGTGCTCGACCTGAGCGCGCTTGGCTCGCGGAAGTTGATCCGGCGCTTTGTGTCGTAACTGTCCCAACCGTAACCGACCGCGAAGTTGGCGAACTTACCGCCGTCTTCCCAGAGGCCGTAGCCGACGAGCTGGACGCTGTCCGTGTTGCCCTCGCCCATGGCGTTGGCATCGACATCGTTTTCCACGTAACCGATGGCCGCACCGAGGCGCAACGACGGGTTGATCGGCATGTCGACTCCGCCCATCAGACCCCACAACGTCTGGTCGAAATCAGCAGCGTTCTTGTCGCCGTCGGCATCGAGCCAGCCACCTCGCGCCTGGAGCCAGAAATGCTGGTTCGGATCGACCTGTCCGCTGGCGGACGGCGCGAATCGACCCAAGCGAAGGTCGTTCAGGCGTCCAATGATGGTGTCGCGATTGAGCCGATGGGCCTCGAATCCCGCCGAGATCATATCCGCATGAATCTCACCACCGAGTTGGTGCAGTGCGAGGGCCAGTTCCTGCTCGTTCAGGATCGCCAAGGATCGGTACAGATCGTCCTTGCGCGCGTGGGGCGCGGGTCTGCCGGACTGGATTGCCCCGCCTGCTGCACTGGCATTGCCCTTTAAGGCCGTGTTCGGCAGATTCGCGTAGTCCGACGGGGTCAGCACCAAGCGGATCGCATTGGCGTCGTACAAGGCATCGAATCGCGTTCCGCCGGCCAGACCCGTTGGCTGCGCGAGCGCGGTAAAGGTGCCGTCAACGCCGCCAACGGCCTCAACAATGGCAAACGACTGGCCAATGCTCGGCGTGAAGTCGTTTGTTGGGGCTGCGGATGTCGGGGATGCGGAGATCCCGCGCAGTTGCGGCTGCAGTGTTCCGTTCGCCGTGAAGGTGTTGCCAACGCCCTGAACGATAACGCGCGAGTAGTTGCCGGCGCCGTTACCGGTGCCCGCGCCGTCGATCTCGATCAACAGTCTGCCGGTCGGGTCCATGCTCACCGGTGCTCCGAAGGTCAAGGTGCCGGGCGAGTTGCCCGGAGCCAATGTACCGGCGACGCGGGTCCGGCCGTTGATCCGACCGGTGCCGCGGAGCATACCGTCCAAGCCGACAAAGACCGGCGACTGCAAAGAGCCGTTGACGGTCAGTATGCCTCGTTGAATCTCCGTATTTCCGGTAAAGGTGTTGTTGCCGGAGAGCACCAAGTTGCCGAGGCCGATTTTGGTGAGTCCGCCGGTACCGAAAATGGTGCCGCTGAGCTCGCCATCGACCCCGGCCGTGTCGACCGTGCCGCCGACGTTGCCGACATCGACATCGGCGCCGACGGTCGTGGACTTATCGAAGGTAAGCTCCCCGCCTTCGACGCAGACTTCGGCCCCGGTGACCTCCGAGGCAGTATGGTCGCCGCAGCCGCCCGACGGTGGACCACCGAGAATGTCGATGATCAGATTATCGATGCGGAAGACGCCGCCGAAATCGGCCGGCACGTAGAACATCAGCGAGTCGAAGGACAATGAACCCAGGGCAAGCACGAGGCGCTCGACGGCGCTTGTGCTTGTGGTCACCTCCGTAGCGCCTTGAACCGAACCACCGAGCAGGGCCTCCATCCGTAGCGTCTCGCCGCTCGGGAGCGGGAACAAGAAGGCCGCATCGACCTCGACCGTCGCTGCGCTACCCCCTCCGCCCTGTGCGCCCGGCATCGCGGCATGCACGAAGGAGGTCGCGTTATACGCCGGCAGATCGATGCCGCCACTGCCCTCGAGACCGGCGACCAAGTACGGGTCGGTCGGTGTAGCAGAGTCGTCGACAAAGGTATCTTCGAACGAAGCCGGATCGCCGGCGCTGAAAGCGATGCCCTGGATGGTCGGGTCGGTGGTGAAAAGCGCGACCTCCGAGAAGTCGACCTTGAACACCACGGCGGCTTGCGCACCGGCGCAAACCAGTGCGATGGCAGACCCAAGAGCAGCAGATCGCGCAATGCTCCACTGCCGCTGGCGTGGTCGATCGTTCGTCATGATCAAGGCTCCGCTTGTCTGATTTAAAGGGGGCCTTGATCATAACTCCGTCCACCCCCCGGTCATGCGGCCAGCGGAGTCAGGTAGGGCACCTTTGGCGTCGGCGGTCGTCGTCGGCGCGGGCGCGGCGGCAGCGGCATGCGCGCGATGAGTTGCTCGAACAGCGGCGGCGGCGCGCGACCGAAGAAGCGCTCGGCGGCGGTGGTGCCGTCGGGGCGGCGGATGTGGAAGTTGTGCACGGCGGTGAGCGCGGCGAGCTTGCGATCGCTGAGGCGATGACGGCCGTGGTGATGGAGCGAGAGCTGGCCGTTGCGGCCCTCCACCGCGGAGCTGGAGCGCTGAAACAGGTCGGCGCAATCGCCGGCGACCTGCTCGATATAAGCGCGCGTGTCGGTGTCGAGCGCCTGGATCGGATGGTCCGGTTCGCGCAGGGGCCTGAGCAGCGCCGCGCTCAACGCGTGCAGGCGGGTGCGCGCCTCGGCGCGGGTGCTGCGCGCGGCGACGCGCTCGATGTAGAGCGCCGGGATCAGTTGCCCGAGGACGGCCGCCTCGATGTCCGGCGCCAAGTTCAGTGCCTCGATGCGCTGCTGCACGGTGGCGAAGAAGAAGGCGATCGTCGCCAACAGTA
>NZ_JABX01000004.1 GCF_001469165.1 Thiohalocapsa sp. ML1 | reverse complement strand
AACCCGCTCATCGTCGCTGTCGCGCTCGTACAGGAGCCTCCAGTCGTCGACGAGTTGGGCTGGACTTGCATCATCGACCACCGCGCGCTTGGCCAGTTGGACCCAAGGCGCTGCTCCGTCCATGTGCGCGGTGCGGAGAAGATGCCGCTCCTGCTCCAGGGAGCCGATGCGCTGAAGGGCATACAACAGCCACTCCGGATTTGGGAAGGCGCAGCCCGTTGGGCGCCAGAGTCTTCCGTACTCGTCACTAAGCGCACGCCCCCAACTGGCCTCGAAGGTCCCGAGCGCCCCGAGGGCTCCCAGTCGCACCATCAGCGTCCGTTGTCTTTGGATGTGGTCGAGCGTCAGCGACAGCAAATGCCGGCTGGCGTTGAGGATGAGAAGAATCACGTCGCGCTCGCGGCTCACCTCGCCGGCGTAGCGTTCGACGACGTGCGAAAGGCCGCGTTCCAGAAGCCCGAGCCGAGTGTTAACCCAAGTTTAACTGGTATGCCCGCAATCCCTTCCAGTTCATAGAGTTGCTTTGAAGAAAATCAGCGAGTGGCACTACAAGCGCGAGATTCTTCATGTTCGGCGACTCAGACGAGCATCTTGCGTACTCCGCCCGGACTGGGGTCGATGCCAAGGGCCTGGTAGATGCGGTACTGCTCGCGCTCGGCCTGCGTGGTCTTGCGCACATGCAGTGCGCGGCCGTCGGGGCGGCGGAAGGTCGCGGTCACGCGTACCTGGCCGTTGAGGGTCTCGCGCAGGCGCTTCCAGCTTTCGTGGATACCCTGCACGGACAGGCGCCGACGGATCAGCTGCACGAGCTGATAGGCGAGCACGGTGATGAACAGGTGCCCGTCGGCGCGCGCTTCCTTGTGGTGGAAGATCGGGCGCAGTCCCAGCTCCGATTTGAACGAGCGGAACACCGCCTCGAGGTCGGTGAGCATGATGTAGGTCCGCCACAGTTGCTCGCCGTCCCAGCCGCGCTCATTGGTGCGCAGGCAGTAGACCCCGGGATGGGTGTCCATGGTCCCCGCTACGGGCCGGCGCTCCCAGCGGATCGCCTGCGCCGTCTCGCCGCCGGCGTCGGCGACGATCTCGATGTGGTAGTGCTGTCCGGCGCCATGGCTCTTCTCCTTCAGCCGGCCGATGCGCTCCCAGAGCTTGTCGATCTTCTTGGTGGTGCGCGGGCGGCTCAGGCCCTCGTGCATGGCTTGCAGCGCCGCCTCGAAGCGCTGGGCGAACCGCGCGCTGATGCCTTCCTCTTTGCGTGCGCGCGACTCGGAGTAACAGTACAGGCGCACCTCCCCGGCATCGGTATCCTCGACCCGCTGCACGGCGACACGCTCACCGCCGGCCGTGAGCAGATCCATTGCGTCGCTCGCGTCGAATTGGCGTCGGCGCTCGCGGCTGACCACCAGATAGCGGTAGCCCTGCGCGCCCAGCCACGCGACATTCTCTTCGGTGGCGATACCGCGATCCATCACCACCAAGGCCCCCGCCGGCGCCCCCAACCCCCGCAGCATCTCCTCCAAGGTGTCGCCTTCGACCACGTTGCCGTCGAACACCTGCGAGCGGCGCACGAAGCCGCTGCCGTCGAGCACCAGCCCCAAGGTCAGCAGCGGACAGTCGCTGCGTTTCTCCTTGGAGTGGCCGCGTCGGGCCTTGCGGTTGCTCGGCGCCTCGCCCTCGAAGTAGGTATTGGTCAAGTCATACAGCGTCACCGTCCAGTCGAGCCCGAACAGCTCGCTCACGCGGGCGAACACGGCCTTCTCCAGCGCCGCGCGATGGCGCATGAGCACATCGCCGGCCCGGTAGAGCTGCATGAGGCTCATGGCCTCGAAGTCCACATCGAGCAGCTCGCCCAAGGCACTGCGCTCGCACAACCACCGTTGCGTGGCCAGCTCCGAGCCCGGCGCGGCCATGCGCCCCACGATCACGCCCACGACGGCGGCGCGTTGCGGCCCGGTCAGTCCCAACCGCTCCAGCAGGGCGACGAAGTCCACCTGCGCCATCGCCCACAGCCCGAGCGCCTCCACCCCCACGGTGCGCGGGCGCGCGAGCGTCAGGGAATCGATCTCGACGCTGTGCACCTCGGCGCTCGGCTGCGCGCCCGGCGCCGGCTCGGCGCTCGGCGCCTGCGCGCGCGCCAACAACTGCGCCGCCAGGCGTTGCGCCTCGCGCTCGATCAGCAGCGAGCCGCAGCCGCCGAGCAGGACCTCTTGGCCGCTGAGGATCTCCTCCAGGCGCGCGCACAACGTTGGCCAATCCGCCTGCGGTATCGCGAAATGCCGGCCCAGGTTCAACAACGTGACTTGCCGGACCTTCCCCCCCACGCGCTGCGAGCGCACCAATCGATACGTGTAGTAGCGCTCGCCCGTGGCGGTGTTGCGCGTGTGGGTGCGGCGGATATACATGCCCCAAACGCTAGACCACGGCACGCCGCAAGGCAACCGGCCCCTTTGAATGTTATGGCACTACTTCGCCTGCCGAGGCACCTGTGTACAAAGGAATCGGGCACTTACCCGCCAGAAACGGCGAATATCAATGGGGCCAGGTTAAATATGGGTTAATGTCCGAAACCCTGGCCAGGATGGTCGGCAGGGACGCGAGTGCAATCTCGGCGAGGAGTGCATGATCGAGGCCGGAGAGCACAAGCTCTTCCGCCGTGGGGCGCAGGATGCCGCGCCGTTCCCATCGGGGCCGTAACGTAGTGATCAGCTCCGAGTCATCGCAGCAGGCCGCGGCGAGCAGGAGTTTGGCATGGGTATCCGGATTGCTCGCAAGCTGCTCGGCGAGGGGCCGCCGGATCTCTGCGCTGCTCAAACAGGCGCAGTCCGGACGCAGGATCCAGGCGATCGCCAGCAGCAGCCGTTGTTTGGGTGTCAGCGACCGGGCCGCGTGCAAGACCGGTGGCGGGGAGATGTCGACGCCGAGAAGTTGGGAAACGATGAAGCACAGCGTACCGCCGGAGTCGCGCGCCAGCAGGTCGTCCGGCCAATGCTGCGGCCAACGGAGCTCCGGATCTGTGGTGCTCGTCACGAGCGAGTGGGCCAATCGCCACTCGTAAAGTGATCGCGTTGAGAATGCGTCGTATTCGGCGAGGTAAAGTGCGAGGGCCCCGCCCAGTCTGCCGGCATCGAGCATTGAGCTGCTCGCGTCGCGCAGTTCGAGTGTTCTGGCAAAATTCCGTTGGCCGGCCAACATCGTGCGATTTCCACGTCGGTGCGAATCCTAGGTATCAGGGAAAATCGTAAGCGCCGAAGAGACATTCGCGCAACCGAGAATCGGGGGATTGATGGTTAAACACATCGCAGGCGCGTTGCTGGGGACGTTGGTCGTGCTGGTCGCCGAGGCTGCTGCGTTGTCGGCAAACACCGAGCGTGCCCAAGATCTGCTCGCGACGCAGGGCTACGACCCAGGGCCTGTGGACGGCCTGATCGGCCGCAAAACCCTCGACGCGTTGCAGGCCTACCAAGCGGATCATGGTTTGGTTACGACGAGGCGTGTCGACGACGGTACCCTGAAGCGGTTGGAAGTAACGCGTTCGCGCGCGACTGATGCGCTCGATGCGTTGGGATATGCCGACTACTCGGGCTCCACCGACGCCGAGCGCCGTTCAGCGGTGCCGGCGGCGTTGCGGCGGTTCCAGTCAGATCACGGGCTGCCGGTCACCGGCCGCGCCGATCCCGATACGATCGAGGCGTTGGAAACGGAGGTCGGGATCGCCCGGGCGCAGGTGATGCAGGCGACTCCCGGGCCAATGCGCGGGCTGAAGTCTCCGGAGAATGAGGGTGCGGCGCATCACCGTTCAGACGCGCAGGAGATAATCGATGCCGCGGACATAGACCAGCATGAGACTGCGGCGCCATCCGCCAGGGTGGGTGGGGTCACCGGGCAACACATCACGGAATCGGTAGTCCCCGCAACGCGGGACATGTCGTTATCGGGATCGCGGTCTGCTGGCGACTCGGGCGCTTTCGCCGCGCCGCGCCTTGCACCGGCGGCTGCCGGACGCCTGCCGGGCAGACAGCCCGAGACTTCCGCGGATACCGGAGCTGCAGTGGATAGTCTTCGGCCGACTCGGACAGCGCTGCCGACGGCGCTGGGCTCGGTGTTCGTGGCGTGCATTGCGGTGGTGGCAACAACTCTGGCGATTCGGCATCGGTCGCGGCGCGCCCGTGTTCTGGAACGCTTGCGGGCTTGCGGTGATGCGGCCGGCCTCGTGCGACGCCTTGCTCGAACACGCGACCCGAAATATCGGCTTGCCATCGTCCAAGCGCTGTCGGGGCTCGAATCCCCAGATGCCGCGGATGCCCTTGGTGCCGCGGTAGCCGATCCAGACCCGCGGGTGCGGGCCGTCGCAGTTGCTGCATTGGCCAGAGCGCGTGACGCGCGGGCCGTGCGGGCACTTGGAGAATTGGTTGCGAGCACCGAGTCCAGCCTGGGTCTGCGCGAGCGGGCCGCCGTCGCCTTGGGCGAGATCGGCAAACCCGATGGACTGCCGTACCTCGAACGCAGCTGGGGCACTGCGGATTGGCTGATGCGCGGATACATCCTAAGAGCGATCGCGGCGACGGGACATCCCAACGCGGAGCAGACTATCGAGCGGCTGGCGGCATCCCCGGGTCCGGAGCGCAGTGGGGTACTCGACCCCGGACGGACGCTCGCGCATTTGCAGGCAGATGCAGCGACGGCGTTGCGAGCCATGCGGATGAACCCGGCCGGGGGGTCGTCTGGTCGGACATGATCCGGTTGGGCATCCGAGGCGTCGTCGGAGGAGCCTCACTCGGTGGCGCTGTTTTGCAGCAGGCCGCGCACGGCTTCGATCACCTGCGGCGAAACGCGAAAGTTGGTTTCGGCCAGCAGGCGCTGGACGTGCAGGTCGAAGTCGAGCCAGCCGCGCTCGGCGGCATCGGCGAGCACGCCCAGGGTGCCGCTGACGCGCAGTCCGGCGCTCGCCGCGACGCTCCGGCCGATGCGCTCGTCGATCAGCAGCAGGTCGGCTTTGCGGTGAAGGGCGAGGCGGATGGCAGCGGATTCGCCGCGATCGAGGCGTTCCAGGCCGGGAACGGCGAGCAACGGGGCGGACTCGATATCGAGCCAGGCGGGAGCGCTGTCGATGAAGCTCCGCAGTGCCGCCGGGGACGAAGCATGGCGGCATTCGTCGGCGACCTCGGGCGATAGCAGCAGCTTGCCGAAGCGTCGTGGCAGAAGCTCGGCTTGGCCAAGGGTGACGAGATAGCGCAGAACCGATGTGTCGCTGACGACGGTCACGGGTGCGGGATTTCACGCAGCGCGGACAGATCCGCCGCGACCTCGTCGAAGGTTGGGGCGGGCCATGCATCGCGGGCCGAGAGAAATGCTTCCGTCTGCCAAGCGGATGCGTGCTCCAAGAGCTGTCCGACCTCGGCGCGGGACAAGGTGCTGGTCCGATAGGCATCGGCGGCAAAGCCCTCCAGCACGGCACGGGGCACGTCGTCGCAGACGGCTTCGAGTTGTCTCAGCAGCGGATCCGGGATGTTCAGCGTCAGGTTCATGGTGGCGGTCTCGGCGCTCTGGTGCCCTGAGGGTCATGCTCGCGCTTCGGGCAAGCCGGAGCAAGTGCCCGGTCGGGTGCCGGTGGGCGCTCACCCCGCCAACTTCCCCACCACCGTCTCCACCTGCGCAATCCGCTTGGCCGGGTCGGCCATGTCCATGTTGAACCGCAGTGCGCCGGCGGCTTGGTCGAGCTTGTAATCCTTGGGGCGCGATTGAATGAGCGCAATGAGCTTCATGTGGTCGATGTTGGGTTGCTCGCCGAATAGGATGCGCCCGCCTTTAGGGCCGGCTTCGAGCTTTCTGATGCCGAGCGGCTGCACCTTGAGCTTGAGGGCGGTGATGGCGAAGAGGTTCTTGGTGGGCTCGGGCAATAGACCGAAGCGGTCGATCATCTCGACTTGCAGGTCCTTCAGCTCGCCGGGGTCGGCGGCGCTGGCGATGCGCTTGTAGGTGACAAGCCGGGTGTGGACATCGGGCAGGTAGTCGTCGGGCAGCAGCGCCGGCAGGCCCAAGTCGATCTCGGCGCCGTGGTCGAGCGGGCGGTCGAGCTCCGGGGTCTTGCCGGCCTTGAGGGCTTGGACGGCGCGCTCTAAGAGATCCATGTAGAGCGTGAAGCCGATCTCGTGGATCTGGCCGGATTGCTCCTCGCCCAATAGCTCGCCGGCGCCGCGGATTTCGAGATCATGCGTGGCCAGCGTGAAGCCGGCGCCCAGGTCCTCCAGCGACTCGATGGCCTCCAGGCGCTTTTTGGCGTCCTCGGTCATGGTCTTGGGCGGCGGGGTGATCAAGTACGCATAGGCGCGGTGATGGGAGCGCCCGACGCGACCGCGGAGCTGATGCAATTGGGCCAAGCCCAGCTTGTCGGCCCGGTTGATGACGATGGTGTTGGCGCTCGGCACGTCGATGCCGGATTCGACGATGGTGGTGCACACGAGCACGTTGAAGCGGCGGTGGTAGAAGTCCCGCATCACGCGCTCCAGCTCCTTCTCGCGCATTTGGCCGTGGGCGAATTCCACCCGAGCGCTCGGCACCAGGGCCTCGACCTTCTGCGCCATGTTCTCGATGGTCTCGACCTCGTTGTGCAGGAAGTACACCTGGCCGCCGCGGGCGATCTCGCGCTGGCAGGCCTCTTGGATGAGCACGTCGTTCCAGGGCGTGACGAAGGTCTTGATCGGGTGGCGCTCCACCGGCGGCGTGGCGATGATCGACAGGTCCCGCATGCCCGACATGGCCATGTTCAGCGTGCGCGGGATCGGCGTGGCGGTGAGCGTGAGCACGTCCACCTCGGCGCGCAGGTTCTTGAGCTGCTCCTTGTGGCGGACGCCGAAGCGGTGCTCCTCGTCGATGATGGCGAGGCCTAGGTTCTTGAACCGGGTGCTGCCCTGGAGCAGCTTGTGGGTGCCGACGACGATGTCCACGGTGCCGTTGGCCAGCCCGTCCATGACCGCCTTGGTCTCCTTCGGATTGCGAAAACGCGACAGGCTCTCGACCTTCACGGGCCAGTCCGCGAAGCGGTCGGCGAAGTTCTGGTAGTGCTGCTGGGCGAGCAGGGTGGTGGGCACCAGCACGGCCACTTGGCGCCCGCCGCTGACGGCGACGAAGGCGGCGCGCATGGCGACCTCGGTCTTGCCGAAGCCGACATCGCCGCAGACGACGCGGTCCATGGGCTTGGGGTCGGCCATGTCCTGCATGATGGCGTCGATGGCGCGCTGCTGGTCCGGCGTCTCCTCGAACTCGAAGGCGCCGGCGAACTCGATGTACTCCGCCCCCGGGTCCGGGAAGGCGATGCCCTCGCGCGCCGCGCGCCGGGCATAGATGTCGAGCAGCTCCGCGGCGACGTCGTAGGCTTTCTGCGCGGCCTTGCGCTTGACCTTGTCCCACAGGTCGCTGCCGAGGCGGTGCAGCGGGGCGTTCTCGGGCGCGGCGCCGGTGTAGCGCGAGATCAGGTGCAGCGAGCTGACCGGCACGTAGAGCTTGTCGCCCTTCGCGTATTCCAGCGCCAGGAACTCGGCCTTCTGGCCGCCCACCGCGATGGTTTGGAGCCCTAGAAAGCGCCCGACGCCGTGCTCCTCGTGCACCACCGGCGCGCCCTCGTGCAGCTCGGTGAGGTTGCGCACCACGGCCTCGCCTTCGCGGGCTTTGGTCTTGCGTCGGCGCTCCTGGCGCACGCGCTCGCCGTAGAGCTGCGTCTCGGTGATGATCGCAAGCTCGTCCGCGCCGGCCGGCAGCACCAGTGGCTGCTCCAGCGGGGCGACGGTGATAGCGACGGGCATGTCTGCGGTCAGAAAATCCTGCCAGCCCGACACGGGCTTGGGCTGGATGCGGAAGCCCGCGAGCGCCTCCAGCAGCAGCTCGCGCCGGCCGGTGCTCTCGGCGATGAGCAGCGTGCGCCGGCCCGGCGGATCAAGGAAGGCCTTGAGCGCCGCCGCCGGCTGCTCGGCGCGGGCCTGGATGGACAGCGCCGGCGGCGTGGCGGTGTCGAAGTTGTGCACGGCCCCGTAGCCCTTGCGGCGCGACGGCACCTCCGCGGACTGCCAGCAGACGCCGGCGCGGTCGTTCAGGCGCGCGGCCAGGTCGTCGCGGCTTAAGTACAGGCGCGCGGGCGGCAGCAGCGGGCGCTCAGCATCGTGGCGGCGCTGTTCATAACGCTCTTCGATGCGGGCCAGCGCATCGTCGGCGGCGTCGCTCACCTCGGCGTGCTCGAAGGCCAGCGTCGCGTCCGGCAGGTAGTCGAACAGCGTCGCCGTCTCGTCGAAAAAGAGCGGCAGGTAGTACTCGATGCCGCCCGGCATGCGGCCCTCGGACACCTCGCGGTAGATGATGCTGGCCTTGGGGTCCGCGTCGATGGTCGCGCGCCAGCGCTGGCGGAAGCCGGCGATGCCCTCCTCGTCGGTGGGGTATTCGCGTGCCGGCAGCATGCGTACCTCCGTCAGCTTCTCCAGCGAGCGCTGGCTGTCCGGGTCGAAGGTGCGGATGGACTCGATCTCGTCGTCGAATAGATCAATGCGCAGCGGCAACTGGCTGCCCATCGGGAACACATCGAGCAGCGCGCCGCGCACGGCGAGCTCGCCGTGGGCGATGACCTGGGACACGGTTTGGTAGCCGGAGCGGGTCAGCCGCGCGCGGGTGGCGTCCAGGTCCAGCCGGTCGCCGACGCCGAGCACCAGCGCATGGCCGTCGATGAAGCTCCGCGGCGGCAGGCGCTGCAACAGCGTTGCCACCGGCACCACCAGCACGCCGCGGGTCAGCGCCGGCAGCCGGTGCAGGGTCAGGAGCCGCTCGGAGACCAGTTCCGGCAGCGGGGAGAAGACGTCGTAGGGCAGCGTCTCCCAGTCCGGGAAGGTCAGCACCGGGCAGTCGGCGCCATCCAGAAAGAAGCCGAGCGCCTCGCGCAGGCGCTCCGCCGCCGGCATGTCCGGCACGGCGGCGAGGATGGGTCGGTTGGCTCGGGTCGCCGCGTTGGCGATGGCGAGCGCCGCGGCCGCGCCGTAGAGCCGGCCCCACAGCAGGCGCTCGCCGGTGGCGGCGGGCAGCGGGGGGGCGAGGGGGGAGGCAACGGCGGCAAGCTCCGCCGGCGGCAGCATGGACGACGCGCTTTGGCTCATTCTGCGATGACCCCGGCGGCCGCCCGGCTCAGCGTCAGCACGCGCTCCGGCAGGGGCACGTAGCCCAGGTCCGCGGCCTGCTGCTGCGCGGCGTCGCTGGTGGCGTAGTCGATCAGGTCGCGCACGGCGGCGTGGCGCTCGCCGCCGTAGCCCTTGGCATAGAACAGCATCCAGGTCATGGCGGTGATGGGATAGGCGGCGTCGCCTGCCGGGTCGTAGTCCTGGGCGCGCAGATCTGCGGCGCCGCTCGGCAGCTTGGCCTCCGGGAAGGACACCTCGGCCAGGCTCGCGGCGCCGGCGACGACGCTAGGGGCGACAAACTGCCCGGCCTTGTTCTCGAGCCGCGCGAGTGCGCTGACGCCGGCGAGCTTGGCGTAGCCGTAATCCAAATAGCCGATGGCCCCTGGCGTCTGCGCGATGGCGGCGGCGACGCCGTCGTTCATCGCCGCGCGCATGAAGCTCGGCTGCTCCGGCCAGGCCGGCGCCTTGGCGCGGCCGATGTCGCGCTTGAACTGGGCGTCGACGGCGCTGAGATGCGCCGTTAGCACGTCGGTGGCGCGGGCCGCATCGGCGCGCACGCCGACGGTGATGTCGAGCGCGGGCAGGGTCACATCCGGGTTGGCCGCAGCAATGGCGGGGTCGTCCCAGCGGGTGATCCTGCCGGCGAAGATGGCCGGATAGATGGTGCGCGGCAGGCGCAGGTCCGTGACGCCGGGCAGGTTGTAGGCGAGCACGACGCTGCCGGCGGTCATCGGCAGCGCGACGACGCCGCGCGTCACCTTGGCCATCTCCGCGTTGTCGATGGAACGATCGGACGCTGCGAAATCGACGTCGCCTTCGATCAGGGCCTGCACGCCTGCGTCGGTGCTGGTCGCCCGATAGTCGATGCGCGCGCCGGTGCTGTTCCATGCGGAGCGAACGTCGGGATCGCGGGCGAGTTGCTTGAGCCAGGTCGCGTACAGCGGAAACGGGAAGATGGCGCCTGCGCCGCTGAGCGCGGGCTCTGCGGCGGGTGCCGCCGTGGCGAGGCAGGCGAGGAGGATGGCCGCCGGCATGCGGACTGGCATTCGGATCAGTTGACGCTGGGTCACGATGGGCTCGGGCATTCGATGATGAGGATCAGGGCCGCTGGGGGCCGTTACAGCGAAGCGCATTGGCCCGGCCGCATGGGCGTCGAGCGGGCTGGTTGCGGGGGCGCAATTGTCGCACAGGCCGGTTGCGCCTTACGCTGCGGCGGTAGAGACACCGGCAGCGCCGGGGACGCCGCTGCCTGCCCGAAGCGAGCGCCTACCGGTCGCGCGCCGACGCTGGACGCGCGCATAATGGCCTCGGCCGTATGTTTGCCAACCAATTTAGGAGACCGTGATGGTGATTTTCTTGTTCGGGGTTGTGGTGGGTATCGTCGTCGGCTGGAACCTGCCGCAGCCGCCGTGGGCAAAAGACGCCCAGGACAAAGTGACGAACCTCTTCAAGGGGTTCACTGGCAAGAAGGGCTGACCCGCCGGCCCGCGCCGCGGCGATGCGGCGCGGGTCTGCTGGTGCCGAGCGTTGTGACGCCGCGATTGCGGTGCTCCCTGGTCGGCGCATCTTCTGCATCTGCGCGAGCCGGCGCCGCGGTGCCGGTCTCAATCGTCGTTTGCTGACTTCAAGGCGCGGTTTCTCCGCAGAGCCGGTCGCGGTCGCCGCTTCCTGACCGCGAAGCATGTTGCTCCGCAGGCCGAGGCGACGCCGTCCCACGGCACGCATCCCTCTGCCTGACAGTCATCCTCCGCGCCCATCGCGACCCCGGTTGCCGTGGCGGGGCGCGTCCCAGTACCTTGAGCCGCGTTGCGCTTGCTGTCCGCTCGGCCCCTGATCTCGGCTCGCCGGCGGGCGGGAGCGGGCTTGCGTCAGGCGTGAAACCGGGGCGCCGTCGGTCAAAGCGCATGTGCGCTAAGGCCGATCCCGTCATCAAAAATTCACGAAAACGCCTGATTGACGCTCCAGAATGAGCGGCGCGCTCCAGCCCCGGAGCCAAACCTGCTCACCACGACAGATGGAGCACAGAGCCATGATGTACACGAGTTTCCTCAAGTCCGCGGCAATCGCCGGCTGCGTCGCGGCGCTGACCCTAAGCGGTGCGGCCCAAGCCGCCGAGAAGCTGAACGGGTCCGGCGCGAGCTTCCCGGCTCCGATCTACGCCGCCTGGTTCAAGCAGTTCTCGCAGGACAAGGCGGTCAAGAAGGAGTTCAACCCGGACGGCGTCCGCGTTGACTACCAGTCCAAGGGGAGCGGCGCCGGCATCAAGGACCTGCAGGAGGGTGCCGTGGACTTCGCGGGCTCCGACGCGGCCATGAGCGACGAGGAGATCGCGGTGGTGAAGGAGAAGCAGGGCAAGGACGTTGTGCTGCTGCCGATGACGGCGGGTGAAGTGGTGCTGGCCTTCAACCTGGAAGGCGTGAAGGAGCTTAGGCTGCCGCGTGACGTCTACCCGGCCATCTTCGCCGGCGAGATCACCAATTGGAACGATCCGAAGATCGCCGCCGCCAACCCGGGCGTCGAGCTGCCGGACAGCAAGATCACCGTCGTCGTGCGCTCCGACTCCTCGGGCACCAGCTACGTCTTCACCGGCCACCTGGCCGAGATCAGCCCGCTGTTCAAGGACAAGGTCGGCCAGTCCAAGTCCCCGAACTGGCCCGGCCAGGACAACTTCATCAAGGCGCCGAAGAACGACGGCGTGATGGCGCAGATCAAGCAGAACAAGGGCACCATCGGCTACGTCGAGTACGGCTTCGCGAAGCTGACGGGTCACGCGCAGGTCGCGCTGCTCGAGAACAAGGCCGGCAACTTCGTTGCGCCGGGCCCCGCGTCTGGTGCCGACGCCGTCGCCAGCGCCGAGTTCCCGCAGAACACGCTGCCCGGCGGCGCCCCGGACCTGCGTGCCTTCGTGAACGATCCGGCCGGCGACAACGCCTACCCGATCGCGTCCATGACCTGGCTGTTGCTCTACACGGAGTACGAAGCGGCCAAGCTGAAGGCGGTGCAGGACATGATCGCGTACCTGACGAGCGATGCCGCGCAGGGCCAGGCCGACAGTTTCGGCTACATCCCGTTGCCGGCGGACGTGATCGCCAAGGTGCAGGAAGCCCTGAAGGTCATCAAGTAAGACTTTACCTCAGGTGACCGACCCGGACGGGTGCGACAGAGCCGAGGCTTCGTCGCGCCGGTCCGGGGCTTGGCATCTCCGGCGTGGACAGGGCAACGGCAAGGCGTCGCGAAGCAAGCTCGGCTCATCCGCTGGCAAGACCAGATCCGGATGCAGCCTGCGCTTGGCGGCGAGACTCGCAGCCCGGACTGCCACAGGCGACCGGCCCACCGCACTGACAAACCGCGCCCGGGAGGCGCCCCACGCCTGCTAAGCTGCCGCGGGAGCGGCACGATGCGCTCGCTCCCCAGATCGACCACAGCAACCCCCTGATAGCCAATCGCCCAGGTACAGCACATGGCGACCAATCCGTTTGAACGAGCGGGATCGTCCGGCACGATCACGCGACCGCCGAGCGGCGGCGAGCTCACCACCGACTCCGTGTTCCGCGGCATCGCGTATGTCTGCGCCGCCCTGATCGTGGTGCTGACGGCCCTGATCCTGTGGGAGCTCGGCAAGGAAGCGATGCCGGCCATCTCTAAGTACGGCCTGGGCTTCTGGTACGGGACCACCTGGGACGTCAATAAAGGGGTTTTCGGCGTCCTGCCCGAGATCTGGGGCACGCTCTACAGCTCCCTGCTGGCGCTGCTGCTAGGTGGCGTGTTCGGTATCTCCATCGCCATCTTCCTGACCCAGGACTTCATTCACGCCAAGCTCGCCGTGGTGTTTCGCACCATCGTCGAGCTGCTGGCGGCGATCCCGTCTGTGGTCTACGGCCTTTGGGGCATCTACGTGCTGATTCCCATGATCCGCCCGGGCGCCGAATGGCTGCATCAGCACTTCGGCTGGGTGCCGTTCTTCAGTACCGATCTCAGCGGCCCGGGCATGGCCCCGGCGGCGCTGGTGCTCGCCATCATGATCCTGCCGACGGTCGCTGCCATCTCCGTCGATGCCTTCCGCCGCATTCCGTACAAGGTCAAGGAGGCCGCTTACGGCATGGGCACGACCAAGTGGGAAGCCATCTTGAAGGTCATGCTGCCGACGGCCTCCAGCGGCATTCTGGCGGCGCTGGTGCTGGGCTTCGGCCGTGCGCTCGGCGAGACCATGGCGCTCGCGATGCTGATCGGCAACGCCAATCAGATCAACCTGTCGCTGTTCGCACCGGCCAACACGCTGGCGTCGCTGCTGGCATCGAGCTTCCCGGAGGCGGGTGGCATCGAGGTGCAGGCGCTGATGTACGCGGCCCTGGTGCTGCTCCTGATCACCTTCATCGTCAATGTCGCCGGCCTCGCCGTGCAGCAGTACACGGTGCGCAAGTTCGAGGGTAAGGCATGACCGACATCGATCTCACCGCGCCGGCCGCGCCGGCCTTCGTTCGGCCCAACCTGCAGCGCCAGGCGTGGGAAGGGCGCGCCATCAAGAACAACATCCTGACCGGTATCACGTGGATCATCGCAATTCTTGCGGCCATTCCGCTCATCTCGGTGATCATCATGCTGCTGATGCAGGGCGGCTCGCGGCTGTTCGGCAGCGACATCGTCGAGGTGCTGACGGCGCTGCCGCCGGCCGGCTTCGAGATGGGCGGCGGCATCGGACCGGCGATCGTCGGCACCCTGGTGATGGTCGCCATCGCGACCGTCATCTCGGTGCCCTTCGGCATCATGGCGGCGATCTACCTCGCCATCCTCGGCCGGACCAGCCAGCTCGCGACCTATTCGCGGTTCCTCGCCAAGGTGCTGACCGGCTTCCCGTCCATCCTGGCCGGCGTTTTTGTCTACGCGGTGCTCGTCATCAACTTCGGTTACTCGCCCTGGGCCGGCGGCTTGGCGCTGGCGGTGCTGATGCTGCCGACGGTGGTGCTGGCCGCGGAGGAGGCCATCGCGCAGGTGCCGCAGCGCATGAAGGACGCGGCCTTCGGCATGGGCTGCACGCGCACGCAGGTGATCTGGAAGGTGGTGCTGCCGACGGGTCTCCCCGGCATCCTGACCGGCGTGATGCTCGCCATCGCCGGGGCCGCCGGTGAGTCGGCGCCATTGCTCTTTACGGCGCTCTTCAGTAACTACTTCCTGGAGTCGCTGGCGCCGGTGAATAACCCCACCGCGTCACTGTCCATCCTGATCTACAACTTCTCCGGCATGCCGTTCGAGAACCAGATCGAGCTGGCCTGGACCGCGTCGCTGGTGCTGGTGCTGATCGTCCTCGTCTTCAACATCCTGGCTCGCCTCGTCGGTCAGCCCAAGGCCTAACTTTCGTCACCGAGGTAACCGGCATGAACGCCCCCGCAAGCGACATGACCAGCGTGTCCGATTTCATCGCGGAGCCCTACGTCACTCAGGGCTCGACCGTGATCGACTGCAACGTCAAGAAGATCTTCTACGGCAGCTTTCTGGCTGTACGTGACAGTTTCGTACCCATCGAGAAGAACAAGATCACCGCGTTCATCGGTCCGTCCGGCTGCGGCAAGTCCACGGTGCTGCGCAGCCTGAACCGGATGAATGATCTGATCCCGATCTTCCGCTTCGAGGGCACGGTGAACTATCACGGCCAGGACATCTACGCGAAGGGCGTGGACCCGGTAGTGGTGCGCCGCTATATCGGCATGGTGTTCCAGCAGCCGAACCCGTTCTCGATGAGCATCTACGATAACGTCGCCTTCGGCCTGCGGCTGAACAAGTTCAAAGGCAACTACGACGAGAAGGTGCAGAAGGCGCTGGAGCGTGCGGCGCTGTGGAAGGAGGTCAAGGACAAGCTCAAGAACAGCGGCCTGAGCCTGTCCGGTGGGCAGCAGCAGCGCTTGTGCATTGCGCGCGCCATCGCCACCGAGCCCGATGTGCTGCTGATGGACGAGCCCTGCTCGGCGCTCGACCCCATCGCCACGCGCCAGGTGGAGGAGCTGATGCTGGAACTGCGCGAGCGCTTCACGGTGGCCCTGGTTACCCACAACATGCAGCAGGCGACCCGCGTCGGCGACACCACGGCCTTCTTCTCGGTGGACATCTCCCAAGGCGGGCGCACCGGTTACCTGGTGGAGATGGGCCCGACCAAGCAGGTGTTTGAAGACCCGCAGCAGAAGCTGACCAAGGAATACGTGGCCGGCGAGTTCAGTTGATCGGGGCTCGACTTGCCCGCGCGCGTTCCCGCGGCACGCGTGCCCCCGCGCCTGTGCCCTAGAGGTCCACGAACCGAGGAGAAGGTCATGCAGAGCGTTCGATCCGTTGCGTGCGCGGCCGCCGCATTTGCGCTGCTCGCAGTGTCTGCCGCCGAAGGCGCCGACAGCGCCGACAGCGCCGAGGGCGACCTGGTGATCCGCGGCGCTGGCGCCACCTTCCCGCAGCCGTTGTACGAAGAATGGATCAGCGCCTACGCTGAGCAGGCGCCCGGTGTGCGGTTTGAGTATGCCGGCGTCGGCAGCGGCAAGGGCACCGCGCTGTTTCTGGCCGGGAAGGACCCGGACGGCAAGGTCTTCGACGGCGCCGACGTAGACTTCGGCGCCAGCGATGCGGCGCTGTCGGATAAGGATCTCGCGCAGGTCGGCGAGCGCGGCGCCGTGATGGTGCCCACCACCGGTGGCATCGTCGCGCTGGCGTACAACCTGCCGGGGGTTGATGAGCTCAAGCTCTCGCGCGCGGCGGTGCAAGGCATCTTCACCGGCACCATCAAGTCCTGGAACGACCCGATTATCGCTGCGGCGAATCCGGGCGTGACGCTGCCCAGCAAGACCGTGACGCCGGTGGTGCGGCGCGACAGCAGCGGCACGACCTTCATCATGACCAGCCACTTGGCCGCGGCCTTTCCGGCCTGGCGCGACGTTGCGGGCGTGGCCAAGCAGCTCGACTGGCCGGGCAACACGATGAAGGTCAACTACAACGAGGGCGTTGCGCAGCGGGTGAAGATCAGCACCGGTAGCATCGGTTACATGGAGTACCAGTTCGCGAAGCGCTTGGGCCTGCCCATGGCGATGATCGAGAACAAGGCGGGCGAGCTGGTGGCGCCGACGCCAGAGTCCGGCACGGCGGCCCTCGCATCGGCACAGGAGGTCCCGGATGATCTGCGTGTGTTCGTCCCCGACCCACCCGGCGACGGCGCCTATCCCATTGTCGGTTACACTTGGCTCTTGCTGTACCAGTCGTATCCGGACGCGGCCAAGCGCGAGGCGCTCAAGGGCGCCGTGCTCTGGGGGCTCGCCGACGGCCAGCCCATTGCCGAGGAGATGGGCTATATTCCGCTGCCCGAAGACATGGTCGAGATGGCCCGGGCCAAGGTCGAAGCCGTTTACTAGCGAGGCGGAGGCTCAGACCGACAAGGGCGGCGCGGTGCTCCGCGACCCGCTCGCGTCGCCGTTGAAACAAGGGCCGGGGGCCGAGGGCCGAGGACGGCTCGCTTGGCCCTCGGTCCTTTGACATTCTGGAGCTCGACGCACCTGCACGCAGTTGGCGCCGTGCGGCAATCCATTCACACCGCCGCGGGCCACCCGCCCGCGCTGGTCCCCTCCAATACCAACAGCGGGCTTCGCCCCGCCGGGCCGCTCTTGCGCTGAGGTCATGGCGAAGCCGCGACGTTTGAATCTGCCGGTCATCGAGGCGTCGCTGCGAGCCGTCCAGCGCGACTTCGAGCACATCAACAGCCAATTGGAGACGCGCCGCGATCCGCTGTCGGAGCTCGTCATCGAGCACATGGTGGCGGGCTACCGGCAGGTGGATGGCCTGCTCGCGGAGCGCATTGATCCGTTTGCGCTCGGCAGCTCGCGGGCGTTGCTGGAGCTCAACTTTCTGGTCATCTGCGGCAGCGACCGGCTGCTCCGGGCGGAGTGCGCCGCGGCGCTCGCCGCCACGGAGGAGCGCTTCTACGCCAAGGGCGATGG
The DNA here is from genome assembly GCF_001469165.1 of Thiohalocapsa sp. ML1. GTDB lineage: Bacteria > Pseudomonadota > Gammaproteobacteria > Chromatiales > Chromatiaceae > Thiohalocapsa. Next base: position 199,918 of record NZ_JABX01000004.1, on the reverse strand, counting down.
CAGCTTCGAGTCCCTCGCCGAATGGGTCCGGCTGCATGCCGCGGAATCCGTCCGGCGGCGGGCCGCCGGTGCCTACGTTCATGTGCTGAGCGAGCCCCAGCTCTATATCGAGGGCAACCATCGCACCGGTGCATTGCTCATGAGCTGGATGCTCGCGCGCGAGGGGGAGCCGCCCTTCGTACTCAGCGTCGACAACGCCAAGGCCTACTTCGACCCCTCCAGCGCCGTGAAGGCGACCCGCAAGCACAGCTTGCAGATGCTGCTGAACCGCCCGAAGTATGTGAAGCGCCTGTCGGCGCTGCTGGTCGACGGCAAGGAGAAGGATCGCTTGCTGCGCTGACGAGGTTGTGACGCAACCGACTGGCGACGCCTCCGGAGTCGCCCGGCGGCGTTGTAGGGGCGTCGGGCTCGCCAGATGCGTCGGGCTCGGGCTCGGGCTCGGGCTCGGGCTCGGGCTCGAAATCGAAATCGCACCAAGTGCCAACCGATCCCGATCCCGATATCCCGATTTCGATAGCGATTTCGATAGCGTGAGCACGACTCGTCGGTCGGAGGCGAAGCCTCGCTAGATTGCTTGACGGGTCAAATGCTTATCGATGAGTCAAGCTTCATGGCGACGAGGCGCTTGAAGGCAAACGGGCCGAGTGCCGAGGCAGACCTCCTTGGCCCCTTGGCCCTAGGCCCTCGGCCCTTTGTGCCGCTCAGGTCAGCCGGCGCAGGCCGAGCTCGGGCAGTTCCTGCTCCACCCGCTGCCAGGCGGCGCGTCGGCCGCAGACCTTGCCTTTCATGGCGCGCCACGCCTGCCAGGCCTTGTAGTCCTGCCAAGCCGGGGAGTCCCGGCGCAGGCGCTCGATGACCACGGGTTTCTGGTAGGCGATGCAGCGCGGGCCGAAGCGTGGGTCGTTGTCTACCCAGCGCTCCTCCTCGCCGTGGCGGACCGGGGTCGCGTAGGTGATGTGTACGAGCGGCGCATCCGGCTTATCGCACCAGAAGGGCTCGATCCAGACGACGGCCCGGCCGTGGGCGGTGTCGGCCAGAAAGACCTCGGCCGCGTAGTGGGTGCCGAGCTCGAAGGGCTTCTGTGGCTTGGGGATGCGTAGCTGCAGCGGGACGAGCTGTTTGATGGCCTCGGCGAGATCCATGCGGGCGATTGTTACGGTTATGTTACAGCCGCAATTTTACCGCGCCGGCCCGCTCGCGAACAGCCGCGGGCCACCGACAAACCGGCGCGTTCCGGCCTATGAGCCGGCGAGCCCGCCTGTGCGCTGACCCGGGCACAGGGATGAGCTGATTGGCGGATGGAAACACGCGCCCCACGGCACCTGCCGGCAGATGGCGCGCGCCGCGGCGTTAGAGGTCGATGGGCAGTGGGGCGGCGTGCCAGATCTTGTCCACGTAGTCCTGGATGGAGCGGTCCGACGAGAACTTGCCCATGCGCGCCGTGTTCAGGATGGACATGCGATGCCAGTGGTGCGGGGCGCGGTAGGCGCGGTCCACCTCGTGCTGGCAGTCGACATAGCTCTGGAAGTCCGCTAAGACCATGAACGGGTCCGAGTGAATCAGGTTGTCCGTCAGCGGGCGGAACAGCTCGGTGTCGCCATGGCTGAAAAGCCCGGACGCGATCAGGTCCACCGCGGACTTGAGCGCGTGGTTGCCGTGGTAGACCTCCCAGGGCCGATAGCCTTCCGCCTGGCGCTGCTGCGCCTCCGGCGCCGTCATGCCGAACAGAAAGAAGTTGTCGTGGCCCACCTCGTCGCGGATCTCGACGTTGGCGCCGTCGAGCGTGCCGATGGTCAGCGCACCGTTCATCGAGAACTTCATGTTGCCCGTGCCCGAGGCCTCTTTGCCGGCCATGGAGATCTGCTCTGACAGGTCCGCCGCCGGGTAAAGTCGCTGGCCGTTCTTGACGTTGAAGTCGGGCATGAAGAGCACGCGCAGCCAGCCGTTCACCTGCGGGTCGTTGTTCACCACCTCGCCGATGGCGTTCACGAGCTTGATGATGAGCTTGGCCATGAAATAGCCAGGTGCCGCCTTGCCGCCGAAGATGAAGGTGCGCGGCGTCAGCTCGACGTTCGGGCTCTGCTTGATCTGCTCGTAGAGCCAGACGATGTGCAGCAGGTTCAGGTGCTGGCGCTTGTACTCGTGGATGCGCTTGGCCTGCACATCGAACAGCGTCTCGGGGTCCGGCGTGAAGCCCGCGTGCTTGCCGAGCCAATTGGCCAGGTCCTGTTTTGCCGCCGTCTTGACCTCGCGCCAAGCGGTCTGCAGGGCATGATCCTCGGCCTGCTCCTCGAGTTGCTTGAGGCAGGTCAGGTCGGAGAGCCAGCGGTCGTCGCCGCAGGTCTCGGTGATCAGCGCCGCCAGCCTGGGGTTGCTGACGGCGACGAAGCGCCTTGGCGTGACGCCGTTGGTGACGTTGTGGAACTTCTCCGGCCACATCTCGTAGAAGTCCCGCATCACCGTGTTCTTCAGCAGTTCCGTGTGCAGGGCCGCCACGCCGTTGATGGCCTTGCTGCCCACCGCCGCCAGATTCGCCATGCGCACGCGGCGCCCGCCGCCCTCGTCGATGAGCGACATGCGCGCGACGCGGGCCTCGTCGCCGAAGAAGTGCACGCGGACCTGGTCCAGAAAGCGCCGGTTGATCTCGTAGATGATCTCCAGGTGCCGCGGCAGCAGGCGCTCGAAGAGCTCCACGGACCAGGTCTCCAGCGCCTCCGGCAGCAGCGTGTGGTTGGTGAAGTGGCAGGCGTTGGTGGTGATGTGCCAGGCCTGGTCCCAGTCCATGAGCTGCTCGTCCATCAGGAGCCGCATCAGCTCGGCGACGGCGAGCGATGGATGGGTGTCGTTGAGCTGGATGGCGAACTTCTCGTGGAAGCTGTCCAGATCCCAGGCGATGCCGAGCTGCAGCCTGAGCATGTCCTGCAGGGAGCAGGAGACGAAGAAATACTGCTGCTTGAGGCGCAGCTCCTTGCCGGCGACGGGCTCGTCGTTGGGGTAGAGCACCTTGGAGATGGTCTCCGCCTCCATCTTTTCGTGCACGGCGCCGTAGTAGTCGCCGACGTTGAAGGCCTGGAAGTCGAAGGACTCGGGCGCCTCGGACTTCCACAGCCGCAGCAGATTCACGTTGCCGACGCCGTAGCCCATGATGGGCGTGTCGTAGGCGACGCCGTTGACCACCAGGCTCGGCACCCAGCGCGTGCGCAGCGCCCCTTGGGTGTCGGTGTAGTGCTCGGTGTGGCCGCCGAAGCCCACCGGGAAGGCGAGCTTCGGCCGCGGGATCTCCCACGGATTGCCGGTGCGAAGCCAGGTGTCGCCGCGCTCGGTCTGCCAGCCGTCGACAATGACCTGGTCGAAGATGCCGAATTCGTAGCGGATGCCGTAGCCGATGGCCGGGATCTGCAAGGTCGCGAGCGAGTCCATGTAGCAGGCCGCGAGCCGGCCCAGACCGCCGTTGCCGAGGCCCGGTTCCTCTTCGGCCTCGACGATGGCGTCGAAGTCGAGCCCAAGCTCCGCGCCAGCCTCGCAAGCGGCCTCCAGGATGCCGAGATTGACCAGATTGTTGACCAGATGCGGTCCGAGCAGGAATTCCGCGGACAGGTAGCACACCGTGCGAGCGTTGGTCTTCTTGTAGGTCTGCGCCGTCTTGATCCAGCGCTCCAGCATGCGGTCGCGAACCGTGTAGGCGGCGGCCTGGTAGAGGTCGTTGGTGGTCGCGACCTCCAAGAAGCGGCCTTGCAGGTAAAACAGGTTGTCCAGGAAGGCGCGCTTCAGGTGGTCCCTATCGAGACCGGTGCGGGTCTGATGCAATGCGTTGTCGGGCTCGGCTGTTTCGGGCTCGGCGGTATCGTTCATGTGCTCGTTCTCGCGCAAAGGGGCGGCTGGTCAAGGGCCAAGGGCCAAGGGCCAAGGCGGAAGGGCCGAGGGCTGATGTGCGTCGTTGCGACCGCATCCTCGGCCCTCGGCCCTCGCCCCTTCCTATAAAGGCCAAACCCAATCGTCATATTCGGGCGTGTCCGTGCCGTGCTCGAAGGCGTAGTTCCGTGCGTCGATCTGCAGGTCGCGGAAGCGCTGTTTGGCATGGGCGCCGAGCACGGCGAGCCGCGGCACGCGGTCGATGACGTCGATGGCGAGACTGAAGCGGTCGATCTCGTTCTCGATGGCGAGCTCCAGCGGCGTGTTGATATTGCCGCGCTCCTTGTAGCCGCGCACGTGAAACTGCGAGTGGTTCGCGTGCTTGTACGTGAGCCGGTGGATCAGCCAAGGATAGCCGTGGAAGTTGAAGATGACCGGCTTGTCGCGCGTGAAAATGCTGTCGAAGTCGCGCTCGGAGAGCGCATGCGGGCCCTCGTGGTGTAGTGTCATCAGGTCAACGACGTTGACGAAGCGAATCTTGATGTCGTCGAACTCAGCACGCAGCATGGCCGTCGCGGCCAGCGCCTCCTTGGTGGGAATATCGCCGCAGCCCACCATGACCACGTCGGGCTCGAAGCCCTCGTCGTTGCTGGCCCAGTCCCAGATGCCAACGCCCTTGGTGCAGTGCTTGATGGCGTCTTCCATGCCCAGGTACTGCAGGTGGTTCTGCTTGTCCGCGACGATGACGTTGATGTAGTTCATGCTCCGCAGGCAGTGGTTGGCTACGGACAGGAGACAATTCACGTCCGGCGGCAGGTAGATGCGCGCCACCTCGGCGGACTTGTTCACGACCACGTCCAGGAAGCCCGGGTCCTGGTGCGTGAAGCCGTTGTGGTCTTGCCGCCAGACCGTGGATGTGATCAGCAGGTTCAGCGACGGCACGGGCGCGCGCCAGGGGATCTCGTTGCAGATGGCGAGCCACTTGGCGTGCTGGTTGTACATGCTGTCGATGACGTGGATGAAGGCCTCGTAGCTCGCGAAGAAGCCGTGGCGCCCGGTGAGCACATAGCCCTCGAACCAGCCCTCCAGCGTGTGCTCGGAGAGCATTTCCATCACGCGCCCGTCCGGTGACAGCTCGCCGCCGTCGGCGTCCTCCGGCAGGTACTCCTCCAGCCAGAGCTTCTTCGACACCTCGTAGATGGCGTCGAGCTTATTGGAGGTGTTCTCGTCCGGGCCGAAGACGCGGAAGTTGTGCATGTTGTTGCGCATGATGTCGCGCAGCAGCGCGCCCAAGGGCTTGGTGTTCATCGCGCGCACTGTGCCGGGGCGCTCCACCACGCAGGCGTACTTGCGGAAGTCCGGCATGCGCAACGAACGGCGCAGCAGGCCGCCGTTGGCGTGCGGGCTCGCGCTCATGCGCAGGTTGCCTTCCGGCGCCGCGGCGCGGATCTCGGGCTTGAGCTTGCCCGTGTCGTCGAAGAGCTCCTCGGGCTTGTAGCTCCGCATCCAGGCTTCCAGTTGCGCCAGGTGCTCGGCGTTGTCGTGCAGGCCCGACAGCGGCACTTGGTGGGCGCGCCAGAAGCCCTCCACCTTGTTGCCGTCCACCTCCTTCGGGCCCGTCCAGCCCTTCGGCGAGCGCAGCACGATCATCGGCCAGCGATAGCGCCGGACATTGGCGGCACCCTTGGCGCGGGCATCCTGCTGGTGCGCCTGGATCTCGGCATAGCAGGCATCCATGGTTGCGGCCATCTGCTGGTGCATGTCAAGAGGCTCGTCGCCGGAGACGAAGTGCGGCTCCCAGCCGTAGCCCTGGAACAGCGCGCGCAGCTCGTCCTCGGGGATGCGCGCGAGCAGGGTCGGATTGTTGATCTTGTAGCCGTTGAGGTGAAGGATCGGCAGCACCGCGCCGTCGCGGGCGGCGTTCAGGTACTTGTTGGAGTGCCAGGACGTGGCCAGCGCGCCGGTCTCGGACTCGCCGTCGCCGACGGCCGCCACCACCAGCAGGTCCGGGTTGTCGAAGGCCGCACCGAAAGCGTGGCTGATGGAGTAGCCGAGCTCGCCGCCCTCGTGGATCGACCCAGGGGTCTCGGGTGTGCAATGGGAGCCGATGCCGCCGGGGAAGGAGAATTGCTTGAAGAAGGCCTTCATGCCCTCCTCGTCCTCGGACTTGTTCGGGTAGATCTCGGCATAGGTGCCTTCAAGGTACACGGGGCCGAGCACGCCCGGGGCGCCGTGGCCGGGGCCGGCCAGGAAAATCGCCTGCTGTTGGTGGTTCAGGATGATGCGGTTGGCGTGGCAGTACATGAACGCCAAGCCGGGGCTCGCGCCCCAGTGGCCGAGCAGGCGCTGCTTGATGTGCTCAGGCCTCAGCGGCTCGCGCAGCAGCGGGTTGCCCTTGAGGTAAATCATGCCGACGGCGAGGTAGTTGCACGCGCGCCAGTAGGCGTCGATGCGCGTGAGCTCTTCCGGGGCCAGGGGCGTGGTGGTGCGCTCGGTCATGTGGGCCTCCTCTCACTGTGATGACGCCGGGCCAGGCCGGCTGGTAGGGCAGGATGCCGATTTCGGCGACGAAAGCGGGGACCAAGGGCCAAAGGGCTAAGGGCCGAGGGAGCCACCCTTGGCCCTTGGCCCTTGGCCCTATTTTCCGGTTCGACGCCCCGCAGCGCTAGATTAGGACCGTGACGTTAAGGCCTTGTGACGGTACCAGGTGTCGTTGCCAGTTCGGTAAGGCCCAGGCCCAGAAGCTCGCCACGTCTTTGCACGGCTCCGGTGGCGCCTCCTGGCCCAGAAAGCGCCAGGCGGCGAGCAGCGCGGGCAGCGGCCGGGCGGCATCGACGGGCAGCGCGGCGAGGGACTTGGAGAGCTTGCGGCCGTCGGCGCCGAGCGCCAGCGGCAGGTGCGCGTAGACGGGTTTCGGCAAACCCAGATGCCGCTGCAGCAGGATCTGGCGCGGGGTCGAGGCAAGCAGGTCGGCACCGCGCACGACGTTCGTGATGCCCTGCTCGGCGTCGTCGACGACGACGGCGAGCTGGTAGGCGTGGATGCCGTCGGCGCGGCGCAGCACGAAGTCGCCGACGACCTCGGCAACGTCCTGCGTCTGTGGCCCCAGGATGGCGTCGGCGAAGCGGATGGACGCGTGGGTCGTGCGCAGGCGCACGCTCCGCGCTGCGCGCCCCGGCGGCAGGCCGTTGCGGCAGGTGCCGGGGTAGATGGGTCCTTCGAGGCCGGGCCTGGCGCGCAGCGCGATCTCCCGCCGCGTGCAGCCGCAGGGGTAGCAGAGGCCTTGCGCGACCAGCCGCTCGAGCGCGGCGGCATAGGCGTCCGTGCGCAATCGCTGGTAGAGCACGGGGCCATCCCAATGCAGGCCGAAAGCCTCCAGCGTGCGGAGCATGCCATCGGCCGCGCCCGGCACCTCGCGGGTGCGGTCGAGGTCTTCGATGCGCACGAGCCATTCGCCGGCGCCGCTGCGCGCGTCGGCGAAGCTCCCGAGCGCCGCCACGAGCGAGCCGAAGTGGAGCGGTCCGGTGGGGGAGGGGGCGAAGCGGCCGCGGCAGCGCGAGCCGACCGCCGCAGTGCTCAAGCCGCCTGGCGCCCGGCTGATTGGGTTGCGGCGCCCGGCCGTGGCTTAGCCGCGCTGCTTCTCCCGGATCTCATCGAGGGTCTTGCAGTCGATGCAGAGCGTCGCCGTCGGCCGTGCCTCCAGTCGGCGGACGCCAATCTCGACGCCGCAGGCCTCGCAGTAGCCGTACTCGTGCTCGTCGATGCGGGCGAGCGCCTCGTCGATCTTCTTGATCAGCTTGCGTTCGCGGTCGCGGGTGCGCAGCTCCAGGCTGAACTCGGATTCCTGCGTCGCCCGGTCGTTGGGGTCCGGGAAGTTGGTGGCCTCGTCCTGCATGTGATGCACGGTGCGATCCACTTCTTCCATCAACTGGCGCTTCCATTCCAGGAGCAGGCCGCGGAAGTGCTCCTCCTGCTCGGGACTCATATAGTCCTCGTCCTTGCCGGCCTCGTAGGGTTCGAAACCGAACGGCTTGGCGCCGTGTGCGTTCGCCTCGGGCATGGGTGTACTCCCGCAGACTAAGGATCGTCGATACTTGACCTTCCGCCCGGTGCCCGCCGGACCTTGTGTACCCGGCGGGGCGCCCTGGGCGCCATAGAATGCGCGTTTCTACCAGAGCGCGAAATCCTCGGCAACATGCCAGGTGCGAGCGGTGTCGCTCACCGCCCCGCGAAAGGCCACCGCCCAAGGGCCGAGGGCCGAGGGCCTAGGAGGGCTCCCTTGGCCCTCCGCCCTTGTTCCTTCAAGCACCTTGTCGCCATGAAACTTGACTCATCTGCAAACATTTGGTGCCGTCAAGCAATCTAGCGAGGCTAAGCCTCAGACCCACGAGCCGTGGGGTGGGCCCGGGTTGATCGATGGAGCGCGATCTGCGGTGCGGGCGCCGGGCGGTTGCCCACGCCGCGCCGCCGGGTGGACGACCGCGCATGTGCCCTCTGAATTCGCTCAAACGCTGACGACACGGCATCGAGCCGAGCCGGCTGGAAAGCCGACGATCCCGGTCAGGCGCCCCAGCGCCGAGCCGGCTGGAAAGCGGGCGGCGCCCCAAGCAATCTAGGAGCTAGCGAGGCAGAGCCTCAGACCGACCAGGACGCGAAGCGCTTGTTGCGCAATCCGGTCATCGCCGCAGGTGAACCAAGGGCCAAGGGCCAAGGGCCAAGGGTCAAGGGCCGAGGAGGGCTCCCTTGGCCCTCGGCCCCTTTTCCCGCAAGCACCTTGTCGCCACGAAACTTGACTCATCTGCAAGCATTTGGCGCGGCCAAGCAGTCTAGTCCGGCCCTGTGCTAGGCTCCCGCGCCCTGCTTACCGTACTTTCCCGGAGTCAGCAATGTCTGCGCTTGAGGCCATCATCTTCGACGTCGACGGCACCCTCGCCGACACCGAGCGCGATGGCCACCGCATCGCCTTCAACGCCGCCTTTGCCGACGCGGGTCTCGACTGGGACTGGAGCGTGCCGCTCTACGGCGAGCTGCTACGCGTCACCGGCGGCAAGGAGCGCATCCGCGCTTATCTTGCCGAGCACCGCCCCGACTTCGTGCTGCCGGCGCCGCTTGACGATTTCGTCCGTGGCTTGCATCAGCGCAAGACCGAGCACTACACGGAGATGATGCGCCAAGGGGCCATCGGGCTTCGCCCCGGCGTGCTGCGGTTGTTGCGCGAGGCCTTCGACGCCGGCTTGCAGCTCGCCATTGCCACCACCACGACGCCGGAGAACGTAACGGCCTTGCTGTCGGCGGTGCAGGTGCCGGGGCGGTACCCGGAGCTCAGCCGCTGGTTTCGCGTCATCGCGGCAGGGGATGTCGTGCCGGCAAAGAAGCCGGCGCCGGACATTTTTGCGCTGGCTCTCGCGGAGCTTGGGCTGCCGGCGTCGGCCTGTGTCGCGGTCGAGGACTCGGACAACGGCGTGCGCTCGGCCTTGGGCGCGGGGCTGGATGCACTGCTGGTGACCGTGAGCTCCTATACCGAGGCGCAGGATTTCAGCGGTGCTGCCCTGGTGGCGGATGGGCTCGGCGAGCCCGGCGCCGCACCCCGTCTGCTCGCCGGCGGCTGCGCGGAGGCGGTGGCGCCGGTGGTCGCCGATCGCGGCTTGATCGACCTTGCCGTGCTGCGCGAGCTGCACCGCTGTGCCTGCGCCGGTCGCTGAGCCCGCCATGTTGGTGCCCGCGGCGCGCGCCGCGGCAGTCGCGCCGTTTCAGGTCATGCGCATCCTGGAGCGCGCCAAGGCCATGGAGGCCGCAGGCCAGACTGTCATCCACATGGAGGTAGGTGAGCCGCGCTTTCCGATGCCTGAACCGCTGCTGGCGGTGGCCCGGCGCGCCCTCGACAGCGAGTCCATGGGCTACACGCCGTCCGCCGGTCTGCCCGCGCTGCGCCATGCCATCGCCGCGCATTACGCAGACCGGTACTCGGTCGAGGTCGATCCTGGGCGCATCATCGTCACGCCCGGCGGCTCGGGTGCGCTGCAGCTCGCGCTGGCGGCCATCCTGCAACCGGGCGACGGCGTGCTGGTGACGGAGCCCGGTTACCCCTGCCATCGACACATTGCCGCCGTGGTCGGCGGGGTCGTGCAGGGCGTTGCGCTGCGCGCCGAGACCGGCTGGCGGCCCACCGCCGAGGTCGCGGCCCGGCAGTGGCAGCCGGGCACGCGGGTGCTGATGGTGACAACCCCGGGCAATCCCACGGGCGCGGTTCTGGATGCGGCCGATCTCAGCGCGCTGCTGGCGGTCGCGCGCAATCGGCAGGCTGCCCTGATCGTAGACGAGACCTACCAGGGGCTCGTGTATGACGCCGCCGATACCACCGCGCTGCAAGGCGGCGACGACGGGCTCTTTGTCGTCAACAGTTTCTCGAAGTACTTCGGGCTCACCGGCTGGCGGCTCGGCTGGCTGGTGGTGCCGCCCGGCTGGGCGCCGGTGGTGGAGCGGCTGGCACAGAATCTCTTTCTCGCGCCGCCGACGCTTGCGCAGCATGTCGCCGCGGCGGCGCTGACGCGCGAGGTTATGGCGCTGTTCGATGCCCGCCGTCTGGTGCTGCGACAGCGTCGCGATCTGTTGCTCGCCGGGCTTCGGCGCATCGGGTTCGCTCTCCCGCATCCGCCGCAGGGCGCCTTTTACGTGTTCACCGAGCTGCCGCCAGGGCTCGGTGACGCGGTGACCTTCGCGGCGACACTGCTCGCGGCAACCGGCGTTGCGGTGACGCCTGGCGTCGATTTCGGCGGCCCGCAGGCGGCGCGCACGGTGCGTTTCGCCTATGTTGAGGAAGCGGCGCAGATCGAGGTCGCCTTGGCGCGCCTTGAGACCTATCTGTTGGACAACCAGCGGCCCGTCGGCTGAGCGCCGGTTGGGGCCGCGCGGGCACCGAGGTTGCGCGAACCGCGCGCCGTGCGCATCCGACGGTCGGCTTCCGTGTCCGACCGGGAGCACGGCTTGCACCCCGGATTCGGGCGCGTTGCGGGCCAAATCGCCCGCCTGCTGTGCAATAATCGCCCCGCTTCGCGGAGCTCGGGCGCACCCCGTCGGACGGACCGCGATCAATTTACTCCCGCGATCAGTCTCTTGAAGCGTTGTCCATGGCCCGGCTCCTACTCATACTCGCGCTCGCGGCAATCGTTGGGATCAGCGGTTGCGCGAAGGTGAAATACCCGCCTCTCCCGGAGGCAACCTACCAGTTGCGCTATGCGCAGAAGTACAAGATCGGGCCTGGCGACTCGGTGCAGGTGTTCGTGTGGCGATACCCGGAAGTCAGCACGACGGTGCCGGTGCGCCCGGACGGCTATATCACCGCGCCGCTGCTCGAAGACGTACCGGCCGCCGGCAAGACGCCGACCGAGCTCGCCCGGGATCTTGAAGAGGCGCTGTCCGTATTCTTGCGAGACCCGCTTGTGACCGTCATCGTTCAGGGGTTCGTCGGCGTCTTCCCGGAACAGATCCGTGTCCTAGGTGAGGCGACGCAGCCGTTGTCGGTGCAGTATCGCGACGGCATGACGTTGCTGGACCTGATGATCCAGGTCGGCGGCATCACGGAGTTTGCCGATGGCAACCGCGCGGTGCTGGTGCGGTTCGAGGACGGCGAGCAGCGGCGATATACGGTTCGTCTCCGTGCGCTGATCCAAGATGCGGAGCTGTCCGCAAACGTGGACATGCGTCCCGGCGATATCTTGCTGATACCTGAGTCCTGGTTCTAGCTGCGTTCCCCGACGGCTCGCCGCCCGAGAGCGATTCGAGAGCAATCCGATGCAAGAAATCATCCGTCTAGCGCTCTTCTACCTGAGCGGCGTCTGGCGCTATCGCTGGTTCGTGCTAGTTGTCGCGGCCGTGGCATCGCCCATCGGTTGGGCCTATGTTGCGTCACTTCCGGATACCTATAGCTCCAGTGCTCGGGTCTATGTCGATACCGATTCCGTGCTGACGCCGCTGCTCGCCGGTTTGGCCATCAACACCAACGAAGGCCAGCGCATCCGGATGATGACCAACGTGCTCTTCGGGCGCGAGAACATGGAAAAGCTCGCCCGCATGACGGATATGGATCTGCGTGCGAATACGCCGGAGGAAATGGATGCACTCGTTGCGGACCTGAAGAAACGGGTCAAGCTCGGCACCAGCGGCAACAACGTTTACACCATCAGCTTCGCCGACCAGTCTCCGGAATTGGCGAAGCGGGTCGTGCAGTCCATGCTGACGATCTTCGTCGAATCGAATCTCGGCTCGTCGCGTCAGGATCAGGACTCCGCCGAGCGCTTCCTGCAGCGTGAGCTCAAAGACTATGAGCGCCGACTCATCGATGCTGAGCGCAAGGTCAAAGACTTCAAGATGCGCAATCTGGACCTGCTCTCCGAGAAGGGGACCTATTACGACCGGCTGAAGCAGGCGAAGCGCGGGTTAATCGAGGCGCAGGACAACCTCGCACTCGCCGAGAGTCGTCGGGAGGAAATGGCGCAGCAACTGGAATACATGCAGAGCGACGCGGCAAGCCTGCCGTATTTCGAGACCTGGCTGCAGGAGGAATCCAAGGCAGTCACGAATCCGCTGGATCAAAAGGTCGCTGAAATGGAGGGCCAGATAGAGGATCTCCTGATCCGCTACACGGAGCGTCATCCGGAGGTCATCGCGATGAAGCGTGCGCTTGCAAGGCTGGTCCAGCGTCGGGATGAAGAGCGAGACAACTACGTCGAGGAACGGCGCAACGACGAGGTTGCCGTTGTGCAATCCTTATCGCAGAGCCCTGTGTACCAGGAAATGCAACTGCGCTTGGCCGGCGCGAATACCGAGGTCGCAACAGAGGAGACGCGCGTAGCGACATTGCGCAACAAGATTGAGCAATTCCAGACGGCCGTCGACGAAGTGCTTCAGATCGAGGCCGAGGAGAAGCAGCTCAATCGCGACTACGGCATCCTGCAAGACAACCATCAGGCACTGCTCAAGCGGTTAGAGCAAGCGCGCATGACACGCGAAGTGGATACAAGCGTCGACACCGTGAAGTTCCGCACCCTAGATCCACCCCGGGTGCCGAAGAAACCCACGGGTCCGGATCGTATCGGCATGTCAACCCAGGTGTTTGGTGGCTCGCTCGTCGCCGGACTCGGCATCGCTTTTCTGCTCGCTCAATTGCGCCCCGTGTTCTTCGACAGGCGGCAGTTGGCCGAGGTGACGGGTGTTCCGGTGATCGGCAGCGTCAACTTGATTACGGTTCCGCGACAACGTCTTCGGTCCCGGCTTGCTACTGTTGGCTTCACGATCGCTCTGCTTTTACTCATCGCGAGCTACGCGGCGGTACTAACGGCCTTTTTCCTCGACATTGATCTGGCAGCGCGGTTGCCGTTTTGACCGCGGTCCAGGGCTGCCGTCGGGCCTCGGCAGCCAGCACTAGGTTGTCGCAATTGTTGCGAGATCCCTGTCTGGCATGAACGACCCGTATCGGCCACTTCGGCGCGGCTTCGCCCCGATACGCAGAGCGTGTGGTGCCCGCTTCCCGCTCTCGACACTTTGCCGCGCTGTGGCTGCGTGTTCTTGGTGAAGCCTGCCGGAGGGCCTGATCCTTGTAATGCAACAAGTGTCGAGCCAACCGACGGAGAGCCCCTGTTTATGTCGGCTCGGACACCGAGGGACTGGGGACTCGGCGACGGCAACCCAAAGCGCTTCTTAGTTCCGGCTCTGCCGGTTTAGGTGAGAACCAATGTCAACTACCACCAGCACGCAGCCACCGAATGACGATCCCTCTCGCTGGATGCGTCAGCAGGCGTCTAGGCCGCTGGGTGACGAATGGCAGACTGCTTCTGTCGATGCCGAGCCGTCGGCTGCCTTCGATCCGCTCTACGAAGTACCGATTCTTGAGACTGGCGAGGTCATGGTGCTGCCGAAGGAGGAGCGGACCAAGCGAGAGCGTGGCGAGCATAAGCGTATCTCCGAAGAATTTCGCATGATCAAGCGGCCGTTGCTCATGAATGCATTCGAGCGGCGACATGACGGAGATTCCCCCTTCAATCTCATCATGGTCTCCAGTTCCGTTCAAAGTGAAGGCAAGACCTTCGTTTCTTTGAACCTGGCGGCCTCGATGACACTTGAGCTGGACTGTTGGGTCTTGCTGATCGACGGCGATGTCGCGAAGCCGGGATTGTCGCGCCGGGTGGGGCTTGGGGACGCGCCGGGCTTGATTGAGCATCTTGATGAGGGTACCGACCTCACGCAGCTCGTTCGACCCACGGACATTCCGAAACTGTCGATACTGCCTGCTGGGCAGCGGCACCGCCAGTCTACGGAACTGTTGGCGAGCCAGAACATGCGTCGCCTGCTCCATGATGTCGCAACCCGCTATCCGGACCGCATCGTGTTGTTCGATTCGCCGCCCGTGCTTGCCACGAGCGAGGCGCCTGTGCTCGCATCCCTGATGGGGCAGATCGTGATCGTTGTCGAGCATGAGGCCACTCCGCAGGGGCTGGTCAAAGAGACCGTCGCGCAGATCGGGCGCACGGATAATGTCTACATGCTGCTCAACAAGTGCAAGAGCACGTTGTTCTCGGGAAAGTACGGCTACCAGTACGGCTATGGCTATGGCTACGGTTACGGCTATGGTTACGGTTACGGATACGGTGGCGATTACGGCGCCGACAAAGAAGACCAGAACAAGAAGGGTTGATCTGGTTTGCGTTGCCCGAGCCGCCCGGCCATGTCTGCGAGATTACTTGCCTTACTGGCCGTGACGCTCATGGCCAGCCCTGCTGTCGGCGATTGGCGAGGAGCGGGCGGCTTGAGCGGCAGTGTGATCTTCACCGACAATCTGTTTTTGTCGAGCGAGGATACCGAGGCTGGCGGCGTCATCCGGATGCGGCCGTTCATCAGTTCCTCGCGCAGCGGCAACCGCGTGCGCACGCGGTTCGATTACGGACCAAGCGTGTTGTTCTATCCCGGGCACTCCGAGCTCAATGATGTGCAACATACGCTGCAGGCATCTCTCAACATGGAGGTTATCGAGCGTTACTTCTTTCTCGACATGCGCGCCACGGCGAATCAGGCGCTGATTGATCCACGCGTCAACAGCCGTTTCGACGCAATCGGTGGAAACGATGCTTTTGCCCAACAGGCGTCGGTGGCGATAACCCCCCGGGTTGAGCTGCCGGTATTGGATGGGCGCTTCGCTACCGTCCGCATCTCCCCCGGCGTCGGCTCCACTTGGACCGCCTCCACCGGAGACACTAACGACGGGCTGCGAACCGGAACACAGGACAGCAGTGTGCAGGTCGTGAGCGGCCCGATGTTCACCACGGTCCCTTGGTCGGTTAACTGGCGGCGACGGGTGTTCGACACGGATGATGGCGAGGGCTTCGGGTCTTTCGACACGCGGATAGGTTATATCCTCAGTCCGAAATATCGCCTGGACTTGATCCTCGGCTACGATGACGGCCGGGGCACCTTTCGAGCAGCGGACGGGGGTACCAGCGGCGGTCGCTGGGAAACGCGATTTCTCTGGACACCCGTTCCGCGTGCGCAGTTCGAGCTTGGCGTTGGCGAGCGCTTTTTCGGCGATGTCTACCGCTTCAACGGCCGCTATCAGCACAAACGCTGGGCGTTTCGCTCGTCCTATGAGGTTTCGATCGAGAACGTGGCGACGGTGCTGCAGCGGGAACAGGTCGTGCCGGTGGAAGACCTCTTCGGTAATGAGATAGCAAGCCCATTTCTCGACGGCGATGTAGCTTTCGTAACGGTAACAACGCCGGCGTTGGTCGAGGAGACCTTCCTGAACCATCGTTTTGAGTTCCTCTCGCAGTACCAGAAAGGCCGCAACAGTGCGTCGCTGCGCTGGTTCCTCACAGATCGGGATTACAGCGAATCCGACCGTGACACACTGGACAATCAACTGCAGTTCACCTATTCACGGCGCCTGTCGGGCAGGCTGTCCGGAAATGCCGTCGTCAATCTTTGGCACCATCGGGAGGATGCGGACTCGCGCTTCGATTACACGCAGGACGCGCTTGACCTCGGGCTTTCTTACCAGTTGGGGCGCCGAACCCGCGTTGGCGCGCGGATCGGGCGCCTGAATCGCGATGGGGATGCCCCCGGCTTGTCCTTCTCGGAGAATCGTTTCACGATGGACTTCAATTTCAGGTTGTAACTGCACCCGGCGACGCGTAGAGAGTGAACGCTGGCGGCTGACGCCATGCCGATGTGCAGTGCCGTCGGATCCGATCATCAATGCACCGCTCTGAGAGGATGCAAATGCCCAAGCGAATCATGTGTGTTGTCGGGGCGCGACCAAACTTTATGAAGATCGCGCCGCTCATGCGCGAGCTGCAGCGAGCGGACACGTTTGAGTCGTACCTGGTGCACACGGGACAGCACTACGACGCGGCGATGAAGCAGGCCTTCTTTGAGCAGTTGCAGATCCCCGAGCCGGATGAGGACCTTGGCGTGGGGTCGGCGTCGCATGCGGTGCAGACTGCAGAGATCATGCGGCGCTTTGAGCCCATATTGGACCGGGAGTTGCCAGACGCCGTCTTGGTCGTCGGCGACGTGAACTCGACCATTGCCTGCGCTCTGGTGGCTGCAAAGAAACAGGTTCCGGTGATCCATGTCGAGGCTGGCCTGCGGAGCTTCGATCGGAGCATGCCGGAGGAGATCAATCGCGTTTTGACGGACCAAGTGTCGGACCTGTTATTCACCACGGAGCGGGGCGCGTTGGACAATCTCGTGCGCGAGGGCGTCGACAGCGAGCGTGTGCACTTTGTTGGAAACGTCATGATCGACACCCTGCTGCATAACCGGGAACGGGCTCCGAGTGTGGCGGCAGTATTGCGACGCGCCGAGATCGGGTCGGCGGCGCCGGCCCGCTTCGGCGTCGTCACGCTGCATCGGCCTTCGAACGTGGATGACACGCAAACGCTGGCTCGCTTGGTGGATACCTTGAACGAGCTTGGGGCTGAGTTGCCCTTGTTGTTCCCGGTCCATCCGCGCACGGCGTCCCGGCTCGGTTCGGCAGGCTTGATGGAACCTGCGCGTGGGGCCTGTACGCTGCTGCCTCCCCTGGATTACCTGGATATGCTCGCATTGCTCCAGGGTGCGACGATGGTCTTGACGGACTCGGGCGGCATCCAGGAGGAGACCACGGCGCTCGGCGTGCCATGCCTGACACTGCGTGAGAACACGGAGCGTCCTATCACGGTGACGCAAGGCACCAATACCATTGTCGGCGCGGACCCGGAACGAATTCTCGGTATTGCGCGGAGTACGCTGCGCGACGGCGGCAAGGCCGGGCGAATCCCGGAGTACTGGGATGGACGGGCCGCCCGGCGCATCGTTGACACGCTTGAACACTGGTTTCGGCAGCGCGGTGCACCGGCCGATCCTACCAACGATGGACATCAGCCATGACGCTGCTCGCGGAAGTAGCCGCCCGCGACGCTGAGCCGCGGTCGACGGTGACGGCAGATGCGCTTGCATCGCCACCCAGGGCCGCCGCTTCCGGGCATCCCGTCAATGCAATGACGGTCGACGTCGAGGACTATTTTCAGGTGTCCGCGTTCGAGCGGCACATCAGCCGGAGCGACTGGGACAGGCTGCCGTGCCGGGTCGAGGCGAACGTCGAGCGCATTCTTGCGCTGTTCGCGGAGTTCGATATCCACGCGACCTTCTTTACGCTCGGCTGGATCGCAGAGCGCTATCCGGCAATGGTTCGGCGGATCGTGGCCGCGGGGCACGAGTTGGCAAGCCACGGCTACGCGCACATCCGGGTGACGGAGCTGGACGAGTCCGGCTTCCGTGCCGATGTCACCCGCACCAAGGCGCTGTTGGAAGACGTTGGCGGGGTCGCCGTGCGTGGTTACCGGGCGCCAAGCTACTCCATCGGTCGCAGCAACCTCTGGGCCTTGCGGGTGCTGGAGGAGACCGGCCATCGGTACTCCTCCAGCATTTACCCGATTCACCATGACTTGTACGGCATGCCGGAAGCGCCTCGGTTTGCCTTCCGGCCTGATCATTGTGCCAGCCTCGTGGAAGTCCCGGTCACCACCATTGCCTTTGGCGAGCGCAAGTGGCCGTGCGGTGGCGGCGGATATTTCCGCTTGTTCCCCTACGCCTACTCGCGTTGGGCGCTGCGTCGCGTCAATCGACGTGATGGCCAGGCGGCGGTGTTCTACTTCCATCCCTGGGAAGTGGATACGGGGCAGCCGAAGCAGCTCGGTATCGGGCTGAAAACCAGGGTTCGCCACTATTTGAATTTGGCGCGCATGGAAGGACGCCTGCGAGCGCTCGCTGCTGATTTTCGCTGGTCGCGCATGGACCGTATCTTCCTGTCGCAGCAGTGACGGCACGGAGCAGCACCCACATGACGAGCGCCGCCGATCTGCGGGTCACTGAGTTGGTGCCCGGGCACGAGGCAGCCTGGGATGCGTTCGTGGCCTTGCATCCGTCGGCGACCTTCTGTCACCTCGCCGGCTGGCATGAGGCCGTCGGCCAAGGTCTCCGCCACAAGCCGCATTTCCTGATGGCTTGGCGTGGTGAGCGCGTCGAGGCGGTGCTGCCGCTGGCAGAGGTCAAGAGCAGGCTATTCGGTCATACGCTGGTCTCGACCCCGGGCTGTGTTTACGGCGGTGTGCTGGCCGTCAGCGAGGACGCGCATCGGGCGGTCATCGATCATGCGGTGGAGTTGGCGCGGGTGCTCAACGTCGACGCCTTGGAGCTGCGCAACCAGACCGCGGCGGAGGCCGACTGGCCAACCGCCAACTGGCCAACCAAAGATCAGCTCTACGTCACCTTTCGCAAGCCGATCTGCGATGACGACGAGGCCAACCTGAAGGCCATTCCACGCAAGCAGCGCGCGATGGTGCGCAAGGGCATCGGCGCGGGTCTGGTGGCCGAGCAGACGGACGATCTTGCTCGGTTCTATGCGATCTACGCTGAAAGCGTGCGCAACCTCGGTACACCGGTCTTTCCGCGCCGTTACTTCGAGGTGCTCTGGCGCGTGTTTCGCCCGATCTGTGAGATGTCCATCGTGCGGCATGGTGACGCCGATGTTGCCGGTGTCATGAGCTTCTATCATCGCGACACGGTGCTCCCCTATTACGGGGGGAGCCGCCCGGCCGCGCGCTCGCTGTACGGCAACGATTTCATGTACTGGGACCTCATGTCCCGTGCGGCGCGCCGCGGCGCCCGCGTGTTCGATTACGGGCGCAGCAAGCGGGGCACGGGGTCTTTCAGCTTCAAGAAGAACTGGGGCTTTGAGCCCGAGCCGTTGCATTATCAATACCATCTGGTACGCAGTCCCTGCGTGCCGGACGTCAACCCGAACAACCCCAAGTACAAGTACTTCATCGCCGCCTGGAAGCGCCTGCCGCTTCCGGTCGCGAACATTGTCGGGCCCGTGCTCGCCCGCAACCTGGGCTGAGCGGCCTCTCCATGCAGCAAGCGATCGCCAACCAGCGGCCGTCAGGCCGCGCGCCGGCCGAGGGTGAGGGTGCGGTACTGCTGCTTTGTCACCGCGTCCCTTATCCGCCGGACAAGGGAGACAAGATCCGCTCCTACCGCTGGCTGATGGGCCTCGCAGAGCGCTATCGGGTCTACCTCGGCGCGTTCGTCGACGACCCGGCGGATTGGGCGCACCGCGAGCGCTTGCAGGCGTGCTGCGCAGAACTGTGTCTGCTGCCGTTGGTACCGCTGCGGGCAAAGCTGCGAGGGCTGCCGGCGCTGCTGCGCGCCGAATCCCTGACAAGCGGCTACTATCGCGACCGGCGCATGTCCGCTTGGGTCGCCCGATTGCTCGCGCGCGGCGACATCTCCCGCGTCGTAGTCTTCTCATCAGCCATGGCACAATACGCGCTGGTTCCGGCGGCAGCCCAGGCGCGGCGCATCATCGATTTCGTCGATGTGGACGCAGACAAGTGGCGGCAGTACGCGGCGCGCATCGCTCCGCCCATGTCGTGGCTCTATGGTCGCGAGGCTCGGCGTCTGTTGGCACACGACGCGGCGGTCGCGGAGGGTTTCGACGCTGGCCTGTTCGTGTCGAGCGCAGAGACCGAGCTCTTCCGGCGCTTGACCGGCTCGGCAGCGGTGCTGGAGGCCGTGCCTAACGGCGTGGACGCCGATGGTTTCGCACCGGCGGCCGGGCGGCCAAGTCCGTACCACCACGACGAGCATGCGGTTGTGTTTACCGGGGCCATGGATTATTGGGCCAATGTCGATGCGGTGCGTTGGTTCGCCGCCGAGGTATGGCCAGCGGTGCGCCAAGAAGTCCCGGCGGCGCGCTTCTATATCGTGGGCGCCAGGCCGGCGCCGGATGTGCTCGCGCTGCGCCGGAACGATATTAAGGTCACTGGCCGCGTCGACGACGTCCGGCCCTACTTGCAGCACGCCGGTGCGGTCGTTGCACCAATGCGCATCGCCCGCGGTATCCAGAACAAGGTGCTGGAAGGCATGGCGATCGGGCGGCCTGTTCTGACGACGCCAATGGGCGCGGAAGGTCTCGATGCACTCGCCGGTCGGCACTTGCTGGTGGAAGACGACCCCGCTGCGCTCGCTGCACGTACCGTCGAGGTTCTGCGCGGCCTGCATGTGGACATCGGTCCGGCGGCGCGCGCGTTGGTTCAGGAACACTACACTTGGCGCGCCGCCATCGACGGATTCATGCGCGTCGTCGCCGGTGACTCGGTACTGGAACGAGGCGCAGCATGACTGACACGACACAACAGCACCCCATGCCGGCCGCCGAAGGCGCCGCGGCCAGCCCTGGTTGGCTGGCCCGTTGGGGCGTCGGGCTCGGGTTGCTTGTCGCCACCCTCGTCCTGGTCGTCGCCGCTTTTCACCAGACAGCATGGTCCATTGTCGCGATCTGGGAACGCTCCGAGACCTACGCCCACGGCTACCTGATCATTCCCATCAGCCTGTGGCTGGTGTGGGAAAAGCGCGCGGGCTTGCGGCACTTGGCGCCGCAGCCTGCGCGATGGCCCCTCGTGCTGCTGCTGCCGCTTGGCTTCGGCTGGCTGCTTGGCCGACTCGTAGACGCGCTGGTGGTGGAGCAGTTCGCCTTCGTGGGCATGCTTGTGGTGGCCATCTGGAGCGTGCTTGGGCATCGCGTCGCGCGGTTTCTGGCGTTCCCGATCCTGTTTCTTTTTTTCGGCGTGCCGGTGGGCGAAGGACTCGTCTATCCCATGATGAACTTCACCGCCGATTTCACCGTTGGCATGCTCAAGCTCACCGGCATACCGGTGTACCGCGAGGGCACCTTGTTCACGATACCAAGTGGACAGTGGTCCGTGGTCGAGGCGTGCAGCGGCATGCGTTATCTGATTGCCTCCGTGACCCTCGGCGTGCTGTTCGCCTATCTCACCTATACGAGCTGGTGGAAGCGGCTGCTGTTTGTGCTGTTCTCCATCTTGATGCCGATTATCGCTAACGGTTTCCGCGCCTATATGATCGTCATGATCGGGCACTTGAGCGACATGAAGCTCGCCGTCGGCGTGGATCATTTAATCTACGGCTGGGTCTTCTTCGGCGTCATCATCATGATCATGTTCCTCGTCGGCAGCATCTGGCGCGATCCGCCGGCGTCGCTGCCGCTGCCGCCGCGAGAGGCACCAACGCCCATCTCGCGCCGCGGCGCGCTGCGTTTTCTGATGGTCACCGCGGTTTTCTCGGTATTCTGGCCGGCAACGGCATGGGCACTGTCGGATCATGGCGGCGACGTAGCGCCGGTGGCTGTCCTCGCACCACGGGCGCAAGGCTGGGCGCTGGCGCCGGAACTGGATGCCTGGGATTGGCGTCCGCGCGTCGTCGGTACCGATGGTAGTCTGTACGCCTTCTATCGGCCCGAGGGCGGCGACGCAGGCATCCCTGTGGGGCTCTATGTCGGCGTCTATCGGACGCAGCGTCAGGGCGCCGAGCTGGTAACCTCCGCGAACGTGATGATCGAGCAGGACCATCCGATCTGGAGCGATACGCTGGTTCGCCCGCGCCGCGTGATGCTGGACAGCGGTGAGCTGCGGCTTACTCAGCACCTCTTGTTGTCGCGACGCGGCCAGCGCCTGCTGGTCTGGGACTGGTATCTGGTGGGTGATCGGCACACGGCCAATCCCTACCTCGCCAAGATGCTGGAGGCCAAGTCGCGGCTTTCCGGTCGCCATGGCGAGGCGGCGCTCATCGCCGTCGCGGCTCCCTACGACGAGCAGCCGGAGACGGCGGCCGCGGCGCTGACCGCGTTTCTGAACGCGATGCTGCCGGCCGTCGACGCCGAGATCGAGCGCTCCCTTGCGGCGGCCGAGTGAGGGCTGTTGCGCATTCGGCGCTGCTTGAGAAGCCGGTCCGGGCGCGGAGACAACTCTAATGTGTGCGATCACAGGCATTTTCGCCGGGGATGGATCGGCTCCCGTGTCGGCGGATCTGCTGCGCCGGATGAACGACGCTCAGGCCCATCGGGGGCCGGATCAGCACGGTATCCACCACGAGACTGGGCTTGGCCTGGGCCATCGGCGGCTGTCCATCATCGATCTCTCCGGTGGTCGGCAGCCGCTCTACAACGAGGACGAGAGCGTCGTCGTTGTCTATAACGGTGAGATCTACAACTATCAGCCCTTGATCGACGAGCTCACGGCGCGCGGCCACCACTTTCGCACCCGCTGCGATACCGAGGTCATCGTGCACGCGTGGGAGGAGTGGGGCGAGCGCTGTGTCGAGCGCTTCCGCGGCATGTTCGCCTTCGCGATCTGGGATCGCGGCAGGCAGACGCTGTTTCTGGCGCGCGACCGCCTCGGCATCAAGCCGCTCTACTATGCCTGGCTCGGCGACGGCAGCCTGATCTTCGCGTCCGAGCTCAAGGCCCTTGAGCTGCATCCGGCGCTCGCGCGTGTCATCGCGCCGGAGGCGGTGGAGGACTACTTCGCCTACGGCTACGTGCCCGAGCCGCGGACCATTTACAGCGGGGTGTTTAAGCTGCCGGCCGGCCATCGGCTCGCTGTTCGCCGCGGCGCCGCGCGCCCTGTGCCGCAGCAGTACTGGGACGTGCCGTTCGTGCCCGGCAGCTTTCCGGACGCGGCGGCGGCGGGCGAGGAGCTGATCGAGCGTTTGCGGGAGGCGGTGCGGCTGCGCCTCGTCGCCGAGGTGCCGCTGGGTGCCTTTCTGTCCGGTGGGGTCGATTCCAGTGCCGTCGTCGCGCTGATGGCCCAGATCATGGCTGCCGACGGCACGGGCGCCGTCAATACCTGCTCCATCTCCTTCGGTGATCCGGCCTTCAACGAGTCGAGCTATGCGGCGGCGGTGGCGCAGCGCTACGCCACCGCCCATCGCACCGAGCAACTGGAGGTTGACCGGTTCGACCTGCTGGATACCCTCGCGGGGCTCTACGACGAGCCCTACGCGGACAGCTCCGCGCTGCCGACCTACCTGGTGTGCGAGCTGGCGCGCCGACAGGTCACGGTGGTCCTGTCCGGCGATGGCGGGGATGAGAACCTTGCCGGGTATCGGCGTTACCAATGGCACCTGGATGAGCAGCGCTTGCGCGGGATGATGCCGCTCGGGGTCAGGCGCGCGGTGTTCGGGCCCATGGGCCGGGCCTATCCGCCGCTCCTCGGCGCGCCGCGTTTCCTGCGCGCGAAGGCGACCTTCCAGGCCTTGGCCAGGGATGCCGTCGCGGGCTATTTCGACATCATCTCCGTGCTTGATGATGATCTGCGCGCCCGGCTCTACAGCCCGGCCATGCGGCGGCAATTGCAAGGCTACAATGCCATTGAGGTGCTGCGCCGCCACGCCGCGGCCAGCCCGACGGAGCATCCCCTGTCGCTCGTGCAATACCTGGACATGAAGACCTATCTGGTCGATGACATCCTGACCAAGGTGGATCGCGCGAGCATGGCCCATGCGCTGGAGGTGCGCGTGCCGCTGCTCGACCACGAGCTCGTTGAGTGGATGTCGTCCCTGCCGCCGGGGCTCAAGCTCAGCGGCCGCGACGGCAAGCACCTGTTCAAGTCGGCGCTGCGTGCGCACTTGCCGCACGCAGTGATGGACCGCCCGAAAATGGGTTTTGCGGTGCCGCTTGCGAGCTGGTTCCGAGGGCCGTTGCGCACGCGCGTGCGCGAGGCGCTGCTCGGCGCGCGGCTCGCCGATACGGGGCTGTTCGAGCGCGGCTGTCTGCTGGATCTGCTGGACACCCACGACAGCGGGCGGCGCGACCTCAGCGCCGCACTCTGGAGCCTCTTGATGTTCGACGCCTTCCTGAAGCGCGAGCAGGGTTTGCAGCCCGCTGCCCTGGAGGCGGCCTGAATGAAGATCCTGCACGTCTTGGACCACTCCATCCCGCTGCACAGCGGCTATACCTTTCGGACCCGCGCGATCCTGAAGCAGCAGGCGGCGATGGGCTGGGACACGGTGCAGATCACCTCCGGCAAGCAGGGCGCGAGCGGCGCCGATGTCGAGGTCATCGACGGGCTGCGCTTCTACCGGACGGCCCCACCTGCCGGGCCCGGCGGTCGCTTGCCGGTGCTGAACCAGTGGCGCATCGTCAACGATCTGGCGCGGCGGCTGGATGCGGCCGTGCGCACGGAGCGCCCGGACCTGCTGCACGCGCACTCGCCGGCCTTGAACGGGCTTGCCGCGCTCAGGGTCGGCCATCGGCATGGCCTGCCGGTGGTCTACGAATGCCGGGCCTTTTGGGAGGACGCCGCCGCCGACCACGGCACCAGCCGCGCGGGTGGGGCGCGCTATCGATTGACCCGGGCGCTGGAAACCCACGTGTTCCGGCGTGCCGACGCCGTAACCTGCATCTGCGACGGCCTGCGCCGGGACATTCGCGCCCGCGGCATCCCCGACGCCAAGCTCACGGTGATCCCGAACGCCGTGGATGCCGAGGTTTTCGCGTTCGACCTGCCGCCGGATCAGGCGCTGGCTGCGGAGCTCGGGCTCGGTGATGCGCCGATGCTGGGCTTCATTGGCTCGTTCTACGCCTATGAGGGACTGGACATTGCGGTGGCCGCCATGGCGGAGCTCGCGTGCAGCCTGGACGTGCATCTGCTGCTGGTGGGCGGCGGGCCCGAGGAGTCGCGCCTGAAGGAGCAGGTCGCGGCGCTGGGCGTCGGCGCGCGCGTGCATTTCACCGGCCGGGTGCCGCACGACCTGGTGCAGCGCTATTACAGTCTCGTCGACATCCTCGTCTATCCGCGCAAGTCCATGCGGCTCACGGAGCTGGTGACGCCGCTCAAGCCCTTGGAGGCGATGGCGCAGGGCAAGCTCGTGCTGGCCTCGGACGTCGGCGGCCATCGGGAGCTCATCGACGATGGCGTCACTGGCCGGCTGTTTGCGGCGGGTGACGCCTCGGCGCTCGCGGCGGCCGTCCGCGTCATGCTCGATGACAGGGACGACTGGCCGTTGCGGCGCGCGGCGGGGCGGCGTTTCGTGGAAGCGGAGCGTACCTGGGCGCGCAGCGTTGCGCGCTACCAGGCCGTCTATGGCAGGCTGCTCGGTGCGCCGGCGGGCCCGCCGGAGCACGTCCCGGGCCGCGAGCCGGTGCGCTGATGCCGGATCTCTACACCAACTTCGCCAGCGGGCTCTTGTTCCCGCTGCACGAATGGGCGAAGGGTCACGCCACCGTCGCCGTGCGCCGGGCGCTCGAACGCACGCAATGGCTCCCGCCTGCTGAGCTCGCGGCCTATCAGCAGCAGCGCCTCGCGGCCTTCATGACCGACGCAAGCGCGCGGGTACCCTATGTCCAGCGTCTTCTCGCCGAGCATGGCCTAGCACCGCGCGACGTGTCCGATCTCGACGGACTGCGTCGCCTCCCGCTCATGGACAAGGCGACCATTCGCGCTCATGTCGAAGACCTCAAGGCTCGCGGCGCCCGTGACCTCGCACGCTTCAACACCGGCGGCTCTTCCGGCGAGCCCTTGGTGTTCTACATCGGCAAGGAGCGTATCAGCCACGACGTCGCCGCCAAGTGGCGCGCAACACGCTGGTGGAACGTGGACATCGGCGACCGCGAGATCGTCGTTTGGGGCTCCCCCATCGAGCTTGGCGCGCAGGACCGCGTGCGTGCGCTGCGTGATGCCCTGCTGCGCACCCAACTGGTGCCGGCGTTCGAGCTGTCCCCCGCAAACCTGGACCGGTTCGTCGCGGCCATTCGCCGATTCCGCCCGCGGATGCTGTTCGGCTATCCGTCGTCTCTGGCGTTGATCGCCGGCCATGCGGAGGCTGCCGGCGTTGCGCTGGATGCCCTCGGCGTCCGCGTCGCGTTCGTGACCTCGGAGCGCCTCTACGACCATCAACGCGAGGCCATTGAGCGCGTCTTCGGCTGCCAGGTGGCGAACGGTTACGGCGGGCGCGATGCGGGCTTCATTTCGCACGCCTGTCCACTGGGGCGGCTGCATATCACGGCGGAGGACATCATCGTCGAGGTAGTCGGTGCCGACGGCCAGCCGGTGCCGCCCGGCGAGACCGGCGAGATCGTCATAACCCACCTTGCGACCGCAGATTTTCCCTTCATCCGCTACCGCACCGGCGATGTCGGCGCCTTGGACCCGCAACCCTGTCCCTGCGGACGCGGCCTGCCGGTACTCGGACGGCTGGAGGGCCGAACGACGGACTTCATCGTCGCCGCAGACGGTACCGTAATGCACGGCCTCGCGCTGATCTACGTACTGCGCGATATGGAGGAGATCGATCAGTTCAAGATCGTGCAGGAGTCGCTCATGCACACCCGCGTGCTGGTCGCCGCGGCAAGGCCGCTGCCCGCCGAGCGCATTGCCGACATCCGGGCACAATTCCAGCGGCGCCTTGGCGAAGGTGTGGACATCGCGGTCGAAGAAGTCGCACACATCCCGCGCGAACACTCCGGCAAGTACCGCTATGTCGTCAGCCACGTCAAGCTGCCGAACGCTCGGGCTGAAGCCGATCCGACCGTGGGCGCCTAAACCATGGGCCTCAGGGACATCGTTTTGCTGGTGACGATCTACGGATCGATCCCCTTCATCTACATGAAGCCCTTCATCGGCGTGCTGGTATGGTATTGGATCGGCCTGATGAATCCGCATCGCATCAGTTGGACCCTGACCAATCAGCCCTTTGCGCAGATTATCGCCCTTGCGATGCTGTCCAGCCTGCTGATAGCAAGGCACGAAAAAAAGGAGATCCCGCTCACCCCGATTACGGTTACGCTCGGGCTGTTCTGGGCGTGGATGCTGCTGACTACTATATTCAGCCTGTATCCGGGTTGGGCTTGGGGGCAGTGGGACAAGGTCTGGAAGATCATGCTCACCACCTTCGTCGCCATCATGGTGCTGAACTCCAAGGAGCGCGTCATCGCGCTGACTACCGTCGCCGCCCTTTCCATTGGCTTCTATGGCTTCAAGGGCGGATACTTCACAATGCTCACAGGCGGTAGCTATCACGTTTGGGGCCCGGCCGGCAGCTTCATCGGCGACAACAATTCGATGGCGCTGGCGCTGATCATGACTATCCCGTTGCTCTTTTTCCTTCGTACCATCGTGCCGTATCGACTGCTCAAGCATGCGTTGCTGATCGGTATTATTCTCTGCGCCTTTTCAGTTTTCGGCTCCCAGTCACGCGGCGCCTTCTTGGGGGTCATCGCGATGGCCGTCATGCTGATATGGAAAACGAAGAATAAATTCGGGTACTTGTTGCTTGCCGCTGTGCTAGGGACCGTTATGATGGCCTTCATGCCGCAGGAATGGCATGAACGTATGGGGACAATTGTCAACTACGAGGAAGACGGGTCCGCGATGGGCCGGATTATGGCTTGGCGCATGGCATTCAATCTCGCGATGCATCGGCCCTTAGGTGGCGGTTTCGAAACATTCGCGCCTGCCACTTATCTCATGTACTTACCTGAAGTGGGCCCGCGCACGACCGATTCGCACAGCATCTACTTCGAGATTATGGCCGAGCAGGGCTTCATCGGGTTGGGGCTTTTCCTCGCGATCGGGATTTTCAGTCTCCAGGCGTGTGGCAGCATCATCAGGCGCACACGCGGCATCGCCGATCTCGCATGGATGAACGACCTTGCGAGAATGATGCAGGTGAGTCTAATCGGCTATGCCGTAAGCGGCGCCTTTCTCGGTTTGGCGTACTTCAACTATTACTACGCTCTGATTGCGATTATCGTCGGAATGCAAGTCGTGCTAAAAAAAGAGCTGGCCGAGCTTGAAACGGAAGTTCTCGTTCGCGCCCCAATCCCGAAGCCAACGTGGCGCCCGCAACCGCTGCCCGCAGCGGGCAGGCGTGCCGGAACTGCGCCATCAGCCGCAAACCGCGGGCATGCGTCGCTCGCGACGCCGGCGCTGTCGCAGCCCAAGGGGCTGCCGACGCTGAAGGAAGCTATCGCGCTTGGGAGGGATTGGTACAGGCGCCTCTAGCCAGCGTAACGTCGTCCGTCAACATCCCCTGCAAGGGGGCAAGCGTCTCCGCGGGCTGATCGCGGGACCTTGTAGTAATCATCTTGCGAGCGTGCGCGATTACTGCTGACCCGCTTCGCGAAAGAACCCCAAGGACCGATTAATGAACCGACCGCGATTTCTGTCGTCTGCAGCATTGGCCTTGGCCATTCTGGCCGCGCTCACCGCGCTGATGGTGTTGCGCCAAGTAGGGAATACCGCGCTCGCCTATCCGGACGCCGATCGGCTGCTGCTGGATGGCGTTTTCATGCTCGATTTTATCCGTGAGATGCCGGTATGGCCGCCGCGCCGGATTTACGACTTCACCGTCAACTATTATGCGCAGTACCCAGGTTTGAGTATCGGCTACAAGCCAGTCTTCTTCCCGACCGTGGAGGCCTTATTCAACGGCGTTTTCGGCATCAGTCCTGCCAGCAGCCGATTGGCCCTCCTCTTCTTCGCCTTCGTGGCAGTTGCGGCATTTTTCGATCTCGTGCGCGAGCGCTTTGGCGTAGCGACTGCTTTTTGGGCGAGTGCGCTCTTTATCACGGCCCCGTCGATCGCGAAGTGGGGCTGGTATACGATGACCGAGCTGCCGACGCTGGCGATGGTCTTGCTGTCAGGTTGGCTGATGCAGCGTTATCTGCGCTCCGGAAAGCACGCGTACCTTTACGCGACGGCCATCGCGTTCGGGCTGGCCTGTTGGACGAAACAGGTGGCGGTCTTCGCCGTCATTTGGTTCCTGCTCGCGGCCGTTGCGTCGGGGCGTTTAATATCGATGCTGCGCCAGACGCAGACTTACGTGGCCGCAGGCCTCGCGTTGCTCCTCCTTGTGCCGCTGCTCGTGGTGACATTGTGGCTTGGCGACCTGAACATCCAGCAGTCGCTCGGCCGGATGCCCCTGCTTTCGTCGCTGGTGCCCGCGCAGGAGGCGCTTAAGCCTTCCCCGCCAACGTCACCCGTCGGCGCAGACGTGCCCGCGGCGGAAGAGTCCACTTCTCCCGTCGGTTCTCCTGCGATTCCGCGGACTGCGCCGCCTCGCTGGCGTCTGCCGTTCGATGAGTTGGCTCATAACGGGCTTCCGCCTTGGACCCTCGCCTTGGCCGGCGTGGGGCTGCTTCTTGCTGTCCTGATGCGCGAGCGACGCGTCGCTTATTTTCTGTGGTTGGGGCTTGCTGTCTACTTGTTCTTCGGACTGCTGCTCGGCGTGTCGCGTGATCGCGAATACATATATTGGATACCTGTTTTCGCGTTGTTTGCAGTGCTGCCGTTCACTTATCTTGCGGCCAAACTCGGCGACGGGCGCCCGCAGTATGTCATTTCCAGCGTGCTTGCGCTGCTCGTCATATCGCATGTGGCGTTGGTTTACTCCCGGGAGCCTGTGTTTTCACACGGCTACGATGTCGCGGCAGGATTCGTAGTGAGTCAGACCGAGTCGCCCACTGTCCTGGTGGATGCCTATAACAACGGATACTTCACCTATTTCGTTCGGCAGTATGATGAAGAGCGCAATGTCTTTGTGCTACGCGCAGATAAACTGCTGTCGTCGTCCGGCATGTACGGCGGCGATCGCGCTCTGAACGCTCAGCAGCACATGGAATCCGAAGACGAACTTGCCGCGCTGATCGATCGGTTCGGAGTCCAGTTCATCGTGGTTGAGTCTAAGAGCCCGTTGAACCTGCCGATCCACGACCTACTGCGCACATATTTGCGAAGCGATGAACGCTTCCGCCTGGCCGCGACGATACCGGTACGCACAAATCGCGAACCATTGCAGGATCAAAGCCTTTTGGTTTACGAGAATATGCGCGTGGCGGAACCGGAAGGTGGAATTTTGGAATTGCCGGTACCGATCGTGGGCAAGACTATTCGGGTGCAGTTTAAGCAGGGGGCGTCCGGCGCGGCGCTGGAGTCGAAGGACTGATGGTTATCTCCAGGGCAGTGGTGCAGATTGCAACCGGGATCGGGCTGAGCATTTCGTTTTGGGCTGTCGTCGTTCTGCTGCGCGAGCAGATCGGCGTCGCCGTCTGGCAGAACGACTTGTTTCTGACCATCGGGTACGGACTTGTTGTCTTCAGTGCGGTCATCGCAAATGTCGAAGGGGCCCGGCGCTGGCAATCGCTTGCGGCTTGGTTCGCTGTCGGCACGAGCTTCGTCGTCGCTGCCGCGGGCGTTGCGGGGCAACCGTTGCCGGCCGGCGTGCTCCTAGCCCTCTCGGTGCATTTGCTGGCCGTGCTCGTTTTCCGAGGGGTCGCGCGTGGGACCCTGGGTTCTTGGAGAAATGCTGTAGCGGCCTTGACCTTCGCTTGGGTGTTATGGGCCGCGTTGTCCGCGGTGTGGATTCAGACGACAGCCCCAGCGTATGCGGAGGGCTTCGTCCTGTTGACACTATGGTTGCTCGGCACGTTCACGTTTCTATCCGCGGTTGCGGGGTTTTTGTTGGCGCGCAGCGCCCGAGAGGCCTGCGGCGCGCTTCGAGCCGGGCGTATCGCTATCCTGCTCGTGGGCGCGGGATTTATTCTCACCGGCAGCATCATATACATGCTCTGGGCGGAAGGGGACGACCGACCAGCGCTGGCGGCCGTACCAGAGCGCGCCGATGTGTTTATTGCACCTGCGGGCGCGGCAGGCAATTCGGAGGCGAATGCGGCAAAGGCGGCGCAATTCCGGCGGGAAGACGTTATCGCCATGCTCCAATCGAAGCCGCGCCCGAGCCTTTCGCAGTTGGGCAACCTGGCGTTACTGTCCGGCGATCGACGTTGGGCGGCGGCGTATCGCGAGGGACTGCTCGGCGAAGTGGCCAGCGACGCGCTCACCGGACCGGCCAATAGCGTCAAGTTCGGTCAGTACAACGCCATGCTCCGAGGGCTGTTCTTCCTGGAGATCAGCCGCGTATGGCCCGAGCTTTTCTCGGCAGAAGAGCAAGAGCGGATCGCCGCATGGTTTAGTAGGATCATGCAACGTGCGTTCACCGTCGAGTGGGTCGACCTCTTGTACGCGATTCCGTTTCGCGATCTGCCCGAAGGCCCATATCTGAATCAAGAGGTGGGTGCGGGATCTTTATCCGTGCTCCGCCGCATTGTGAATACGGAAGAGCTTCGGTCGCGCGCGACCAGCTTTCTGGATCGGAAGGGTGTCGGCTGGCGCGGTAATTTTCGCAACGGTGATGATTCTCTGCAGTATCAGGATGTTTGGATCTCGAACGCGTACGCTTTGTGGCGCTACGCCGACGGCTCTCGCCCGGACATGGCGCCGGGCGCACAGCTTTCGGTGGATTGGCTGAAGGAACAACTCCTGAGGGCCCCGGTGCCCCTCAATTACGGTTTAGTGGGTCCTTTTCGGCCGCTCGACTCTTTGAGCATCGCCGCCTTCGCGCTGCGTGACAAGGAGGCGCGCTGGCTATTGGATCAGCACTTGACGGCGCTTCGCGAAGGCGGGGAATCGTTGCCCGGTGATCTCGCCTGGCTATGGCTTTGGGATGATTCGATCCCGGCCGTGGCACCATCCCTTACAAGTAAAGCGCTCAACGGTATCACCGGGTACAGCTTCCGCCCGGGCTCCCTGGCGCCGGACAAACTGGTTTTCAGAGATGAGAACGATCCGGAGCTGTTCGCGCTGTTCGGTCTGCGCAACCGGGGTTGGCACCGGTATCCGGCGACCGGCAGCCTGATCGCGTTGTTCTATGGCGATTTCCCGGCCGTAACCGAGCGCATTGTGCGGCTGAGTCACAAGTGGCTGCCGGCGGGCAGGGCTAAGCATCGAGACAAGAAGGTTGACCGTATGAGCCTCAACGGGCCAATGGTCGCTCGTACGGGGCTTGACGCCTGGATCGGCGGGGTGAGCGGGGTCTATTCGCGCTGGTCTCAAGCAACACCCGCATTCGCCCCGCTCGACCTTTTTGTTGCTGCGGACGACTTGCAGGTGGCGCGGATGGATTTGGGTGATTGGTCCGGGATTGCGGCTTCGCGTACCGTCGTGGTCGGGGACGACGGCTGGCTTGTGGTCTGGGATCAACTGGACGGCAGCGCCGGTCTCGCACGCGCGGCAAATTGGAACTTGGTGGGCTACACGCCGACCGATTTGCCGGGGATGTTCGTTAAGCAACCGGGCTCAGGTGGCAGGGTCACGTTCCTTCATGACGGCGAAGCGCGCGTCAAGTCGGCGCCGATTCGTTATCCGCACCCGCCCGCGTGGCCGGCGGCGGCGCCGGACCGTCACGTCTTGGTTCAATCGCGGGCGTCATTGCGAACTGCCGCCGTGTTCCAGCTCGATGAGCAGGCGATTCCGGCAACCGGTCGGATTGGCGATGCTGGTGCGGAACTAAGTTTCGGCGAGGATGAGGTCTTGGTCCTGGGGACCGGCGGCGAAGCGCAGACTGCGGATGTTGTCTCCGATGCCGCAGTAATACATCGCAGGCGTACTCCAGACGGTATCCGCTATCGGCTGTTCGACCTGACATACGTCGATGTCGATAAGACAGCCGGTTGCATCAGCGCTCTGAGAACGCTGACCGCGGAAGAGACCGCATGGAGGGCAGATGCCGAGGACACTCCAAGTGCATTCCACGGACGACTCGATGTCGCTGCTGCGAGCGCGGTGGATTTCACCGTGGTCCCCTGTGCAGCGCAGGTGAGCAAAGAATGACATCAGGTCCGTTGTTGTCGATCGTCGTGCCGACATTTCGCGAGCGCGACAATATCGCGGCTTTGCTGGATCGCATTCTGGGCGTCGTCGGTGACCTGCGTTGGGAAATCGTCTTCGTGGATGACGATTCTCCGGACGGAACAGCAGCAGTCGTGCGGCGACTCGCCGAAGACGACGCCCGGATACGCCTTGTCCATAGAATCCACCGCCGCGGACTCGCCGGGGCATGCATCGAGGGCATGCTCGCCACCACGGCGCCGTTCGTCGCGATCATGGACGCAGACCTGCAGCATGATGAACGTCTGATCGCTGAGATGCTGCGCGCCTTGCAGGATGAGCCGCTCGACATCGTCATCGGCAGCCGCCACGTCGGCGGGGGTAGCGTGGGGGCCTGGGCCGAGAGCCGTCAACTCGCGAGTCGAGTGGCCACCCGGCTGTCGCATTTCGTGCTGAAGGCGGACCTAAAAGACCCCATGAGCGGCTTTTTCATGCTCCGGCGCGAACTCATCGACGAGGTCGTGCGCGACCTGTCCGGCATTGGGTTCAAGATCCTGCTCGATATCTTCATGAGCGCTCGAAGGCCGCTGCGGTTCAAGGAGCTACCTTACACCTTTGGGGTGCGCGTCGCGGGCGACAGCAAGCTCGATAGCATGGTCGCAACCGAATACATCCTGATGCTGCTGGACAAGACGATCGGCCGCTACGTGCCGACGCGGTTCATTCCGTTCGCCTTCATCGGCGGGCTGGGCGTGTTCGTGCACATGGCGGTGTTGTGGGCGCTGTTCCGCGGCCTTGAGACGACCTTCGTCGCGGGGCAGGCGGTGGCGGCGCTGGTCGCGATGACCTTCAACTTCTTCCTGAACAACCTCTTTACCTACCGGGACAGGCGATTACGGGGCTGGGGGCTGTTGCGCGGCTGGGTCTCGTTCACGCTCGCCTGCTCCGTGGGGGCTGTGGCCAATGTCGGCATCGCGACCTACCTGTTCCACGCGGCGCCGGCGGGCGGGCTCTGGTGGGTTGCATCCGCCGTTGCCGGTATCCTCGTCGGCGCGGTCTGGAACTATGCGGTGACAGCCGTCTATACCTGGAGCCCGAAGTCGCCGGCGCCCGCGCGCCGTTGAGGCCGGAGACGCCGGACTCAGGCCGGGCGCAGCACGTCTAGGACCTGATCGAGGCTCGTGATGACGCGGTCCGGTTGGATGTCGCGCATGCCCGGGTCGTCCGCACGCAGGCGCAGGGAGCGCGCGTCGCCGGCGAAGAGCGCGGTGCGGCAGCCGAGCGCCTGCGCGGGGCGCACGTCGTTGCGCATGTCGTTGCCGATGTAGAGCACTTGAGCTGGCGCGATACCGTGGCGCTCGGTAAGCCCGCGCAGCGCCGGTGCGTAGACGTTTTGCGACGGCTTCGCGACACCTTGGCGGTACGACCAGGCGCAGCAGTCCGGGTCGAACCCGAGTGCATCCAATGGCTCGCCGAGAAAGGCTCCGAGCATCAAGGGCGTGTAGAACTGCGCGTTGGAAACGATGCCGAGGACCGGCCCGCCGGCGCTGAGCTTGTCGATGACCGCCGCGAGCCCCGGCATCGGCCAGACCGGATTCGTCCGCAGCTCGTACTCCAGCGCCAAGCGGCGCAGCACCCGATCCGTTGCGGATAGCTCGCGCTGGTCCAAGAGCCGCCGCCAGATGGCGAGGATGTCCACCTCCGGGTGATCGACGCCGCGCCTGTGGCTCTGCGCATGGTCCGCATGGATCAGCGCGGCGAGCAGCCCGGGTCCATCCGGTGGCAGGGCGGCGGTATCGAGCCCCGCGGCGGACCAGGCCTCCTGAAACGGATCAGCGGCCGACGACTCTGCCGTGAGCCCAATATCCCCGCAGCCGGAGATGACCAGGGTGCCGTAGACGTCGAACAGCACGGCGCGGATGCCCTCCAGAGGCTCGATCCGCGGGGCGGCACCCGTCGGCACTGGGCGCATTGGTGCGGTAAGCGCCTGGATGCGCTCGATCAGCGCGGCATCGGCATGGTCGGTCATGGTTGTTTCCATGGTGTCAGGTCCGCAGCAGCGACAGACGCTCCGGTGCAAGGAATTCCCCAAGCAGCGCCGAGCCGTCAGCGGCGCCGAAGGTCGCGGACGCCTCGGCGCCAGCGACCGAGGCGTAGACCGCCGCGAGCCGCGCGCCGAAGCCCACGACGGAGTACTCGCGCTCAATCACGCTGCGGTTCTCGCCGATCGCCGCGGTGGCCGGCGCTGCATCGAGCGACGGCGGGCAGAGCGCCGTGCGCGCCGTTGGGTCGGCACGAAGCTGCCGGATGACCTGCATCTGGGCCGGCTCGTCGAGGCGGCCGAAGTCGATGTGTCCGTCACGGACGGCACTGTGCCAGGCCTGCGCGGCCGTGTCTGCGGCGGGCCGGCCGTACGCCGCGGCGCGCTTGGCGGCGGCGACATCGAAGGCGGCGCGGAGCCGCCTTGCATCGAGCCACGCGAGCGGCACGTCGAGGCGGTGGTAAAGCCCGGGCAGGCGCACGCCGGCGGCCGTGAAATCCGCCGTGATCTCCGTCAGATCCCGGCCCACCAGCGGCCGGCCCATGAGCCAGGGCTCCAAGAATGCGAGACCGAAGCCCTCTGCGACGCTGGTGGTGACCAGTGCATGGCTTGCCGCGACGAGCGCTCCGAAATCGGCCCGGGCACCAGCCGCAAAGGTCATCGGCAGCCCCAGCTCCCGCGCGAGCGCCACCCAGCGCTGGTAGATCGGCTGCTCCTGCGGGTTCTGGGGCGCCTGGGTCACCGCGAAGCGGTCCTGCTCCCCGGCCAGCGTGGCCCAGAGCAGAAACTCGCCCAAGTTCTTGCGGCGGATGGCGCGGGTCGGATAGAGCCAGAGTCGACGCCCGTCTATGCCCGCTTGCGGTGCAGCCGCGGGCGCGCTCGCGCCGGGATCGGGCAGGCCGACGGCGACCGCGTTCGGCAGCGCATGCAACTGCGCCGCCGGCACTCCGGCCCCGGCGAGGAGCCCGCGGTCCCGCGCGGTGAGGGTCGCGTAATGGATCTGGGGCGCCAAGGGGTAGAGCAGGGCGGACAACCGTCCGACGTTGCCATCCGCGAGCTGTTCCCGCAGTCGGCCGTACAGCGCCGGGCGACCGTCCTCGGCGAAGTCGTGCGGCTGGAGCAGCAGCCGCTCGCCTTCGCGGGCGAGTCGCAGCACGGCGCCCGGGAGCACGGTGTTCTTGCCGAGGCAGTGATTGTGCAGGTGCCAGACATCGGGCGGCCCGCCCAAGGCATCCCGTGCCGCGCT
Organism: Thiohalocapsa sp. ML1; assembly: GCF_001469165.1. Lineage (GTDB taxonomy): Bacteria > Pseudomonadota > Gammaproteobacteria > Chromatiales > Chromatiaceae > Thiohalocapsa. The sequence continues at coordinate 163,728 of NZ_JABX01000004.1, read as the reverse complement.
CGCCATGGCCCGGGCGAGCTGGTCCGGCGACAGCGCGTCGCGCCGCTCCTCATAGGCCAGGCCCGGCAGCACGGCAACCGTGGCGCCCGCCGGCAGCGGTGCCTGCGGCGGCTCGCCGGCGAGCACCGCTACCTGCTCGCCACGGCCGAGGAGCGCCGCGCAGGCGTGCTCGATGACGCGGGTGACGCCGCCCGTTTGCAGGTGGTAGTGGACGATGGCGATGCGCATCAGCCGAACCCGGTCGGCGGCAGCGTCAGGCGCGGCGGCGGAATAGCCGCTCAAGGCGAAGGATCGGGCACGGGAGATGCTTTGCGGGCGACATACTGGGCTCCGGGGTGTTTCGCTCGGGGCGGCTCTGGGGCGGCTTTCCGCGCGGCCGGCCGGCCCGGCAGCGTCGGCGCATTGCGCCGACGGCTTGGGTCGGCATTATAGGCAGGTATCCGGCGCAGGGCGGCAGGACCGGCCACATCGAACAGACGGGCAGCTATCGAGCGATATGAAACAACCCGAGCACATCGGCTTCGTCTCCACCCGCTTTGCCGGCACCGACGGTGTCTCGTTGGAGGCGGCCAAGTGGGCCGAGGTGCTCTGGCTCGGGGGCCATGTCAGCTATTGGTATGCGGGCGTGCTGGACCGCGACCCGGCCATCAGCCTGTGCGTGCCGGAGGCCTTCTTCGACCATTCGGAAAATGCCTGGATCAACAGCCAGCTCTGGGGTCGCACGCGGCGCTGCGCCGAGGCGAGCCGGCGCATTCGGGAGCTGGTTGAGTACCTCAAGTCCACGCTGTATGAATTCCGCGTGCGGTTCGATCTGGATATTCTCATCATCGAGAATGCGCTGACCATCCCGATGCACATCCCGCTTGGCGTGGCCATTACGGAGTTTCTGCTGGAGACGGGCATGCCGGCCATCGCCCATCATCACGACTTCATGTGGGAACGCCAGCGCTTTCAGATCTCCGCGGTGGATGATTACCTGGAGATGGCCTTTCCGCCGCGGGTGCCGCACCTTCAGCACGTGGTCATCAACCAGGCCGCGCGCGAGGAGATCGCCTGGCGCAAGGGGCTGCCGAGCATCTTGGTGCCGAACGTATTCGACTTCGAAAACCCGCCCGGGCCGCCGGACGAGTACGCCGCCGACGTGCGCCGCGCGCTCGGGCTGCTGGACGGCGATCTCTTGATTTTGCAGCCGACCCGGGTCGTGCCGCGCAAGGGCATCGAGAATGCGATCCATCTCATCCGGCGGCTGAAGCTGCCGCGCTGCCATCTCGTCGTCTCCCACGACAGCGGCGACGAGGGCTTCGAGTATGCCCGCCAGCTCCAGCAGCTCGCCCATGACGAAGGCGTCTCGCTCAAGTTCTTCGGCGATCGCATGGCCGACCGCCGCCAGCTCAATCAGGAGGGTCAGAAAGTCTATGTCCTGCGCGACCTCTACCCGCACGCGGACTTGGTAACCTTCCCGAGCCTGTACGAGGGCTTCGGCAATGCGCTGCTGGAGTCGGTGTATTTTCAGAAGCCGCTGGTGGTGGGGCGCTATTCCGTGTATCAGCGCGACATCGAGCCGAAGGGCTTTCGGCTGCCCACCATCGACGGCGTCGTCGATCAGCAAGTGGTCGAGGAGACCCGCCGCATCATCGAGGACGCCGAGTATCGGCAGACCCTCACGGACCACAACTTTCATATCGCGAGCCGCTTCTTCAGCTACCGTGTGCTGCGTGACAGCCTGCGCAGCATGATCAACAACATCCGCAACCTGACGGAGTAGCCCATGCGCGTCGTCGAGCGTGCCGTGTTCGAGCGCATCCGCGACCGCCTCGCGCGGCTCTACGGCGACGCCGATCTGCCCCGGCTGCTGCAGCGCCTGGAGCTGCTCGTGGGCCGCTACGGCGTCGGTGCCCATTGCTTGGAGCCGCAGGCGGTCCAGGCGCGCTGCCGCGGCTGGGACCAGCGCGACGCCGTGCTCATCACCTACGGCGACATGGTCAGCGCGGACGGCGAGGCGCCGCTCGCGACGCTGCGGCGTTTTTTGGCGTCCCGCGTGGGCGATGCGGTGTCGGGCCTGCACATCCTGCCGTTCTTCCCGTACAGCTCCGACGACGGCTTTGCGGTGATTGACTATCGGGCCGTGGACCCGGCGCTCGGCAGTTGGGACGACATCGACGCCCTCGGCGGCGACTATCGGCTCATGGCGGACCTCGTCATCAACCACGTCTCGGGGCAGAGCCACTGGTTTCGCGCCTACTGCAACGGCCTGGCGCCAGAGCGGCACTATTTCATTGAGGTGGAGCCGGACGCGGACCTCTCCGCCGTGGTGCGCCCGCGCACGGCGCCGCTGCTGCGCGCCGTGCAGACGCCTGCCGGCGAGCGTCACGTTTGGGCCACCTTCGGCCCCGACCAGCTCGACGTGGATTTCTCGAACCCCGACGTGCTGTTCGAATACCTGGACATCCTGCTGCTCTACGTCTACCACGGCACGCAGATCATCCGGCTCGACGCCATTGCCTACCTCTGGAAGCAGCTCGGCACGCCTTGCATCCATCTGCCGCAGACGCACGAGGTCGTGAAGCTCTTGCGCGACCTGCTGCAGATGCTCGCCCCCGGCGTACTGCTGATCACCGAGACGAATGTGCCCCACGCCGAGAACCTGAGCTACTTCGGCGCCGGCGACGAGGCGCACATGGTCTACCAGTTCAGCCTGCCGCCGCTCCTGCTGCATGCGCTGCATACGGGGGATGCGCATTGCCTCACGGACTGGGCGGCCAATCTCGCGCCGCCGCCCGCCGGCTGCACCTACTTCAATTTCACCGCGTCCCACGACGGCATCGGCGTGCGTCCGCTGGAGGGGCTGGTGCCGCCCGCGGAGCTCGACGCTCTGGTCGCCGCCATGGAGCAGCGCGGCGGCCTGGTCAGCCGGCGCAGCAACCCGGACGGCTCGGCGACGCCCTATGAGCTCAACATCACCTATTACGACGCCGTCGGCGTGCCCGGCGACCGCGAGGCGTCCATCCGCCGGTTCCTCTGCTCGCAGACCATCGCCATGAGCCTGCAGGGCATCCCCGGCATCTACCTCAACAGCCTGCTCGGTGCCGACAACGACCTCGCCGGCATGGAGCTGACCGGCCGCGCGCGGACCATCAACCGGCGCAAGTGGACCGAGGCGGAGCTCGACGGCATGCTCGCTGCCGACAGCGACCACCAAGCCGCGCAAGTGCTGCCGGAGTACCTACGGCGACTGAATCTGCGCCGAATGCAGCCCGCCTTCCACCCCGATGCGCCGCAGAGCGTGCTCGAGCTGCCGCAGGGGCTGTTCGGCATCCGCCGCGACGCCGCCGACGGTACCAGACTCTGGATGGTCGCGAACCTCACCGGCCGCAAGACGAGCTGCGCCATGAGCCGGCTCGACCGGCATTGGCAGAGGCACCGCTGGCAGGAGCTGATCAGCGGTTGGGGGGCAGACGGTTCGGAGTTGCCGAGCCGTTTGACGCTTGATCCTTGGCAACTGGTCTGGTTAGCCCAGACTGGGAGCTGACATCAGTCTGCAAATCTCGAACGATGGCCGGACCGCGACATCACTTCGCCGCGGCCATTTACGCTTACCTCGTCGGCCTAGCCGTCCCAATCCATGCCCCGTGTTTCCCCGTGGCAGCGTGCGGCTGTTGCGCCGCTTAGGGCGCTGCTTTAGACTCTCACACCGATATGGATCTGTACCAAAATACCCGTTCCCGCGATACGGCTGTCGGAGGCCTTGGCTAATGACCAGCGATAAAGCCGATGAGGTGAAGTCTGCCGGTCAAGACTTCGACACATCCACAGATAAGCGCTTCTTCGATTACTACCAGGCGCAAAGTCAATCCGAAGCGACCATTCTTCGGTTTGAACGGCTGCGCGATCTCATCCTCAAGGCAATGTCCGCGCATGGTGGCGATGGCCCGTATGATGTCATAGATGTTGGCGGCGGAGCGGGCGCCTTGGCGCTTATGTTCGCGCGCGACGGGCATCGCGCAACCTGCGTGGATCTCAGTGCCGATCTATTGCAGGTTGGCAAACAGCGCGCCGCTCAGCAAGGTCTCGCGGTCAATTTCATCAACTGCAGCGCGACAGATATACAGCTCCCCGACGCCTGCATGGACGTGTATGTTGTCCCGGAGCTGCTGGAGCATGTGGTCGACTGGGAGGGCGTGCTGAACGAAGCGGCTCGCATCCTGCGCCCGAATGGCGTGCTGTTTCTCAGCACGACGAACGCGCTGTGCCCAGCGCAGAATGAATTCAACCTGCCACTGTATGCGTGGTATCCCGCGTTCATGAAGCGTCACTATGAACGCCTCGCGGTGACCACGCGGCCGGAAGTCGCCAACTATGCCAAGTACCCGGCGGTGAACTGGTTTACCTTTTACAGTCTGCGCAGCGCCCTGCGCGCGCGTGGTTTCAACCGCTTCTTAGACCGTCTCGACATGATTGTGCTGCGCATAGGCGACGGCCCAAAAGGTAGGATCGCGAAGATCCTGAAATATATGCCGCTGTCTCGACTGGGCCTGCAGTGCCTTACGCCGAGCTCCGTGATACTGGCCGTCAAGGCCCCCGCGCGTGATTAATCGGAATCCTGACGTTTTTCTGGCGACTTCAAGACGCCAGCGCCGAACCGACAACCCCGACTCATAACGGCGGTTGCGGCAGTGACCCCAAGCAGCAAGTAGCCCGCCTGCGGGCGCGGGACCAAGCTCCTGCAGCAACAACCAAAGCTGGCAAGAGAATTCAATTGGCGAAAGGGTGCGAAACCGGCTACGCGTAACCATCAACCGCCCCAAGCCCCAAGCGGAACGAGGCGGAGCTTGTGGGCATGCGCGCCGCCGATAGCCATCACGCAGCCGCGCTGATGCTGCCCAAGTACGTGCGCCGATCGCACCTGCGCCGACAGCAGCTCGCCTTCAACTCGGACGTGCTTCGGCAGATTTTGCTGTGTGCCCAAGGGGTTGTTCGGCATCCGTCGCATCACATCAAGCGACTCCCGTCTACTGATCATCGCCGGCTTGGCTAAGGCAAACAGAGAATCCACTATCGCATTCACCGCTAATGACGAATGACGGCACCCTCGCTGGCGCGGCCTGATCGGCGGCTGAACAAGGGGGTGCGGTGCTGTCGAGTCGCCTAACTAAACTATTGGGCCCAACCAGGTGCTGGGGGCGGTATCCGGCCGTGGGGCAAACCAGTCTTGAGGGAAAAGATGCTGCGGTCGGCTGCAGTGGAGCCGTGGGTTGGTGGCGAGTCTCGACCGATGTTGTCCGCGCACAGCCGGGGGCTCGCGGTTACTCTCCAACGCAGCACTTCACGCCGATTCAGCGCTCGGTCGGGACGTGCCCCGTCCGTTTGCTGTGCACCATTTACAGGAGGCGCCGCTTTGATTAACGAACAGCCAGAGACTCACGGTACGGATCCCGTCCCGCTTCCATTCCAGTTGACGATCATCTTGGTCAGCCTTGCTGTCGCGTTATTGACGCTGACGGCCGAGAGCTTCTGGACCGATGAGCTTTACACGAGGTATTTCATTGATCTAGACGTGACGCTTCCGCAAGCTTGGCAGCGCATGATCAATGAGCCGCATCCCCCGACTTACTATCTCGCGTTGCGCCTCTGGGCGAGCGTGTTCGATGTCTCGTCTTTCTCTCTACGGGCTTTCAGTTGGGTGGTGTTTTGCATCATCCTGACGGTGCCGTTTATGCCTTTTGGCAGCGCCGTACTTCGCGCGCGCCGAGGCATCTTCGTGCTTCTTGTCGCAACCTCCTTCCTCCTCATCAAGTTCTCGCAGGAAGCCCGCTCTTATGAATTGTTGGCACTGTTCGCGATGCTAGCAACCTTCCTCACCGTCGCGTTGCAGCGACGGTTGATTCACGGGAGGCGCATCGAGCCCCGGTATGTGCTGGCGGCGGCGACGGTATACCCTGTGACGGTGATGCTGCATCTCTACGGCATGATCTTTGCGGGAGTGTGCTTGCTCTACCTATTGGCAGAAGCGGTGCTGCGACGTCGACGCAGATTCGCGGTGTTTATTATCGCAATCGGCACGGGTTCGCTTCTGCTTGAAGCTTCTTGGATTTACATCACTTTGTCGTATGCTCTTACGCAGACCGGCGGGGCCGGTTGGATCAGCTTGGAAATCCTGCCGCGAGAGCTGCTCTCGTTTCTCGTAAAAGCCATCTCCGGCAACTTGCTGCTCGGGCTCGCCGTTATGGTCGCATTGCTGCAATTCGGCACGCGGCTTTGGCGTTCGCCTGCAGATCGCATGTTGACGATCGTGGCGTTCGTTACCGTTTTGCTGCCGAGCCTTGCATCGCTGCACACGCCCATCCTCATAGATCGGTTCCTGATCGTCGTGGTGCCTGCGCTGTTCTATGTAGTCTCCGGTCTGATGCTGGACTTGATAAACGTGCAGTCTGCTGCGACTCGGTCTTGGCTTGCCTTTTTGTTTGGGATCAGTCTCGCTGCGGCAGTAATGATGCAGAAGATCGCGATAAAGCCGGATTGGGAAGGCACGGCTGCCGTTGTCGAGTCCTTCATTTCCTGCGAAGACGCACCTGTCTTGGCGAGTCCGGTTCATGAAGCAAAAGCCTACCCGTCCGTAGATCCACGGCCGGAACTGTTCCTGCACTCCTTCGCCGGGCGAAATATCCAGGTTAGCCTGGTGCCATTCTCGGCCGCGAATGTCGCCCGCGTGCAAGAAAGTAGATGTCCAATCGTTGCTTGGATCGCGCGGAAGACGCCGTCACAAGTGGAGCAGCTCCTGGGCGACCACGGACTTCGGCTGTCGGACTTCGACAGTTTCTGGTCTGCGGAGGCGGTCGTTCTATTTCGCGCGACCGAACGGTAGCAGGCGGTGCCCGGAACGCAGAGGCGTTTTATAGCCGCCCCAATGGCCGGAAGGATGATCCCGCTGGACGTTGGCGAAGCGCTGTAGCGCGTGATGGCGGATGTGCTGGCCGACGCCTCAGATCTGCGAACGGTAACGCTCCGCGGCCCTTCTGGGCACGCAATCTCTTCAGAGTCGGGAATCTCTGAACACCCAAAAGCGACTTGCGAGAAATGTAACGGCGGGGATGACGAGTGCGGCAACGATCGCGGCGATGGACGGAGGTAGTAAGTCCGCCCTGATCAATGCGGCCAGCACCAGCGTATTGAGCGCGAAAGCACTGCTTGATACGAAGAAGAAGCGGGTGATGGCCGCGCGCGGAGAGCCCGGTCGCCCGAAGGTCCAGTAGTAGTTGCCCGCAAAGGAAAGACCGAACGCGCAGAGAAAGGCGAGTGCGTTGGCGGACAACGGGGGCAACTTGGTTCGCTCGATGAGCAACCACACCGCTGTAAGATGTACGAGAGTTGCCGCTGCGCCGACCAAGGCGAAGCGGGTTGCGTAGAGCAGCTCCTGGGTGGCGCTATGGCCAAGCCGAGTCGGTCTTGCCGTCTTGTTAGTGGCGTCCGTCACGGTTTGCGGGCAACGCAGAAGGCGGTCAGTCCCGCCAAGCGATTGATCGGTATCGCGGGTAACTCGGCACGGCACAAAACGCTGAGCGCCCAATTAACGACAGGATGATGCAGCTTCAGCTGAGACCCGGGCGCTTGGGGCGCACCGGAGCGCAGCCGCTCTGCGAGACGGGTGATGGTGGCGAGGGGGAGAACGGCCCCGAAATAGTAAGCGCCCCGTTCCAACTCAAGGCCGGCGGCGGTTGCAACGCCCTCGATCTGCGCCAGCGTGTATCGACGCTTGTGTTCCAGAAACTCGTCATGCCCGCTCCAGAGGAACTGGAACGCTGGGACAGAGATCATGAAGCGCGCGTTTGGGGATGCCCGTCCCACGTAGTGCCTGAGCAGAGCGACATCTTCATCAACGTGCTCAAGCACGTCCATGAGGAGCACGAGGTCCGCGTCCACCCGCTCGATTTGGCGCCGGAAATGGATGGGTTTGCCGTTCTCACGCGTATCCGAGTCGGATGTGTACGATATGTCCACGCACCACGCTTCCTCCGCGTCCGTCAAGCTTAGAATACGACGGGAGAAGAAGCCGGAGCCAGCACCAACGTCGAGGACGCGGGTGGGGCGCGCGGAGCCCAGCAGACGCATCATCGCCGCGGCTTTTGACTTGTAGTACCAGTGCTCGGCGATGCGAGCGCCGAGAATGTCGGTTTCTTTAAGATCCATTCTTTCACCAAATCGGGCTGCCTTGTATGAACGTTCCGGCCAGTCGCCGGAAACCGTGCGCCGTCAGTGCTTCCAGCCTTGACCGGGGCAGGCCAGGATGGCCTGACGGTTTGATTGTGCAGCGGACTCGCTCAGGTGCTCGGAACAATGATCAACGCGAGTCGGTCCAAGCGGTGCTGGACGTGCCGACACGGTCGCACAGCGCCGCATGCATAGGTTCTGCCCGGAAACGTCTGCGAGTTTGTCGCCGCGTTGCGGGTCGATGCTGCATCTCTCCAGCGGGTTAATTCTTATGCTCGTATACGCGGCGGACAATATAGATTGGGCGGCGCTTGGTCTCCAGGTAGGCGCGTCCGAGATACTCGCCGAGGACGCCGATACCGATCAGTTGCAGTCCCCCTAAAAATGTCATCGCCACGAACAAAGAGGCGAAGCCGGGCGTGTCCACGCCATAAACGAAAACCCGGATCAAAATGAAAAGACCGTGCAAAAAGGACAGACCGGCCACCAAACCACCAAGGTAAGTCCATACCCGCAGGGGGGCTGTGCTGAAACTCGTTAGTCCTTCAAGAGCGAAATTCCACAGGCGCCAGCCATTGAACTTGCTGGAACCGGCTGCGCGCGGTGGCCGAACGTAATCCACCACGGCGGTGCGAAAGCCGACCCAGGCGAACAAGCCCTTCATGAAGCGGCGAGACTCGGGGAGGGTCTTTAGCGCTTCCACCACTGCCCGGTCGATGAGTCGGAAGTCACCAACGTTCTCCGGGAGCTTCGGCTCTGCGATCCAATTGTGAAGCCGATAGAACCAGCTGGAAGACAGGCGCTTTGGCAGGGAGTCGGCCCGTCGATCGATCCGCCGGGCCTGGACCACGTCGTAACCCTGACGCCACAGGCCGATCATTTCGAGGATGAGCTCTGGAGGGTCTTGGAGATCGGCGTCGATGGGCACGATGACCCGGCCTCGCGCAATATCGAGCCCGGCCGTCAGTGCGGCTTCTTTGCCGAAGTTGCGGCTCAGATCCACGACTTTCACACGCTCATCGATGCGCTGCCGGTTGCACAAGAACTCAAGTGTGCCGTCGGTGCTTCCGTCGTTAACAAACACGATTTCCAGCTGAACGGATGGGTCTTTGTCGAAGATCCCGCCGATGCAATCCAAGAACAAGCCGACGGTATCGCGTTCGTTTAGAACCGGCACGACGAGACTGAGCTCGACCACCGGAACAACATCAAGCCCGCGTCCAGGTTCCCCACGCAATTGAGGCGATACGGGGGCGATGCTCGCCGGATAGTCCATAGTCCTGAGGCTGAGGGTGTGGAGATGATCAACGATAACGCCGCTTGACGGCGCGGGCAAGCGGGAAAGAGCGGCAAGCAACAGCGAGCCATGTTGCCCGCGGCATTGTACGCAGTCTGGACTTGGGTTCCGCCGGCGACTCTGCGGTTCGACGCCGCTGAGTAAGCGTCTCGGAGTCACACGCCGCCGACTGCGCGCAGCGCGCGGGCCGTATCCGGGTCTCTCGGCAAAGGTCTCGGGCAGCATTCCCTGCGGCGTTACGTGCGCCAAGCCGGCGAGTCCCGCGCGCGCGGGAGTATGGCTTCGCGCTCCCGGCAAGGCGGCGTCAGACGGCACCGCATGCGGCGCAGCGCCCGTCAAGGCGCAGGCGGCGGTCGGTATCATGAAGTCGCCGGGCGTGCTGCTTGCGACATGGTCCCGCGAGATCCGCGCTCTGCGGAGACAGACTCAGCGCTTGAGCCCGCAAGGCGCTAGCCTGAACGTCTTTCCAAGCCTCAGTGTCGTCGTCTTCGCCATGATCGAGCGATTGTTGCACCGCATCACCCGCCGCCTGCCCTGCCGCATCATCGACGGCGAGCACGGCGAGCCTTACCTGGAGCGTTACTATCTGGCCGGGCTGGACCGGCTCGGGCTCCGCGGCTGGCATGCCTATCTGCACCGGTTCGTGGACTCCGATCCCGATCGGGGCCTGCACGATCATCCGTGGGACCGCGCCGTGAGCCTGGTGCTGAGCGGTGGGTATGACGAGCTGCGCTTGTGCGGGGTGCCGGCCGCTGTGGCCGACAGCGCTGGCGATATGCTGGCGGCTGAACCGCGCGTCTCGCGTCGTCATGTGCGCCCCTTTCGGCTCAACCGGCTGCGCGGAACGGACTATCATCGCGTTGTGCTGCGCGGTGGCCGACCGGCCTGGACGCTGTTCCTGCATGGGCCGCGGGTCAAGGGCTGGGGCTTCCGGCGTGATGGCGTCGAGCGCGTCATGGCAGCCAACGCTGCCGACTGCCGCCACCGGGACTGGTGGCTCAGCGCACCGACGGGCCGCGAGGTCCGCCTCGTGCAGCGCGCCGCTGACCCGACCGGGCCGCGCCGCAGCCCGCGAGCCGAGCGGACCTGAGACGGAGCACGGGATTCCCTTGATTCACCCCACCGGAGCTTTTCGATGTTGCGGGTACCTGTTTCCCCCGTTTTGCGTGCGTCGGCCGCGTTGTCGGTAGCCTTGCTCGCCGGCTGCGGTGGCGGCGGCAAGGACAACCCGGACAGCGTGCCCGCCGTGCCCGCCGACGCCCTGCACGTGAGCTGCCTTGAGCAGCCTGACCCCGGCCCCTGCCGCGCCGCGAAACCCGCCTATTACTTCGACTACCAGTCCGACAGTTGCCGGCAGTTCCTGTGGGGCGGTTGTCAGGGCAACGTGCCCTTCGAGAGCCTCGACGAGTGCTTGCGTATGTGCAAGGGCGGACGCTGACGCGCCGGACTGAGCCTCGCGGGGCTGCCGATCCGGGCACGCCGTTGGTAGACTCCGACAGGTCCTAGCGAGGCACAGCCTCAGACCGACCAGGGCACGGCGCCTCGTCTTGCGCAGCCCGCTCGTCGGCGTATTGAACCAAGGGCCGAGGGCCAAGGGCCGAGGCGGGCTCCCTTGGCCCTTGGCCCTCAGCCCTTGGCCCTTTTCCCCTCAAGCACCTTGTCGTCGTGAAGCTTGACTCATCTGCAAACATCTTGGCGCCGTCAAGCAATCTAGTCCGCTGCGTCTGCGCCCTGGCGGCGCCGGGGCTCTTGTTGTTTGCGCTTGCGCCGGCCGCGCAGACCTGGCGCGGTGATCTCTCACAAGGCGGCAGCATCGTCGTTGACCCCGATACGCGCCGCGCCCTGCGGGAGGAGGGCGGCAGCACCCGCCCGCTCTGGGACGGCGTGCATCGGCTGGAGGACGGCTCGACGGTGATCGTGCGCGACGGCGTCGCGGTGCCCACCCGGGACATGGTGGACGCCTGGTCCGGCGCTCGCCCGCCGGAGCCGCTGTACGAGGACCGCTGGTGCATGCAGTTGGTGCGCAAGACCTGCGGCTTCGACGACGCCTGCATCAGTCAGGCCGCCTGTCTTCAGGCCCGCACGCTGCTCGCCGATGTGGAGCGCGAACGCCGCGACCTCGCGATGCTGCCCGACCAGAGCATGGACGCGACGGCACCCGTGCCCACCGAGGAGCGCTGCCGGCAGGCCCTGTCGGAGGCGGCCTTTCCCGCGTGCGCGAGCCTGACCCGGCAGGGCGACGGTCGCTGCCGCGCACTGGTGACGCAAGCCTGCGGTGCCGCCGATGCCTGCGCGAGCAGCGCGGCCTGCGATGCCGCGCAGCAGCTTGAGGCGCTGGAAACCGAGGAGCGCCTCGCGGTTGCCGACCCAAGCGGGCGCACCGACACCGGCGGCAAGTGCATCGAGGCCATGAGCAACGCCTTCTTCGCGCCCTGCGCGGGCGCGGCGGCAGACTGATCGGACCCACGGAGTCTCCCCGATGCGCTCGGACCTGCACGACCTGGAGCTGATCCTGCGCTCCGAGACCCCGCTCCTGCTGATCGAGTCCCGCGAGGAGCCGCGTATCCTGGAGCTGTTCACCCGGCTCGGCATGCGCTTAGGCGAGCCGGTCTTTCGCTGGAGCGTCACCGACGGGCTCTGCCGCGCCGAGTACGACATCCCGCAGGAGCAGCTCGCGGAGCCCGCCGCGGCCCTTAAGCACATCAAGGCGACGACGCAGTCCGGCATCTATCTCCTGCTCGATTTTCACCCATTCTTGGACCACCCGCTGCACGTGCGGCTGCTGAAGGAGATCGCGCACGGCTTCGGCACGGCCGCGCGCCGGCTGGTGCTGCTCAGTCACGCGCTCGCCACGCCGCCGGAGCTCAAGCACTTGGCCGCCCGCTTCGAGCTGACCATGCCGGACCGCAACCGGCTGCTCGCACTGATCCGCGAGGAGGCCCAAGCCTGGCAGCACGCGGCGCCGAACCGCAGTTTTCGCGCCAACCGCGACGCCGTGGCGCAGCTCGCCCGCAACCTGCTCGGCGTCACCGAGTCTGACGCGCGCAGGCTCATCCGCAGTGCCATCCGCAACGACGGCGCCATCACCGAGTCCGACGTCAGCGACGTGACACGCGCCAAGTACGAGCTGCTGAGCCCCGAGGGCGCCGTGTCGTTCGAGTACGACACGGCCAACTTCGCCGACGTGGCGGGGCTTGAGAATCTCAAGCGCTTTGTCGACCGCCGCCGCGAGGCCTTTCTCGACGGCGGCGTCGGCAAGGCCGGCGGCAAGTCCGGCAAAAGCAGCGATGTGCCCAAAGGCATCATGTTGCTCGGCGTGCAGGGCGGCGGCAAGAGCCTCGCCGCCAAGGCCGTCGCCGGCCGGCTCGGCGTCGCGCTGCTGCGGCTCGACTTTGGCGCGCTGTACAACAAGTACATCGGCGAGAGCGAGCGCAACCTGCGCGACGCGCTGCGCACCGCCGACGTCATGGCGCCCTGCGTGCTTTGGTGCGACGAGATCGAGAAGGGCATCGCGAGCGGCCAAGGCGACGAGGGCACGCCCAAGCGGCTGCTCGGCACGCTGCTCACCTGGATGGCGGAGCGCAAGACCCGCGTGTTCCTGGTCGCCACCTCCAACGACATCTCCGGGCTGCCGCCGGAGCTGGTGCGCAAGGGGCGGCTCGATGAGATCTTCTTCGTGGACCTACCCGACGCGCAGGTGCGTGCGGAGATCTTCCGCATCCATCTGGGCAAGCGCGGACTCGACCCGCAACTGTTCGACCTGGGCCAACTCGCCGCCGCCAGCGACGGCTTCACCGGCGCCGGCATCGAGCAGGCGGTGGTGTCGGCCCTCTATGCTGCCGACGCCGAGGACCGCGCACCGGACACCGACGTGCTGCTGACGGAGCTCGCCTCGACCCAGCCCTTGTCCGTTGTCATGGATGCCCAGATAGCGGCATTGCGGGCGTGGGCGCGGGAACGGACGGTTGCTGCTTGAGGAAGGGGCGACGAAGAAGGGCCAAGGGCCGAGGGCTAAGGAAGAAGGGCCGAGCGCCGACGGCCAAGGGCGTACTCCTCCGCCCTCGGCCCTCTGGCCCCCACGGTGTTGTTGTGAGAACTTGACTCATCTGCCAGCGCTTTGCCTGGATTGATGGTTTGCGGCTGCGGCTGCGGCTGCTAGAGGGGTTCGATGTTGCTGGTTAAGACGGTTGCTGGCGGGCCGGGCCAAACGCTGCGCTGGGTGCTGCTGCTGGCGCTGGCCTGTCTGCTGCTGCCGGCCGACGACGCCTGGGCGCGGGTGCTGCGGGTCGGGCCGGACGAGGCGCTCAAGGTGCCGAGCGAGGCCGCGCGCATTGCGCAGGACGGCGACACGGTGGAGATTGTTGCCGCCGACTACACCGCGGATGTGGCGTCTTGGCGACAGAACCGGCTCACGCTGCGCGGCGTCGACGGGCGGCCGCACCTGCGCGCCGCAGGGCGCGCGGCGGAGGGCAAGGCCATCTGGGTCATCAAGGGTGACGAGGTGCTGGTGGAAAACGTCGAGATGTCCGGCACCCGCGTGCCGGGCTTCGCCGGCGCGGCCATCCGCGCCGAGGGCGGTAAGCTCACGCTGCGCAACGTGCACTTTCACGACCACCAGATGGGCATCCTGACCAACAACAACGGCCGCGGCGAGCTCGCCATCATCGACTCCGAGTTCGACCACAACATCGTCGACTACGAGCGCTACGGCAAGCTCGGCCACAACATCTACGTGGGGCAGATCGCGCGCTTCGAGCTGCGCGGCAGCTACATCCACGACGCCGTCATCGGCCACCAGGTCAAGTCCCGCGCGCGCAGCAACACCATTGTCGGCAACCGCATCGTGGACGGCGACGGCGGCTCCAGCTATCTCATCGATCTCGCAGAGGGCGGCGAGGCCACCGTCCGCGACAACGTGCTGCGCAAGAGCGAGCGCGCCGACAACAACGCCGCGATATCCTTTGCGCCGGAGGCCAACCGCGAGGCGCCGGGCGTGCTCTTTGTCGCCGGCAACCGCTTCACGGCCGAGGGCGGCCAGCAGGCCGTCTTCGTGCGCAACTTCTCCACCACGGTGGAGGTGGTGCTCAGCAACAACGTGCTGCGCGGCAACGTCACGCCGCTGGAGGGGCTGGGGCGTGTGCGCTGACGGGCGCATCTGGGGGGAAGGGCCGAGGGCCGAGGGCCGAGGGCCAAGGGAGCCATCCTTGGCCCTCGCCCCTGCGACAACGCTCAGGTTGCTCGACACCGCGCTCTCCGCTGAGCCCCGGCCTCGGTAGAATGTCGGCAACGGCGCGACCGGCGACGCGCCCACCGGAGATCGAGCGAGAGGCACACCCGTGGAATACAAGGACTACTACAAGATCCTCGGCGTCGACCGCGGCGCGGATCAGGACGCGATCAAGCGCGCCTATCGTAAGCTCGCGCGCAAGTTCCACCCGGACGTGAGCAAGGAGGTGGACGCGGAGGCCCGCTTCAAGGAGGTCAACGAGGCCAACGAGGTGCTGAAAGACCCCGAGAAGCGCGCCGCCTACGATGCGCTCGGCAGCGGCTGGCAGGCCGGGGATGAGTTTCGCCCGCCGCCCGGCTATGGCGCAGCCGGCGGCCCCGCGGGCGGCGGCTGGCAGCAGCGGGCCGAGCGCATGTCGCCGGAAGAGGCGGCGCAGTTCAGCGATTTCTTCTCCAGCATCTTCGGCGATCTGGGCGGGTTCGGCGGCAGGGGAGGCGGCATGGGCGGTGGCACGGGCGGCGGGCGCGGCGGCTTCTCGGCGCGGGGCTCCGACCAGACCGCGCGTGTGCGCATCTCGCTTGAAGACGCCTACCACGGCGCCACGCGCCAGCTCAGCCTGGAGGTGCCGGAGGCGGACGAGAAGGGCCGCGTGCGCCTCGCCACCCGCACGCTCAACGTGCGCATCCCGCCCGGCGTCACCGAGGGGCAGCAGATCCGCCTCGCCGGGCAGGCCGGCGGCGGCATCGGCGGCGGTGAGCCCGGGGACCTGTATCTTGAAGTCGAGTTCGCGCCGCATCCGGTCTTCCGCGCAGAAGGGCGGGACATTAACCTGCGCCTGCCGATTGCCCCGTGGGAGGCGGCCCTCGGTGCCACGCTGTCGGTGCCGACCTTGGGCGGCAAGGTCAGTCTCAAGATCCCGGCGGGCGCGCAGAGCAACCAGCGCCTGCGGCTCAAGGGCCGCGGCCTGCCCGGCAAGACCGCCGGGGACGCTTACGTGCAGTTGGAGATCGTCAACCCGCCGGCGACGGATGCGAGCGAGAAGGCCGCCTTCGAGCAGCTTGCCGAGCGTTTCCGGGCCTTCAATCCACGCGCCAAGCTGGGAGTCTGAGTCATGGCACAGCCGCAAGCGGGCATCGAAGGAGAGCTGCTGGACGAACAATGCTCGGTGCAGCTCACCGAGCTTACACGCGTCTGCGGCGTCAGCGTCGAGCAGATCCGCTCCATGGTCGCCGAGGGCATGCTGCACCCGCGCGGTGCTGCGCCGGAGCAGTGGGTGTTCCGCGGCATCGAGGTCATCCGCGTGCGCCGTGCCGTGCGGCTGCAGCGCGACCTGGAGCTGAATCTGCCCGGCGCCGCACTCGCGCTCGAGCTCATCGACGAGATCGAGCGCCTGCGCGGGCGCGTGCGCCGGCTGGAGCAGCATCTGGGTCGCTGGAGCGATGCGGATGCTTGAGCGCCGGCGGCTCGGGTCGGCGAGGGGCTTGAACTAACGAACGCGGCACAAGGGCCGAGGGCCGAGGGCCGAGGGCTAAGGAAGACCTCCGACCTCCTCGGCCCTCGGCCCTTTGGCTCACTTTCGGGATCCGGATGGGAATCGGGATCCGTTGCGCTCGGTTCGATTTAGGTGTCGCCCCGCTTGCTCCCTAGCCCGCCGTTTGCTTGTCCTCGACCTCGACCTCGGCCGCGGCCTGCCGCTCCGCCGCCCCCTGCGCTGCCGCCGTGCTCACCCGCTCAGGCTCATCGCCCAGGTCATGCTCCGCGCTCGCTACGGCCGGCGGGGACGCGACGGTCTCGTCCCCCACCTCCGGCAGCACGTCGCTAAAGGCCTCGCCGTAGATCTCCCAGACGGTCAGGAACAGCGAGGCAATGACGGGGCCGATGAGCAGCCCCGCCATGCCAAAGGTGAAGAGCCCGCCCAGGGTGCCGAAGAAGATCATCAGCTCGTGCATGTTGGTGTCTTTGCCCACCAGGACCGGGCGCAGCAGGTTGTCGATGCTGCCGACCACCAGCGCGCAGAACAGCATGACGCCGAGCCCGGCGGCCACGTTGCCCTGGACGATGAGAACGATGGATGCGGGCACCCACACCACCGCCGAGCCGATGCCGGGCACGATCGACAGCACCGCCATGACCGTGCCCCAGAACACCGAATGCGGGATACCGCCGACGGCGAAGGCGATGCCGGCGAGGGCGCCCTGCAGCAGGCCGATGAGCAGCGTGCCCTTGATCATCGCCTGCGTGACCAGCGTGAACCGGGTGAGTAGCCGCCGCTCGATGCGATCCTCCAGCGGCAGGTAGTACAGGATGGCGTGCACCACCTTGTGGCCGTCGATCTGGAAGAAAAAGAACGTGTACAGGAACACCAGCGCCATGAAGAGCACGTTCGCGGTGCCGATGGCCACCGACGAGATCCCGCCCACCAGAAACCCGCCGGCGGCCTCGATGGACTGCACGAGGCGGTTCTTGAGCTCGTTCTCGTAGACCATGACATCGCCGTAGAACGGCAGATCTTGCAGCCAGGTGAGGAAGGCCTCCGGCTCACGGACGAACTGCACCGCGATGGGGGTCAGCGATTTGCCCACGCCCACTGCCTGCGCAATGAAGATGCCGGCGAGCAGCATCAGCGGCAGCAGCACCACCAGCACCAGCAACAGCAGGTTCACCGCCGCGGCGAGGTAGCGGTTGCCGCCGAAGCGGTCCGTGAGCCAGTGAAAGGTCGGCTGGGTCAGCGCGGAGAAGAGCCCGGCCATGAGGATGGCCATCAGAAATTGCGCGATCATGCCGACGAACAACAGCGAGATGATCGCCACCAAGGCCAGCAGCACGAGCTTGTTCAGGTTGTTCTGGGTCATGTCTCGGTCCTTACGGCAGGCCGGCGGCAGGTCCGGGCAGGGCAGAATGCGTGGAGCCCAAGGTTACCGCAAGACCGACGCCGCCGTGGGCGGTCGCCGACGTCGAGACGGCCGGCCTAGTTTGCGGATTTTCATCGCTTATGTCGCCGTGTTCGGCCATCGTGACGTTCATCGCGCGGCAACTGGCCGCAGCCTCCGACAACCAGCAGGGCCATCACCATGGACAGCTTTACCCGCAACTACAGCATCGCGCTCGGCGTCATCGTCGTCGGCGCCCTGGCCTGGTGGATCTCCACCAGTTTCAATCCGCGCGTCGGCGAGCTGAACGACGTTCTTGCCGCCGACCAGGACCTTTCAAGTTATCCTTACCGCTTTCGCGTCGTCGACTATGACGACGGCGTCGTGGTTTTGTCTACGCCGCGCTCCTTTGACGTGCCGGCGATGCGCTTCCTTGAGATCATCAAGCCCGAGCTCGCCGGCAAGGCCCAGGATGATCCGTCCATGCTCGCCGCGCAGCAGGAGCTTATCGAACACCAGAAGCGCGCGCAGGGGCTGATGCTCGGCCAAGCCGAGGTGGACCGAGTCGACTGGGAGTTGGACGTGCGTTGGCTTGCCGACCATGGGGTGCACGCTGGGGTGCACGCGCCCGGGAGCTGAATGTCGGCGCGGGCGACGGACGGGCCTGCGCGTCGTCGCGTGCCGGACAAATCGTCCGGCCCCGGCGCCCCTGCACGCGCTGTGCATTACCCTGCGGCGGTGGGTGGAATTTCCGAGGTCCGCCCGCAAATCGCACGGCAGCCGCGGGACGGGCGGACGCCTCGGGCATGCAGCATCCTCGGCGAGTCCGGGGCGCGGGTACCAACCAACCAACGACGGTGTCGGCTGCGGCCCATCAGGCGAGTTGAACGCAATCGGGCCTTGCATCTGCGCCGTCGATGAGGCAGCGTACGGCGCCCGCGCGCAGGGCTGGGTTTCAACCGCGAAGATTTCATACTTGTCGCGGCGCAGCGCTGCGGCGGGCCGACCCAACCACCAGAAGCAATTCAAGCCGTACCGATTCAAGCCGTACCGATTCAAGCCGTAGAATGAGGAATACGACCGTGAGCAACGCACTGTCCTGGCTGGCGAAACAGTTCTCGACGATCTTCACCGACGACATCGGAACCGCAATGGTGAAGGGCACCGTCGCGTTCCTCGTCATCGGCGGTGCCTATCTCCTGCTGGGACAGGCCGCTCGCCTCGTCGACCAGCCGACGCCCGCGCAGGTGGCTGCGAACCTGGCGCCCATCGGCAGCGTTGCTGTCGTCGCGCCGCCGGCTCCGGCAGAGCCCGCCCCAGCCGAAGCACCGGCTGCCGAGACCGCCACCGCGGAACCGGCTGCCGAAGCACCGGCTGCCGAGACCGCCGCCGAGGAGCCGGCTGCTGAGACCGCTGCTGCCGAAGCACCGGCTGCCGAGACCGCCGCCGAGGAGCCGGCTGCTGAGACCGCTGCTGCCGAAGCGCCGGCTGCCGAGACCGCCGCCGAGGAGCCGGCTGCCGAGACCGCTGCTGCCGAAGCACCGGCTGCTGAGACCGCCGCCGAGGAGCCGGCTGCCGAGACCGCTGCTGCCGAAGCACCGGCTGCCGAGACCGCCGCCGAGGAGCCGGCTGCTGAGACCGCTGCTGCCGAAGCGCCGGCTGCCGAGACCGCTGAGGCCGAAGCACCGGCTGCCGAGACCGCCGCCGAGGAGCCGGCTGCTGAGACCGCTGCTGCCGAAGCACCGGCTGCCGAGACCGCCGCCGAGGAGCCGGCTGCCGAGACCGCTGCTGCCGAAGCGCCGGCCGCCGAGGAACCGGCTGCCGAGACCGCCGCAGAGCCGGCACCGGCGCCCGCGGAGACAACCGCCGCGGCGGAGCCGGCCCCGCAGCCCCGGGTCATGCCCCCGCTGCCCTACGCCGGCCCCAACACCTTCGTGGTGCCGCAGGCGCGGCCGCGGACGCTGGCGCCGAGCCGCCCCACGCCGATGTGGGCGCCGCAGTTCTCGCCGATGCCTCCGGCGCAGCAATTCCAGGGCCGCTGAGCGCGCTGCGCAACGTCGATCCAGGGGCGCTCCGCCCTTGACGGTCCCAGAAACGGCCCCGCGCTGGCGCGGGGCCGTTTTGCGTTCTGCGGAGTTGAGACCGCCACGTTGGCTGCGCGGCGAGGGACAAGGTGGAGAAGGCCTCAGCCCTGCGGCCTGACCAGCCCGAGCGCCTCGCCGACCCGCACCCGAGTGCCCGGACCGCGCTCCGGCAGCCACGCCACGGCGTCACCGGGCAGCAGCAGGATGACCGTCGAGCCCATTGCGAAGCGCCCGAGCTCCGCGCCCCGGGCAAGCCGGGGTGCCGGCTCGGGCATCCGCAGGGTGCGCGCCCGCCGGCCGCGCGGCGGCGTCACCGGGCCATGGCAGACGGTCTCGATGCCGCCGACGAAGATCGCCCCCACCAGCACCACCGCAAGCGGCCCGACCGCGCTGTCGAACAGGCACACCAGTCGCTCGTTGCGCGCGTAGAGCCGCGGCACCCGCGCCGCCGTGATCGCATTGACGCTGAAGAGCCGCCCCGGCACGTGGATGGCCGCCGTGAGCCTGCCGTCGAGCGGCATGTGCACGCGGTGATAGTCCCGTGGCGCGAGGTACAGGGTCGCGAAGGCGCCGTCCGCGAAGGGCGCGGCAAGGTCCGCGTCGCCGCCAAGCAGGTCCGCCACCGAAAAGGTGTGTCCCTTGGCCTGTACCAGCTCGCCTTGATCGAGCCGGCCGATCTGGCTGATGAGCGCGTCGGCCGGTGCCAGCAGCGCCTCCGGGCGCGGGTCCGCCGGCCGCGCAGCGGGCCGCAGCGCGCGGGTGAAGAAGGCGTTGAAGGTGCTGTAGCCGCTCAGGTCTGCCTGTTCCGCCTCCTGCATGTCCACGCCGTAGGCGCGGATGAACGCGGCCACCGCGACGCGGGTCAGCGGCCCCGCCGGCAGTCGGGTCAGGCCGTGCACGAAGCGTGACAGCGGATGCTGCGGCAGCGCGTGCTGCAGCAGCACGAACAGCCGTTCCCCGAGCGGGCCGGCGGCGCTGGGTCGTGGGGCAGGGTCAGTCATCGGCGGCGTCCGGTTCTGGCCGATGCGCCCAGTAGCGCTCCAGCGCGCGAATGTCCTCGGCGATGTCGGCGGGGGCCTGAGCGCTCGGAAAGAGCGCCACCAGCTCCGCCGCGGGGTCGAGCAGGAAGAGCGTCGGCGGCTCGCCGTCGGCGCCGCTCGGCGCTTGCTCGGGATCGGCGCCCAGCGCGCCCGCAAGCTCGGCGACGGCGGCCCGCTCGGCGCTCAGCACGGCAATGGCCGGGGACAGGCGCTCAAAGTCCCGGGCCAGCGCCGGCACTGCATCCGCGGTCAGCAACAGGAGCTGCAGCCGCGCGCGGAGCTGCTGCTGGCCGGCGAGCCGGTTGTAGACGTCTACCAGTCGCGCCAGGCTGCGGTGGCCGTCCGCTCCCGTCAGCGTCGCAATGGCCAGCAGGCTCCAGTGTTCCAGCAGGTCCGCGCGGCCGAAGGGCGCACCGGTCGTGGTCGTGAGCACGAAGTCGGGCAGCGGCTGTGCCGGGCGCAGCAGTACGCCGCCGATGGCGGGCGGCTGGCCGCCGCCGAAGCGGCTCTGGTTGCCCCACTGGTAGGCGAGCAGGAAGAGCCCGATGGCGGCAACCGCCAGCGCCAGCCGCGGCAGCAGCGGCCGGTTGCGCCGGCTGCGGGCGCGGCGTGGACTGTTGGGCTGGGTCAATGGGGCGCGGGTCAGCGGCCGAGCGCCGCCTGCGCCGCCGCGAGTGCCGCGCCGGTGTCGGCGTCGTGCCCCATGTCGCGCAGCACGCTGCCGAGCGCGCCCAGACACAGCAGGATGTTCTCCGGCCGGCTCGACCAGCCCATGAGCCCGATGCGCCAGACCTTGCCCGCGAGCGCACCCAGGCCGGCGCCGATCTCGAGGCTGTAGGTCTCGAGCAGGCGCGCGCGCGCCGCGGCCTCGTCGATGCCGCCCGGCACCGCGACGGCGTTGAGCTGCGCCAATCGCTCGGCCTCCGGCACGACCAGCTCCAGGCCCAGTGCCGAAAGGCCCGCGCGCAGCGCCAGGTGGTTGGTGCGGTGGCGTTCCCAGGCCTGCTCAATGCCCTCTTCGGCGAGCATCACCAGCGCCTCGTGTAGCGCGTACAGGGCGTTGACCGGGGCGGTGTGGTGGTAGGAGCGCTTGCCCTTGCCGCCGTCCGTGCCTTGCCAGTAGCCGAGCACCAGGTTGAGGTCCAGGAACCAACTGCGCACCGGTGTCGAGCGGGCGGTGACCTTGGCCAGCGCGCGCTCGCTGAGGCTCACCGGTGCGAGGCCCGGCGTGCAGGACAGGCACTTCTGGCTGCCGGAATAGACCGCGTCGATGCCCCAGGCGTCCACCTCCAACGGCGAGCCGCCCAGCGACGTGACCGCATCGACGATGGTGAGACAGCCGTGGCGTCGCGCGATCTCCACCAGCGTCTTCGCGTCGGAGCACGCGCCGGTGGATGTCTCGGCGTGGACGAAGGCGACGAGCTTCGCGTCCGGGTGGGCGTTGAGCGCGTCTTCGAGCTTCTCGGGGTCCACGGCGCGGCCCCAGTCGTCCTCGACCACAACCGGCTCGCCGCCCGCACGCAGCACGTTCTCGCGCATGCGCCCGCCGAAGACGCCGTTGATGCAGACGATGACCTTATCGCCGGGCTCCACCAGGTTGACGAAGCAGGTCTCCATGCCGGCGGAGCCGGGCGCCGATACGGGCATGGTGAGCGCATTCTCGGTGCGGAACGCGTAGCGCAGCAGCGTCTTCAGCTCCTCCATCATGGCGCCGAAGGCCGGGTCCAGGTGGCCGATGGTGGGGCGCGCCGTTGCTGCCAGCACCCGCGGGTGGACATCGGCGGGGCCGGGCCCCATAAGGGTGCGAGGCGGCGGTTGGAACGAGCGCGCATGCATGGGGATTGCCTTTAATTCCTTTGTAGATCAGCCGATTGGCGATGCTGCCACGGCCTTCTCAGCGGGCTGACCAGTATAGCCGGCGGCCCGCCGCGCTCACAACCCGAGCCGCCCCCCGACGCCCCGTTTTCGAGGAGACCGACATGACCGAGAAGATCGAGAAGTCCGACGCCGAATGGCGCGCGGAGCTCGCGCCCGATCAATACCGCGTGCTGCGCCAGCACGGCACCGAGCCCGCGTTCACCGGTGCCTACTGGGCGACGAAGGACAAGGGCCGCTACCTCTGCGCCGGCTGCGGCGCGGAGCTGTTTGCGTCGGCGCACAAGTACGACTCCGGCTCCGGCTGGCCCAGCTTCTGGCAGCCGGCCGCCGACGCCGCGGTCGAGACCGACACCGATGCGAGCCACGGCATGGTCCGCACCGAGGTGCATTGTGCCCGCTGCGGCTCGCATCTGGGCCACGTATTCCCGGACGGTCCGCGGCCCACCGGCGAGCGCTACTGCATCAACTCCCTGTCGCTGAAGTTCGAGCCTGACGAGTAGGCGGCGCCTATTTCGCTCGCGTGCCCGATTTCGCTCGGCCCCGTCTCACGCAACATCTAAGGCAGGCATTCGGGTATTCCGTGGTACGTCCTCTATTTCCCCCCACGTCCCCTATTTCCCCCAGAAGAAATTAGGCAAGGAATGACTCTGCTCTACTTGCTGTTCCGCATTCGGTGCATTGAGTAAACTGTCACCGTAATTGTGCGCTGATGGAATGCATGCTGCGAGTGTAGCAGCAGGAAACCGTGGTCTGTCCCCGGTTTCTCCCGGTTGGCCAACTGCTGAGCCTCCTCGGGGAAAGCTACTGGGGCGAGCTCTCCGGCGGCAGTCTCTATCGTCCCCTCACGCTGCTGCTGCTGGGCGCCCAACGCCTGTCCTTCGGCAGCGACCTCGCCCGCTTCGGGATCGTCGGCCTGGGGATGCACACGGCCTGCTCCCTGTTGGTACTGCTGCTGCTGCAACGGCTGTTCAGCCGACTGCAGGCGGCATCACCTGCCGCTGCGCCGGGAACGGGTAGCGGACGCGCCGCGGCGCTGGCGGGCGCGCTGCTGTTCGCGCTGCATCCGATTCACGCGGAGGCCGTGACGACCATCTACGGCCAAGCGGATATGGCCGCGAGCCTGTTCTTCGTCTGGGCGCTATGGCTCTATCTGGGCTCAAATCGGGGCCCAGGTCTGGGCGCAGGGCCGCCACGCGCTCTGTCCGCCATCGAGCGCCCTGATTGCGATCCCGGCTGGCCGCGCCTCCTCGCCATCGGCGCCTGCTATCTGCTCAGCCTCGGATTCAAGGAGGCCGGTGCCGCGCTTCCAGCGGCCCTCGCACTGACCCGTGGTCTGGTGCTCTGCCCCCGATGCCCGGGCTTGCGGCGCTGGGTGGGCCCGACGGAACTGTTCATGCTGCTGCCGCTCGGCCTGTTCATTGGCCTGCGCTTCGCGGTACTGCGTGAGGATATGTTCCCCAGCGGCACCGACTCCGTTGCCTGGGACTATCCGTGGTGGGCCCGCATCAATCTGATCATTGTCAGCCTCGGCAGCTATCTGCAACTGTTGGTCATGCCCTGGGCCCAGACGACCTACTACGGCCATCTGCGCGACGCGGTTTTCGGATGGCCCGTGTTGCAGGCAGCCTGGCTCGTCGCCGGCACCGCCCTTGCCTGGTGGTTGCTCCAGCCGAACCGTTTACTGAGCAACAGTCCACCGGGCGAGCATGGCGCACCGCGGGCGAGTGAGCCAGTGGTCGCTGCGCGGCTTGGCCTGAGTCTGCTCGCCCTCGCGTTGTTGCCGGTCGCGAATGTGCTGCCTATCGGTATCGTCGTCGCCGAACGCGCCTTGTACCTGCCGAGCATTGGCTTCGCGATGCTGGCCGCGGCCGGCTGGCTGGCACTGGCGCAGCGGCTCCCGCGGCTCGCATGGGGGACCGCTTTGCTCTTGCTGCTGGCCGCGTTCGGCGCCAGCCAGCGGGTCTCCACACAATGGCGCACGCCGCTCTCCCACTGGCAAGCCACGGTGGCTGCCCATCCCAGATCGGACCTTGGCAATGCCATGCTCGGTCAGCGCCTGTTGGTGACGCTGGCGGCGGAGCTACCGGTCGCTCGCATTCGCACCGACCCGCGATTCGCGCAGGCAGAACAAGCGCTGCAACGTGCGCTTGCGCTCACCCGGGGTCTTCCGGAAGCACTTTATGGCCAGGCCCAGGTGGCCCTTGTGCGAGGAGACATGACCCGATATCAGGAGCTCCGACTGGAATATGCGCGTCAACGGACGGATAGGAAATCCAAGCCACCCTGAGCGCCCAGGTGGGCTTGGAGGGGACAATAGCGGGGCGGGATGCGTGGTCAACGCCGAACAGCGCGGCTGACGGGCGTCGGGGGCGGTGCACGCGCGGGCGTTCCGGGGTGCGAGGCTCGCATCTGCGGCATCTGCGGCATCTGCGGCGCAGCGTGGCACCGGGAGACGAGAGGGGCTGCACCGTTCCTCGCGGGAGAGAGACGGCGGCTACCATTGCTCGGGATGGCGGCGGCGATACGGGGAAGGTCCGCATCCCTGAGATGCGACGGCCATGTCGGTGGCACTGTGTGCATGATGTGGGCTGCATTTATATACAGTGTAGCCGCGTGATCGCGCGAGACTCGGATCCACCTCTGGCCGTCTCGGCGCGACGCCGGCCTCGATCGAGAGCGCGTCCCGCGCGGCGCCCATCCCGCCCCCAGACTGGCACCGCGCCCCGCTTTCCCTGATCATCCCCGGATTCGACCGACCAGCCAGGCAGCAGAGGCTGCCATGCCCCAGTATCGCTCCCGCACCACCACCCATGGCCGCAACATGGCCGGCGCCCGCGCCCTGTGGCGCGCCACCGGCATGACCGACGGCGATTTCGACAAGCCCATCATCGCCGTGGCCAACTCGTTTACCCAGTTCGTCCCCGGGCATGTGCACCTGAAGGACCTAGGCCAACTGGTCGCGCGCGAGATCTAGGCCGCCGGGGGCGTGGCCAAGGAGTTCAACACCATCGCCGTGGACGACGGCATCGCCATGGGCCACGGCGGCATGCTCTATTCCCTGCCGAGCCGGGAGATCATCGCCGACTCGGTGGAGTACATGGTCAACGCCCACTGCGCCGACGCCCTGGTGTGCATCTCCAACTGCGACAAGATCACCCCCGGCATGCTGATGGCGGCGCTGCGGTTGAACATTCCGGCGGTGTTCGTCTCCGGCGGGCCGATGTGCCACCGCGGACCAGCCGGACCCGCACCGCGGGCCAGAGCCCGCGAAGATGCTCTACAAGGCTTCAGCGCTGCGCCACCGATGAATCCCCGGCCCGCCCGGTCAGCGCCGCGAACTCCGGCGCAAAGGCCCCCGGCTGCGGTCGAATGCCAAGACTGCTCTCGCAATAGCCGACGAAGCGGGCAGCGGTGCCATAAAGCCCCGGCAGCAGTTCATCGAGCGCGTTGAAGTGCGCGGCAATCCGGTCGTAATCGATGTCATATTCATGCGCTGCCAGGTTCCGCGTGGTCCGGCACAACTGCCATTGTGCGACGGCGTCCAGCACACCGACCTTCTCGAAAAACACGAGCGTGCGCAAAAAGGTGTCGGTCGGCTCGCCGGCGAGCATCGCGGCATGGCGCATCGCCGCCCCCAGGGTGTCCTGCAACTTGGCGAAACGCTCGTTAACCGCCGCCAGGGCCTCGAACAACGCGACATCCTTCGGGTTCTCCGCCAGCCGCTCGCCGGTCAACGGCCAGGACAACCGCGCCCGCGAGGCGTCGAGGAAGTAGACGCAGCGCTGCACCGCCTCCAGCAGACCTGCCAGGTGTTCAGCCGCGGCCCCCAGCACGCCCGCAGTCACGCGCCACCCCCAAGCCGCCTCGCCCGCGCCTTCGCGACGGCCTCGAACGGGCGCAGTGGCGCCCCGCGCCGCAAGGCCAGCACATCCACCGGCAGGCCCAGCCGCGCCTCCAGCAACAGCTTCAGGCGCGCGCGGGCGAGCGGCGGCAGATCGTCGGGCGCCTCCACGAGCAGGTCCACATCGCCGCCGCGGGCCGCGTCATCGAGGCGCGAGCCAAACAACCACACGGTCGCATCCGGCCCGGCAATGTCGGCCGTGGCGGCAAGGATGTCGTTGATCTCGCGCGCGCACAGACGCAAGGTCGTGTCCAGGACGTTGGTATCGACAAACAGCGGTTCAGCGTTCGTCATCGCCGTAGAGGCTGAGCATCCAGGTTGGCTCGGGAGAGGACGATAGCGGGGGCGGGATGCGTGGTCAACACCGACCACTGGGGCTGACGGGCGTCGGAGGCGGTCAGGCGCGCGCGTTCCGGAGGTGCGCGGGCTCGCATCCGCGGCGCAGCCTGCCGTCGGCAGACGAACACCGCGGCGCGGCCTGTCTCGCGCAGGATCACGTGCATGGGATAGCCGCCAGCGACAATGCGGGCGCATCCGGGCATCTGGGCAGAGCGAGAGCAAGCATTGATGTCGCGCAAAGCTTGGCGAATAACGTGGTCTGTCCCTGAGGTGTCCACTGAGGTGTCCACCGAGGTGTCCAAAGCTTGGCGAAAAACGTGGTCTGTCCCTGAGGTGTCCTGAGGTGTCCCTGAGGTGTCCCCAGGCGCTCCGCGCCTATGCCGCCATGACCACCAGTGCCGCCCGCGGGGCGGTGCGCGATATCTCGCAGCTCGGCTGAGGACAATCGAATGCGCTGGTGTGGTTGCGCGACGGCGCCGACGCCGCCGGGGCGCGCAGGATGGACGGCGGGTGCTGGTAAACTGCCGCACGTCGCCCGGGTCGAAACAGACTGCACAAGCGCCCATGTCCGCTCTCGGACCCATCACACCGGACCACCCCATGCCCGACGCAAGCCCGCTCGAAGCCCCGTCCCGCGCCTCGCCTGAGACCCATCAGCGCGGGCACGACAAGGTGTCGCGCATCCCGGTGAAGGTCGAGGCGACGACGACCATGCCGCGCAAGCCCGCCTGGATCCGCGCCAAGGCGCCGACCGGGCCGGGTGTCATGCGCATCAAGCGGCTGTTGCGCGAGACGGGCCTCGCGACGGTGTGCGAGGAGGCGCAGTGCCCGAACCTCGGCGAGTGCTTCGGCCACGGCACGGCGACCTTCATGATCCTCGGCGACATCTGCACCCGCCGCTGCCCCTTCTGCGACGTTGCCCACGGCCGCCCGCAGCCGCTGGACGAGGCGGAGCCCGCGAAGCTGGCCGAGTCCATTGCGCGCATGGGGCTGCGCTACGTCGTGATTACCTCCGTGGACCGGGATGATCTCCGCGACGGCGGGGCCGGGCACTTCGCGGCCTGCCTGCGCGCGGTGCGGGCGCGTTGTCCGGGGACTCGGCTCGAGGTACTGGTGCCCGACTTCCGCGGTCGAGAAGCGATCGCGCTCGGCGCATTCGCGGGCGATGCGGTGCCCGATGTGTTCAACCACAACCTGGAAACCGTGCCGCGGCTCTATCGCGAGGCGCGGCCGGGCGCGGATTATCAGGGCTCGCTCAATCTGCTGGCCGCGTTCAAGGCGCGCCATCCGCAGGTGCCGACCAAGTCCGGGCTCATGCTCGGCCTGGGCGAGGCGCAGGATGAGGTGCTGGGCGTGATGCAGGACCTTCGCGCCCACGGCTGCAACATGCTGACGCTCGGGCAGTATCTGCAACCGAGCCGGGAGCACCTGCCGGTGCGCCGGTTCTGGACGCCGGACGAGTTCGAGGCGTTGCGGGTCGCGGGCGAGGCGATGGGGTTCGACAGCGTCGCGAGCGCGCCCATGGTGCGCTCGTCGTACCATGCCGATGAGCAGGCCCGCGCGTCGCTGACGCAGGGCTGATACGGCCCGCGCCTTCGCCCGGACTGCACGCTCGATGGAGACGCTCCTCGCTGCCGCCTGGCTCGCCGCCGCGTTCGGCGTGTTTACGTCGCTCATGTGGAGCGTCTATGTCGTAAATCGGCACGCGGCCGGGCGCTTCGGCTACGAGCCCTTCTCGCTGCCCAATGCGGCGCTGATGCTGCTGGTGAATCTCCTGCTGCTGTCGGCCCTGGCGCCGACGGCGGAGCCGGATGCTGCGGCCTTGGACCTCCGCCGCACCCTGATGCTCGCCGCGGCGGCGCTGCTGGCGCTGGGGATGCTCGTCGTCATCGGCCGCCGCGTCGGTATCGGGCTCGCGCTGTTCGCCGTCGGGCTGATGGCCGTCGGCGCGATTGCCGTCTTGCCCAGTCTCTTGTTCACGCGTCTCGCGGCAGCCTCTGCGGACACCGACGGCAGCGGCTCACAGGCGAGCCCGGACCCGGATCAGGACGAGCTGCAACGCTGATGTTCGATCCGCAAACCTGGCAGAAGGGCCGAGGGTGGGCGGCTGGCGCGTCGAGATCGACATCAAAATCGGGATCGGGATCGGTCGCCACTCGGTTCGATTTCGATCGATTTCGATAGCGATTTCGATAGCGATTTCGATAGCGATGAGCACGAGCTGGTCGGTCTGAGGCGACGCCTCCCCCAACAGCATGGCTCAGTTACCAGCCGGCTCGGCGCCGGCGCGGCGGACCGGGATCGCCGGCTTTCCAGCCGGCTCGGCGGCGTCTGGGCCGATCAGAGGGCACATGCGCGGTCGTCCGCCCGGCGGCTGAGCAGTATCCTGAATGCGTTCAACGAGCAGTTCGGTACCTTGTTCAACGACACCGACCGGGTCGCCAAACGTATCCGCGAAGACATCGCGCCCAAGGTTGCCGCCGACACCGCTTACCAGAACGCGAAGGAGAACACCCCGCACACTGCGCGCCTCGCGCACGATCAGGCGCTGGCCAAGGTGATGCAGCACCTGCTGGCCGACGATACGCAGGTCTACCGGCAGTTCGTCGAGAACGAGTCCTTCAAGCGCTCTATCGAGGACATGGTCTATGCGATCACGAACCCATAGCGCGCACCGGGCGGCGCCGGCGCACACGCCGATCCCTATCGAGAGTGCGGTATCCCGATGACCGACGCGCACGCCCGCCACTTCGAGATCTTCCCCTGGACCGAAGAGTTCGTGACCGGCATCGCCGTGATCGACGAGCAGCACCAGACCCTGGTGGCGCTGCTGAACCGCGTCGCAGGTTGCTATGTGCAGGGGGCGACGGCGGCGGAGACCCTGGCGATCCTAGACGATCTGGCCCGGTACGCGGAACACCACTTCAGCACCGAGGAGGCGATCTGGGCCGAGCGGCTGGGGCCGGGCCCCCATCTGGATGGTCATCACCAAGGCCATGAAGGCTTCGTTCGTCACGTCGCCGAGCTGCGCAGTGGCGAGCGTCCGTTCGAGAATCTGCTCGATGGGCTGATTGCGTATCTCTGCCGTTGGCTGGCCCTGCACATCCTGGAAAGCGACCGGCAGATGGCCTTCGCGGCGGCGGCGGCGCGGCAAGGTCTGCCGCCGGAGCAGGCCCTCGCGAGGGCTGCGCAGATCATGCAAGGTCCTACCGGTGTGCTGGTGCAGACCGTGCTGGGCCTGTATCAGCGCCTCACCGCCCAGGCCCTGGGCTTCATGCACGAGCGCCACGCGCGGCAATCGGTCGAGCGCCGCCTGGGGGACCTCGAGCAGGCGCACGAGCGCCAGCGGCTCGCGACGCAACTGGCCGCGGAACTGCTGGCCACCGCGGACGCGCAACTCGACGCGGCGCTGCGGCGTTTGCTGGCGCGCAGCGGCGAGGCGCTGGGGGTGGACCGGGCGCTGATCTTTCTGGCCGAGCCCGAGGGCCGCCATTGGGTGTGCGCGCATGCATGGTGTCGTGACGGCGTCGCCCCGCTCGCCCCGGAGGTCGCGACGCTGGTGGTGGGGGAGCAGACCGACTGGTGGCTCGGGCAACTCCGCACGGTGGGCCGCATCCGCATCGACTGTACCGACCGCATGCCCCCTGAGGCGTCCGCATCCGCGCGCCTGTTGCAACTGGCTGGCACCCGGTCGGTCTGTTCGCTACCCCTGATGGGGGCCGGTCAGTTGCTCGGTTGCATGACCCTGGACGCCGTGCGTGCCCCACGCGACTGGAGCGAGGCCGACCTGAACTGGCTGGGGCTGATGGCCAGCCTGGTCACCTCGACCCTGCTGCGCCAACGCACCGAACAGGATCGGGCGGACAGCCACGCGCGCTTCGCGGTGCTGTTCGAGTCGATGCCCGACGCCGTGTTGATGGCCGACGACGCCACCGGCACCGTGGTCAGCGCCAACGCCCGGGCCGCCGCGCTGTTCGGTCGCCCGGCGGACGCACTGGTGGGCCAGCATTTCACGAACCTGCACCCGCCGCAGGTGTATGACGTCGAACCGCAGGACTTCCGGCAGCGCCTGGAGGATGACCGCCAGGGCGTGTTGCTGCACGAGACCCTGATCCGCCACGCCGACGGGCGCGACATTCCGGTGGAGATCAGCAGCGGGCGGCGCTACACCTTGCAGGGGCGGGCATACCAGGTGGGTGTATTCCGCGACATCTCGCAACGCAAGGCCCAGCAGCAGGCGCTCGCGGCGGCGGAGCAAAAGCTCCGGACCATCATCGACCAGCTCCCTTCGGGCCTGGTGGCGGCCGAGATTGCCACCCAGCGGTTCACGATGGTCAACGACCGGTTCTGCCGGATGCTGGGCTACTCGCGGGAAGAGCTGCTGGGCCTGACGCCGGCGCACATCCACCCCGAGGATCAGATGGACCAGGTGGCGGCCGAGTTCGCGCGGCTGGCCGATGGCTCGCTGGACACCGCCCACAATATCCCGGTGTTGCGTCGTGACGGCACGACCTTTCTGGCGGACATCCAGCGCGTGATGCTGGATCTCGCCGGCGTGCCCACCGCGCTCGCGGTCTTCAGCGACGTGACGCGCATCGTCGAGACCACCCGCGCCCTGCAAAGCAGCGAGGCCAAGTACCGCCATCTGGTGGAGAACCTCAGCAGCGAATACTTCTTCTACACCAACGATTCCGCTGGGACCATTTCCTACATCAGCCCCTCGGTGACCCCGATGCTGGGCTGGACCCCCGAGGAGATGCTGGGTCCCTACCAGCCGTTCATCACCAACCATCCGATCAATACCGAGGTTGGCCTCAAGACCGCGGCCGGGCTGCGCGGGGAGAAGCAGCCGCCGTACCTGTTGCAGGCCTTTCACAAGGATGGCAGCACGCGCTGGGTGGAGATGACCGAGACCCCGGTGTTCGACGACGAGGGCCGGGTCACGGGGCTCGAAGGCATCGGCCACGATGTGACCCAGCGCGTGCTCGCCGCCGACGCCCTGCAGAGCAGCGAGGCGCGGCTGCGCGCGCTGGTCGACACCTTGCCCGACCTCGTGTGGCTCAAAGACGAACAGGGCCTGTACCTGCTGTGCAACCCCGCCTTCGAAGGGTTTTTTGGCGCCCCCGAGACCGCCATCATCGGCAAGACCGATCACGACTTCGTGCCGGCCGACCTGGCCGACTTCTTCCGCGAGCGGGACCGGGTCGCGATGGCGGCGAAACGGCCAACCGTCAACGAGGAATGGGTGACCATGGCCGACAGCGGTCGGCGGGTGGTGCTGGAAACCACCAAGGTGCCCATCCACCATGATGATGGCCGGCTGATCGGCGTGTTGGGTATCGGCCACGACATTACCGCCGAACGACAACTGCGCGCCAGCCTCGAAGAGGCCATGCTGTTCATGCGCGAAACGCAGCGCATGGCGCGGGTCGGTGGCTGGAAGACCAACCCCGAGACCGGTTACCTCAAATGGACCGAGGAGCTGTTCCATCTGGTGGAACACCCGCTGGACCAACCCCCGGCGTTGGCCGAAGGGCTGGCGTACTACGCCCCCGAGGAGCTGCCCGTCATCACCGCGCTGCTGCACGCGGCCTGGCGTGACGGCCAGCCCTTTGTGCATGAGAGCCGCGTCCGCACCCGCACCGGCGGCGGGTTCTGGGCCGAACTGCGCTGCATCGGTCGGGTGACCACCGAAGACGGCGACGTGCTCACCGGCACGTTTCAGGACATCACCGAACGCAAGCTGGCGCAGGAGGAGCTCGTACAGCACCGCCACCATCTGAGCGAGTTGGTCGATGCCCGCACCGCGGAACTGGCGCAGGCCAAGGAAGACGCCGAGGTCGCCAACCGGGCCAAGAGCGCCTTCCTGGCCAATATGAGCCACGAGATCCGCACGCCGCTCAACGCCGTCATCGGATTCGCGCAACTCCTCGCGCACGACGCGCCGCTGACCCAGCAGCAGCTTGAACAGGTCGGCATCATCGCCCGCAGCGGCCAGCACCTGCTCGGCCTGATCAACGACATCCTCGACCTGTCGAAGATCGAGGCCGATCGCCTGCCGCTGAACCCGCTGGACTTCGATCTGCACGCCCTGCTGGACGACCTGGCGACGATGTTCGGCCTGCGGGCCCAGGCCAAGGGCTTGCACCTCGCCATTGCGCGCCACCCCCGGCTGCCCGCGATGGTCCACGGCGACGAAGGCAAGCTGCGCCAGGTGCTCATCAACCTGCTGGGCAACGCGGTGAAGTTCACCCACGCGGGCACGGTCACGCTGCGCGCCGGCCTGGGTCGGCCCGCCACCGATCCCAACACCGATCCCAACACCGGGCCCGCCACCGGAACCCCCACCGGGGCCGTACCCGACAGTGGCCCGGTCGCGGCCGCCACGCTGTGGTTCGAGGTGCAGGACACCGGTCCGGGCATGACGCCGGGCGAGCTGACGCTATTGTTCCAACCCTTCCAGCAGGCCGAGGCCGGGCGCAAGTCGGGCGGTGGCAGCGGGCTCGGTCTCAGCATCAGCCAAAAGCTGCTGCACCTCATGGGCGGCGACATCGAGGTGTACAGCCGGCCCGCCGCAGGCAGTTGGTTTCGTTTCTGGCTGCCGCTGCCGCCGGCCGGTATCCCGACCGGCATCCCCACCGGCATCCCCACCGGCGACCTCGCCAGCGCCCAGGCGGACCAGAACGGCTGGCAACTGCCCGCCGGCACCCCGGCGCCGCGCCTGCTGGTGGTGGACGACCTGCCCGACAACCGTCGCCTGCTCGCCGACGTGCTCGGCCCGGTCGGGTTCGACATCGCCGAGGCCGGCGACGGCGCCGAGGCCGTGGCGCAGTTCGGCCAGCGGCCCGCGGACCTGGTGCTGATGGACATGCGCATGCCGGTCATGGACGGCTACGAGGCCACCCGCCGCCTCAAGGCCATGAGCCCGCACACCCCGGTAGTGGCGGTGACCGCCAGCGCGCTCGAAGACGACCGGCAGGCCATCCTGGACTGCGGCGTCGATGCCTACCTGAGCAAGCCGGTCGAGCGCGCGCGCCTGCTGCAAACCCTCTGGCAGCTCCTGGCGCTGCCAAGCGCGGCGGCGGCGCCGGTCGCCGCGCCCACCCGCGCCCCCGCCCCCGCCCCGACCCGCGCGCAGGTGCGGACCCGCTTGTCCCCGGTGCTGCGCGCACGCCTGCGCGAGGCGCTGACGCAGGGCGACATGCTCACCTTCGACCGCCTGCTGGCGTCCTCGACCAGTCTCCCGACCGACCAGCCCCCGACCGACCAGACCCCGGACCTGGTGCCGGGCTTGCGGCGCTTGGCCGATGATTTCGAGTACGACACCCTGCATGCCCTGTTGGTCGATGCCGTTGACAACAGCACGCCATGAACATACCCACGCCGATCCCCGCTTCCGTCATGGTGGTGGATGACACGCCCGCCAACCTCAAGCTGCTCGACGCGCTGCTGCGCCAGCACGGGCACCAGCCGCGGCTGTTTCCGCGCGGCGCACTCGCGCTCAAGGCCGCCGCCGCCCAGGCGCCCGACCTGATCCTGCTCGACGTGATGATGCCGGAGATGGACGGCTACGAGGTCTGCCGCCGGCTCAAGGCGATGCCCGGGCTGGCCGACGTGCCGGTGATCTTCATCAGCGCCCTGACCGAGACCGACAGCAAGGTGCGCGCCTTCGCCGAGGGTGGGGTCGATTACGTGACCAAGCCATTCGAGGAAGCCGAGGTGCTGGCGCGGGTCGGCACCCACCTGGCGCTGTACGCGATGCGTCGCGCCCAGGTCCGACAACAGGCCGAGCTGGAACAACTGGTCCGCGAGCGCACCGCCGATCTGCTGCGCGCGCAACAGGTGGCGCACATCGGCAGCTGGAAGCTGGATCTGCGCACCCGGGCGCTGAGTTGGTCGCCCGAGACCTACCGGCTGTTCGGCGTGCCCGACGACACCCCGCTGACCCTGGACGACTTTCTGGCCAAGGTGCACCCCGAGGACCGCGACCGCGTGGCCGGCGAATGGGCAGCGGCGCTGACGGGCCAGCCCTATGAGGTCGAGCATCGGATCACGCCCCCGGCGGCCGCCACCTGGGTACGCGAACGCGCCGAGTTCGACGCCGGTCCCGACGGTCGGGCGCACACTGCCTGGGGCACGGTGCAGGACATCTCCGAGGCCAAGGCGCACCAGGCCGAGGTCGACTTCATCACCCACCATGACGTGCTGACGGGGCTGCCCAATCGGGCGAAGTTCCTGGACGTGCTGCGCGCCTGTATGGCCGCCAGCATGGCCACCCGCGGCACGCCGCAGACGCGGCTGGCGGTGGCCTACATCGACATCGACGGCTTTGCCGCGGCCAACGCCCAGGTCGGCCGCGAGCGGGGCAACCAGCTCATCGTGGAGATCGGTCGGCGCCTGGCCCGGTGCCTGCGCGACCGGCAGTACCTGGCGCGCATCGGCGGCGACGAGTTTGCCGTGATCCTGACCCAACTCGGCGACGCCGACGCCTTTGCGGTGCCGGTGCGCCGCCTGCTGCACGCGGTGGCCGAGCCGCTGATGCTCGCCGGCGAGACCCTGCAGTTGACTGCCAGCATCGGCGTGGCAGGATTTCCGCAAGGGGTAGACGGCATGGAGGCCGAGCAACTGCTGCGCCAGTCCGATCAGGCGATGTACCTGGCCAAGCTCACCGGCAAGAACCGCTACCACCTGTTCGACCCGCTCAAGGATGAGTCCGCGCGCGAGCGTTTTATCCGCATCGAGGAGGTGCGCCAGGGTCTGCATGCCGGCGAGATGCGCCTGTACTACCAGCCCAAGGTGTGGCTGGCAACCGGTCGGGTGGCCGGCTTCGAGGCGCTGATCCGCTGGCAGCACCCGCAGCGCGGGCTGGTGCCGCCGGGCCAGTTCATCCCGCTGCTGGAGCAGCACCCGCTGGCCGTCACGCTCGTCGCCGACGCCGCGACCGCGCCGCCGCCGCTGGGCGCGCGGGTCTGCCACTTCGGGGACTGGCTGGCCAAGTCCGCCACGCAGCGCCGCTACGGCACGATGGCCGAGTTCGGTGCGGTGGAGGCTCACCACCACGCCTTGCATCAGACCGGCGCCGCGCTGCTCGGCACCGTGCAGGCGCTGCGGGCGCGGTTGCCCGCGACCTCGACCGACGCGGTCGCCGCGCTGCCCGGTGACGCCGAGGTGCAGCAAGGCTGGTCCAGACTCGAGGCGCACAGCGCGGCGCTGACGCTGGCCCTCGAGGGCGTGCGCCAGCGCCGCAGCGACATGGCCGCGGTCGACCAGCCTCACTAGTGCCAAGCTTCAGCGAAATCTGCGTTTCGTCGCGCCGTCCATCGGCGGCAACACCTTCACCGTGCAGGAGCTCGGCGACAACGGCGTGACCCTGGCCGGCGAGGTGCACTACCACGTCAACCGCGGGCACCGCGATCGTGGCTCCTCGGCGGTGTATGGGGCCGCATACGCCGCCCTATACGCTATGCCGGATTCAGTTCCGTTCGAGGAATTCCAGAAGCGCCTTATTGAAGGCGGCGGGGTTCTTTTGACTCATGCCGTGTCCGGTGTTCGGGATTACGGCCACCTGGCTGCCTGGCATGCATCCGGCAACTGCATCACTGAACAGATGAAACATCGGGATCGATCGATCCCCCTTAACGATGAGGGTGGGCGCCCGCACTTGGCCAAGCTGGTCGCAACTGATGTTCGTCCGCGGCGCGGAGAAGAACAGACGAAGCATTCGTCCGTTGGGCAGCATGAGCTGCCGTCTGTCTTCCGAGAGCGTTTCCCACAGGCCAGGTCGTCCGGCCACAGCCTCGTAGAAGTAGCGCGTCGCCGCATCCGAATCACCCGCCAGCGCGGCCTGTCTGGCGGGTGCCAGAGCCTCCCGAAATGCGCCGATGGCTTCCTTGCCCTCTGGTGTATCGGAGACCAGATTTCCCACCCCGCCCGTCTCGGCCAGCACAAGACTGCGCACCAGCTCCGGGTGTTCGAGCGCCATGACCAGCGCGATGTGGCCCCCATTCGATCGGCCGACCACATGTACCGGGCCGGCATCGAGGGTCCGGATGAGCTCGGCGAGATCCTCTGCGTGCGTGGCATTCGAGTAGTTCTCACCGTCATCCGACCAGGGTCGCGGACCGTGATAGCGCTGCGTGTACGCGATGAACCGATAGCGTGCTCCAACATCGTCCCGTTGCGGAAGCCACTGGCGATGGTCATTGAATAGACCATGCAGGAACACCACAGCGGCACCCTGCCCATGCTCCACGTAATCGAGCTCGACGCCGTTGATGGTGACCGCCTTGGTCTCCAACTCCACATTGGCGGCGTGTGCAGCGATGGCCCCGAAGGCAATCGATACCGCAATCAGGGCCGTTTTCGCGAGTGTTTTCATGGCTGAGCCTCATAGTTTCAAACCGATGGTGACCGGAGGTTGGGCACGTCCTGCGCTTCACACATCACGTAGCCGCCTCCGGTTGAAATGAGCCTCCGGTTGAAATGAGTACGGGAGAGCACCCGGTGTTTCTCTATGGGACCTCCGCCATAGGCCAAACGACCTGTGGGACGAGCGAATCGCAGGAAAGGGCCGCCTTGCGCCCTCGGCGGAAACGGATAGGAAATCCAAGCCAACCTGAGCGTCCAGGTTGGCCCGAGAAAGAGGTTAGCGGGGGTGGGGTGTGCGGTCAACGCCCAGTTGCGGGGCTGACGGGCGTCCGGGGGGCAGGCGCGCGCGTTCCGTTCCGGGCTGCGGGCGCGTGCATCTGCGGGGCAGCGTGCCACCGGCAGACGAGAAGGCTACAGCGTTCCCTGCGAGAGAGACGGCGGCTACCAGGCGATACGTTGATCGAGCTTGGGCTCGGGCTCGGGCTCGGGCTCGGGCTCGGGCTCGGGCTGGCCGAGGAGGTCCCAGTCCGGCATCGGCTCGGGAGCCTCGTCCCAGGCGGGCGGTCCGCGCGCGGGCGTGATCCGGGGCGGGCGCGACGGCTCACCGGCGTCAGCGCCGTGGTGCCATCGCGCTGGGGCTTGGGTAACCGATAGACGACCCGCTCGTTCTCGAGCAACTCCAGGCGCTCGAGCGCGAACGGAGGCCGAGCACAATAGCGCAGCAGCCGCGCCCTGTTCCGAAAGG
This sequence comes from Thiohalocapsa sp. ML1, assembly GCF_001469165.1. Lineage (GTDB taxonomy): Bacteria > Pseudomonadota > Gammaproteobacteria > Chromatiales > Chromatiaceae > Thiohalocapsa. The sequence goes on along the minus strand of NZ_JABX01000004.1, from coordinate 125,774 downwards.
GGCCCGGCGCGATCGTGCGCCCCCACGCGCACCGCGGCATCCAACGAGAAACCGCTGTTCTCTTAAGGACTGCATTTCGCGCATGTCGTCCGGCGCGATCAGCCCGCTGCGGGCGAACCAGCGCAGTACCCGGATGCGCACCTGGTCGGCGATGGCGGCGAGGGCCTCCGGTGCCAGCTCAGCGGCGGGGAGAAAGCTCCACCAACACCGTGCTGCACCTGCTCGCTGCCGCGCAGGAGGCCGGCGTGCCCTTCACCATGGCCGACATCGACCGCCTCAGCCGCAAGGTGCCGAACCTGTGCAAGGTGGCCCCCGCCACCCAGACCTATCACATGGAGGACGTGCACCGGGCCGGCGGGGTGATGGGCATGGCTCCCTCGGCCCTCGGCCCTCGGCCCTCGGCCCTCGGCCCTTCCCCCAGGTGTGGTCGTACACTTGACTCATCTGCAAACTCTCAAACTGAGGGATGCCCGACAAGCGGGCTCGAGACCGCGCCGGCGCCGACTGGGAGCGCCGGCTTTCAGCCGGCTTCGCGTGCCGGGGGCTCGATGCCCCCGGCGCGCGATCTGCGGCGCGGGAGCCGGGCGGTTGCCCATGCCGCGCGGCCGGCCGGACGAGCGCGCATGTGCTCTATGATCAGCCAGGACGCCGCCGACGCGGCATCGAGCCGCGTCGGCGGCGAGCCGGCTGGAAAGCCGGCGATCCCAGTCCGCCGCGCCGGCGGCGAGCCGGCTGGAAAGCCGGCGATCCCGGTCCGCCGCGTCGGCGGCGAGCCGGCTGGAAAGCCGGCGATCCCGGTCCGCCGCGTCGGCGGCGAGCCGGCTGGAAAGCCGGCGATCCCGGTCCGCCGCGCCGGCGGCGAGCCGACTGGAAAGCCGGCGATCCCAGCGCAGTAGTGTCCGCTGTGCGAACCGCTTGCGTGCGGCAGGCGATGTGGCCGGCACGATGATCGAGGCCCCCGGGTCGAAACAGACTGCACAAGCGCCCATGTCCGCTCTCGGACCCATCACACCGGACCACCCCATGCCCGACGCAAGCCCGCTCGAAGCCCCGTCCCGCGCCTCGCCTGAGACGCATCAGCGCGGGCACGACAAGGTGTCGCGCATCCCGGTGAAGGTCGAGGCGACGACGACCATGCCACGCAAGCCCGCCTGGATCCGCGCCAAGGCGCCGACCGGGCCGGGTGTCATGCGCATCAAGCGGCTGTTGCGCGAGACGGGCCTGGCGACGGTGTGCGAGGAGGTGCAGTGTCCGAACCTCGGGGAGTGCTCGCTGCCGCCTGGCTCGCCGCCGCGTTCGGCGTGTTCACGGCGCTCCTCTGGAGCGTCTATGTCGTGAATCGGCACGCGGCCGGGCGCTTCGGCTACGAGCCCTTCTCGCTGCCCAATGCGGCGCTGATGCTGCTGGTGAATCTGCTTCTGCTGTCGGCGCTGGCGCTGGCGCTGGCGCTGGCGCTGGCGCCCGCGACGGAGCCGGATGCTGCGGCCTCGGGCCCGGGCCGCGCGATGATGCTGGCGGCGGCGGCGCTGCTGGCGCTGGGGATGCTCGTCGTCGTGGCCCGCCGCGTCGGTGTCGGGCTCGCGCTGTTCGCCGTCGGGCTGATGGCCGTCGGCGCCATTGCCGTCTTGCCCAGTCTCTTGTTCATGCGTCTCGCGGCAGCCTCCGCCGACACCGACGGCAGCGGTCCACAGGCGAGCCCGGACCCGGATCAGAACGAGCCGCAACGCTGATGTTCGATCCGCAAACCTGGCAAAAGGGCCGAGGGTGGGCGGTTGGCGCGTCGAGATCGACATCAAAATCGGGATCGGGATCGGTCGCCACTCGGTTCGATTTCGATCGATTTCGATAGCGATTTCGATCACGATGAGCACGACTCGTCGGTCTGAGGCGAAGCCTCGCCAGATTGCTTGGCGGTGCAGAATGTTTCGAGTTCAGTCAAGTTTCACGACGACACGGCCCTTGTGCAGGCAAAAGCGCCCAGGGCCGAGGGAGCGGTCCTCGGCCCTTGCCCCTTAAGCCGCCCTTTCATCCCAACCGCGCGAGAACCGCATGGAAGCCTACCCCCTGATCAAGCAACTGCTGCTCCCGCCTGGACTGCTGCTGTTGCTGCTGGCGGTGGCGTTCCTGCTCGTGCGCGGTACCCTGGGCCGCGTGGTGCTGTTCATCGCGTGGAGCCTGCTGCTGGCGATGAGCCTGCCGGCGCTCTCGGGCTTGCTGATGCAGGCCGTGGAGACCTACCCGCCGCTGCCGCCTGCCATGCTGGACGACACGCGCGCCGAGGCTATCGTCGTGCTCGGCGCGGGCGTCTATAGCGATGCGCCCGAGTACGGCGGGCACACCGTGGATCTCAACAGCATGAAGCGCAGCCGCTACGCCGCCTGGCTGCACCGGCGCACGCGCCTGCCCATCTACGTGAGCGGCGGGGTCGGGCCGCGGGCGCCGGGGCCGCCGATGCGCCGCTTTCTGGAGCAGGAGCTCGGTGTCCCGGTGGCGGCGGTGGAGGAACAAAGCGGCAACACGCGCGAGAATGCCGAGCTCACGGCGCCGCTGCTCGCCAAGGCGGGCATAGGCCGGGTGCTGCTGGTGACGGATGCCTGGCACATGCCGCGGGCGGTGGCGGCGTTCGAGCGTGTCGGCGTGGACGTGGTGGCGGCGCCGACCTATTTCCTGTCCGGCGCGCACAGGCTCCGCAACGGCGCCGAGGAGGCCGATGACTGGCGCGATTGGCTGCCGCAGATGGCGGCCTTTACCGCGAGCTTCTACGCGATTCACGAGCTGCTCGGCGGCGCCTACTACCAGCTCCGCGCGACTGTCGCTGGGCCGCCGTCGCCGCTGGTGGGCGTTGCGCGCTGACGACGGCCAGTGAGCCGCCGGCGCGAGTTGCGCCGCTGGTCTTCGGCCCTTATGCACAACTGTCCCTGGGTCTCCGTGGACACTCGCACCTTCCGGACGGAATCTCTACTGCTGCTGAGGAAGTCTCGATAAATACCTGTTTGAAAAAGAAATGAACGCTCGGCGCGAACTTGTGCAATGTCGCACGATCGTCATGTGCTCCGGGGGTTAGGGCGGTTCCGAGCGCTTCTTCCACAGACTTATCCACAGCCGGCTGTGCATGGATGGCCATGCTGTCGTCGGTTAACCCTGCGGCCGACGTTTGGAACCGGGCGCGGGCTTCCCGGCAGCCGCATGCTGCATGCAGCACACAGGCTGGCGCTGCGCTCCAACTCCGGCAGGGCACAAAAAAGGGCGCCCAATGGGCGCCACATTGACGGCCGGTTTGGGCGCTGCGCTCAGGGCTTGACGCTGGTGAGTCCGACGCTGACCCAATCCTGCATGCCGCCGCGGTACCACTTGAGCTTGTGTACGGGGTAGCCCAGGTTGGCCAGGGTTTGCAGGTTGGCGGTGGATTGCGGGCACCAGATGCCGTTACAGAACAGGATCAGGGTCTTGACATCGCCGAAGTCCCATGCGCGCGTGTCGGGGTCGTAGTTGGCCCCAAACTCGTCGGCGAGGATGTGGACGAGGCTTTCGGCCTCGCCCGGGGTCTCGAAGGTGCCCGACGCGTCGGTGTTGATCTTGTTCCAGGGGATGTTGACGGCGCCTGGAATGGTGCCGCGCATGACCCAGTCCGGTGTGCGGGAATCGACCAGCATGATGCTGCTGTCGCCGCCGGACATGCGCTTCAAATACTCGATGACCTCCAGCTCGCCCACGGTTTCGACACCGGGAACGGCCTCCATCGGCTGCACGCAGAACGGCGGGCAGCCCCGCTCGGTCTTTTGGAAGGCCTCCGGCAGCTTGGCATCCAGGTCGTGGCCGCGCTTGAGGACGACGGTCTCGTCGCCATGCTTGACCTCGACGGTTTCGAGGCCGGGCGCGATCATGTTGTCGGCCCCGATGGCCAGTCCGGTCAGCAACAGGCCGCAGGCGGCAGCGCCGACGCGGACGGCCGCACGGCGGGGCGCGAAGCGATGGATAGCGGTGGTCGTCATCTGGATTTGTCTCCTCTCGCGGGCGAATGGAAGGCTGGTGCGCGGTGCTGTGCGCGCCGTCACTTGGCGGCTTCCCGCATGTAGTCCGGCAGATCTGCGCCCTTCTCCCCCATGGCCTGTTCATAGCCCCGTTCGGCCTGGAACTTGGCGGCTTCCGCGGCCTTGATGGCCTCGTCGAGCTCGCCGGCGCCGGCGAGCGTTTCGGCGTTCTTGATCATGGCCGCGGTGTCGCGCCATTCGCCGCCAACGGAGGCGGCCTGCTTGCGTGCTGCTTCTGCGGCGGCGATGGCCGCCTGTGCCTCTGCTTGCTTGTCGCCCGCCACGGCGGTCTCGCCGCTCTGGACCTGCATGGCGAACTCTGACTGCCGGATGGCCCAGTAGGCGACCATCTTCGCCTTGGTGTATTGGCGCGACGGCAGGAGGGATTCGGCCTCTTCGATCATTTCTTTGGCTTGGTTGTCCGCGGCACCGGCGGCGGCGGCCTTCTCGTGCATGGCCTCGGCCTCGGCGATGGCGGCCTCCGCCTCTTCGCGACTGGTGGCCCAGGCACTCGTGGCCGGGATGGCAAAGAGCAGAACAATCAGGATCAGGTCTGTGGCGAGCCTGGTCTTCTTCATCTAGCGGGAGCTCCTCTTCGTACGATAAGGGGCCCGGCTCCGGCTGGCTCGGTCGCGTCCGCCGTGTGCCGGCGGGCGCGACCGGGCTGGCCAGGCCCGGGGGATGGATCGTTACTTGCGCGCGCCGGGGCCGTTCAGCTCGAGCCCGTTGTTCATGTAGGTCATGAAGTACTCGAGGTTGCGGTACTCCTCGCTCTGGGCCTCGAAAGCACGGGCGCGAACCTGCTCGTTGCAGCCCTTAAACCGGCGGTGCAGGGTGCCCATTTCTCCCCACTTGGATCTGTAGACGGGCCAATGTGTGGTGTGCCCATAGGCCGGACTCAGGATTTCGGTGCGCAGGGTGCTGCCGGAGCTGCTGATGTGGCAACTGCCGCAGGCGAAGTTGAGCTGGCCGCGCCGCGCGAAGTAGAACTCCTTGCCCTTCTCATAGGCCTCCAGCGCGCGCGGGTCATCGGGGATCTCGACGTTGATCACCTGCCCGCGGGATTCGTAGGCGATGTAGGCCACCAGGTCTGCAATTGGCCCCTTGAAGTACTTGAGCGGCTCCTCGCCATTGGCCTGCCGACACTCGTTGATCGCAAGCGGCAGGGTCATGACCATGCCTTTGTCCTTATCCCAATGGGGATACTTGCCGGCGATGGCGGGGCCGTCCGGGAAGCAGTCGGCGTAGCCCTTGCCGTTCGCGAAGGCGGTATTCCACATCTCCTCGCCGTCGCTGATGGCGGCCTCATAGGGCGGGAACTCCTCGATGGCCTCCCAGTTCTCGCGGCCCACCGGGTCAATGGAGTAAACGCCATTGGCGAAGTCGCTCTCTTCGACCTTCGGGAAGCGTTTCTTGAAGTATTCCTGCCAGATCTCTTGGTCTTCCGCCGGCGTGCTCGCGAGCAATGGCGCGGCGAGCAGGGCGCCGACGCAGGCGGCGGCGATGGTGGTAAGGGTCGTTTTCATGTGCTCGGTCTCCGATGAGAAGCTCTGTCGTCGGGCGGTCGCCCCGGCGTTGCCGGGCCGGGGCCGCCGGGTGCCGCAGCCCGGCCCTGGTGCGCGAGCGATTGTGGCTCGCATGGGTGGGCCGGGGGCGCGTTCTTCGGTTCGGCCGGATTCCTCGGCCGGATGGCCGGTGAATCAGCGCGTGCATCGGCAGCCGTGACTACAGCGACCAGATGTAGGCGACGACGTCGCGGAAATCCTTGTCGCTTAGGATGCCGTGCTTGCCGAAGGGCGGCATAACGACGGTCGGAGTCTTGATGGTCGGATCCCAGATCTGTTCCGCGAGGTCGCGCTTGTCGGGGTAGCGGGTCTGCATCGCCACCAGGGCCGGACCGATGGCACCGGGGGAATCGCCCTCGGGCATCCAATGGCACGCGATGCAGTTGCCGCGTGCGCGGTCCATGGCAACCTGCTTGCCGGCACCGGGGTCGCCGCCGTCGAGGTCCATCTCGGGCATCTCGGCCAGGGTGCTCGTGGCAACAAGGGACAGAAGCGCGGCCGCCGAAATGGCGAACAGCGGCTTTCGATGTGGCATGGCTGACCTCCTGGGTCTCTCGGGATATCGGCTTGTGCTGGTTGGACGGCATCGTTGCGATGGCGCCGGGGTTCTCGCATGGCTCTTGTCGTGGCAACGCCGGCGTTCCTGCCGCGCCGGGGCGGTCAGCCCCTGTGGTCGTATCTGGCCTGGTTCGTCGACGGGGACGCGGCTGGTGGTGGCACCGCTTATTGTCATTGTGATCCCGCTTTAGGTGCGCGGATGTTGCCGCCCAGGTGCACAAAACGCAAGGTCTGCTGCGTGCTCCGTGCGGACCGGTCCAGATCGGCGCCAGCCGGCGGTCCTCGTCGAGACGCGCTTCGGTGCGCGAAATTCCCGGTTCGGACGCCCGTCTCTGGCCGGTGTGCACCGACGACATGCCCGATAAGCCGAGGGCCAGCGCGGCGGACGCTGACCGCGAATGGCGCAGGGCCCCGCCGCCCGCCGGCTGGCTGTCAGCCTTCCTGCGCGCTCTTCGCGCGGTCGGGGTAGAGCATCAGCAGCATGCGCATGAGCTCGGAGAGGGAGCGTGCCTCCAGCTTCTCCATGACCTTGGCGCGATGCGCCTCGACCGTGGACTGGCTGATGCCGAGGTCGGCGGCGATGACCTTGTTGCGCTTGCCGGCCAGGATCTGGTCCAGCACCTCGCGCTCGCGCTTGGTGAGCCGCTCGACGCGGTCCTGGATCTGTGCGACCTCCAGCGCATGCCCGCGCTGCTCGGCATCCAGCTCCAGCGCGCGGTGCACGGCGTCCAGCAAGGCCTGGTCGTTGAAGGGCTTCTCGATGAAGTCCACGGCGCCGTTCTTGACCGCGCGCACGGCCATCGGGACGTCGCCGTGGCCGGTGATGATGATGATGGGCGGGTGCAGCGGCACCTCGCCGAGCTTCTCCTGCAGCTCGAGCCCGCTCATCTGGCGCATGCGCACATCGAGCACGAGGCAGCCGGGCCGCTCCGGATCGAAGCAATTGAGGAAGGCCCAGGCGGAATCGAAGGTCTCACAGGCCAGGCCCACGGAGTCCATCAACAGGGCGATGGCCTCGCGGACCTCGCGGTCGTCATCGACGATGAACACCGTCGGATCTTTGCTCATGCGTGCTCTCCAGCAGGATCGGTTTCGCTGCCGTCGGATTGTAGCGACGCCGCGGCGGGAATCACCCTATGGCTTTTGTCCACATAGGGAAGACTGAAGAAGAAGGTAGCTCCGATATCCGGGGTGGAGTCTACCCGCAGGCGCCCGCCGTGCGCTTCCACGATGCCGTGGCTGATGGACAGGCCTACGCCGAGCCCCTGCGGCTTGGTGGTGACGAAGGGCTCGAACAGGTGCTCCGGCGAGCCCTTGCCGAGGCCGGGACCCGTGTCTACGACTCTGATCTCCACCGTATCGGCGTTGCGCCGTGCAAGCAGCAGCACGCGCCGTTCTCGGGGCTGGTCGATCATCGCCTCGACGGCGTTGCGCACGAGGTTGAGCAGCACCTGCTCGATCTGCGTGCGCTGCGCCATGACGCAGTCGGCGCCGAAGCCGATCTGCCGATGCAGCGCGACGCCGGCGCGGCGCGCGTCCTGGCGCATCAGCACCATCACCGTCTCGAACATGTCCGCCACCGTGACGGGCGCCATCTCGGGCTCTTCTTTGCGCACGAAGCGGCGGATGTGGCGGATGACCTCGCCGGCGCGCTCGGCCTGCTCGGCGATCTTGGTCATGACCTCGGTGCAGGTGGCCATGGTGGCGCGGCCGGCGGCGATCATGCGCACGCAGGCGCGGGCGTTGGTGGTGATGGCCGTGAGCGGCTGGTTGAGCTCGTGGGCTATCCCTGAGGCCATCTCGCCGAGCGTGGACAGGCGCGTGAAATGGGCCTGCTCCGCCTCCTGGCGGCGGAAGCGCTCGGCGGCTTCGCGTCGCTCCGTGATGTCGCGAAAGACGACGACGGTGCCGATGGTCTGGCCCTGCTCGTCGCGGATTGGCGTCGCGCTGTACTCCACCGGGAAGCTGGCGCCGTCGCGCCGCCAGAAGACGTCGTCGTCGATGAAGCGCGACTGCTCGTCGCGGAACGTGGTGTAGACGGGGCAGTCCTCGCGCGGGTGCGGGTCACCGTCGGCGCGGGTATGGTGAATAATTTCGTGCGTTTCGTTGCCGATCAGCTCCTCCGCGCGCCAGCCGGTCATGCGCTCCATCGCCTTGTTCACGAAGGTGGCGCGGCCGTTCAAGTCAACGCCGTAAATGCCCTCGGCAACGGAATCCAGGATCAACTGGTGACGCCGTTCCAGGCGGGTGTTGGCGCGGCTCAGGCGCTGGTTCAACTGCAGCACACGGCTCGTCAGAAGCGCCATCAGCAACAGCGCCAGCGTGCCGATGAGCACGGCGAGCCAGTACTTGGACAGCGCGTCGAGCAACGTAAACGGCCGTGCCGTGTCGTAGGGCGGGCGGTTCAGCTCGCGCAGCAACTGGTGCACCGGCTGGTAGTCCAGCGGCACGGTCCAGCCGGCGTAGTTGCAGCCCGCCGTCATGTCGCTCGGGGGCTGCATCTGCAGCAGCGCCACGGCGACGGCCTGGGCGAGGGCGGTGGGCGTGCTCGCGAGCCGGCTGAAGGGCCATTCGGGGTACAGCGGCGTGCTGTGCAGGAGCGGCAGGTCCGGATGCTCGCGGGCGCCGAGCACCTTGAAATCCGCGAGGTCGATGGCGCCCGCCGCGGCCATCTGCTCCAGCACGTCGGTGCGCACGGTGCCGGCATCGACCTTGCCGTCGCGCACGGCCAGCACCACCGCGTCGTGGATGCCGCCGAAGACGAGCGGCTTGAAGTGCCGCTGCGGGTCGATACCTCGGCGCAGCAGCTCCGCCTGGGCCATCTGGTAGCCGCCGAGGGAGGTCGGGTCCACGGCCATGAAGCGCTTGCCGGCGAGGTCGGCGATGCTATTGATATCGCCGCGGTCGGTGCGCGTGAAGATGACGCCGCCGAAGACGTTGCGCGCCACCTCGCCGGAGCAGGTCTTGAGGGTGGCGATGCGCGAGACACCATGGTTGATCTCGAGTGCAACGTAGATGGCCGGATTGACCAGCACGAACTCGACGCTGCCGTCGGCGATGGCCGGCTCCACGTCGGCGAAGTCGAGCGGCGTGATCGCGAAGCGGTAGCCCGGGATCTGCGCCGTCAGGTAGTCGGCGGTTGGCTGCCAAACGCTGCGGCTCTTCGATGTGCCGCGATGGCTCAGCACGCCGATGCGTACCTGGCGCTCGGGCGCGGCCGCGGCCTGGTCGGATTCGGGCGCCGTGGCCGTGGGCCCCGCGAGCGCTCGCGCAGGCGCGAGGCCGCTCGCGGCGGCGCCGACGAACAGGGCGAGCAGCAGCAGGAAGGCCGGCATGGGGCGGGCGGTCACGAGTGCAGGGGCTGGATCAACGGGGGTCGGCACCATGCCGCATCAGGGCCGGCGGGTTGCTCGGTGGGTTGTTGGCAAAGCCGACGCTCCGCCGTGCATACTATCGCGCCGTCCGAGCCGAGTCCGGATTCGCGGGGCGAAAGCTGCCTGAGACCTCGCTACGGCGTGCCTGGAGTCCGGGTCGGCCCCAGCCGGCATCAGTAAAAACCAGAGGAGATCATAACCGAATGTCCATTTCACGACGCGAATTCGTGCGCCTCATGGGTCTCGCCGGTGCGGCGGGCATGCTGCCGCGATCTGTGTTCGCGCAGGCGAAGCAGCCGAGCGATCTCTACGAGGTTCCGAAGTTCGGCAACGTCACGCTGTTGCACATGACCGACTGCCACGCGCAGCTCAATCCCATCTATTTCCGCGAGCCGAACGTCAACGTCGGCATTGGCCCGGCCTTCGGCAAGGCCCCGCACCTGGTGGGCGACGCGCTGCTCAAGCATTTCGGCGTCGAGCCCGGCGGCATCGAGGCGCACGCGTTCACATACCTGAATTTCGCGGATGCTGCCGAGCAGTACGGCACGGTCGGCGGATTTTCGCACCTGAAGACGCTGGTGGACCGCATCCGTGCCGAGCGCGGCGACGGTAACAGCCTGCTGCTCGACGGCGGCGACACCTGGCAGGGCTCGGGTACCGCCTACTGGACCCGCGGCATGGACATGGTGGGGGCCTGCAACCTGCTCGGCGTCGATGTGATGACCGGCCACTGGGAGTTCACCTACCTCGATGAGGAGGTGATCAAGAACGTTGGCGCCTTCAAGGGCGACTTCGTCGCGCAGAACGTCAAGGTGCGCGAAGAGGCGCTGTTCGATTATCGCTTTGCCGACTTCGGCGGCTTCGACGAAGATGCCGGACTGGCCTTCCAGCCCTACGTGGTCAAGGATGTCGGCGGTGCCCGCGTAGCCGTCATCGGTCAGGCCTTCCCGTACACGCCGATCGCCAATCCGCAGCGCTTCATCCCGGACTGGACCTTCGGCATCGAGGACGGGCGCATGCAGGAATTCGTGGACAAGGTGCGGGCCGAGGAGGAGCCCGACCTCGTCGTCGTCCTCTCCCACAACGGCATGGACGTGGACCTGAAGATGGCCTCGCGCGTCACCGGCATCGACGTCATCTTCGGCGGCCACACCCACGACGGCATGCCGGCGCCGACCATCGTCGAGAACGCGTCCGGCAAGACGCTGGTCACCAACGCCGGCTCCAACGGCAAGTTCCTGGGCGTCATGGATCTGGACGTGAAGGACGGCAAGCTCCGTGAGTTTCGCTACCGACTGTTGCCGGTGTTCTCGAATCTGCTGCCGGCCGACCCGGACATGGTCAAGTACATCGCGGAGGCGCGTGCGCCGTATCTCGACAAGCTCACCGAGGAGCTCGCCATCGCCGAGGACGTCCTCTACCGCCGCGGCAACTTCAACGGCACCTTCGACCAAGTCATCTGCGATGCGCTGCGCAAGGTGAACGACGCGCAGATCAGCCTCTCGCCCGGCTTCCGCTGGGGCACCTCGGTGCTGCCGGGGCAGAAGATCACCATGGACAACGTCATGGACCAGACCTGCATCACCTACCCGGAGACCTACCGGCGCGAAATGACAGGCGCCGAGATCAAGGCGATCCTGGAGGACGTCTGCGACAACCTGTTCAACGAAGACCCCTACGTGCAGCAGGGCGGCGACATGGTGCGCGTCGGCGGGCTGGACTACGTGTGCGATCCGAGCGCCGGCATGAACGAGCGCATCACGGACATGCAGCTCGACGACGGCACCAAGATCGAGGCCGACAAGACCTATGTCGTCGCCGGCTGGGCCACCGTCGGCAGTCAATCACCGGGTGAGCCCATCTGGGAGACCGTCGCGACCTATCTTCGGGACTTGAAGACGGTCAAAATCGGTAAGCTGAACACGCCGAAGCTGAAGAACGTCAAGGGCAATCCGGGTATCGCCGAGTACGCCGGCGAGATCCTGAGCTGACCTTGTCTCGACCGCCTCCCGCGCCGCCGGCGCCCGCGGCGGTCGAGACCCTGCCGACGCTGCCCAGCGCCGCATCCCGGGGATGAGCGACCACCGCAGCCTGCCGCCGCTGCGGGTCGCGCCCGGACCCTCCTGGCGGCTTCTCGTTGTCATCCTCGTCACGCATACTGCTGCACTCGCGGTGCTGGTGCCCATGCCGGCCGTGGGTGTCGGTGAACGGCTGGCGCTCGGCGCGCTGATCCTGATGAGCCTCGCATATGTCCTCTGGGCGCAGGTATTACGCCAGGCGCCGTGGTCCGTCGTGGCCGTGGCCTGGAGTGGGCAGGGCTGGCAGGCGACCTTCGCGGACGGGCGCACACGGGATGTGCGGCTCGCGCCCTCCAGCTTCGTCGGCGTCGGGCTGGTCATCCTGCAACTGCGTGTGACTTGGCTGTGGCAGCCGTGCCTGCTGCTCAGCGCCGATGCCGTGCCGCCGGACCAACTGCGTCGGCTGCGGATGCTGTTGCGGCTGGGGCTCGCGGGAACGCGGGCCGACGCGGTTGCGGCGCCTTGAGCGTCTCCGGCAGCGCACGCGGAGAAGGAACAAGGCCGGACGGCCGCGGCCTGAGCGTGCTGAGCCCGCCGCCTCGGATTTGCAGCACGCGGTCGCCTGCCGTGTATCGGGCCGCGGCAGGTGCACAGCCCTTTTCGCGTTGGAGACTGGGTCGTGAGTGGTTCATCGGGGTTGCCGGACAATGTCGTCATCGACAGCGTTGCGCTCAGGTCCCTGCGCGCCCCGGAGCGTTTGCGCCTCTTCAAGTTGACCAGCGGCGATCCCGATTCCCACATGCTGTCCTTGCTGCGCGGGCGCCCCGAGCTCGCCCGCTGCTTTCTCGCCCGGCGCGATGCGGAGATCCTCGGCTGGAGCGTCGCGCGCTGGTACAAGCCGCCCGCCGAGCGACCGCGCAACGCCCATATCAGCGTCTTCATCGACCCCCAGTGGCGCCGCCACGGGCTGGGCCGGGCGTTGATTGTGGCCGCCACGGACTTTGCCATTGGGCTCGGCATCGTGCCCTGGGTCTCCGCGGCCGGGGACGAGCAACTGGCGTTCTATCAGGCCTGCCCATGGGTTCGGATTGCGCGGGCACCGTTTCAGACGCGCTAACCTCAGACCGGCCAGTCGTCCGCATCGCTATCGAAATCGCTATCGAAATCGAAATCGCTATCGAAATCGAATGAGTGGCAGTGAGCCAAAGGGCCAAGGGCCAAGGGCCGAGGAGGGCTCCCTCGGCCCTCGGCCCTCGGCCCTCAAACAGGTGCTGCACGCGCGGCAGCAGCAAAGCTTTGGTGAGCTTCGTCGGGATCCGTCAGCGCGGCACCGGCGTCAAATGCGCAACAACAACCGCGCCGGGTCCTCCAGCGTCTCCTTTACGGTGACGAGGAACTGCACGGCCTCGCGGCCGTCGATGATGCGGTGGTCGTAGCTCAAGGCCAGGTACATCATCGGGCGGATGAGCACTTGGCCGTCTACGGCGATGGGCCGCTCCTGGGTCTTGTGCATGCCGAGAATGGCGCTCTGGGGCGGGTTCAGAATGGGCGTGGAGAGCAGCGAGCCGAAGACGCCGCCGTTAGTAATGGAGAAGGTGCCGCCGGTGAGGTCCTCGAAGCTCAGTGTCCCGTCATTGGCCTTGCTGCCGAAGTCCATGATGCCGCGCTCGATGTCGGCCATGGAGAGCTGGTCGCAATTGCGCAGGATGGGCACGACGAGCCCGCGCGGGGAGCTGACCGCGATGCCGATGTCGTAATAGCCGTGGTAGATGATTTCACCTTCGTCCACGGAGGCGTTCACCACTGGAAAGCGCTGCAGGGCCTCGACGCTGGCCTTGACGAAGAAGGACATGAGCCCTAAACGCACGCCGTGGGTCTGCTCGAAGCGGTCCTTGTACTGCCCGCGGAGCGTCATCACGGCGCTCATGTCCACCTCGTTGAAGGTGGTGAGCATGGCGGAGGTGCGCTGTGCCTCGACCAGGCGCTCGGCGATGCGCGCGCGCAGCCGCGTCATCGGCACGCGCTGCTCGGGGCGGCCGGCGTCGCCGGTGAGGCCGGGCGGGGAGATGTCCGGCACCAGGTCGGGCTCGGGCTCCGTCTCCGGTTCCGGGGAGCGCGCATCGGCGTCGCGGTCCGGTGCTTCGGCCTCCTGGCGGTCCAGCCAGGCGACGACATCGCCCTTGTGCACGCGCCCGTCGCGACCGCTGCCGGGGATCTGCTCGGCCGGCAGCCCTAGCTCCTTGATCAGCCGCCGCGCGGCCGGCGCGAGCGCCGGCGGTGCCTCCGCCGCGCTCGGCGCCGGGCTCGACGGCGACGGTGCGCGCGGGGCCGAGCCTGCCGGGGACTTGGCCGCCGGCTGTGACGGCGGCGTTGCCGCGGCACCGGCGCCGGCCTCGATGACGGCGAGCACGGAGTCCGCCTCCACGACCTCGCCCTCGCTCGCTTTGTGCTCCTTGAGCACACCGGAGACGGGGGCGGGCACCTCCAGCACGACCTTGTCGGTCTCTAGGTCCACCAGGTTCTCGTCCTTGGTGACCGCGTCCCCGGGCTGCTTGTACCAGGTGAGCACGGTCGCGTCGGCGACGGACTCGGGCAGGGCTGGGACGCGGACTTCGCTGTTCATGTCGGCTTTGGTTCCTGGCTGCGGATTGGGGTGGGTTCGGTGGTTTGCTGCGGGTACGCTGCGGCGACGGTTTGGCCGCGACGCGCTACGGCTGCTCGTCCACGGGCTGCGGTGGGATGCGCCGGTTCATCTTCGGGTTGATGCGCCCGGTGAGCGCCTCGTCGACGAGCTGCTCCTGCTGCGCCACGTGCACCGAACGATGCCCAACCGCCGGCGCCGCCGACGCCGCACGGCCGACATAATAGGGCTGCTTGCCTTGTTCGATGAGGTGGTGGAAGCGATGCTTGAGCTGGTCCCAGGCGCCCTGGTTCTGCGGCTCCTCCTGGCACCAGATGACCTCGGTGGTGTCCGGATAGCGCGCCAGGGCATCGGCGAATTCTTCCTTTGGGAACGGATAGAGCTGCTCGATGCGGATGATGGCGACGTTGGTTAGCCCGCGGGCGTGGCGGGCCTCCAGCAGGTCGTAGTAGACCTTGCCGGAGCAGAACACCACGCGCTCGATGCCGGCCGGGTCCAGCGGGTCCGTCTCCGGGATTAGCACCTGGAAGGCGCCCTCGGCGAGCTCCTCCAGCGACGACACCGCCAGGCGATGCCGCAGCAGGCTCTTCGGCGTCATGACCACGAGCGGGCGGCGGAAGTCCCGCAGCATCTGCCGGCGCAAGAGATGGAACATCTGCGCCGGGGTGGTGGGCACGGCGACCTGGAGGTTGTGCTCGGCGCAGAGCTGCAGAAAGCGCTCCAGCCGCGCCGAGGAGTGCTCCGCCCCCTGGCCCTCCAGCCCGTGCGGCAGCAGCATCACGAGGCCGCAGTCCAGGCCCCACTTGCTGCCGGCGGAGGAGATGAACTGGTCTACCACCACCTGGGCGCCATTGGCGAAGTCGCCGAACTGCGCCTCCCAGAGGGTCAGCGCGTTGGGCGCCGCCGTCGCAAAGCCGTACTCGTAGCCGAGCACCGCTTCTTCCGAGAGGATGGAGTCGATGGCGACGAACGCCCCCTGCGGCGTCTCGCCCGGCTCGCGCAGGTGCTGGAGCGGCGTGTACTCGCGGCCGGTGATCTGGTCCAGGATCTTCGCATGGCGATGGAAGAAGGTGCCGCGGCCCGCGTCCTGTCCGGATAGCCGCACCGGGAAGCCGGCGTCGAGGAGCGTCGCGTAGGCCAGGTTCTCGGCAAAGCCCCAGTTTGCGAGCTGGTCGCCCTGGGCCATCTTGCGCCGCTCGGCCCAGATCTTGTCCACCCGCGGGTGCAGCTCGAAGTCTTCCGGCACCCGCAGCATGCGCTCGGCCAGCGCCGCGAGCCGTTCCCGCGGCAGGCCGGTGGCGGCGGCGTTGCGCCAGTCGGTGCCGTGGCAGCTATGCCAGTCCGCGCGGTAGCTGTGGTCGAGGCCGCACAGCACCGGGCGGGCGACGACGACGCCGTGCTCGATGGCCTCGCGGTACTCGACGATCATGCGCACTGCCTCATCGCGGCTCAGCACGCCGTCGTCGATGAGCCGGTCCGCGTAGATCGCCCGCGCCGTGGCCCGCTCGCGGATCTTCTTGTACATCATGGGCTGGGTCACGGCGGGCTCGTCGGCCTCGTTGTGGCCCAGGCGGCGGTAGCAGACGAGGTCGATGACCACGTCTTTGCGGTATTGATTGCGATAGTCGAGCGCCATGCGCGTGACGAAGATGACCGCCTCCGGGTCATCGCCGTTCACATGGAAGACCGGCGCCTGCACCATTTTGGCGACGTCGGTGCAGTACAGCGTGCTGCGCGTGTCGAGCGGGTTGCTGGTGGTGAAGCCGATCTGGTTGTTGATGACGATGTGCACGGTGCCGCCGGTGCCGTAGCTGCGGGTCTGCGAGAGCTGCAGCGTCTCGGCGACCACGCCCTGGCCGGCGAAGGCCGCGTCGCCGTGGATCAGCACCGGCAGCACCTGCTCGCCGGTGCGATCGCCACGACGGCGCTGGCGGGCGCGCACCGAGCCCTGCACGACCGGGTTGATAATCTCCAGATGCGACGGGTTGAAGCCGAGCGCCAAATGCACGATGCCGCCCGGCGTCTCGACGTCGGAGGCAAAGCCCATGTGGTACTTGACGTCGCCGGCGAGCTGGCGCGGATTGAGATGCACTTGCCCCTCGAACTCGGCGAAGATCTCCTGCGGCGGCTTGCCGAGGATGTTCACCAGCATGTTGAGCCGCCCGCGGTGGGCCATGCCGATGACGATCTCTTTCTGGCCCTTGCGTCCGGCGCGCTGGATCAGCTCGTCCAGCATCGGGATCAGCGCCTCGGCCCCCTCCAGCGAGAAGCGCTTCTGGCCGACGTACTTGGTATGCAGGTACTTCTCCAGGCCCTCGGCCGCTGTCAGCAGCGTGAGCAGCCAGCGGCGGTCCGCGGGCTCCAGCTCCGGGCGTGCCTGGTAGCCCTCCAGACGCTTCTGAATCCAGCGCTTCTCGGCCGTGTTGGTGATGTGCATGTACTCCGAGCCCACCGCGCCGCAGTAGATGCGCCGCAGCAGGTCCAGGATGTCCCTCAGTACCATGCGGTCCGGGGCGTACAGGGAGCCGGTGTGGAAGACCTGCTCCAGGTCGCTGTCTTCCAAATTGTGATAGCTCGGCTCCAGGTCCGCGATTCTGGGCTTGGGGCGCAACTGTAGCGGGTCAAGGTCGGCGGTCTGGTGGCCGCGGTAGCGATAGGTGTTGATGAGCCGGAGCACCGCCGCCTGGCGTTCCGCCGCGGCGGGCTCTAGGCGCTCCACGAAGCGGTTCTGCGCGCGCGTGCGGCTCTCGCTCGCGAGACGCTCGAAGTTCTCGCGCACCGGCCCGTGCGGGATCTCGTTGGCGGCCTCCGCGCGAATCGCGTCGAAGCGCCGCCGCCAGGCGAGGTCGATGCTCTCGGGGTCCTTCAGGTAGCGCTCGTACAGGTCTTCGATGAAGGCGGCGTTGCCGCCGTAGAAGGCGGACGAGGATCGGAACAGCTCAAGCAGGGCGCTCATCAGAGGTAGGGTCCGGTGTCGGCTCGCGGTGGTGATGGTGATGGTCGTGCTGGTGGCGGCGGTGTTTAGGCTGGCCGGCTTGGACCCCATGCGGGCGCCGGCTTGCCGCTGCATCCCTGGCGGGGGCGCATCGCCGCAGCGGCAGATCGATGTCGCCGCCACCACGCAACCGCCGGGACGCTCGCCCGTTTTGCCCACCCGTTTTGCGCACGCGTTTTGCGTCGGGAGTGTAGCGCACAACGTGCTTCGCACCGGCACCCGGCCGGCAATGTCATGTATTGACCGTTTCGCGTATCCTGATGCGCCTGCGATTGTTAGCTGAGCTACCGCCGGTGCCGCCTCATGGGTGCATGGCCGGTGACCGCGAACCTGAGGCTTTTGGGAGCCCGCACCTTTTTGGGGAGCCGCATCACAGTGTCGATGAACCACGTGTCGCTGAACCACGATTTCGTCGAGACCCCGGAGGAGCGCAGCCGCCGGCGCCTTCGGGTAGCCAAGTCCCAAGCGGACATCGCCTATTTCCAGGCCCGTCTGACGCTGCTCGGCGAGCCCCGTACATTGAACCAGGCGGCACAGCAACGCACCTTCAAGCGTCTGCTGAAGGTCATCGGCAGGCGGCTCGTGAACGTGAAATAGCCAGGCTGAGCGGCGGCGCCACAGCCGTGCGAGCCGATCAGCCGCAGCCGCTCCCGGCGCAGCGCAGACCACGCCCTCGTAGCTCAGCAGGATAGAGCAGCCGCCTCCTAAGCGGCAGGTCACAGGTTCAAATCCTGTCGAGGGCACCATCATCAAAACCCCCGTCGACACCGCCAGCGCAAGCCCATGACCGACCGGCACCCCGACCCCGCCCAAACCATCGGCGTCGCGGTGGACGGGATGCTGCGCGAGGCCATGGCGCTGCATCGCGCCGGGGACTTCGCCGCCGCCGAGGCGCGCTATCGCGATGGGCTTGCCGTCGCGCCCGCGCACCCGGACCTGCTGCACTGGCTCGGCGTGCTGCTGTTTGTCACGGGGCGGCGGGATGCGGCGCGGCCGCTCATCGAGCGCTCCATCGGGCTAGCGCCGGCGTTTCCGGGCTTCTACAACAACTACGGCAACGTGCTGCTCGCGAGCGGCGCCGTTGCCGATGCCGAGCTTGCCTATCGCCGCTGCCTGGAGCTCGATCGCGGCCAGCCCGCGGTGTGGTGCAACCTCGGCATCTGCCTGCGCCGGGCCGGGCGCGTCGCCGAGGCGGTGGCCGCCTTCGAGGCGGCGCTCGGCGACGAAGGTGATCATCCCGACACCTGCGCGGGCCTGGTGGACGCGCTGCAGGCCCAGAACAAGCTCGACGAGGTAACTTCGGCCTACGAGGCGTCCTGCGCGGCACTGCCGGCCTATGAGCCCGCGTTCGTGCAACTTGCCCGGCTCTACTCGCTGGCGGGGCGTATTGCGGACGCCGCGCGCGTCTATCGGCGCTGGCAGGAGGCGGACCCCGACCACCCGGTGCCGCGGCACATGCTTGCCGCCTGCACCGGCGAAGGTGTGCCGGCGCGCGCCGACGACGCCATGATCCGCGCGACCTTCGACGGCTTTGCGGCCTCCTTCGATGCGGTGCTGGCCAAGCTCGACTACCGCACGCCCGAGCGGCTCTGCGAGCTGGTCGCCGCGCAGTTCCCTGTGCCAGCCGGCGACTTGAACGTGCTCGACATCGGCTGCGGTACCGGGCTCTGCGGCCCGCTGCTGCGCCCCCGGGCGCGCGCGCTGACCGGCGTGGACCTGTCACCGGGCATGCTGGACAAGGCGCGCGAGCGGGGCGTCTACGATGTCCTGGCGGAAGCGGAGCTTGTCGCCTATCTCCGCGAGCACCCGGCGGCCTTCGATCTCATCGTTTGCGCCGATACGCTGTGCTATTTCGGCCGCCTGGATGACGCCTTCGCGGCGGCGCGGGCTGCGCTGGGGCCGGCCGGGCGCTTCGCCTTCAGCGTCGAGCGCACGGAAATCGACGACGCGAGCGACTTCCGCCTGCATCCGCATGGCCGGTACGCGCATCGGCCCGCCTACGTCGAGGCGGCCTTGGCCGCCGCCGGGCTCGTGCTCCTGGAGCGACGCGACCTCGCCCTGCGCCGCGAGCGCGGCGAGCCCGTCGCCGGCTGCCTCTTCTGCGTCGGCGCTTGAGCCCGGCCCGCGATGGACACCCTAGCGAGGCGAAGCCTCAGACCGACCAGGGCACGGCGCCTCGTCTTGCGCAGCCCGCTCGTCGGCGCATTTTGCCAAGGGCCAAGGGCCAAGGGCCAAGGGCCAAGGGCCGAGCAGGGCTCTCTTGGCCCTCGGCCCTCGGCCCTTTCGCCTACAAGAGGCGTGTCGTCGTGAAACTTGACTCATCTGCAAACATTCGGCGCCGCCAAGCAATCTCGTGATCCCGCTCTTTCGCTGGTCCGGCGGCTTCGTCGGCTTTTTCACGGACGGCTGCCTGTTTGACGCGAACGGGCGCTACTTCGGCTGGGAGGACCGGGCGGGGCGGGTCTGGCGGTCCGACGGCCGCTACCTCGGCGAGCGTGTGGATCAGCACTACGTGCTGCGCCGGGTCGCGTGGGCCACGCCGGTGCCGCAGCCGCGCCGGGTGCCGCCGGTGATCCCGGAGCTGCCGCTGCCGCCGCCGCACCGCACGGCGCGTCCACCGCGCCCGGGCTGGGAGGACGCCTTGGGGCGCGTCGGCCTGCTGCCGGCGCCGCAGGACCTGGTGGGCGACTGGCGCAGCGCGCAGGACCGCATACGCTTCCTGGCGGACGGGCGCTACACGCTCCTCGCCGCGGGGCGGCCGCATCAGCACGGGAGCTGGGAGCTGCGGGGGAATCTGTATCTGACGCCGGACCTCGACCCCGATCCGCCAGCCACCCCTGGCGTTCGAACCGACCAGCAGCCCGGCGCCGCACCCCCGGCTGCCCCGCGGCGGCTGGTGTTCCGGGTGCTCGCCTTCGACGGGCGGAGCATCGCGTTCCGGCAGGTCACGGAAGAGCGCAGTCTGCCGTTCACCCTGGAGCGGGACGACACGCCAGCCTGATCGGCTGCCTTGCCACGGTGGCGAGGTTGGGGAGGTCAAACGGCGCACGGCAGTCGTGCTCGATCAGCGCACGCCCCCGTGGTCCGGTGTCGGGTTCCGCCGCGGTGACCCGCTTGGCGAGTGTACCGGGAATCTTTGAATCTTCAGTCAGCGAGGCAAGACCAGCAATGCGCGGCATTACACCCTATCTGCAGGTTTCCGATGCGGACGCGGCCATCGCTTGGTATGTCCAGGTATTCGGGGCGAGGGAGGTTCGCGCCCGGCTGGTGGCGCCTGATGGGACCTGCATGAATGCGGAAATCGACATCGAGGGTACGCGCCTGATGCTTGCCGACGAGCTGCCCGGCATCGGCTCGTCGAGCCCGGCGACGCTCGGCGCTACGTCCGTTGTACTCGATCTGCATGTTGCCGACGCCGACGCCGTCTTTCAGCGGGCACTCGAAGCCGGCGCTGAGCAAATCTACGCCCTTGCCGATCAGTTCTACGGCGATCGTGCCGGGCGGGTACGTGACCCCTTCGGACACCATTGGATTATCGCGACTCGGATCAGAGAGGTTTCCGAGCACGAGATGGTGGCAGCCTTCAACGCCATGTTCGCCGCGTAACCTCGACCACTTTCAGGGGCAGGCTACTGGGGTATGGGCTTCGGCTTCAGCGGCGCGGGCGGAGCCTCCCGACTGGGCTCGGGGCCGGAGATCTGAACAGGCGTGCGTGTGTCGAGGTCAACCCGGTAGAGTGCACCTGCCTCGTTCTCGATCTCGATGGCGTCGCCGTTCCCGACGAGGTGCATGGATCGAAAATAGCGCCCCATTCCGGTCGGGGCCTCGGCGTCCTGGTCCGGAACCTCGTAGACCTGGACGCGCCAGAGCCGCTCGCCCGTCCTCGCATCGAAGGCTGCGAGGTAGCCGCCGTTGCGATCTCCCCGGCTCGGATCGATGCGATCTTGCTCATAACGGATGCCGTCGTGCTCAATAGGTGCGATCTCGGGAGCCGGCGGGCGGCTCGCTGCGGGCGGCTGATTCATTCTATTCTCCGTGTTCGCGAAGCCTGTATTCGGGCCACTGCAAGCGCCGAGCAGGAAGGCGATGCTCGTCGCGGAGGCCATGATCGATCGGCGAGGTCCGATCGGTTGCGGGCTCATACGATTCGCAGCGCCGTGCTGCGCTCGCTGTCGGTCATAGTTCCGCCGCAGTCGACGGCGAAAAACGCCCAGTTGTCCGCGTTCTGAACACACTGACCACCCGGATAACCGGCGTGCGGACCAATGCCGTACCACGCGTAGCGCGTGCGGCCGTTGACGATGTCCCTGGTCCCCGCCACTAGGTGTGAGAGCTCGTGGATCAGGATACGCGTCCAGTTCTTTTGGCCCGCAAGCACGTTGCCGGGGTGATCCACGAAGAACGACGACTCGACGTATACGACATCCATTCCTTCGCCCTGCGAGCGGAACGTAAACGCCTCGGAATTTAAGAAGTCGAGCTCCTGCTGGGTGGAGGCATTGCGCAGAGGCACCCAATCCGTGAGCACGAATTGACCCCTATTCAGCATCGCGATGATGTCCTTGAAGCCCTGGAGCAACGTGGTAATCCAGACATTGATGTCGCCGGTCGATGCGCCGGGATGGGCGAACGGGGCTGGGCTCAGGTCTGCGCTATCAGCGACCGGCGACGCCAGGACCTTTTGGGAATAATGCCGGACGGGGCTTCTGCGTGGGTAGCATCCCACCACGGCTCGCTGCCCATCACGCGGAGTCGGGGTCGATGCCGAGCGCACGCAGGCGCCGAGCATAGCGGTCGGCTCGTGCGTCGGCCGCCTGCCGCAGCGCCGCTTCTTGCTGGTGCGCCTGCTCCGCCTGCCGCCAAAGCTCCTCCAGTGCCGCGGCGTCCAGCAGCGTCTCGCCGTTGGCTGCGTCGACGATGACGACGCCGCGGTGCCCGGGCTCGGTGCCGAAGTCGAGCCCGGTCGTGCGGCTGCGCAGCCGGCCCCGGGCATCGGGCCGCAGCGGGCGGTAGCCGCCGCCGATCAAGCGGTAGCCCTGGATGGAGTAGCTGACGACGCCCACCGGCTCGAAGGTCTTCACGATGAAATACTCGCTGATCCCGGCGCGGCGGTAGATCTCGACCTTCTCGGTCTCGTCGCCGTCCTGGTAGGGCGAGACCACCTCGATGATCAGGCTCGGTCGGGTGCCCTCGCTCGGCACATGGAAAGAACTGCGGGGGCGGTCGCGGTCACGGATGTTCGGGATCACGGCGATGTCCGGGGCCGGCTCCTTGAGCCGAGGGATGCCCCATTTCATCTTGACGTCGCTGTAGACCGCCCGGGTCGGATCGTTGCGGAAGTGATGGCGAAGCCTGACCGCCAGGTCGTGGACACAGAAGTCGTGCTCCGTCCCCTGGATCAAGTGGTCGCCCTCCTGCGGGTCGAGAAAGGCATCCGGCGGCAGCGGCTCCTCGCGATAGCCGAGCGTGCCGTCCGGGTACCGAACCGGGACCTCTCGCCAGCCGTGGGGCGAGGCGTCGCTGCCGACGGGGGCCGCATTGGGCTGCATGGCACTGGCTCCAAGCGCCGACGGGATCACATCAAGCCCGGAGTATAGCGCTGGCGCGTTTCCGGACGCCGCACCGACATGACCGCGAGCGCCGGCTCCACTGACCCGGATGCGCTACAGCCCGCTAACCGGCACGCCGTTTCTCGGCAACGACGCCTTTGCGTGAGCAGATCGAGCGAGCGCGGGGGGGACGTGTCGGGTTCGGCCCGCACGGGCGACTGAGCAGGTCGCCCTCGGAAGGGGAAGCGGAATCTGCCGCAAAGCAGTTGCCGTTGGCAGGGTCTCTATGAATCCGATCAGTCAGTTGGTGTAAAGGGCTCTGACCCGAATGGCACTAACTTAAGAACCGACGTTATAAGAATCAGTAACTTATGGCCCTTCTGCGTCGAGAAACCGCGAGATTGCAGGACGCTCAGGGAGAGGAATCGGGCGGGAACGGCGCCAAAGGCGGCCCGCCACTCATGTTTCCCTACCCCGCAAGTATCTGATTGGTATGGACAAGCGGCTTAAGTTAGCGCCATTCGGCTCTGCCCCCTTTATCTTGCGCTGACCCCTTTATCTTGCGTTTACCTTGCGCGCACGCAGGTCATGTGCACGGGTCAATAAGTATCTTAGCGGATGATGATATATGCGCCCATCATTGATATCTTATATTCTGATGTGCAATACCAGGCGTCGTCGCGGATGCCGATATTATGTCATTTATTAATACTGGCTATTATCACGCAGCAAAACCCGGAAACTTCAGTGGGTGAATTGACCCCCCCGGGAATTGGCTCTGGCCAGCAAGCGGTCGAGCTGGTGGTCTAGTTGGGCCGCAGCAGCAAATCATATCGATCGTGCGGGCCGACCCAGAACCAAACGAGTCCGTCTGCGCGCTCCTTGGCAAGGGCACGATACCGACGACCGACCCGTGCCGACCAGAAAGCGCCGACCTTCTTGAGCCGTAGCGACGGGTGGCGTGGATCGGTCTTGAGGAGATCAAAGTTCTTGTCCGCGAGCTGTTTGATTTCTGGCGGTAGTTGCCGGTAGTGAAACCAAAACTCCGGCGACGCGAAGTGATTCACAGTGGCGTGCAGCGCCCCGCCTCAAAGTCTTCGTCAGCCTTTGCCGCGGCACCGTCCAGCTTGCCGGCGGCGATGTCTTGCTCGATCTGTGCATCCCATCGATCAGCCAAGAACTCTTCAAACCATTCGGAAAACGAGTGAAGCTCTTCGCTAGACAGGCGTTGTACTGCGTGTTCAAGTTGTTCGACGTTCATCCTGGCGGGCCAAAGTTGACATCATCTCTAGATCTTCGCACACCGCCTGTCCGGCGGGAACTGTCTTGGCCCAACGTCAACCGCAGCCCGAGCCAAACTGCGGCCACGCGCGAAGCGCCGGCCGCGAGTCCGGCATCTGGCTGGCGGACTCGTTGGGCATTCGCCGGGGATAGCGGAAACCTCCCCGGTGCGCGGGGCGTTGGCGATGCTACATGTGAGACCTGACGCCATTCCCCTTGACCCCATTCCCCCAGCGCTCCACGATCCCGACCCATGTCAACCCGCACAGAGCAGATCGCCGGCTTCTGGTCCAACTATCTCGCACAGTTGGAGCTCGCAGAGTTGGAGCTCGCAGAGTTGGAGCTCGCAGAGTTGGAGAAAGCGGAGATTCGGACGGATCGGCACCGCTGGTACGTGCTGCGCGCGGAGCGCTTCCTAGAGGCAATGCAGCCGCAGCGGCTCGCCGCGCTGTCGGCGCAGGATGTGTCCGGCTACCTCTGCGACGTTGGCCGAGACACGTCGCTGGCGGCGTGGGAGTTCGTGGAGATCGTCGATGCTATACGGAATTTGGGCGTGACTGCTGGTGCGCCTTGGGTAGAGGCGGTTGACTGGTCGCACTGGCAGACCTCGGCGCAGATCATGGCCGCGGAGCATCCGACGGTGGCGCGCGATTACGGTCCGGAGATCGGCGGGTTGGAACCGGCGGGACCGATGACGAATCTGGCGTCGGTGCGGGCGGCGCATCAGGCGTTGGTGGACCGGATGCTGGCGGAGATCCGCCGGCGCGGGTATTCGATCCGCACGGAGCGCGGCTACTTGGACTGGGTGCTGCGCTTCATCGCCTTTCACGGCGGGCGGTCGCCGACGGAGCTGGCGGATGCGGACATCGGGCGATTTCTGGACTGGCTGGCTGTGAAGCGGAGGGTGTCGGCGAGCACGCAGAATCAGGCGTTGAACGGGCTGTTGTTTCTGTTTCGCGAGGTGCTTGGCCGGGACTGGATGCAGTGCGCGGACTTCGCGCTGGCGAAGCGGCCGAAGCGCTTGCCGACGGTGCTGACCAAGGCGGAGGTGGCGCGGCTGCTGGGGGCGCTGGAGGGTGAGTTTCGGCTGATGGCGTCGCTGGCCTACGGGGCGGGGATGCGGCTGATGGAAGTGCTGCGGTTGCGTGTGCAGGATGCGGACTTTGTGCGCAGGCAGATCCAGGTGCGCAACGCCGAGGGCGAGATCGATCGGCTGGTGCCGCTGCCGGAGCGGTTGATTCCGGGGTTGATGGTGCACCTGGAGGCGGTGCGAGAACTGCACCGACAGGACTTGGTCGCCGGTTTCGGCGAGGTGTATCTGCCGGACGCGCTGGCGCGACAGTGGCCGGACGCGGGGCGGGAGTGGATTTGGCAGTATGCGTTTCCGAGCGCCCGGCTCTCGGTGGAAACGGGTTCCGGAAAGACGCGCCGGCACCATGTGCACGAGACGAGCCTGCAGAAGAAGCTGAAGGGGGCCGCGGCGCAGGCGCGGATCTCGAAGCGGGTCAGTCCGCAGACGTTGCGTCACTCGTTTGCCATGCATCTGCTGGAGGACGGCCACGACATCCGCACGGTGCAGGAGCTGCTGGGGCACGCGGACGTGTCGACGACCATGATCTATACGCACGTGCAGAATCGCGGCGGGCAGGGGGTGCGCAGTCCGTTGGATCGGTTGTTGTAGCGCCGCACAAGCTGGGTTGGACCGCTAAGGCGTCCCCAGGAGGCAGGTGAATCCCTCCTGGCTGAAGTGGCCATCATCCGTGAGCACGGCGTTCAATCCGTCCCGGCGCATGGCCACCATCGAGATGCAGTCGGTCAAGCTGTAGCCCTTGTCCGGACGGGCTCGATAGAGCTGTAGACCCGAGAGGAACCCCTCGCGCGTCTGCGGCAAGACGTGGACCGCGGTGTCTGCTTGCATGTGCTCGACGAGCCTTGCGGCCGCGCCGCGAAGGTGCGGTCCTCGTGCGCTGAAGTAGTTCAGGAGCTCGGTGAGGACTGCTTCGGTGGTGATGATGCGGTAGTCCCTGAGCCGCTCGCTGGCCTGAATGGCACTATCGTGCAGTTGGTCCTTTGGATTGAGTACTGCAATCCAGTAGCACGTATCCGCGAAGACGGCCCGCATCAGTCGCGCTTCGCTGTGCCGTAGAGGTAATGATCGTGCTCGGCCGCGCCATCCGTGGGGGTGTCGTTCAGCGCATCCTCCGGGATGTTGCGCACTAGGTCGGCGGCGATCTCCCAGATTGGCTTTGCTTCGCGGTTGGCGCCGCTGGGGTGGCCCGCTTCGTCGGTGCTTTCCAACACCAAGCACACCTCTTGGTGCTCTTCTAGGTCCAGTGGTGCAAGCGGGCGCAAGACACCGTGCTCGTAAACGGCCTTCAGGTGCAGGGGCATGTCGGGCCTCGCCATCAAGGAAAAATTGTGCCGGACAGCATGGTAGCGCAAGGAAGCCGGCTGGAAGCCGGCACCACGGGTCGTCCGTGCGGCTTACTCGAAGGCGTAGCTGAACTCTCCGTCGGCGACGCTCACGTGCACCCGCGCAATGGGCTGCCCCTCCATCATGCGGCGCAAGAATTCCTCGCTGATGCGCGGCAGCACGGTGTTGGTGAGGATGGCGTCGATCATGCGCCCGCCGCTTTCGAGCTCGGTGCAGCGCTCGGCGATGAGCTTGATGACGGCGTCGTCGTAGGTGAACGGGACCTTGTGGTTGTCGCGGATGCGCCGCTCGATGCGCCCGAGCTGAAGGCGAGCGATGGTGCCGATCATCTCGTCGTTGAGCGGGTAATAGGGAATGACCACGAGGCGCCCGAGCAGCGCGGGCGGGAAGACCTTGAGCAGCGGCTCCCGCAGCGCCTTGGCCATGCCCTCGGCGTCGGGCATCAGCTCCGGATCGGCGCAGAGGCTCCCGATCAGGTCGGTGCCGGCATTGGTGGTGAGCAGGATCAGCGTGTTCTTGAAGTCGATGCTGCGGCCCTCGCCGTCTTCCATGTGGCCTTTGTCGAAGACCTGGAAGAAGATCTCGTGCACGTCCGGGTGGGCCTTTTCGACCTCATCGAGCAGCACGACGCTGTAGGGGCGCCGGCGCACGGCCTCGGTCAGCACGCCGCCCTCGCCGTAGCCGACGTAGCCGGGGGGCGAGCCCTTGAGCGTGGAGACGGTGTGCGCCTCCTGGAACTCGCTCATGTTGATGGTGATGACGTTCTGCTCGCCGCCGTAGAGGGCCTCGGCCAGGGCCAGCGCGGTCTCGGTCTTGCCGACGCCGGAGGTGCCGGCGAGCATGAAGACGCCGATGGGCTTGTTCGGGTTGTCGAGCTTGGCGCGGGAGGTCTGGATGCGCCGGGCGATCATGTCGAGCGCGTGGCGCTGGCCGATGATGCGCTGCTCCAGCGTGTCGGCGAGCTTCAGAATCGACTCGGCCTCGTTCTTGACCATGCGGCCCACGGGGATGCCGGTCCAGTCTTCCACGACGCTGGCAACGGCTTGCTGATCCACGGTGGGCAGGATCAGCGGGCGCTCGCCCTGGTAGGCGTGCAGCTCGGCTTGCAGCGCTTTC
This sequence comes from Thiohalocapsa sp. ML1, assembly GCF_001469165.1. Taxonomy (GTDB): domain Bacteria; phylum Pseudomonadota; class Gammaproteobacteria; order Chromatiales; family Chromatiaceae; genus Thiohalocapsa. The sequence goes on along the minus strand of NZ_JABX01000004.1, from coordinate 98,212 downwards.
AGCTTGTCGAGCAGGGCGTCGCGGTCGGCGCCGGTGGGGGCGCTCGCGGTGGCCGGAGCGGGGTCGCCGGCCGGTGCGGGCTCGGCCGGCGGCTGCGCGGCTGCCGCGGTTTTCGTCGCCGCGGGCTTGTCGGCACCGCCGCGCAGCTCGGCGCGCAGCGCCAGGATCTGCTGCACCAGCTCGCGCTCCGCCGTCCAGCGGCCTTCCAGCTCCGCGTACAGCGCGCGCTGGGCGGCGAGCTTCTCGTTGGCCGCGGCCTCGCGCTCGGCGGTGTCGACGCCGACGGCCGTCTCGCGCCCGATGATGGCGAGCTCGTTTTCCAGCGCGTCGATGCGCTTCTTGCAGTCGTCCACCTCCGGCGGCACCGCGTGCTGGCTGATGGCGACCCGCGCGCAGGCGGTGTCGAGCAGGCTGACCGACTTGTCCGGGAGCTGGCGGGCCGGGATGTAGCGGTGGGAGAGCTTGACCGACGCCTCCAGCGCCTCGTCGAGCACCTGCACCTTGTGGTGCTGCTCCATGGTGGAGACGACGCCGCGCATCATCAGGATGGCCTTCTCCTCGCTTGGCTCGTCGATTTGGACCACCTGGAAGCGGCGGGTCAGGGCCGGGTCCTTCTCGATGTGCTTCTTGTATTCGGCCCAGGTGGTGGCGGCGACGGTGCGCAGCGTGCCGCGGGCCAGCGCGGGTTTCAGCAGGTTGGCCGCATCGCCGGTGCCGGCGGCGCCGCCCGCGCCCACCAGCGTGTGCGCCTCGTCGATGAACAGGATGATGGGCTTCTCGGACGCCTGCACCTCCTCGATGACCTGGCGCAGGCGTTGCTCGAACTCGCCCTTCATGCTCGCGCCGGCCTGCAGCAGGCCCACGTCGAGCGTGCGCAGGGTCACGTCCTTGAGCGGCGGCGGCACGTCGCCGGCGGCGATCTTCTGCGCGAAGCCCTCGACGACGGCGGTCTTGCCGACGCCGGCCTCGCCGGTGAGGATCGGGTTGTTCTGCCGGCGGCGCATGAGGATGTCGATGATCTGGCGGATCTCTTCATCGCGGCCGACGATGGGGTCCATCTTGCCGCTCGCGGCCTGTGCGGTGAGGTCGACGGTGAAGCGCGCGAGGGCCTCCTGCTTGCCCATCTGCGCCGGGGCCATGGCGCCGCTCGCCTCGCCGGGGGCGCCGCCGGCGCCGGCCATGGTGCCGTCCTGGGCGACCATGCGCTCCTCGGGCGAGTCGCCGACGACTTCGGCCCAGCGCTCCACCAGCGTTTCGACCTTGATCTTGTCGAATTCCTTGGAGACGCCGGCGAGCGCGTTGCGCAGCCCCGGCGTCTTCAGGATGCCGACGACCAGATAGCCGGTGCGCACCTGATACTCCTTGAACATCAGCGAGCCGTAGACCCAGCCGCGCTCGACGGCCTCCTCCACGTGCGAGGACAGGTCGGAGATGGACGTCGAGCCGCGCGGTAGCCGATCCAGCGCGTCGGTGATGTCCTTGGCCAGTCGCGAGGGCTCCAGGCTGAATTGCTTGATAATGCGGTGCAGGTCGGAGTCCGGCAGTTGCAGGATCTGATGAATCCAGTGCACCAGCTCCACGTAGGGGTTGCCCCGCAGCTTGCAGAACACGGTCGCGCTCTCGATGGCCTTGTAGCCGATCGGGTTGAGCTTGCCGAACAGGGCGACGCGGCTGATCTCGGTCATGGGCTGTGCTTCCTCGGTTGGCGAAGGGTGGAAAGCCGGGCGGCTCTGTTGCCGGCCAGCCTGTGGCCAAGCCTCAGACCGACAAGGCCAGGTATGGCGCGTCTGCGCATCTCGCTCGCTGGCGCGTGGACCTAAGGGCCAAGGGCCAAGGGCGATGGGCCGAGCAGGGCTGCCTTGGCCCTCGGCCCTTTTGCCCTCAAGCGCCGCAAGCATTCGGCGCACTCAAGCAATCTAGCCGACCGTTGCGGCATCGCCGACATGCCGCAGCGGATCCAGGTACAGGTCATCAACGTCCTCGGCCGGTATCTTGCCGCAGGCCCAGGTGGACCAGCCTAGGCGCGCGTCGCCGCCGAGCTTGCAGGGCGGTACCTGCGCCTTCTTCAATACCAGATTCACATCCCACTCGTATTCGTCGCCGACGTAGTTGCGCACCAGCGCCACGAGCCGCGGCAGGTGCTCGCCGCCGGGCAGCAGGCGCTCGTAGTCCGCCCGGTCCAGCGGGCCGAAGACGATGCGGAACTTGTACTGGCGGTCCCAAACCCGCGCGCCGACGATGGTCGAGACGCCGAGCGCGCCGGTGCGCCGCGACTCGCCGAGCCGCCAGCGGCTCTCGGCGGGCAGCGTCAGCCAATGACCGACCAGCTCCTCCAGCGCCACCGGCAGCCGGAAGAAGTCCGCGAGCAGCGCGATCAGGCCCTCGGCGTGGCGTGTCTGGCCGGCAAAGAGCCCGGCGTAATGCAGCTTGCCGATATCCGGCACCGCATCGCGATCCCTCAGGCTCGGCATGCCGAGACCGCAGGCGGCGCCGACGTAGGTGCCGAAGCGGTCGTCCTCCGGGCGGTCGAAGCTGACCGTCGCGCGCGCATCCGCCCAGGCCCGGTAGAACAGGGACAGCATGCGGTGATGGAAGATGTCCGCGAAGCGCGACAGGGTCGGGTCGTGGGTGTTCGCGAGACGCTGGCGGGCGTAGTCCGACAGGTGCAGCGGCAGCGGCCCGTTCGGCCCGAACAGGCCGAGGAAGTAGACCTGCAGCAGCGGCGGCGCGCCGGCCTCGCCGGGCCGGAAGTCCGCGAGCGTGGACGGCGCAAAGGCCAGCGACACCTTCTGCCCGAGCCGCACCACGTCGTCCGCCGGGCGCGGCGCGGTGCCCAGGCGCGGGCGGTCCGCATGCGCGCATTCGAGCCGGCGCAGCGCCTGGAAGAAGCCGAAGCGATGCGGCGCGGCGCGCAGTGCGTCGAACAGCGCTAGAGCCTGTGCCGTCTGCCGATCCGCGTCTGCCACCGCATCACCTCTTCGCCGCTCGTGGTGCGCACCAGGGTCTCGGTGCAGGAATTGATCGACACGTACTTCGCGAAGAACTGCTCCATCACGGCGCTGAACAGGAACATCCCGCTGCCCTCGAAGGCGGCCTTGTCCAGCGTCAGCGTCAGCTCCAGCCCACGCGCGAAGAACGCGGGCCCGGCGCCCGGCAGCCGGCGCGTCACGGGCCGCGAGCGTATCCCCTGCACGCCCTTGATCTGCGCGCGGATGGCGGGGTCGGAGGCATTGCCGTAAAGCTCCAACAGCTCGCGCAGCGCGGCCGCACCTTCTGCGGGGCTCGTGTCGCAGATGGACAGGTAGTTCAGCGACAGGTGGCTGACCAGGCGCCAAGCCGTCTCGCCTTCGGGGAAGGCCGGGCGCGGGCGGGTCGGCGTCAGCACGGCGCGCACGGCTTGCACGGGTGCACCGGCCGGCAGCGTGAAATCGGTATCGCCGATGCCGAGCGACAGCGAGAGCGGCAGGTCGCGGTTCGTGCACAGCGCTTCGACGCCGATCTGCTTGAGGTCGCTGCGATAGGGGGCATCATCCCCGTCCACGAGCGCGATGAAGACCTCGCCGCCGATGTAGCTCGCGCGGGTGCCCTCGCGGCGCTGAGCCGTGGACAGCACACGCGGCTCCCGATGCACGGCATAGAAGGCGCGGTGCTCGCCGCCGGTGAGCCATTCCTGCGGCGCGTAGAAGGGTTGGAAGCGTTGCTGCGGCTCGACGCCGGTGCCGTAGCCGTGGACGGCGGTGATGCTGTGCACCTCGTAGTCCATGGGCCGGGTGCGGTCCATGACCAAATGGAGCTCGTCGGTGCGCTCGTCCAGATGAATGCGGTCCGATCGCTTCGGAAACAGGTTGATGGCCGGCGTGCAGAAGAGTGCGAAGAGCCCGGCGTCGAAGGCGTCTTCAAGGCCTTGCTCATGGCGGTCGAGGAGCACGATGAGCTCCAGCTCCTCGCCCGCATGGCGGCGCACGGCCGGCGCCAGGCCGCCGAGCTCGACGAACAGGAAGCGGTCGGGAAAGGCGAAATATTCCTGCAGCAGCCGGTAGCCCTGAAAGCTCCGCGGGCTGCGCGGCAGCAGCGCATGGCTGTCGTCGAAGCCGATGCGGCTGATGTTTGCGGGATCGATGAACATGCGCCAGGCCGGTTCCGACCCCGCCGGCTGCACCAGCATGCCCAAGGCGTGCCCGATAAGCGCTTCGTACACGTGCATGCGCAGCTCGTCGGCGCCGCGCAGAAAGATCGGCAGCCGATCCAGCGCGAGCTTGTCGAAGCCGAGCCCGGCGCTGGTCCTGAGCTTGAGCACCAGCGCGGCGGCCGCCGCCTTCGGCACCTTGCCGCCGGCGTTGGTAAGTGCGGTGCCGTGCACGTAGCGCGCAGCGGTCAGGGTGAGTGGCCAGAGCGTCACGTCGTGCGCCGTGCGGTACTCGCAGGCGGTGCGCTCGCCCTTGCCGAGCACGCTTTTCACGACGCTGTCGCGGGCGATGGGGAAGCCCTCGGCCAGTGCGCCTTCGGTCAGGTCGGGCTGGAACTGCAGCACCGTCATTGACGGCACGGGGGCGAGGAAATTCGGGTAGACGCTCTCCAGCAGGTGCTGCGTGAAGCGCGGAAACTCGGCATCGAGCTTGAGCTGCACACGCGCGGCAAGGAAGGCGAAGCCCTCCAGCAGGCGCTCCACGTAGGGGTCTGCGCACTCGAAGCTGTCGAGCCCCAAGCGCCCGGCAATCTTCGGGTAGGCGCGCGCAAACTCGCCGCCCATCTCGCGGATGAAGCGCAGCTCGCGGTTGTAGTAGTCGAGGAGCCTTGGGTCCATCGGGGATTCCGTCGTCGGACAAGCAGGTGCGCGCAGGGCTGGGCTAGGTTGCCTCCCGACGCCCGGAACCGCCGCCGAGACCGGCATGCGCTCGTATGCGGATGCCGGGCCGCCCGCCGAGGCGGGGCAGGGCAGGGCAGGGCAGGCCAGCATCGGCGACGGCCGACGCGATGGCCGCGGGGCGCCGCGGGCGATGCCAGCCGGGTGATCCAAGCGGGGCTAAGCCCCAACCGGAGTATACGCAAGTCCAATCTCCGTCCGAAGCGCGAAAGCGTCTCGCGCTTGCGGGCTTTTCCGCCCATGCGCTCCGGCTTCTCAGGGTGATAATCTCTGGGCGGACGCTCGGGTGCTTGCGGCGACGCCGAGCCGATCTTGCAGCGCATTGCCGGCGGCTTGCGGCCGCCATCGAGGTTCGTCATGACCACGCCCGACAACGGCCCGCCGCCCGCAGCGGGTGTCGGCTCCAGCGCCGACATGCAGGCCGACATCGAGGCCGACCGCGAGGCCCAGCAGCTCAACACCGAGCGCATCGGCCAGGCCTTCTCGGCGCTGGAGGAAGGCCGGCGCGACGCGGCGCGCGAGCTGATGGAGCAGGTGCTCGACGACGGCCGGGTGAGCGCCGGGGGCGCCGCCTACGTCTGGGCGATCCTGCAAGAGCTCGGCGACGCCGAGCGTGCAAAGATGATCCGCGACGGCACGGTCGGCACGCTGCGAAAGGTCATCGCCGATCATCCCGACAACCCCATCGCGCTGCTGGACGCGGCGCTGGTGCTGGTGGAATTCGGCGAGGAAGAGGATGGCATCGCCGCGCTGGAGCGCACCGCCCAGCTCAAGCGCGACGATCTGCGCCCGGTGCTGCCGCTCATCAGCCTGCTGCTCCAGCGCAAGGACCCCGAACGCCTGTTGCAGATTTGGGAGCCGACGCTGGCTGCGCTCGCCGGCGACGATTTCCGCGCCGGCGTCGCGGCCCTGATGCGCGGCCTCGGCCATTTCGGCTATCCCGACCACGCCAGACAGCTTGCCGAGCGACAGCGCCCGCGCTGGAGCGCGGCGCATGTCGCCATGCTCGACGGACTCGTCGCCAACCTCGACGACAGCGGCGACGACACGCAGGATCTGGGCAGCCTCATCGACGAGTTCGACCGCTTCTCTGCCTACTATGACGAGAACCTCGAGGCCATCGGCAACCGCGGCCCGCAGCTCATCGGCAGGATGATCGAGCAGCTCGGCTGGGCGCCCGACGCGAGCCGGGAGATCCTGGACGCCGGCTGCGGCACCGGGCTCTGCGCGCCCTATCTGCGCCCCTTCGCCAAGCTGCTGCACGGCTGCGACCTGTCCGTGGGGATGCTCGAGAAGTCCAAGGCGCGCAACATCTTCGATCTGCTGACGCGGACCGACCTCGGCAACCCGGCGACCTATCCGCAGGCAAGCTTCACGGCCGTGATCTGCGCCGATGTGCTGGTCTACTTCGGGGATCTGGAGCCGGTGCTGCGGAACTTTGCCGCCATCATGCGGCCCGGCGGCTGGCTCATCCTGACCGTGGAGGATGCCGCCGGGCAGGGGCAGGCGCGCGGCTGGGAGCGCCGCCCCTCGGGGCGCTACCGCCACGATCCGCACTATGTGGTGCAGGCGCTCGCGAGTGCCGGCTTCAGCGAGCCGGAGTGCGAGATCCGCGACACCCTGCGCTACGAGTTCCGCACGCCGGTCGCCGGCTACTGCGTGGCGGCGCATGTGGTGCCGGCTTCCAGCCAGCATTGAGCTCCCTCTGGTGGCCGCCTTCCAGCCGGGACCTAACCCTGCGGGGTCAATGGCCGGTTCAGCCGAGCTGGTCCACCACCTGCACATCGCCGACGTCGAGGTCGATCTCGGTCTTGAGATAGACGCGCAGCGGAATCGGCTGCGCCCACAGCTCGCCTTCGATCAGGAGCGTCAGGGCGTTGTGGCTCATCTGCGACGCGTTCGGTTCCAGCCGCACCGTCAGGCTGCGGCTCAGGATGCGCGGCTCGAAGTCGATGATCGCTTGGCGCAGGTTGCGCTCTAGTGCGTCAATGTTCGTCCGCGACACGAAGGTGCCCGCCAGGTCCGGAATGCCGTAGTTGAGCACCGAGTGACGGACTTCCGGGTAGGCGCCCAGATCGGCGGCGGCTTCCAGGTTCGTGGTGTTGAGCAGCCAGGCAACATCGCGCAGCACCGCCTCGCGCAGGCGTGCAAGGGAGAACACCCGCTGCTCGCGGGATTCCACTTGCTTGTCCGGCTCATCGTCGGTGAGGCGGTCCAGCAGCGACGGCTGCAGCCGCTCCTTGTGCGTAAGCTCAGGCAATCTCCGCCTCGGTTGCGCCGTCTTCGGCACCCGGTTGCAGGGTGATGGTGCGTATGTCGAACAGGGCGTACTCCGCTTGATCCGTGAACAGCATGCGCTGCCCGCTGCCGAGGAAGGTCTCGCCCGGGTGCTCTGCCCACTCGGTCTTGCGCGCGCGCACGATGTCCGGGTCGGCGGAGCGCTCAGAGCCGGGATAACGACTCGGTATGAGCGCCACGGTCTGGCCGCCGTTCGCCCAGGTCACCTGGGCCGGGGTCCAAACCAAGTCCCGCAGGTCGGCGGGGGGATCGAAGTGGATGGAGCGGACGCGCTCGAAGGGCACCCAGTAGTAGTTGCCGTTGACGATCAGCTCCAGGATCGGTCCGAGCCGGCTGTCGCCGTCGGTGACCCACTCGCAGGGGGCGTCGTTGATTGCGCCGGGCGTGGGCGGCGCGAGGGTGAGTGCCTCGGTGCGCATCTCCGCGGCCCGGGCAACCTCACCATCGGCGAACAGTCGCTGCGCTTCGATGAGCAGGGCGATCCACCGCCGGGGCTCGCCGAAGACCAGCGGCGTGCGCCTGCCGGCGAAGACCTCGGCGCGGAAGACCTCGCAGCGCAGGGCCTCGCGGTACGTCTGCACCATCGCCAAGGTGCCGGCGTCGAGCCCGGCAGCCACCTTGAGCTGGTTCAGTGCGCGGCTCCATTCGCCGAGAACGGCCAGGAGCTGGAACAAAAAAATTCGGTGCTTCACCTCGGCGGGGTCGCTGCGGACCCGCTCCTGCAGGAGCTTCAGGGCGTCATCGAGGCGGCCGGCGCGCAGTGCGTCTTCAGCGAGCATCGTCTTCAGCGAGCATCTAGGTGTCCTCGATGGTCAGCCGTCGTATTCGGTGCCGGTCACGGACGGCATGGTAACGGGGCCGCACGCGGCGGCCCCGGTCTCGGTTGGCCCGCGGGGCACAGGCGCCGCGGGCGGGCAGCCTCAGCCTTCCTTCTGGGCGGCGATGTCGTACTTGTACTCCGGCTTGGCACCCTCGCCGCCCGCCGCCGTCTGCTCGACGTACTTGTAGCCGAACCAACCGAAGTTGAGGCTGACGTTCTCGGTCAGGCGGTCTTCCCCACCGGAGCCGCCGAGCGACACGCTGGTCACGAGGATGTCCTTGAAATCAATGACGATGTATTCCATCTGCGTGCCGCCCGCCTTGCGGACGACCAGTTGCCCCTTCGGGATATGCTTGCCGGTGGTGGAATGCTGCCACAGGACGGGCGAGGACTTGTCGATCCATTTGGTGATGCTGATGTCCTGGAAGGCCGCCTTGCCGGAGCCGCTGCCCGAGCCCATGTGCGTCGAGCCCGAATTGCTGACGCCCCAGCTCCAAGCGAGCACGTCGATATCCTCTTTGCGCTTGTCGTCTTGGGCCTCGCCCTTGATGCCTTCCAGCTTCAGGAACATGTCAACTGCCATCGGATTTTCCTCTTTCTTCGCGTTGGTTGATGCGGGCCCCATGGCGCGCTTGGGCGCCGCAGGGCCGGGTTGGCGCCGGCCACGCTGCCGACGCGCTGACTTCGGGAGCCGTCAGCGTCAGCCGCCCTTCGTCGACGGCAGTTTCGAGACCAAGCGCAGCGACACGGTGAGCCCTTCCAATTGGTAATGCGGTCGCAGGAAGAACTTCGACGTGTAATAACCCGGGTTGCCCTCGACCTCCTCGACCACGACCTCCGCGGCGGACAGCGGCTTGCGTGCCTTTTGGATCTCGCTCGACGTCTCGGGGTTGCCGTCGACGTAGTTCATGATCCAGTTGTTGAGCCAAAGCTGCATATCGCCGCGCTCCTTGAAGGAGCCGACCTTGTCGCGCACGATGCACTTTAAGTAGTGCGCGAAGCGGCACGTGGAGAACAGGTAGGGCAGGCGCGCGGCGAGATTGGCGTTCGCGGTGGCGTCGGGGTCATCGTACTCGAACGGCTTCTGCAGCGATTGCGCGCCGATGAACGCGGCGAAGTCCGAGTTCTTCTTGTGGATCAGCGGCATGAAACCGTTCTTTGCCAGCTCCGCCTCGCGCCGGTCGCTGATGGCGATCTCGGTCGGGCACTTCATGTCCACGCCGCCGTCATCGGTGGGGAAGGTGTGCGTCGGCAAGCCTTCCACCGCGCCGCCGGACTCGATGCCGCGGATGCGCGAGCACCAGCCGTAGAGCTTGAAGGAGCGGTTGATGTTGGTGGCCATCGCATAGGCCGAATTCGCCCAGCAGTACCGGCTGTGGTCGGCGCCCTCGGTGTCCTCCTCGAAGTCGAAGTCGTCCACCGGGTCGGTCTTGGCGCCGTAGGGCAGGCGCGCCAGGAAGCGCGGCATCGTGAGCCCGATGTAGCGCGCGTCGTCGGACTCGCGCAGCGAGCGCCATGCGGCATACTCGGCGGTCTGGAAGATCTTGGTCAGGTCGCGCGGGTTGGCGAGCTCCTGCCAGGAATCCATCCCCATGGCGGTCGGCTTGGCGGCGGAGATGAAGGGGGCATGGATCGCCGCGGCGATCTTGGCCATCTCGCCGAGCAGCTCGACGTCCGGCGGGCCGTGGTCGAAGTCGTAGTCGCCGACGAGGCAGCCGAAGGGCTCGCCACCGAACTGGCCGTATTCCTCTTCATAGAGCTTCTTGAAGATCGGGCTCTGGTCCCAGGCGGTGCCCTTGTACTTCTTCAGCGTCTTGTGCAAGTCCTTTTTCGAGATGTTCATGACCTTGATCTTGAGCATCTCGTCCGTTTCGGTGTTGTTCACCATGTAGTGCAGACCGCGCCAGGCGCCTTCGAGCTTCTGGAAGTCCTCGTGGTGGAGGATCTGGTTTACCTGCTCGCTGAGCTTGGCGTCTATCTGCGCAATGAGCGCCTGGATGGTGTTGACGACATCGGCTGAGACGGTGACCGTGCTCGCGAGCGCTTGCTGCGCGAGGGTCTGAACGGCGGTCTCGACGGCCTCTTTGGCGCGGTCGGACTTCGGCCGGAACTCCTTCTCCAGCAGTGCGCTGAACGCGCTTGGCTCGAATTCGGCGGACTGGGCTTCCGCCTGAGCTTGGGTTTCGGCTTCGGCCATGGATCAGCCCTCCTTCTGTTCTTCGCTTGCGGCAGCGTCGTCGGCGGGCTTGGGTGCCGAGGCGAGCGATTGCAGCAGCGTCGGGTCGGACAGCAGCTTTGAGATCAGGTCCTCGGCGCCGGACTTGCCGTCCATGTAGGTGACGAGGCTCGCGAGCTGCTCGCGTGCCTGCAGCAGCTTGTTCAGCGAGTCGACCTTGCGGGCCACCGCGGCCGGCGAGAAGTCGTCCATACTCTCGAACGTAATGTCGACGTTGAGGTTGCCTTCGCCGGTCAGCGTATTCGGGACCTGGAAGGCAACGCGCGGCTTCATGGATTTGAGCCGGTCGTCGAAGTTGTCCACGTCGATCTCGAGGAACTTCCGGTCGGCGACGGCCGGCAGCGCCTCGGCGGGCTTGCCGGAGAGGTCCGCCAAGACGCCCTGCACGAAGGGCAACTGGACCTTCTTCTCGGCGCCGTAGAGCTCGACGTCGTACTCGATCTGCACGCGTGGCGCGCGATTACGGGCGATGAATTTCTGGCTGCTCTGTGGCACGTTCTAGCCTCGCTTTGCTTAAACTCAGGTTGCTGCGCTGTGCGGCGGCGATCAGGCCCGCGGCCTGGTCGGTGCGCTAGCCCGCCGCGTCGGGGAGAGGGCTCGGCAACATGCCCGCAGCGGGCGTCCGCGAAGCTTGACCGAGCTGCCGAGCCTGCCGCGCGTTGTCTGCAATGTCCCCCGGGCATGCGCCGGCGCCGGGAAGGCGCGCCACCCGGGGCGTGTCGCGTCGCGACGTCACCACCCGGACCCGCTGCTGCCGGCATCCTCGGGCCGCGGGCCGCGCAGCCCATCGACCGCTGCGAGACCATCCGGGGCAAGGTTCTTCACGATCTCGTAGAAATCCTTCGAAATCAGGCCCAGCGCACGCTCCAGCAGAATCGGGATGGGACTCGACGGCTCATGCGTTCGGTAGTAGGTGCACAGTGCCTCCAGTGCCCTGCGCACGTCGTCCGGGCCCGCGATCTCGCCGATGCCGGCGGCGGGCGCGGACCGGGCTGCGCCTAGGGCGACATCCGCGGCACTGCTGCCCTCGGCGGCCTCCTGCACCAGCTCTGCCGGAGCATCCGGGTGCAGGACAAAACCGTCGGCAAGCGCGCGCTGCGCACGCTTGATCAGCGTCGCGAGCGCGGACATGTCCGGTGCCGACGCGGCGCCCACCAAGCTCATCAGGCGCGCCTCGAGGTCGGCGAGCTTGGTTGCGGCGCGGTCGATCGCGGCCTTGGATGCGGTCAACTGGTCGATGTCCGCCGCGCGAATCGCAGCGTCGATGAGCGCGCGCTCGGGCGGTGCCTCCTCGCCGGCGGGGGCATGCGCGAGCACGCCTTCCGCCACGAGCAGATCGCGCAGCGAATACCGACCCATTACCGACTGCACCAGCGGTGCTTCACGCAGGTAGACAAGCGTCGTCTCGGCGTCCGCGAGCGACGCCACCACATTGACCCGCAGCGTGAAGTCGTCCGGCTCGTCCGGGTCCAGGCCGGGATGCACGTCGGCCCAGTAGCGTTCGAGCAGGCCATCCAGGTAAGCCAGGGCGTCCGCGAACCCGGGCCAGCCGAGCGTTCGCGCCGCGGCGTTGGCGAGCGTCGCGGCGACACGCAGATCCTTAGTCTCCTGACAGATCTCCAGGGCCTGTCGGCGCACCGCGTCCCAGTCCGGCTCCTGCGCCGGCACCACCGTGGTGCCGATCTGCTGCTCCGGCACCACCTGCGCGGCACGGTTTAGCGCATCTACGGCGCCGTACTCCAGATCTTCGCCGCAAGGGGCGTCCGCCGACACCGGGACAAGCAAGGCTTCGACGTCGAACAATGCTTGGGCCCTCAACACGTGACCTAGGGTCAGACGACTTAAGAGTCGGCCGTGGACTTGTCGGGCGGGACTTGTCGGAGTTGGATTCGGCCGTGGTCGGCCGGGTCCGCCCATCGGGGGGCGCCGCCACTGACTTCGCAGCATAGTCGAGCCCTAGGTTCGCGACAAGGTGACAAATTTCACAGCCGCCGAGGCGCCCGCGCAGGCTAAGGTAACGCCCCTACGTGCGGGGGCTCGGGGCTGCGGCTGCTGCCGTCCGCGCGTGCCGGCAACGACTCCCGCGGTTGAGCCGCGTGGCCTGTTGTCATACTGTCTGCCGCATTGCCGCTGCACCCCCGGCAGCGGGGGCGCGTCGGCGGCGACACCACGGAGCCTGCGACTATGCCCTCGTTCTCCCAGGCCGAGCGCGTCATCTCGGTGAAGACACCGCTGCCGGCGGATACCTTGCTGCTGAAAAGCGTGCTGGCGACGGAGCGACTCAGCAGCCTGTTCCAGCTCGAGCTCGATCTGCTCAGCGAGGATTTCGCCGTCGCGCCCGACCAGGTCCTCGGCCAGCCCATGACGGTTGCGCTGCGCCTGCTCGACGGCGGCACGCGCTGGTTCAACGGCATCTGCAACCGCTTCGCCTACGCCGGTACCGAGGACCGGCTGTGTCGTTATGGCGCGACCCTGGTGCCTTGGCTGTGGCTGCTGACGCGGAGCTCCGACTGCAAGATCTATCAAGGCATGCAGGTGCCCGACATCATTCAACAGGTGTTCCGCGACGCCGGCTTTACCGATTTCGAGCTGAAGCTGTCCGGCAACTATCCTGAGCGCGAATACTGCGTGCAATACCGCGAGACCCATTTCAACTTCGTCTCGCGGCTCATGGAGCAATACGGGATCTACTATTTCTTTACGCACGCGGACGGCAAGCATACGCTGGTGCTGGCCGATGCTTACGGCGCGCATGCGCCATTCCCCGGGCATGCGCAGATCCCGTTTCGTCCAGTAACCAACATCGCCGTGCGCGAGCAGGATTACGTGTATCGCTGGAGTCAGGCCATGGCGCTGCGCAGCGGTGCATTCGTGCACGACGACTATGATTTCACCAGCTCCCGGACCGATCTGTTGGGGCAGGCCGCCAACAGCCCGGGGCACACCCACGATGCCCTGGAGATCTTTGATTACCCGGGCCTCTATGCCAATGGCGAAAGCGGCGACGATTACGCACGGGTGCGCGTCGAGGAGCTGCAGGCCGATCACATCGTCGGGCACGGGGAGGGGGTGTCGCGCGGTGTCGCCGTAGGCTGCCTGTTCACGCTGGCGGAGCATCCCGTGGGCGAGCTGAACAGCGAGTATCTGGTTACCGCTGCCGAGCATCACCTGCGCTCAAGCGACTTTCTGACCAAAGATGCACCGGATGACGCGCCGGTGTACCGGTCGACATTCGAAGTGATCCCGTCCACGCAGCCCTTCCGGCCGCCGCGCGTCACGAAGAAATCGGCTATTCACGGCCTGCAGACCGCCGAGGTGGTCGGCAAGCAGGGCGAGGAGATCTGGACGGACCAGTTCGGGCGCATCAAGGTCCAGTTCCACTGGGACCGCTACGGGCGGAAGAACGAGGAGAGCTCTTGCTGGATCCGCGTCGCCACCGGCTGGGCCGGCAAGAACTGGGGTGCGATCTCCATCCCGCGCATCGGCCAAGAGGTCGTGGTCAGCTTCCTTGAAGGCGACCCGGACCGGCCACTGGTGGTGGGTTCCGTGTACAACGATGTGCAGATGCCGCCGTACGGGCTGCCCGCGAATCAGACCCAAAGCGGGGTCAAGACGCGCAGCTCCAAGGAGGCCGGTACCGCCAACTTCAACGAGCTCAGGTTCGAGGACAAGAAGGGCTCGGAAGACGTGTACTTTCATGCCGAGAAGGATTTCCACCGCGTCGTCGAGAACGACGACGATCTTAAGGTCATGAACAACCAGACCATCGAGATCACCCAGAACCGCACCGAGACCATCACCAAGGGCAACGAGACGCTGACCATCGAGAAAGGCAACCGCAGCGAAGAGATCTCGATGGGCAACGAGACCCTGAACATCAAGCAGGGCAAGCGCATCGTCGAGCTCGGCGGGGGCAATGACGCCTTGACGCTGAAGATGGGTAATCGCACTGTTCAGCTCGACATGGGCAACGACGATCTGAAGCTCAAGATGGGCAACCAGACCACCAAGCTGGACCTGGGCAAGAGCAGCACGGAGGCAATGCAGTCCATCGAGCTCAAAGTGGGTCAGAGCAGCATCAAGATCGACCAGATGGGCGTCACTATCAAGGGCCTTAATATTAAGATTGAGGGTCAGGTGATGGTGGACGTGAAGGGCGTCATGACGACGGTGAAGGGCGACGGCATGCTGACGCTGAAAGGCGGCGTCACGATGATCAACTGACGGATGACAAGACAGTATCCAACACCAACTGCCGACCAGCATCGCGCAGCGCGGCAGCCGGCATGGCCGCCGCAAAGCTCGACGGGAGCCGACGGCTATGACCGAAGCCAATGAGACCGTGACCGTGACCGCGGCGACGGCCGCGCAGGCCTTGCTCCCGGACCGGGCAAGGGCCATCTGTACCCGTCTGGGGCTCGACGTGGTGCACTCGCCGGTGCTGCAGCCGGGCATGTCGGCGCAGGACTTCCTCGGGGCGCTGGTGGCGGAGCGCCAGTACCTGGATGCCGTGACCTTCATGGCCGCGGCGCTGCCCACGCGCGAGGCAGTCTGGTGGAGCTATTCCTGCGCGCGCGAGCCGCGCGGGGGCGCGGCATCGTCCGCCACCGATGCAGCCGCGCTGGCGGCGGCGCTCGCCTGGGTGTGCGAGCCCACGGAGCACAATCGCCGTGCTGCCAAGGACGCCGCCGACGCGACCGAGCTGGCGACGGCCGCGGGCTTGGTCGGGCTCGCGGTCTTCTTTTCCGGCGGCAGCATCGCGCCGCCGGACACGCCGGCGGTGGAGCCCGCGGAGCACCTTGCTGCACAAACCGTGCGCGGCGCCGTCATGGCCGCAGCGGTTATGCATAAGCCCCAGCATGCCGAGGATCACTACCGCGATTTTCTGAAACTGGCCCTCGACATCGCCCAGCGACGCTTGCGCTGGGATCAGGCCGCGGACGGAGGGCGCTGATTGGACTGCCGGCCGCACGCCTCACCAGCATTCACCCGGCTCGCTCCTAGCGAGGCTTCGCCTCAGACCGAGGAGTCGTGCCCATGGCTATCGAAATCGCTATCGAAATCGAAATCGAGATCGAACCGAGTGGCGACCGATCCCGATCCCGATTTCGATCCCGACGCGCCCGCCGCCCAGTCGAAACTTGACTCATCTGCAAATGTTCGGCGCCGTCAAGCAATCCAGGCCAAATAACCTTCAAGCGGGTCCCCTGTCCAATGCCGGGCAGGCGACCTTTTCCGAGCGGCGCCGTCGGCGTCTCGATGCCACCCCAAGACCAGCAATAGGAGCACCCCATGAGCCATCGACATCGGCCGGACATCGGCCGTTGCAGCAGCGATTGTGACGAGCCCCCCGGCCGTCGCGAAGATGTGATTTCGCGTCGTCATCAGCGCGCGGGCAGCGCCGGCGCTCCACCACAGCCAATGATGGGGTTGTGGCCGTGCGCTCGCGTCTGTCCGGCGGCGCCTGCAGCGGTCCGGCGTGCACCCTCGCAGGCCTTTACCTCGGGCGCAGCCGCCGCCCTGGCGCTGAGTCTGTTGCTGGTGCCCGATTCCCGCTTGTTGTTGGCCCAGGAGGGCAGCTTCGAGTCCACCCCGGCGGAGCAGGAGGCGGAGCAGGAGGCGGAGCAGGAACAACCGGCGTCCGTGCCGCTCGACACCCTGCCCGGCCTCAGCGGGCCGCAGCGTGCCATGGGTGCGGCCGTGGATACCCTGTGCCCGCAGCTTTTGGCGCGTGCGCCGGCCGGGCTGAGCGCCGGTGAGCGAGATCTTCTCGAACAGTGTACGGCCATCATCACGGCCTCCGGCACTGATCCCGGCGATGCGGCCGCGGGTGTCGTCGCCCTTACGCCGGAGCAGGCAGTGGCGCCCCGGCGCGTGAGCGCGCAGTTGGTCGGCACTCAGGTGGACAACCTCGCCGCGCGGCTGCAGACGTTGCGCGCCGGCACCGCCGGCCGGGGCGGCCTGACCATGAATGGGCTGACCCTGCCGGGGCAGATCATCTCGGGGGCGGCGGCCGGCGCCGACGAGTACCAATTCGAGCGGCTCGCCTTCTTCGTCAACGGCAACCTCGGCTGGGGCAACAAAGACCGCAGCGCCAACGAGGACGGCTTCGACTACGACATCTGGGGCCTGACCGCGGGTGCCGACTATGTGCTTCTCGACGGTCTCGTCGCGGGCCTCGCCCTCGGCTACTCCTCCAGCAGTGTGGATATCGATGCCAACGGCGGCAACCTGGATGCGGACAGTTGGTCCTTGTCCGCCTACGGTACCTGGTCCATCGACGACAACCTGTACCTGGAGGCCGCCGCCGGCTATGCCTGGGGCAGCTACGATCAGGTGCGCAACGTCGACTACGGGCTGTTGGGCGGGCTGCGTGCCGCAACGTCCGACTACGACGGCAGCCAGTACAACTTCATGCTGGGTGCGGGCTACGACCTCGTCTTGGGCCGGCACATTGTCGATCTGTACGGGCGCCTCGATTATCTGAGCACCGACATTGATTCCTACACCGAGCGCGGCGCCCGCGGACTGGATCTGCGCATCCGCTCGCAGAGCTCCAGCTCATTCACCAGCACCCTGGGTGCGGCCTATCAGACCGCCATCAGTACGCAGCAGGCGGTGCTGATTCCGCAGCTCTGGGCGGAATGGGTACACGAGTACAACGACGGCGACCAGACCATCGGCGGCACCTTCGCCAACGATCCCAGCCAGGTCGCCTTCGTGCTCGCCACCGACCGGCTCGATACCGACTACTACCGCGTCGGCGTCGGCCTCGGGGCGCAGTTCCCGCGGGGCATCACGACCTTTGTGAATTACGAGGCCACCCTCGGCGTGCGGGACTACACCGAGCACAACATCAACGCCGGCGTGCGCCTCGCGTTCTGACGTGGCGGCTCGATGCCCGGCCCGCCGCGGCCGGCATCGAGCCCCAAACTGCCTCAGCCCGCTTCGCGACAGCCCCGGACGGGGCTCGCTATACTCGCCGCGCGTGCATCTCGCCCGCCCGCAGCCACTGCCGAGAGCGGCCAACGCCGCAGTCGCCGAGCCCCCATGCCCGTGACCGCCCCGCACAACGCACTGCCCATCGACAGCATGATCCTGGAGTTCCGGATCGTGCGGGTGCTCGGCGCGGGCGCCTTCGGCATCGTCTACGAGGCGCGCAACACCTACCTGCCGCAGACGGTCGTCATCAAGGAGTTTCTGCCGAGCGAGCTCGCCTACCGCGACCCGGAAGGCGAGGTCCGCCCCCTCTCCGCGGAGACCCAAGAGCTGTTCGACTGGGCGCGTCGGCGCTTCCTGCAGGAGGCCAAGAACCTCTGGGAGCTGGGCCAACCGGAGCGCCACCCGAACATCGTCCGCGTCACCCGCTACGGCGAGGCGAACGGCACCGCCTACATGTTCATGGACTTCGAGCAGGGGCGGCCCTTGTCCGGCATCCTGGACGAGCAGGGGCGGCTCACGGCGCCGCAGCTCGCGGCGATCATCGATCCGCTGCTCGACGGTCTGGAGCGGGTGCATGCGCTCGGCATCGTGCACCGCGACATCAAGCCCGAGAACATCCTGATCCGGGACGACTTCTCGCCGGTGCTCATCGACTTCGGCGCCGCGCGCAACCTGACCGGCCAAAGCGAGCGCTCCGTCGTCGCCGCCTACACACCCGTCTTTGCCGCGCTGGAGCAGCAGCAGGCCGTCGGCGAGCAAGGCCCCTGGACCGATATCTACGGCCTCGGTGCCACGCTGTATGTCGCCGTGACGGGCCGCAAGCCGCGCTCGGCGCCGGAGCGGCTGTTCGGCCTTACGCAGGAGCCTGCCGCCGATCTCGCCCGCGGCGACTTCCCGCAGACCTTCCTCCTCGCCATCGACCAGGCCTGCGCGCTGCGCCCGGAGGAGCGGCCACAGTCCGTTGAGGCCTGGCGGCAGCTCTTCGGCGGCGACGCCGGGGCGACGGTGCTCGCACCCAGACCCGGGGTCGCGGACGCGGCGACGCGCATCATCGAGGCCGACAGCAAGGCAACGGCGCCGAGCGCGCCGGCGCGGCAGCGGACAGCCCCCGACGCGCCGCCGCCGGCGCTGCGCAAGCGCCGGTCCGCCTGGCTGCCGGCGCTGCTGCTGGTGCTCGGGCTCGGCGGTGCCGGCTGGCTCTATCGGGCCGAGCTCGGCGACTGGCTCGCGGCCATGGGCTGGCTGACTGTCGAGGCACCAGAGCCCGAGCCGGAGCCAGAACCGGAGCCAGAACCGGAGCCAGAACCGGAGCCAGAACCGGAGCCAGAACCGGAGCCAGAACCGGAGCCCGAGCCAGAACCAGAACCAGAACCGGAGCCCGAGCCAGAACCAGAACCAGAACCGGAGCCCGAGCCCTCGTTGGTCGTCCCCGGCAGCCGTTTCTCGGACCCGATGGACGACGGCGGTGCGGGACCCATCATGGTCTGGATACCTGCGGCTGACTTCCGGCTCGGCTCTCCGGCCGGCGAGCCCGGGCGCAATGCGGACGAGCAGCAGGTGCCTGTTGAGATCCGACGACCCATCGCCATCGGCGAGACCGAGCTCAGCGTCGCCCAATATCGGCGGTTCGTTGCGGCGACCGGCTACCGCACCGAGGTCGCCGCCAGCTCCACCTGTCTGCGCCCGGACGACGACTGGGAGCAGCTCGTGCCCGACATCACGCTGAGCTGGGAGCGCCCGGGCTACGATGTGACGGAGCAGAGTCCCGTCGCCTGCATCACCTGGAACGACGCCATGGCCTACGCGGAGTGGCTCAGCGAGCGCACCGGCAAGACCTACCGGCTGCCCACCGAAGCGGAATGGGAATACCTCGCCCGGGCCGGCACCGACACGGCCCGCTTCTGGGGCAACGACGCCCGGCAGGGCTGCGGTCTCGCCAACACCGCCGAGTGCGATGACGACTACCGCTACGCGGCCCCCGTGGGCGTCTTCCCGCCGAACCCCTTCGGGCTGCGGGACACCCTGGGCAACGTCAGCGAGTGGACCTGCTCCGAGTACGATGCCGGCTACGGCGGCGCCCAGTCGCGCTGTGCCGCGCGGCCGTCGCTGACCGCGCCGCGGGTGTTCCGCGGCGGCTCCTGGCTGGATGCACCGGTGCTGGTGCGCGCCGCCGCCCGCGATGCGGCGCCCGGTAATCTCGGCCTCAGCAATGTCGGCTTCCGCCTCGCGCGCGAGCTGGACCGCAAGACCGAGCGTGCGGATGACGAACGTGCTGCCGCAAATGGTCCACCTCGGCCCTCGGCCCTCGGCCCTCGGCCCTAACCCCGGAGCCTCCCGCCATGCATCAGAAATTCCCTGTCCCCCGCGTGCTGCCCTTGCTCGGCTCGGCATCGCTCGCGGTGCTGCTTGGTGCCTGCGCCGGCACTGGCGGCGAGTCGGTGTATCAGCAGGCGGCGGGGCCGCGGGACGACGCCGCCACCGTGGAGCGGCTGGTGGCCCAGGCGGAGGACCTCACCGTGGTGGACTGCCTGCTGCCCGGCAAGATGCGCCGCATGGGGACCACCGTCACCTGGGTTACGCGGCCGCGACCGGTGAAGAAGACGGCCACGGACTGCGAGATCCTGGGCGGGCAGTACATCCTGTTCGACCGTGCCAACCCCGCCACGGCGCTGGCCGTCTGGCGCTCCGCCGCGGACGCCGGCGATCCCACGGCGCAGACCTATGTCGGCGAGATCTACGAGCGCGGCCTCACCGGCGCACCGAACCCGGCGGAGGCCGCGCGTTGGTACCGCAAGGCGGCGGACCAGGACTTCGACCGCGCCCAGCTTCTGCTCGGCAACCTGCACGAGAAGGGCGCCGGCGTGCCGAGGGACCCGGTGCAGGCGCTGGATCTCTACCGCAAGGCCGCCGGCCTCACCGAGGATAAGGTCGTCTACCTGCGCGAGGCCGTGGCCGTTGCCAAGGCCGAGTTCGAGGCCGAGGCCGCGGCGCGTGCCGCCGCCGCGGCACGCGCCGCGGCCAACCGGGCGCAGGCCCAGGCGCAATACCAGGCCGTGCGCCAGCGCACCGCCGCCGGTCGCCAGCAGGTGAGCCGCACCGAGGCGCAGGTGGCCCAGGCCAAGCAGGCCGTCACCAAGAGCCGCAGCACGCGGCTGTTGGACCAGCAGACACCGGCGGTGGCAGCCAACCGCCGGCTCGTGGACCAGTACGTCGCCGTCGCCGCCCAGGCGCAAGCGCAGCAGACCCAGGTGGCCGCCGCGCAGCGGCTGGAGAACCTCGCCGGTCCCGCGGTCGCGCAGAACTGACCGGAGGCCCGCTGGCTCGGCAGCGCCGACGACGCGCCGAGTCAGTGGGCCTCACGATGCAGCTTGGTTGTCATCGCTCCGGTAGCTCAGTTGGCCGTGTACGCACTAAGCCGGGGTGACCGGCTAATCACAAGCGCGCACGTAGGTGAAGACGAGTGTGTCGTCTGCGAACTTGCCCGTTGGTACGCATTTGGTATAGACGGGCCGCGATCCGCGTACAGTGACGCTTAATTGATCCCCGCTGACGGAGCCTTCAACGGGGTATTCAAGGGGGGTGCCAGGACAGTCCTTCGAGAACCTGCGTGCGGTGCCGACGTAGTCGTTTCCTTGCTTTCGACCGTTGAACAATAGGGTTCCGCTGGTTACGCCGGCTTCTCGCAGCACCGCCCTCGGATTTTCATAGTAGAACCATCGCTGATCTCCAGAAGCGACGAGGCGCATGATCGATCCGTTGTGGTTCCAGCATGAATCTGCTGTTGCTTGCATGGATGGCAACAGGAGCAAAAGCGCGAGAGCGATGGGGGTGGGGACGCGAAGCATTTTCCCTTCCTGCGCTGATTCTGTGGCGGTTAAGTTGGGGTAAGCGCCGACGCGCACCGGCAGCGACGGTTACGGAGCCCCAGCCGACGCCGGGCCGATGATCAGCTCGGGGAATCACGCATCGAGGCGCTCGGATCGAGTCGATACATCGTCTCGAAGACCTCAGCCCAGGTCAGGGCGTCGATCTGCGCGCGATGCCCTATCTCCGCCTCCGCCTGGCGCAGCGCCGTTGCGAAGGCCCTCTCCCACAACGCCTGGATCACCGCCTCGTTCAGGCTCGGTGTCTCCTCGCGAATGTCCGCGATCTCTTCGCGTGCGCTCTCGATGCTGGCGACCCAGCCCAGCGAGCGACGCTCAGGCTGGCTGCGCCATTTGATGACGTGCGCCATCAAGCGAACCAGTTGGCTTTTCAGCGCGCGCTTGTCCGACCGCGACATGGCGTCAATCAGCTCTTCAAGGCCGGCGACGGCTTCGGCCTGATCGCCAGCCTCCAGTGCCTGCCGAATGGCCAGCGCGGTGCGGTACTGGGAACTTGCGGACAGAGACTGCCAGTTTGTCGTCATCGGCGTGCTCGGCGAGAAGGCGAATAAGCTGCAAGGGGCTCAACGAACGCTCGTTGTCGTTGTCGCGTGGCCTTCGAGAGCGATTACGACAACGCCAACGAAAGAAACCACGACGGTCGCTTCAAGACCGTCGCCGTGCTCGGGCTGTCGCGCGGGGAGAGGCGGGGGTATCAGCCGCCAGCCGACCCCAGCGCCTCGCGCATCTGCCGGATGATGCTGTCGTAGCGGTGCGGGTCGGTGTCTTTGCCCTTGCCGAAGATGCCGGAGCCGGAGACGAAGGTGTCGGCGCCGGCGGCCTTGATCTCGGCGATGTTGTCCACCTTGACGCCGCCGTCGACCTCGAGCCGGATCTCGCGGCCGGAGGCGTCGATGATCTCCCGGGCCTGGCGCAGCTTCGTGAGCGCCGCCGGGATGAAGCTCTGGCCGCCGAAGCCCGGATTCACGGACATCAGCAGGATCATGTCCACCTTGTCGATGACGTATTCGAGATGGGACAAGGGCGTGGCCGGGTTGAACACGAGGCCGGCCTTGCAGCCCTCGCCGTGGATGAGCTGGAGCGTGCGGTCGATGTGCTCGCTCGCCTCCGGGTGGAAGGTGATGTACGTGGCGCCGGCGGCAGCGAAGTCCGGGATGATGCGGTCAACGGGCTTCACCATCAGGTGCACGTCGATGGGCGCGGTGACGCCGTGCTTGCGCAGCGCCTCGCACACCAGCGGGCCGATGGTCAGGTTCGGCACGTAATGGTTGTCCATGACATCGAAGTGGACGATGTCGGCACCGGCGGCCAGCACGTTGTCGACTTCTTCGCCGAGCTTCGCGAAGTCCGCGGACAGGATGGAGGGGGCGATCAGGTCTTCTGCGGCCATCGGGGTTCTCCGTGGGGGCTGGCCGAGCGGCGTGCGGCTCGGCTGGCGGGGTAGCTGAGACCGGGAACTTTAACCGATGCGCGGGCGCATTTCATGGCCGCGCCCGCGGGGCGAGCGCGGGCTCGCGGTCGCCCCGCGTGTTGAGCTGCTTAGCCCTCGACCGCCCCCTCGGCCACGGCGTCGTCCTCGCCGGCGTAGGGGATCTGTTCCTCGTAGTTCGCGACGTTCATCTCGATGGCGAAGAAGCACAATATCCACAGCAGCGCGTCGTAGAAGTCGAGCCAGCTCCCGTCCAGCCCCCACAGCAGTGCGTAGACGAACAGCGCCGCGTACAGCACCACCTTGATGGCGTTGCGCAGGTACCACTCCCAGCGGCCATAGCGGCCAGGCGCGTAGACGTCGTACTCCAGCACCAGCACGATCAGGATCCAGGTCCAGGCGTTCCACATATCGACGGCGCCGTGCTCGGCGATATGGGTGGCGCTGGAGTAGCCGAAGGCGCTCCAGAGCACCAACGCATAGGCAGCGATGCGCCCGCCGTGGATGCCCCAGCGCTCCCACTTGGACACATAGGGCTTGTCGAGCTGGCTGGTTTCCCACTCGAAGAGCAGGAGCAGCACCACCCAGGCCAGGCTATCCAGCCCTTCGGTGACGGTCTCGGTGAGTAGGAACAGCAGGATGTTGACGGCAAGCAGGCTGTAGACGGTCCACTTGAACCAGGGGAACCAGGCGGCCTGTTTCTGGACTGCGGCTGCGGTCATTGGTGCGTCTCTTGATGTGCGTTGCGAACGGGGATGCAGCGCTGGACGACGGCCGTGTCGCCGTCGAGCCGCCAGCGGATGTCGCAATCGTACAGCCGAATTGTGAACGCTTTTCGTTCCGGATAGCGGTCCATGTAGCCGGGCCTTGGGTCCTGCGCGATCATCTGCTCGATGAGCCTGGCCAGCGCGAGCCGCCCGTCCGGGTCGCGTGCCGCGATGTCCTGTGCGGCCTCCGCCGACAGCCGCACCGCGAAGGCGCGCGCCGGCTCCGCCTGCGCGAAGCCGCATGTGGCCTGCGGCAGGGCATCGGCATAGGCGACGTAGGGCTTGATGTCGAGCACCGGCGTGCCGTCCAGCAGGTCCACACCGGATACCGCGAGCGCGAGCCCGTCGGCGTCGTCCACCAGGCCATGCTGGGCGACCGCGGACAGGCCGATGGGGTTCGGGCGGTACGGCGCGCGGCTCGCGAACACGCCCACCGTGCGCCGGCCGCCGAGCCGCGGCGGGCGCACCGTCGGCTTCCAGCCGGCGGCGAGGCAATCGTCGTGGAACACCCAGAGCAGCCAGACGTGGCTGAAGCCCTCCAGCGCCGCGAAGGCCTCGCGCCGGGCGTAGGGTGGGTGGAGCACGATGCGGCCGGGCGCAGCCACGAGCCCGGGCTGGCGCGGAATGCCGAACTTGTCGGTGAAGGGCGTCCGGGCGATGCCGATGGGCTCGAAGCTGAACGCCATCATCGCCGCCGCTGCGGGCCCAAGAGCTGCTTCGGCTTCACCGCGCTGACGAGCACGTAGTCGAGCCCGCGATAGACGCTGGTGGCCTCAAAGCGCAGCGCGAGGCGTGCCGGCAGCCGCGCCACCGGGTGCAGGCGCAGCAGCGTGTCGGGATGCTCGGCCAGAAAGCGGTGCAACGGCGCGTAGACGTGCTCGCGGATGGACTCGATGCGGATCTGATCGAAGCCCGCCAGCGCGAGCTTTGAGTGATAGGTCGGCCGCGTGTAGGCGTTGTCCGGCGGGATCGCGAACTTGCCGGCGACCAGCCCCCAGGACAGCCGCTGCTCCAGCCGCGCCGGAAAGCCCGTCACGGCCGGCATCGGGATGATGTCTGCGAGCACGAGGCGCCCGCCCGGGCGCAGCACCCGCCAGGCCTCGCGGAAGAAGTCCGCGCGCGTCCGGAAGTGAAACGCGCACTCCAGCGCGACCACCTTGTCCACGCTGGACGATTCGATGGGCATGTCCGTCGCGGAGCCGTCGCGCAGATCAATCTGCTCGTCCAGCCCGAGCTTGGCCACGCGCCGGCGCGCAAGCTCCACCTGCGAGGCGGTGATGTTGAGGCCGATGATGCGCCCCGGCTTCAACGTTTGCGCCCACAGGATGTCCTGGTCGCCGAAGCCGAAACCGCAGTCGAGCACGGTGTCTTCGGGGCCGAGCGCCGCGGTTGCGCCCACCAGCATCGCCAGCGCATCGCTCGCGGCGTCCAGGTCGTGGGCGTCTCGCCAGTAGCCCAGGTTCAGGTACAGCCCGCGCTCCGTGGGCGAGCTGGTGGCGAGCAGGTCGTAGATACCGCTCGCATCCATGCCGTGGAATGGGTTAAAGAGCCAGTTCAGGTAGCCCAGGCCCTCGCGCAGGCGGCTCGCGGGCAGCGTTGTGTCGCGCATTGTTTCGTAGATCTCCGGCGAAGTTGGCGTAGAAGGTGGGGGCGGGAGCGCGTCGGCGCGAGGCGCCGCGGCACGCTGCGGTTGCACCGCGAACGCTATCGGGGCGAATGTCATTGCCTTGCTGCGGTCCTTTCGCCCTAATGCGCCGGGGCCTGCCCTGGCCGGGTCTGGTTGTATTCAGGCCGGATAGGGCTTACGCATGGACTCGGCGAAGCTGTCCTGCGCGCCACGCGGCGGATACTGCCGCGGGGCTGGCGCCTCGGGCGCCGATCGCCTGCCGCCTGCGAGCGGACGGTGACGCCGCGGCCACCCATCATCCTGCTGCCACCTCTACGGAGCGTTCCATGGCAACCGCTTACCGCTACACCCTGTTTCAGCGTTCACTGCACTGGCTCATCGCCTTGCTCGTGGTCGGCCTCCTGGCCGTCGGCTTCACCTTCTGGACCCTCGGCTACGAGGGCACCGTCGAGACCTTCGGCCAGGACATGACCAACACCCTGTACACCTATCACAAGACCTTCGGCGTGCTGCTGCTCGCGCTGATGTTGCTGCGCCTGGTGCTGCGCCGCGTGACGCCGCCGCCGGCCTACGAGAAGCCGCTGACCGGGTTCGAGAAGATTGCCGCCGGCGGCGTGCACCTGCTGCTGTACGGGCTGCTGTTGGCCATCCCCATCGGCGGCTGGCTGGCGACGGCGGCGGGCGGCTACCCGGTGGAGTTCTTCGCGTGGGAGTTGCCCGGTTTCATCGGCAAGAACGAGGCACTGAGCGCACAGCTCTTCATGGTGCACGGCTACGCCGGCCTCGTCGTTGCGCTGCTGCTGGTGCTGCACATCGGTGCCGGCCTCAAGCATTGGAAGCAGAAGGACGGCGTCATGCGCCGCATCAGCTTGCCGTGACGCCGGCCCGCAGCGACCGCGACCGGTGGCGGGCTCGGCCCGCCGCCGGACTGCTCGCCGCGCTGCTCGGCCTGGCGGCACTCGGCGCGGCAGTCAGCGCCGGGCCGGCCTCGGCGGCGGGGCCGGTGCTCAGGCTCGCCACCTGGAACATCGAGCACCTCGCCGCCGCCGACGGGGCCGGCTGCCGGCCGCGCACGCAGGCCGACTATCGGGAGCTGCGCGCGGTGGCCGAGGCGCTCGACGCCGACATCATCGCCGTGCAGGAGGTGCAGAACGCTGCCGCGCTGGCCCGCGTCTTCGACCCGGGCGTTTACGCCCACGTCGTCTCCGCGCGCCCCGAGCACGGTCGCGACGACTGCCGCGGCATGGCCGGCCAGCGCCGGCTCGCCCAGCGCACCGGCTTTGCGATTCATCGGGCGCGGCTCGCGCACCAAGGCCTCGACTACCGGGTGCTGCCCGCCTTCCGCGCGCTCGGCGACGACGGCCGCCGCTGGGGTGTGCGTATCCAGATCGAGGGCGCAGACGGGCCGGTGCTGGAGCTGATGTCGATTCATCTCAAGTCCGGCTGCGCGTACAACCGATTGGATCGCGACGTGCGCCGGCACCAGTGCGAGATCCTGATCCGCCAGCGCGGCATCCTGGAGGAATGGATCGACGCCCGCGCCGCCGCCGACACCCCCTTCGTCGTGCTCGGCGACTTCAACCGCCAGCTTGATCAGCGCAACGATCACTTCTGGGCCGACATCGACGACGGCGAGGTCTGCGACTGGCGTCCCGACCCCACCCTGGGCCGGCGCTGCAAACCCGGCAGCACGCGCCGCGACGCCGATGCCGACCTGGTCCTCGCCGGCGCCGGCCGGCCCTTTCCGTACGCCTACAACCCGCGCTATCCGTACGCCATCGACCACATCGTGCTCGGCGGGCCCGCGGCGGACTGGCTCGTACGCGGCAGTTGGGAGGTGCTTGGCTACCAGGCCAAGCCCAAGCCGTCGGATCACCACCCCATCGCGGTGATGCTCAAGCTGCCCTGACGGAAGCGACCGGCGGCATCCGCGTCGGCGCGCCGTCGTCCGCCGTCCGCATCAGGGGCGCAGCGGGTCTGCGTCCGCCGGCTCGCCCGCGGTTGGCGGTGTCTCCAGGTCCAGCCGCCGTGCCAGCCAAGGGATGGTCCAGCCCTGCAGCACCAGCGACGCAATGACGACGAGGAACACCACGTTGAAGAAATCGGTGTCGATGGGGCCGGGGCTCAGCACCGGGATGATGGCGAGAAAGATCGGCACCGCACCGCGCAGGCCCACCCAGGCGATGAAGAGCCGCTCCCGCAACCGATAGCGGAAGGGCGCGAGGCAGACCGCCACGGCCACGGGACGGGCGATGAAGATCAGCACCGCCGCGACGCCGGCGGCGTGCAGTGCCTCGGCGCCCAGATCCGAGGGCGTGACCAGTAGCCCGAGCAGCAGGAACATCAGGATCTGGCTCAGCCACGCGAGGCTGCCGTGGGTGATGTCGAGCTCCTGGCGGTGCGCGTCGGTGACGCGCTGCATGGTCAGCACGCCGCACAGGTACACCGCGAGATAGCCGCTGCCGCCCGCGAGCTGCGTCGCCTCGAACAGCGCGAGCGCGGCCGCCAGCGCGAGCACGCCGTAGAGTCCGGCCGCGAGCCGCAGCCGATTCACCAGCAGCCCGAGCCCAAGCCCGCCCGCGACACCCGCCAGCGCCCCAATGCCGATCTGCTGCGCAAAGCTGCCGGCCAGCGCCCAGGACAGGCTGTCCACGCCGCCGCCGGCGTCCACGATGGTCACCAGCGTCAGGGTTAGGAAGATCGCCATCGGGTCATTTAGGCCGGACTCCACGACGATGGTCTCCATGACCCGCGCGCGCAGCCGAATGCCACGCCCTTGCAGCAAGAGAAAGGTCGCCGCCGCATCCGTCGAGCCCACCACCGCGCCGAGCAGCAGAGCGACGAACAGCGGCATGCCCGCGAGCCAGCCCGCGAGCCCGACGACCCCTGCCGTGACCATGACGCCGAGTGTCGCCATGGACAGCGCCGGCCCGATGCAGACGCGGATGTCCGCCGCCCGCGTGCCCAGTCCGCCCGCGAACAGGATCACCGCGAGCGCGATGCTGCCGAGGTCGTACACCAGATCAAAGTCGTTGAGGACATAGCCGCCCGGCCCGTCCTGCCCCGCCAGCATGCCGATGCCTAGGAACAAGAGCAGGATCGGCGCCCCGAGCCTCGTCGCGAGCGGGCTGACGACGACACTGAGCAGCACGACCCCCGTTGCCAACAGCACGGCGAGTTCCAGCGTGAGGTCCAGAGATGCGGTCATGGGTGATGCTCAAGCGCTGATGCGCCGACTCGGCGGCGTCTGATCGGGGTCCCGGGCCGCTCTCCGCAGGCATGGCCCGCGCGCAACTCAGAGCGCCCGGGCGATGTCCTGGTCCGTCGGCGGCTCGGGGATCGGCTCGGCGCCGTCGGTGACGGGCGCTGCCGGCGTCGTGCTCCAGTCCTCCTCGCCGTAGATGTCGGTCAGCACGGCAGGGGTGAGGCCCGAGGGCTCGCCATCGTAGACGATGCGACCGGCGCGCAGGCCGACGATGCGCATCATGAACTGCTGCGCCAGCACCACGTCGTGGATGTTGACGATGGCGGCGAGGTGGCGCTCGGCGCAGATCTCGCGCAGCAGGCGCATGATCTGCCGGCTGGTCTTGGGGTCCAGGCTCGCCGTGGGCTCGTCCACCAGGAGCAGGTCCGGCTCCTGTGCCAGCGCCCGGGCGATGCCGACGCGCTGGCGCTGGCCGCCGGACAGGGCGTCGGCGCGCTTGTCCGCGTGCTCGGTGAGGCCGACGCGGTCCAGCAGCCGAAAGGCGCGGGCGATGTCGGCGGGCGGAAAGCGCCGCAGCCAACTGCGCCAGAAGGGCACGTAGCCGAGCCGCCCGGACAGCACGTTCTCCATGACCGTGAGCCGCTCCACGAGCGCGTACTCCTGGAAGATCATGCCGATGCGCCGACGCGCGCGGCGAAGCCCCCGGCGGCCGAGGCGCGAGACCTCCACGCCGTCGCCGGTGTCGCCGTGCAGCAGCACCTGGCCGGTGCTCGGCTCCACGAGCCGGTTGATGCAGCGGATCAGCGTCGACTTGCCGGCCCCGGACGGGCCGATGAGGCCGAGCACCTGGCCCGCCGGCACCGTCAGGTCCACGTCGGCGAGGGCGAGGTCGCCGGTGCGGTAGCGCTTGCCGAGCCCGCGGAGCGTGATCCGCGGGCCCGGGGCGGGCTCACTTGCAGTTGTACGAGACACCGGTGGCGGCGTCGATCTTGCGGATCATGTCCCAGTGCTGCTGGTAGGCGATGGGGACGAACTTGGCTTCGCCGGATTCCTTGAACTCGGCCTGCAGCGCGGAGCCCTCCCAGGGGAAGCTGAAGAAGGCCGCCTTGATCTGCTCGGCGAGCTCCGGCTTCAGGTTGTAGACGTGGCCGTAGCCCGTGGTCGGGAAGGTCTCGGACGCATAGATGCTGACGATCTGCTCCGGTTCGACCACGTCGCGCGCGAGCATGCGCTTTAGCACCGAGTTGGCGATGCTCGCCGCGGGATAGTCCTTGTTGGCGACGCCGAGGATGGAATTGTCGTGCTTGCCGGAGAACACGGGCTCGAAGTCGCGCCCGGCCTCGAGGTCGAACTCCGATTGCAGGATGGCGGACGGCGCCTTGTAGCCGGAGTTGGAGGTCTCGGCCGTGAAGGCGAGCTGCTTGCCCTTGATGTCCGGCACCTGCTCGATGCCGCTGCCGGGGTGGGTGATGATCTCCATCTCGTAGCCGTAGCTGTCGTCCTCGGCGGCCATCATCGCGAAGGGCACGAAGCCTGCGCAGTTCACGGCGAGGGGATTGGAGCCCGTGTTGAAGCCGGCCACGTGCAGGCGCCCGGCGCGCATGGCCTCGATCTGCGCGGCGTTGGACTGCACCGGGAAGAACTGGACCTTTTTGCCAGTGGCCTGTTGCAGGTGCTCGATAAAGCCCTGCCAGACCTCGGCGTAGACGGCCGGGTCCTCGACCGGCGTGTAGGCGAACACCAGGGTGTCCGGGTCGATCCAGTCCGCCGGGTCGCTCGGCGCGTCGGCGACGAGGTCGCCGTCGGCGTCGGTGAAGCGGGGGTCGAGGGCGAGCGCGGGCAGCGCGGCGAGGGCGCAGCCGAGCGCCAGGGTCGCGGTGAGCAGCCGGCGGCGCCGGGGCAGCGGGGTTTGCAGCGTGGACGTAGGCATGGCTCGGATAATCCCTGGGTTTGCACGAGTCGGAAAAACCCCGCGATCCTAGCTGCGGAATGTGACCGGGGCATGACGACGGCGGGGCGTGCCACAAGGTGTGCGACGCGGCTGGGGCTGCGATGGGGCGGGGCGCAGTGGCGACGGGCTCTGCGGTGGGCCGTGCCGAGGCTAGTCGATGGCGAGGATGTGCAGGCGGCTGTCGCCGAGCTCGATGCGGTCGCCGACCTTAAGGGGATGATCCGCAGCCACGCCCTGTCCGTTCAGCAGCGTGCCGTTGGCGCTGTCCAGATCCATCAGCGTCAGGTGGTTGCCGGTGTCGCCGGGGACGACCGCGATGCGGGCGTGCTTGCGTGAGACGCAGTCGTCCGCGAGGGGCAGGTCGGCGTCGGTGGCGCGGCCGATGACGGCCCAGTTGCAGATCTGCATGCTGTGCTCCGAGGCCGTGCCGTCCGCGCGCTCGATGCGCAGCCGCAGCCTTGCCTCGCGCCGCTTGCTGATGAGGGTGGTCTGCTCCTGCACCGGCGCCGTGGCGGTCGCATGGCGGCCCAGGGCGGTGGTGAGGCGCGGCGCGTGGCCCCGCAGCAGGTCGCAGAGCTGCCGGCGTCCGGCCTCCGGATCATCGCGAAAGTCCAGGAACTGCAAGGTACCGAGGCGCAGGTGCGCGTCGGCGGGGTCGCAACTGCGGGCCATGATCGGGAGCACGCGCCCGCGCTTGTTCTCGAAGGCCCAGTGCGTTTCCGCCTGCACCCACTCCGACTTCACCGCGTCCGGCGAGAGCACCACCACGAACCAGTCCGCCTGCAGCAAGGCGCGGCGGATCTGCTGCTCCCAATCCGACGCCAGGCGCACGCTGGTAGCCGAGCACCAGGCGCAGTAGCCGAGCTCGTCGAAGACGCCCTTGACGTTCGCGAACACGAAGTCGAGGTCTTTCGACGAATGACTGATGAAGACGTTCTTCATGGCTGCCCTCGCAGGCCGGCCGTGCATGGGCGGGTCAACAGGCTCTCGTCAGCGTTCCTTGTACCAGTGCGCGGGGCCGCTGGCCAGTGCCCGCGGTAGAATGGGTCACCTACAGCAGCACCGAGGGTCGCCATGCTCGTCCTCGTCACCGGCGGTGCCGGTTACATTGGCAGTCACACCTGTGTCGAATTGCTCGCCGCCGGCCACGATGTGGTCGTCGTCGACAATCTCAGCAACAGCAAGCCCGCGGCGCTGGAGCGGGTGCGGCAGATCGCCGGCCGCGGGCTCGGCTTCGTGCAGGCGGACCTGCGCGATGAGGCCGCGCTCGCGGCGCTGCTCGGCGACGGCGGCTTCGATGCCGTGATCCATTTCGCCGGCCTCAAGGCCGTCGGCGAGTCCACCGAGATCCCGCTCGACTACTACGACAACAACGTGCAGGGCACGCTGTGCCTGTGCCGTGCGATGGCCGCGGCCGGCGTGAAGCGGCTCGTGTTCAGCTCGTCGGCGACCGTCTACGGCGACCCGGCCAGCGTGCCCATCCGCGAGGACTTCCCGCTCGACGCCACCAACCCCTACGGCCGCACCAAGCTGTTCATCGAAGAGATCCTGCGCGACCTGCACCGCGCCGACGCCGGCTGGGACATCGCACTCTTGCGCTACTTCAACCCCGTCGGCGCGCACCCGAGCGGGCACATCGGCGAGGACCCGAACGGCATCCCGAATAACCTCATGCCCTTCATTGCACAGGTGGCCGTGGGCAAGCGGCCGGAGCTCAAGGTCTTCGGCGACGACTACGCCACGCCGGACGGCACCGGCGTACGCGACTACATCCACGTCGTGGACCTCGCCCGCGGGCACTTGGCGGCGCTGGCGCGGCTCATGGATGCGCCCGGCGTGGTCACCTACAACCTGGGCACCGGGCGCGGCTACAGCGTGCTGGAGATGGTGCGCGCCTTCGCGGCGGCGGCGGGCCGTGAGATCCCGTACCGCATCGTCGCGCGGCGTCCCGGCGACATCGCCACCTGCTGGGCGGACCCGTCGCTCGCCGCGGCGGAGCTCGGCTGGCGGGCGGCGCTCGGCGTCGAGGCCATGGTCGCCGACCACTGGCGCTGGCAGCACAACAACCCCGACGGCTTCGCGTGAACGCGCCAAGGGATTCCGCGCGCATCGCCGAGTCGCTGCCGGTGCGCGTGCTGCACGTGGTGCACGGGCTGCCGCGGGGCGGGCTCGAGAACGGCGTCGTCAACCTGCTGAACGGCCTGCCGCCGGCGCAGTTCCGGCAAAGCGTCGCCTGCCTGGACAGCCGCGGCGAGATGGCGGACCGGGTCAGGCCCGAGGTGCCCGTCCACGTGCTGAACCGCGGCCGGCATGACCTGGCCCTGCCGCTCAGGCTCGCGCGGCTGATCCGCGCGACCCGCCCGCAGGTGGTGCACTGCCGCAACTGGAACACCTGGGCCGATACCGTGCTGGCGCAGCGCCTGTCCGGCCGGCGCAGCACGCTGGTGTGGTCCTTCCACGGCTTTGCGGACGGGCATTGGTTTCCGTGGCGGCGCCGGGTTGCGAGCCGTGGGCTGGCGCTGGCGACGGACCGTCTGTTCGCCGTCTGCCGCGATGCCGCGGAGCGCTTTGCGGGCTTGGCCGGCATCCCGCAGTCGCGCTTCGAGGTGCTCTACAACGGCGTGGACTGTCGGCGCTTCGCGCCCAGCGGGCAGCGGGCGGCGCTGCGCCGGACGCTCGGCTTCGCCGACGATGAGCTGGTCATCCTGACCGTCGCGAGCCTGACGCCGGTGAAAGGCCATGCGGCGCTGCTGGAGGCGGCGGCACGGGTGCTGACGGGCACGCGGCTGCGGTTGCGCTTTTTGTGGCTGGGGGAGGGCGGCGAGCGCGGACGCCTCGAAGCGCGCGTGCGCGAGCTCGGCATCGGCGCGTGGGTCGACATGCCGGGCGGCAGCGACCGGGTGCCGCAGTACCTCGCCGCCGCGGACCTGTTCGCGCTGCCGAGCGAGCTGGAGGGCATGAGCAACGCGATCCTGGAGGCGATGGCGAGCGGCCTGCCGGTGGTCGCGCACGCGGTGGGCGGCAACCCGGAGCTGGTGGACCACGGTCGCAGCGGGCTTTTGGTGCCCGCCGGTGACTCGGCCGTCCTTGCCCGCGCCATCGAGCGGCTGGTCCACAACCACGCCGAGCGCCGGGCCATGGGCGCGGATGCGCGGCTTCGGGCCGAGCAGATCTTCTCCCTGGAGGCGATGCTGAAGCGCTACGCGGACTTCTACCAGCACGCAGTGCCGATGCCGGTCGGGTCCGTGTTGCCGTGACCCGCGCCGACCATGACGACGCAGCGCCGCTGCGGGTGCTGATGGTGGGGCCGTTGCCGCCGCCCGTGGGCGGCATGGCCACCGTGGTGCAGAACCTGGTGCAGGCCTTCCGCGGGCGGCTCGACGTGCGCGTGCTGAACAGCGTCAAGACCACCGCGGCGAACCGGCCGCTGTGGGCCGGCGTGGCCGCCCAGCTCAGGCTCTTGGGCGCGCTGGGCTGGCAGTGCATCGTCTGGCGCCCGGCCGTGGTGCACATCCACACCTGCTCTTGGTTCAGCTTCTGGCGCAGCGGCGTTGACGTGCTGCTCGCGCGGCTGCTGTTCTGCCCGGTGGTGCTGCACATCCACGGCGCGCAGTTTCACCGCTTTCTGGGTGGGCTCTCGGGCGCTCGGGCCTGGCTCGCACGGCGGCTGCTCCGGGGCGCGGACCGTGTGGTGGTGCTCGGGGCCGGCTGGCGGGAGGTGCTGGCGGACTGGGCCGACCCGGCGCGCATCGACGTGGTGCCGAACGGCGTGTCGGTGGGCGAGCAGGTGCGCCCGGCCGCGGACGGTCCGTTCCGCATCCTGTGCCTCGCGAACTACGAGGCGCGCAAGGGTCAAGCCGATCTGCTGCGCGCGGTGGCGGCGCTCGACGGCCCGCGGCCGGTGCGGGTGGAGCTGTTCGGCGTCGATGCGGAGCCCGGGCGGCGCGGCTTGCTGCTCGACCTCGCCGCCGAGTTGGGCCTTGGCGATGTTGTTGTTCCAGGGCCGGTGACCGGGGCGGAGAAGGATGCCGTGGTCGCCGCGGCGCATTGCTTCTGCCTGCCGTCCTACGACGAGGGCTTGCCCATGTCGATGCTGGAGGCCATGGCCGTGGGGCTGCCGGTGGTGGCGACTCGGGTGGGCGCGATCCCCGAGGCGCTCGATGACGGCCGCGAAGGACTGCTGTTCGAGCCCGGCGACATTCCCGCGCTCACCGCGCACCTGCATCGGCTCATCGCAGACCCCGCCGCCGCGGTCGCCATCGGCGCCGCCGGCCGGGCGCGACTGGTGCGGGAATTCAGCCTCGCGCAGACCTCGGCACAGCTCCTCGGTGTCTATCGGGCGGCGGCGCGCCCAGCGCGGGTCGGCCGACTTTAGTCGGCCGCCCCCTGCGTACGCCGCGAAACCAAGCGCGCTCGGCGCCGGTCTCAAGGCCGATGCGGACAACGAAGAGGACCCACGATGCTGATCAAGCGACCGAGCGACATTCCCGCCTCCGAGATCACGCCCAAGGCCGTGTATCTGCGACGGCGGGAATTTCTCCAGGCCGCGGCC
Organism: Thiohalocapsa sp. ML1; assembly: GCF_001469165.1. GTDB lineage: Bacteria > Pseudomonadota > Gammaproteobacteria > Chromatiales > Chromatiaceae > Thiohalocapsa. Next base: position 63,637 of record NZ_JABX01000004.1, on the reverse strand, counting down.
TTGGCCGGCGTCGGCGCCGCCATCGGCGGTGCCGCGTTGCGCGCGGCGCCCGTCGCGGCGGGCGAGGCCATCCCCGACCTGCGTCCGAGCCCGCTCTCCACCGACGCGCCCCCCACCAGCCGCGACGACATCACCAGCTACAACAACTTCTACGAGCTCGGCACCGAGAAGTACGACCCGAAGGCCAACGCCGAGCAGCTCAGAACCCGCCCCTGGCAGGTGGTGGTGGATGGCGAGTGCGAGGCCCCGGGCACGCTCGGCATCGAGGACATCCTGTCCGGCTTCCCGCAGGAGGAGCGCATCTACCGGCTGCGCTGCGTCGAGGCCTGGGCCATGGTGGTGCCCTGGGTCGGCTTTCCCCTCGGCGACCTGCTCGCGCGCTTCAAGCCGACGTCGCAGGCAAAATACGTCGCGTTTGAAACCATTTACGACCCCGAGATGCTGCCCGGGCAGCGGCGGCGCGTCCTCGACTGGCCGTACCGGGAGGGATTGCGTATGGACGAGGCCATGCACCCGCTCACCATCCTCGCCACCGGGCTCTACGGCGAGAGCCTGCCCAACCAGAACGGCGCGCCGCTGCGGCTCGTCGTGCCGTGGAAGTACGGCTTCAAGAGCATCAAGTCCATCGTGCGCATCAGCTTCACCGAGCGGCAGCCGCCGACGGCATGGAGCAGCATGCAGCCCAGCGAATACGGCTTCTATGCCAACGTGAACCCGGAGGTGGACCACCCGCGCTGGAGCCAGAAGAGCCACCGGATGATCGGCGATGGGTTGTTTGCCAAGAAGCGCCCGACGCTCAAGTTCAACGGCTACGGGGATCAGGTCGCGCCTTTGTATGCGGGGATGGATTTGGCGCGGCAATACTAGGAGAGGGCCGAGGGCCGAGGGCCAAGGTCGCACTCCTCGGCCCTCGGCCCTTGGCCCTTGGCCCGTGAGCGGCGGCTCGGACGCTCGGGCAACGGTTGCGATGTCTCGCGGGCGCGTTGTCGACCTCGATACGGAGTCGGACGATCCCGATTTCGATCCCGATCCCGATCCCGATCCCGATCCCGATCCCGATTTCGATTTCGATTTCGATTGGAACACCAGGAAATCAGCTTCGCAGCGCATGATCATTGCTCCCGCAATCAGCGGCACGAGACGCCCAGACACCGCGCTTCGTTGGGTGAAGCCGTTGCTCTTCGCCGCCTGCCTCGTGCCGTTCGCGCTCCTCGTTTGGCGCGTGCTGACGGGCGCCGTCGGGCCGAACCCCGTCGAGGCCATCACGCACGACACCGGCGACTGGGCGCTGCGGCTGCTGCTCGCGACGCTGGCGGTGACGCCGCTGCGCCGACTCACCGGCCAGGCCTGGCTGGTGCGGCTGCGGCGCATGCTCGGGCTCTATGCCTTTTTCTACGCCGCGCTGCACTTCACGACCTACCTCTGGCTGGATCAGTTCTTCGACTGGCCGGCCATCGCCGCCGATATCGTAAAGCGCCCCTACATCACGGTCGGCGTCGCCGCGCTGGTGCTGATGCTGCCGCTGGCGGTGACCTCCACCAAGGGCTGGATCAGGCGCCTCGGCCCGCGCTGGAAACAACTGCACCGCCTCGTCTACGCCATCGGCGTGCTCGCCGTGCTGCACTATCTGTGGCTGGTCAAGGCGGACCTGCTGGAGCCCGGCATCTACGCCGCGATCCTGGCGCTGCTGCTCGCGGCGCGGCTGCCCTGGCGGGCCTGGCGGGCCTGGTGGGGCAGGGTACGAGCTGCTTCGGACACGGCATAGGGCAATGCCCACGACCCGACCGACGGCCGCGGGTGCCGGCTTTTTTGGCTGAGTTGCTGCTGATGCTGCGGCGTTCAGCGGTCGCCGAGAATGCCGCCACCTGGGCAGCGGGGCGCGCGGATGCGTTCCGGCTGGACCGACGGTTGCTGTGATCTATACTCACCGCGACAGCCGGCGCCGGGAACAGGATGACCGGCAGACCCAGCACCAGCACCAGCCCCGGAGCCGAGCGGCCAAGACCCGCAGCCGCACGCATTCAGGACCGCGCCGGACATGGCCTACACCCCGGGCTTCGCCTACGACCTCTTCGTCAGCTTCGCTCATCGCGCAGGCCCGGCGCCCGATCACTTAGGCTTGGCCTCCCAGACCTGAACCCAGCGGAGCCACCGCCATGCATGCCATCGAGTTTCAGGCCACCGTCCATGACGGCATCCTCCGTATCCCCCTGGAGCATCAGCGCGCGCTCGACGGGCGCGACGTGCGCGTCGTCGTGGTCGATACCGCGACCGCGGACGCCGGAGAGACCGAGACCCTGCTGGCGCGCCTGCGCCGGGTGCGTATCGCAGGACCGGCAAACCTCTCGACAGATCATGACGCCTGGGTGATCGGCGACCGCAATGATTGAACCGGTCTTCGTCGATACCGGATACGTCCTGGCGCTGGTCAACGAACAGGACCAGCATCACGCGCAGGCCTTACTGCTCGCCGAGCGGTATGAGCGCCACCCGGTCCTCGTCACCGATGCCGTCCTACTTGAGATCGGCAATGCCCTGTCGCGTCTCGCGCGACCCGCTGCCGCGCAGATCATCGCCGATTTTCGCGAATCCGCCGGATCGACCGTCGTTCCGCTGACCCCCGAGCTATTCGATTCCGCATTCGGCCTGTATCGCAGCCACACCGACAAGACCTGGCGTCTGGTCGATTGTGTCTCGTTCGTCGTGATGCGCCGGCGCGGGCTCAAGACCGCGCTCGCCTTCGACCAGCATTTCGTCCAGGCGGGCTTCGTGCTGCCTCGTCTCTGACGGGCAGATCATCGCATCGTCCACGTAAAGGAAGAACGCCCGTGCCAGTCGATTCCGGAGCTTGGAGCTTCGATTGGGGTGTGACGGTTGGTATAGCTTCTCTGTTTGCTAGCGGAGAGCATCAGCTCGACGGTCGCCCGCTCAGCCCGCTTCGACGTACTCCCGCAAGATGTCGGGATGCGCCATCGCCAACCGGGCTACCAGCAGGGCGCTGCCAGGCGGCGAAGAACGGCCCTGCTCCCCGTCCCGAACGGTGCCGACCGGTGTGCCGAGCAGCGTGGCGAATGCCGGCTGCGAGAGCCTGAGCGCGGTGCGAGCCTCGCGGAGCGCCAGTTGCTCCGGCGTGTAGCTGCGTCCCCGCTGATCCGCGGCCATCTCGGCAAGGGATTGCCGCAGCCCGGGGATGGGCTCCCCGGCATCGGCTTCGATGGCGGCGGCAACTTGGTCCAAACGTGCTTGGTTCATGGGTCGACCTGCGGAATCTGTTGCGGGCGCATGTCGGCTCGCGCCGATTTGCAGTAGAGGGCGACCAGATAGATCGCGCCGGATGCAGAGCGGTTGAAATAGATCACCCGAACCCCGCCTCGCTTGCCCTGCCCGGCACCGTCCAGCGCACCTTGCGCGCACCATCCGCCCCCGGGATCACGTCCCCGGCCAAGGGGTTGCGGGCAAGCCATGCGATGAAGGCAAGCCGCTCGGATTGGCTCCAAATGCGATCAGCCTGCTTGGCGAAGGTGGGGGTCTCGATCACCGTAGGCATGCCGGTCAAGGCTGCGGACATCCCGTCGTTGCGTCAAGCTTCGGTCATCGGCGGGATCGACGTCCGCAAACATACCTGGACTAAGGGGGCCGGCTCTGTCCTCTTTTGGCGACCTCTTTGCTGGTGCCGCAGGACTGCGCGCGGCTCGGGGGCAGAGCCGCCCAATTTCGGGGAATCGTCGGATCTCGTCGCCACTCCCTGTTTGACCTTGCTCCAACACGTACAGGTGGTACTGGATGTCCTCCAGCGTCGCGCCGTCGGGCAGGGTCTTGAGTAGGCCTTGATTTCCGCCTTGGCAGTGCTCATTGCTCGCTCCCCGGATGGGTCCTGAGCCGCGCCCGACAAGCCTAAGCGGCAGGCTCGCCGTCAGCGCCCCCGCCAGCGCGCGGTGGCGGCGTCGTCGCTGTCGCGGGCCTCGACCCAGCGCGTGCCGGCGTCGGTTTCCTCTTGCTTCCAGAACGGCGCTTGGGTCTTGAGATAGTCCATCAGGAATTCGCAGCCGCGGAAGGCCTCGCCGCGGTGCGCGGCCGTTGCGGCGACGAGCACGATGGGGTCCTCCGGTAGCAGGCGACCGACGCGATGCACCACGCGCACGCGGTCGAGCTTGAAGCGCGCCGCAGCCTGCTCCGCGATGTCTTGGAGCGCCGCCTCGGTCATGCCGGGGTAGTGCTCCAGCGTCATGGCCCGCACCGGGCTGCCGTCGTTGTGGTTGCGCATGAGGCCGACGAAGGCGGCGAGCGCGCCGCTGCCGGGCGTGCCGCGGGCAAGCTCGGCTTGCAGCGCCCAGGGGTCGAAGGGCTCGGTGGCGATGCGGATGTCGATCATGGGCGTCGCCTGTTGCCGAATGCTCTGCTGGTTGTGGTTGTTGTCGCTGCTGTTGCCATTGAGTTTCACGCGACAACAGAGGAAACGGCCCCTCCGCAGCCGGGCGGCGGAACGGCCGCGCGCGTCGCCCTGCGCCGCCGCGACGCTCTCTGCCCTTGCCGGCGGCTCGGGCCGTCGCCATGGTCGGTCGCTGAAGGGGCCGAACCCGCGCAAGCATAGACCGCCGATGGCACTGCCGCGACATCCGCTCACCCGTTGGCCGCGCCGCTTCCTGGATTGGCTCTGCGCGGGTCGGGAGGACTATCGCGAGTTCCGGGAGCGCAAGGCGACGCGCGCCTACAAGGCAAACCAGGGCACCTGCCTCATTGTTTGGCTCATCGCGGCGCTGCTGCTGCTCGCCTGCGGTGCCGCGGGCTGCCTGCTGACCTTCGGGCTGGTGGCGACCTTGATCTGCTTCAGCCTGCTGGACCCGGAATGAGCGAGTCTACTGGGAACGGGACCGGGACCGGGACCGGGGCCGAACTGCCGGCCGCTGCGCCGCGGCAGGTGCTGGACCTGCGTGCGGCGACGCTGTTGGTGATCGCGAACATGATCGGCACCGGCGTGTTCACGACGCTGGGCCTGCAGGCCGCCGGCGTGCCGGACGGCGCGGCGCTGCTGCTGCTGTGGCTGCTCGGCGGCGTCATCGCGGCCTGCGGCGCGCTGGTCTACGCGGAGCTGGCCGCGGCGTTGCCGCGCTCCGGCGGCGAGTACGTGTATCTGAGCCGGAGCTTCGGCCCGGCGGTCGGCATCATCGCCGGCTGGATCTCCGCCACCGTCGGCTTTGCGATGCCCATTGCCTTGGCGGCGATGGCCTTCGGGCAGTACGCGGCGACGGTGCTGCCTGTGTCGCCGAAGCCGCTGGCCGTGGGAGCCGTGATCCTGATCGCCTCGCTGCACGCCTTCGACGTCGCGCTCGGCGCGCGCTTTCAGGTATGGATGACGCTGCTCAAGGTCGTCGCCATCGTGCTGTTCTGCATCGTCGGGCTGTTGCTGCCGGCCGCACCGGGGGCGCTGTCGCCGCTGCCGGGGGCGGACACGCCCGCCGCGCTGCTGAGCCCGGCCTTTGCGCTGTCGCTCGTGTACGTTTCCTACGCCTATTCCGGCTGGAATGCGGCCGTGTACGTCGCTGCCGAGGTGCGCGCACCCCAGCGCGTGGTGCCGCAGGCGCTCCTGCTCGGCACCGGTGCCGTGACGCTCCTGTATCTGCTGCTCAATTGGGTATTCCTGCGCAGCACGGCGGCGGCGGAGCTGGCGGGCACCGTCGAAGTGGGCGCGCTCGCGGCGGCGCACCTGTTCGGCGCGGCGGGCGGCGCGATCATCAGCAGCATGCTCGCGCTGCTGCTCCTGTCCACCATCAGCGCGATGCTGCTGGCCGGGCCGCGCGTGTTCGAGGCGATGGCCGCGGACCGGCCCGCGTTGAGCCTTTTCGGTGCGCGCAACCGGCGCGGTGCACCAACGCGGGCCGTGCTCTTCTCGTTGGGCCTGGCGCTCGGGCTGATCCTGCTCGGCACCTTTGCCGAGGTGCTGGCCTTCGCCGGTTTCACGCTGATGCTCTCATCGCTGCTGACGGTGCTCGGGGCCATGCGGCTGCGGCGGACGGAGCCCGCGTTGCCGCGCCCGTTTCGCGTCCCCTGGTATCCATGGCCCGCGCTGGTCTATCTTTTCCTCACGGCGGCCGCATTACTAGTGGTGACGTGGAGCGAGCCGTGGCTGGTGCTGGCAGGCCTGTGTGCGATGGCCGCCTGGTGGTGGCGGCTGTCCCGGCGCCGCTCGGATGACCCGAAGATACCGCGCGATGGGCGGTGTCCCAGGCCACCGGGCGCAGGGCTCTGAACCCTTGCGGGGCTGCCTGTCTAAGCGCAAAGTGCCGGTGTGAACGACGCGCTTCGGCCGCCAGGCCAGGTCGCACCAAGAGGGTGCGTATCGCGGCGTGCGCAGCACTGAAACATGGCATGCTGCCCACCGGCGAATCCGCGCAGATGCGGTGACCGGATACCCGGGCAAGCCTTTGGCGCGGAGCTTGCTGTCCCCACTTCTGGGGTCAACTGTAACCAGACGACATAGCCCGGACCCTCCGCCGCCCGTGTCCGGACAGACAAACTAGACGAGGTGTTCTGAATGTCGATCTTCGAGCGCTACCAGGCACGCTACGAGTCTTCCCGCGAGGAGGACATGAGCCTGCAGGAGTATCTGGATCTGTGCCGCGCCGATCCGATGGCCTATGCCGGTGCGGCGGAGCGTCTGCTTGCGGCGATCGGCGAAGCAGAGCTCATAGATACGCACAATGATTCCCGCCTGAGCCGGATTTTCCAGAACAAGGTCATCAAGCGTTATCCGGCGTTTGCGGATTTCTATGGCATGGAAGAGTCGATCGAACAGCTCGTGTCCTACCTGAAGCACGCGGCGCAAGGGCTTGAAGAGAGAAAGCAGATTCTCTACCTGCTCGGCCCCGTCGGCGGCGGCAAATCGTCGCTTGCCGAGAAGCTCAAGGAGCTGATGGAGAAGGTGCCCTTCTACGCCATCAAGGATTCGCCGGTGTTCGAGTCGCCGCTCGGCCTGTTCGCACCGGACGAAGACGGGCCCATTCTGGAGGAGGATTACGGCATCCCGAGCCGGTGCCTTCGCACCATCATGTCGCCCTGGGCCGTGAAGCGCCTCCAGGAATACAACGGCGATATCACCAAGTTCCGCGTCGTCAAGCTCTACCCCTCCATTCTGGAACAGGTGGCGGTGGCCAAGACCGAGCCGGGCGACGAGAACAACCAGGACATCTCGTCGCTGGTCGGCAAAGTGGATATCCGCCAGTTGGAGCATTTCGCCCAAAACGACGCCGATGCCTACAGCTACTCCGGTGCCCTGTGCCGCGCGAACCAGGGCCTGATGGAGTTCGTCGAGATGTTCAAGGCACCCATCAAGGTGCTGCATCCGCTGCTGACGGCGACGCAGGAAGGCAACTACAACGCTACCGAAGGGCTGTCCGCGATCCCCTTCCAGGGCATCATCCTGGCGCACAGCAACGAGTCCGAGTGGCAGTCCTTCCGCAACAACAAGAACAACGAAGCCTTCCTTGACCGCGTATTCATCGTCAAGGTGCCTTACTGCCTGCGGGTCACGGAAGAAAAGCATATCTACGACAAGCTGCTGCGCCACAGCTCGCTGAACCACGCGCCCTGCGCGCCCGGCACGCTGGAGATGATGGCGCAGTTCTCGGTGCTGACGCGCCTGAAGGAGCCGGAGAACTCCAGCATCTTCTCGAAGATGCGGGTGTACGACGGCGAGAACCTGAAGGACACGGACCCGAAGGCCAAGTCGACGCAGGAGTATCGCGACTACGCCGGCGTCGATGAGGGCATGTCCGGCATCTCCACGCGCTTTGCGTTCAAGATCCTGTCGCAGGTATTCAACTTCGACCACACCGAGGTCGCCGCCAACCCGGTGCATCTGCTCTATGTGCTTGAGCGCCAGATCGTCCGTGAGCACCTGCCGCCCGAGGTGCAGGACCGCTATGTGGGCTTCCTGAAGCAGTACCTCGCGCCCCGCTACGCGGAGTTCATCGGCAAGGAACTGCAGACGGCCTATCTGGAGTCCTACGCGGAGTACGGGCAGAACATCTTCGATCGCTACGTCACCTATGCGGATTACTGGATTCAGGACCAGGAGTACCGCGACCCGGACACCGGCGAGATGATGCACCGCGGCGCGCTCAACGAGGAGCTGGAGAAGATCGAGAAGCCCGCTGGCATCTCGAACCCGAAGGACTTCCGCAACGAGATCGTCAACTTCGTGCTGCGCGCGCGCGCCAACAACAACGGCGCCAACCCGCGTTGGACGAGCTACGAGAAGCTCCGCGTCGTGATCGAGAAGAAGATGTTCTCGAACACCGAGGAACTGCTGCCGGTGATCTCCTTCAACGCCAAGGCCTCTGCCGACGACAAGAAGAAGCACGAGCAGTTCGTCGACCGCATGGTCGAGAAGGGCTACACGCCTAAGCAGGTGCGTTTGCTTTCGGAGTGGTACCTGCGCGTGCGGAAGTCCCAGTGAAGAAGGACCGAGGGCCGAGGGCCGAGGAAGTCGGCAAGGCGCCTCGGCCCTCGGCCCCGGGCGCTTGGAAACGCAAGGCTTTGGGTGAGTACGACCTTCGATCCAGCGCCCCGTACTCCGTACTCCGTACTCCGTACTAAATCCCATGTCCCATTTCATCGATCGCCGACTCAACGCGAAGAACAAGAGCACCGTTAATCGGCAGCGGTTCCTCAAGCGCTACAAGAGCCAGTTGAAGCGGGCCGTGTCCGACGCGGTCAACCGCCGCAGCATCACGGACATCGACGGCGGCGAGAAGGTCGGCATCCCGTCCAAGGATATCTCCGAGCCCATCTTTCACCATGGGCAAGGCGGTACCCGGGACATGGTGCATCCGGGCAACAAGCAGTTCGAGGCCGGTGACCGGGTGCAGCGCCCGGAGGGCGGGTCCGGCTCGGGATCGGGCCAGGGGCGCGCCGGCAAGGGCGGGCCGGGTGAGGACGACTTCGTCTTCGAGCTCTCGCGGGAGGAGTTCCTAGACCTCCTGTTCGATGACCTCGAGTTGCCGAACCTGGTCCGCAACCAGTTGCTCGGGAGCACCGAGTTCAAGACCGTGCGCGCTGGCTATACCACCAACGGCGCCCCGAGCAACATCGACGTGGTGCGCTCGCTCAAGGGCGCCATCGCCAGGCGTACCGCGTTGGGCGCGCCGCGCCGCAGCCGCATTCGCGAGCTGGAGGCGGAGCTCGCGCTGCTCCTCGCCGACGGCGTCGAGGAGACGGACCCGCGCATCATCGCGCTGCGCGAGGAGATCGACCGGCACAAGACGCGGCTCGCCACGCTGCCGTTCATCGACACCTTCGACCTGCGCTATCAGGCCTTCACGAAGCAGCCGGAGCCCACGAGCAAGGCCGTGATGCTCTGCATCATGGACGTGTCGGGCTCCATGGATCAGGTGCGCAAGAACCTCGCCAAACGCTTCTTCATCCTGCTGTACCTGTTTCTGCAGCGCAGCTACGACAAGATCGATGTCGTCTTCATCCGCCATCACACCATTGCGCAGGAAGTTGACGAGCAGGAGTTCTTCTACTCCCGGGAGACCGGCGGCACCGTCGTCTCCAGCGCCCTGAACCTCGCCCATGAAGTGATTTCGGAGCGCTATGAGTCCGGGACCTGGAACATCTATGCCGCGCAGGCCTCGGACGGCGACAACTGGGATTCCGACTCCGCCATTTGCCGCGACCTGCTCATCGAGCGGCTGCTACCGCTGATGCGCTACTACGCCTACGTCGAGATCACGCCCCGCCAGCATCAGAGCCTCTGGTACGCGTACCAGGACGTGAAGGCCGCACACCCGCACTTTGCGATGGAAGAGATCGGCGGCGCCGACGATATCTATCCGGTGTTCCGGGAGTTGTTTAAGCGGCAGGATGCGTAGAAGAAGTACGGAGTACGGAGTACGCAGTACGCGGTGGCCCGTACTTCGTACTTCGTACTTCCTAGTTCCGATCCGAGATAACTGCGACGCCTGAGAAAGCGATCTCCACCATGCCCGAGCACCTGATTTCCGACTCCTCCGAATGGAGCTTCCCGGTCCTGAAGCGCTTCGACAAGGAGATCGGGCGTATTGCTCATGACGAGTTCGGTCTCGATATCTATGCGAATCAGATCGAGGTCATATCGTCGGAGCAGATGATCGACGCCTACTCCAGCGTCGGCCTGCCGATTAATTATCATCACTGGTCCTTCGGCAAGCAGTTTGTCTCCACGGAGCAAACCTATCGCCGCGGGCAGATGGGACTTGCTTACGAGATCGTTATCAACTCCGACCCCTGCATCGCTTATCTTATGGAGGAGAACACGCTGCCGATGCAGGCGCTGGTCATTGCGCACGCCTGCTACGGGCATAACAGTTTCTTCAAGGGGAATTATCTGTTCCGCGCCTGGACCAGCGCGGACGCGATCATTGACTATCTGGTCTTTGCCCGGAACTACATTGCCGAATGCGAGGAGCGCTATGGCCAGGACGAGGTCGAGCTGCTGCTCGATTCGTGCCATGCCTTGATGAATTACGGTGTGGACCGCTACAAGCGGCCGTCGCCATTGTCAATGGCGGAGGAGAAGAAGCGCCAGGCCGAGCGCGAGACCTATCTGCAATCGCAGGTCAACGACCTCTGGCGGACGCTGCCGGTGGACCCAACCGCCGGCGGCAACGGCCCGCGCGAGCAACGCTTTCCCGCCGAGCCGCAGGAGAACCTGCTGTATTTCATCGAGAAGAACGCGCCGCTGCTGGAGCCCTGGCAGCGGGAGGTCGTGCGTATCGTTCGCAAGGTGGGGCAGTACTTCTACCCGCAGCGCCAAACCCAGGTCATGAACGAGGGCTGGGCGACCTTCTGGCACTATACGCTGCTGAACCGGCTCTACGAGCAGGGTATGGTCACCGATGGCTTCATGATGGAGGTGCTGCAATCGCACACCAACGTTGTGTTCCAGCCTGATTTCGATTCCCCCTACTACTCCGGCATCAATCCCTATGCGCTCGGGTTCGCGATGATGCGCGACATCCGCCGCATCTGCGAGGCGCCCACCGACGAAGACCGCTGGTGGTTCCCCGACATCGCCGGTGGGGATTGGATCAAGGTGCTGGATTTCGCGATGCGCAATTTCAAGGACGAGAGCTTCATCGCGCAATACCTGTCGCCCAAGCTGATACGCGATTTTCACCTGTTCCAAGTTCGCGACGACGACCGCGAGGATACGCTGGAGATTACCGCAATCCATGAGGAGGCGGGCTACCGCGAGCTTCGCCAAGCCTTGGCCGAGCAGTACAACCTGGGCAATCGCGAGCCGAACATCCAGGTCTACAGCGTCGACCTGCGTGGTGATCGCTCGATGACTTTGCGCCATTTCCGCCACAACCGCCGGCCCCTCGGGGATACGCTGGACGAGATGCTGTTGCATATCCGTCGGCTTTGGGGCTTCGATGTGCGCCTGGAGGCGGTGGATGAGGACGGTCGCGTGCAGTTGCTCGGTGAGGCCTGAGCCGAAGCGCGGCGGGGTGCTCCGCGGGTCCGCCAGCGCGGTTGCGTGGTTCCCCTGGCCAGGTCTGCCGCCGTAACGGCCTAGGCTGTCTGCCGCTCGTCCCATCGTGGCTCAGTCATAGGCGCAGCGGGTGTCGGTGCAATGCCGGCTGCGTGGACTGCGGACCTCGGGTATAGTGCTGGCTATGTCTTTGTTGCACTTCGGATTCGCGAGCGCTGCGGATCCGGCACCGAGGTTTGCCGCCATGTCCTGTCGCCCTTGCACCCTTGCCCGGTTGCCCGCTGGGTCGCAATGCACCTCCTTAGGCTCCTGCCGCCCCGCTTCCCAACGCAGCGTATGGGCGCGCGCCGGCCTGTTGCTCCTGCTCTTGGCGTGCGGCACGGCCATGGCCGACCTGCGCGCAACGCTGTCGCCCTTTGCCCACACAAAGCAACCGGAAATCGATCCGCCCGTACTCGCGCTCGGCGAGCGGGAGATCCCGCTCTACTCGCCGCGACTGCTTGCGGAGCTCTATGCCGAGCGGGACTATCGCCCCGCCTGGGACGCCCGGCGCGCCGAGGCGCTGCTTGAGCTGGCCCGCGCGAGCCGCGGCGACGGTTTCAATCCCGACGATTTCCATGTCGAGGCCATCGCGGCGATCCTGGACAGCGGCGACCTCCAAAGCGTCGACGCCGCCCGTCGGGATACGGCAGAGCTCCTGCTCAGCGACGCATTGCTGCGCTACGTGCACCACTTCCGCTTCGGCAAGCACAACCCGGAGCGCTTGAATCGCGGCTGGACCTTTCAAGAGGACGCGGACGCGGATCAGTTGCAGGCAGACCTCGCGCGTGCGCTGGCCGCGGCCGACCTCTCCGCCGAGCTCGACGCGCTGCTGCCGAACCCGGACTTCTACCGGAATCTAAAGAAGGGCTACCAGCGCTATCTCGCCATCGCCGACCGCGGCGGCTGGCAGGACATCCCGGGTGGGCCCAATCTCAATGTCGGCGCCAAGGACCCCCGCGTGCCGCTCATTCGCGAGCACCTTGAGGTGTCCGACGGTTACGCCCCCGGGTTCGTCGCCGAGCCCGAGCTGTACGATGAGGACCTGGCGGAGGCCATCAAGGGCTTCCAGCGGCGCTCCGGCCTCGCCGCCGACGGCGTGGTGGGCCCGAATACGCTCCGCGCGCTGAACTTTCCGCTACAGGACCGCCTGCTCGCCATCCGCGCCAACCTTGAACGCATGCGCTGGCTATACAACGACCTGCCGAGCGATTACGTCTTCGTGGATCTCACGGCATTCGAGCTGTACCTGGTCCGCAACGACGAGGAGGTCTGGCGCACCAAGGGCATCATCGGTACCGTCGAGAACCAGACGCCGATGTTCCGCGACGAGATCGAGCATCTGGTCTTCAACCCCACCTGGACGCTGCCCGAGTCCATCGCCAAGAAGTACCGCGGCGTGCCGAGCGGTTATACGCGCGTGCGCAGTGGCGGTCGCTACTACCTGGTGCAGCAGCCGGGGCCGCGCAATGCCCTCGGGCGGGTCAAGTTCATGTTCCCGAACGGGCATGCGATCTATCTGCACGACACGCCATCGCGCCACCTGTTCGGCCGCGCACAGCGTGCCTACAGCCATGGCTGCATCCGCGTTCATCAACCGCTGACCCTCGCGCAGCATGTGCTGAACAAGCCGGCCTGGGACGATGCCGAGATCAACCGCGTCGTGCGCCGGGGCAGGACCCGCTACGTGCACATGGACGAGCACCTGACCGTCCTCTTGTACTACCTGACGGCCAAGGCCGACGCCGAGGGCCGCGTCGGCTTCCGTCGCGATATCTACAACCGCGACCGCCGGCTGCTTGCCGCGCTGGATCAACCCGTTGACTCCGGCGCGGAGCGCATCGCCTTCGTCGAGCCCGAGCCCGAGCCCGAGCCCGAGCCTGTCCTGGACGCACCGGCCGAGGCCGCTGATGGCGAGGTCGTTGCCGCCACCGATGCTGCGGACGACACCGCCGCCGGGGCCGCGGACCCGGTCACCGGCGTTGAGCCGACGGCGTCCGTCCCGGCGCACAGCAGCGAGGTCATCGCAGCCTCAGGCGACGGCGGGGAATCCGCGCCGGCAACCGGGCCTGCCGATGCCCTGCCTCAGGCCGAAGCCACAGCCGAAACCGGAGCCGAAGCAGCCGAAGCCGAACCCGAAGCGGAAGCCGAAGCGGAAACCGAAACCGAAGCCGTGACCGAGACCGCCGCCACGGAGTCGTTCCCCGGGGCTGATGCCGCGCAGGCCGAGTCGCCCGGCCGTGCCGCCAGCGAGCTGACCGAGGCCGCGGAAGGCGCAGCCGCCGATGCCACCGCCGCCGCGGAGGCTGCCTCCGGAGCCGTCGGCGGCAGCGCCGCGGCGTCTGAGCCGGCGATCGTGGCCGATGACGCGCCCGTTGCGGAAGGCCCCACGGACGCGCCAGAGCCGGCCGCGGCAGGCGCCGAGCCCGAAGCCGACGGCGCCACGGAAGAACAGCCCGCCGACGCGGAGGTTTCGCTGCCTAGCGCATCCCACACCGGGCTCGGCGCCGCGCCCGCCCAGGCGCTGAGCCTCGATGCCGACGGCCGTTTCGCGGATCGTCCCTCGCGCGTCGGCAATGTTGCGGCCGATGCGGCGGGTCGGCCCAAGCCCGCTCATCTCGACCTTTCGGTCAGCCCGTCGCGCATCGCGGCGCCGGCAGGGCCGGACGCCGGCAGCGACTCCGCGGGCAATGCCTACCCGCCCGTGATCCGCGCCTCGCGCATCGCCGACGAGCCGCCGCTCTGGATACTGCCGGGGGACGAGTAAGGCCGGCCCGTATCCTCGGCGTCTCCGCGGGTTGCCGCGCACGCGGCGCGCCACGTCCGGGTCGCATCCCAAACCGGGCAAGGTCGCGTGGCCTTGCCGCGTCGGTATCCCGCCATAGCGCCGTGACAACCGCGCCCGCGGGGTGCCTGCGCGGGCTCGCCGTCTGAGCTACCGCCGGCGGCATGCTTGAGCCTCATTCACTCAAGCCGCCGGAGCCGCCGCCATGATCGTTCCGATGACCGCCCTGCTGACTGTCCTCTGCCTGACGCTCGGGCTCACGTCCCTGTTCGCCCTGTTGGGGCTGGTCAGCCTCGCCTTCGAGCGCGGCCCGGACCTGCTCGCACGCCATCCGCGCCGCGACCGGGCGCGCACGGCCCATCATGTGCGCCGCCGTAGCGCTCGGCCGCGCCGGCCGCCCGGGGCGTCGGTGCCGGTGCGGCGCACGCAGCGGCCGGTTTGAGGTCGCCGCGTTGGCCGGCAGATCGCTGCTCGCTCGCTGCCACCGACGCACACCGACCAGCGTCCGGAGCCACCAAGGTTCCGGGTGACGGCGGCAGCGGCTTCGGCGCGGTGGTGCCGCTGTCGGCGCGCGGTTGGCGATCCGCCCGCGCAGGCTCGCGGGGCCGGCGCGCGCTGTGCTTAAATGCACCGACGCAATCGCCGGCCGAGTATCCATGAACGAGAACACCGCCCAGACCCGGGCGCACCGCACCGCCGAGGTGGAGCGCAACACGCTGGAGACGCAGGTCCGCGTCGCGCTGGACTTGGACGGCACGGGGCGGGGCAGCTTCCACACCGGCGTGCCCTTTCTGGAGCACATGCTGGATCAGGTTGCCCGGCACGGGCTCATCGATCTGGACATCCAGGCCCAGGGTGACCTGCACATCGACGCCCACCACACCGTCGAGGACGTCGGCATCACCCTGGGCCAGGCGCTGGCCAAGGCGCTCGGCGACAAGCGCGGCATCCGCCGCTACGGCCACGCCTACGTGCCGCTCGACGAGGCGCTCTCGCGCGTCGTCGTGGACCTGTCCGGCCGGCCCATGCTCACCTACAACGTCGAGTACACCCGCGCGCTCATCGGTGGCTTCGACGTGGACCTGCTGCGGGAGCTCTTCCAGGGGCTCACCAACCATGCCGGCCTGACCCTGCACATCGACAACCTGCGCGGCATCAACGCCCACCACCAGGCCGAGACCATCTTCAAGGCCTTCGGTCGCGCGCTGCGCATGGCGGTGGAGCCCGATCCGCGCATGGGCGGCGTGATGCCGTCCACGAAAGGAACGCTTTGAGAGGAAAGTTTGAAGGGTGAAGTTTGAAGGGTGAAATGAAGCGCGTGCGCCTTTCAAGCTTCAAACTTCACATTTTCCCAACTCGTCCTTTTCAAACTTCAAACTTCACACTTCAAACTTCCTTCAAACTTCAAACTTCAAACTTTTCCATGCTCTTAATCCCGGCAATCGACCTCAAAGACGGCAAATGCGTGCGCCTGCGCCAGGGCCGCATGGACGATGAGACCGTATTCGGCGACGACCCGGTGGCCGTCGCCGGGCGCTGGCACGCCGCCGGCGCCCGTCGGCTGCACTTGGTGGACCTGAACGGCGCCTTCGCCGGCGAGCCGGTGAATGGCGACGCCATCCGCGCCATCGCCGCGGCCTATCCGGACCTGCCCATTCAGGTCGGCGGCGGCATCCGCGACGAGCGGACCATCGCCGCCTACCTCGACGCCGGCGTCACCTGGTGCATCATCGGCACCCAGGCCGTGAAGGAGCCCGCCTTCGTTGCCCGCGCCTGCCGCGCCTTTCCGGACAACGTCATCGTCGGGCTCGACGCCAAGGACGGGCTGGTGGCTATCAACGGCTGGGCCGTGGTCACCGATCACCGCGTCGAGGAGCTCGCGCGCCGCTTCGAGGGGGACGGCGTGACGGCCGTCGTCTACACCGACATCGGCCGCGACGGCATGCTCACGGGGCCGAATGTCGAGGCCACCGCGCAGCTCGCCATGGCGCTCGCGATGCCCGTCATCGCCTCCGGCGGCATCACCGGGCTCGACGACGTGCGCGCGCTCGCGGCCGTTGCCGATCAGGGTACGAGCGGCGGCATCGTCGGCGCCATCACCGGCCGCGCGATCTACGAGGGGACGCTGGACTTTGCCGAGGGGCAGCGGGTCGCGGACGGAGCCGCTGCCGGTTGATCAGGCCGGACAACGCGCGCTGCCACGGACGCGCTAACCGCAGACCCTCGGTTAGTCGCGGACCTCCCTGTCCGCTGCCTGACGGGCTCGGCTCAGGTTCTCTACCCGTCCGACTTCTTGCCGCCGCCCTTCTTGCGGCAGTGGCCGCTCACCTTGACCCCGTCCTTGCGCGTATAGGGCTCGACCCAACTGCACTGGGCCGCGTTCTGTTCGCAGGCGGGCTTCTCCAGCCCCTTGCATTCGACGGCGGTGGCGCCCGTGTGCGCGCCCATCATTGCTCCGGCGCACAACCCCAGGATCGCGAACCGCGCGGAGGTCTTCTTTTGCTTGTCGCCCATAGCGATAGTCTCCATTGAAGTGGTTCCGCGGCCCACGTATCGTGTGCCACTTGCACACGCGAAAACGTGTCCGCACACGGACCATAGCGCCATTAAGACGGCCGATCAATAGTTCCATACCGTCTGTCTCTGTTGCAGGCCGCGATTAGCGTCGCTGCGTGCCCGTGGGGTTCACGTCCAGCAGCAGGTCGAACACGTACCACTCGCCGCGCAGCATGGCGCAGCACGGCCTCGATCTCGTCACGGGAACGGCGCGGCCCGTTGCGCACGCCCTGCTCGACCTGATCGCACCCAGGGGCGGAAAGATGAATCCGCAGAGCAGGCAGGAGGGTCAAGGCGGGCAAGAGGGTCGCCGGGGCAGGCGGGCCAGGTCTTGCAGTCACGCACCCATGGATGATTGAAATGTCGGGCGCCGTTCGCTGACCTGGCGCCGTTCGCTCACGCTTGCCGCGTGTGCGGCGCGACGGGAAGCAGTGCAGGGAGCGTCAGGGCGCCCGCGTGACGACCGCCGCCGCCGCCTGCGTCGCCCGGGTCCGCGCCTCATCGACATCCGCCCCGCGCGCCAAGGCGACACCCATGCGCCGGCGCGTGAACGCCTCGGGCTTGCCGAACAGCCGCAGATCCGACTGGGGCACGCTGAGCGCATCGGCGACGCCGTCGTAGCCGATGCCCGTGGCGTCCATGCCGCCGTAGATGACGGCGCTGGCGGCGATGGCGTCGCGGCGGGTGTCCACCGGCAGGCCGAGGATGGCGCGGGCGTGCAGCTCGAACTCGTTCTGGGGCTGGGAGGCCATGGTGACCATGCCGGTGTCGTGGGGGCGGGGGCTGACCTCGCTGAACCAGACCTGGTCGCCGCGCACGAACAGCTCGACGCCGAAGAGGCCGCGCCCGCCCAGGGCGCCGGTGACCTGCCGGGCGATGTCCTGCGCCTTGGCCAGCGCCGCGGCGGTCATCGGCTGCGGCTGCCAGCTCTCGACGTAGTCGCCGTGGACCTGGCGGTGGCCGACCGGGTCGCAGAAATGGGTGGTGATCTCGCCGCCGTGCGGGCCGCTGCGCACGGTGAGCAGCGTGATCTCGAAGTCGAAGTCCACCACGCCCTCGACGATGACCCTGCCGCGATTGACGCGCCCGCCCGCCATGGCGTAGTCCCAGGCCGCCTGGAGCGCACCGGCGTCGTCCACGCGCGACTGCCCCTTGCCGGAGGAGGACATGACGGGCTTGATGATGCACGGACAGCCGATGGACGCGGCCTTGCGTTGCAGCGTGTCGAAATCGTCGGCAAAGGCATAGGGCGACGTCGGCAGCCCGAGCTCTTCGGCGGCCAGCCGGCGGATGCCCTCGCGGTTCATCGTGAGCTGCGCGGCGCGGGCGGTGGGGATGACCTCGCACAGGCCGGCCTGCTCGACGTCGGCGAGCACGTCGGTCGCAATGGCCTCGATCTCCGGCACGATGATCGCCGGCCGCTCGGCGTCGATCAGCGCGCGCAGCGCGATGGGGTCGGCCATGTCGATGACCCGCGCATGGTGCGCCATCTGGTGTCCGGGCGCGTTGGCGTAGCGGTCCACGGCGATGACTTCGATGCCGAGCCGCTGCAGCGCGATGATGACTTCCTTGCCGAGCTCGCCGGCGCCGAGCAGCATGACGCGGGTCGCATTGGGGGAGAGCGGGGTGCCGATTCTCATCGCGATGCTTCCGTGGTTAGTCTGCCTGTGCCGGACGGTCAACGCGGGAGCTGGCGCTTGTGTCCGCACGCAGCCTCGCTATCTCTGCCTCCAGCGCCTTGCGGGCTGCGGCCTCGGCGTCGGCGCGGGCGGCCGCGGCGTCGGCACGGGCGGCCTCGGCCTCCGCGCGCCGCGCCTCGGCCTCCGCGCGCTCGCGGTCTTCGCGCCAGCCGGTCAGTACGAAGTCGGCATAGATCGGGTCATCGCGCAGCGCCTCGTCGTCGCGCTGCTCGATCAGGTCCGACAGGCGGAACTGGAAGCCCGGCAGCACGCAGGAGCGGATGACGCCGTCCTCGGGCTCGATGGGCAGATACAGCCCGGTCTCGGTGCGGCTGAAGAACGCCTGGTGTTCCGGCGCATGGTGCAGGATGTAGTACTCCGGCACGCCGCCGACGGCGTACTCCCGCTTCTTGGTGACGGCATCGCGCTCGATGTCGCGCCGCTTGCGGTCCGACAGGGCCTCGATGCAGAGGTCGTAGACGCCGTGGTAGCTGGCGTCGTGGGGCAACAGCGGCTGCGGGTTGTCGTCGCGCACCACGGCGCTGTCCGGCTTGCGGATGACGACTCCGCCGGGCAGGGGCAGCCGAAAGCCAAGCTCCAGCGCAATCAGCTTGGCCATGGGCCGTGCTTGCAGGAAGTGCCGCAGCAGCGCCGTCAGCCACTGGTAGACCAGGATGGTAGCGTAGTCGGACACGGGCTTCTCCTCCAAGCGGCCGTTGTTCCATTCGTAGTGGATGTCCGACTCGAAGTAGTACTCCCGCCAGTAGGTGTCCTCGGAGACCAGGCGCCCGTCGTGGGAACCGGGCGTCAGCGTGCGGTCCGGCTCTGCGTCGGCCGCGGGCGACGACGGCGGGAGGGCGCGGTTCGGGGCAATGCTGGTCATCGGCGAGGTCTCCCGGTGGATGGCTCGGATCGATGCTAACGAGGCTTCGCCTCAGATCGAGGAGTCGTGTTCGTCGAAATCGCTATCGAAATCGCTATCGCTATCGAAATCGCTATCGCTATCGAAATCGCTATCGGGGATCGGTGGGCACTCGGTTCGATTGCGATCCCGACGCCTCGCGCCAGTCCGGCGCCCCGTCGAGAACTTGACTCACCGGCGAACCAAGGGCCAAGGGCCAAGGGCCGAGGATAGCTCCCTCGGCCCTTGGCCCTTCGCCAAGAAACTTGACTCACCTGCAAGCATCTGCCGTCGTCAAGCACTCTAGTCCGCCGGACGCAAATGCATTAGTGGTTGCGGCGCCGAGCTCTTCGCGGCCAGGGCTGCGCACGCGTCCCTGAGCACACGCGGCGCCGGCAGGATGCCGGCGCCACGCGGGCGTCAGAGCCCGGCCGCGTCGCGCAGCGCCTCGGCCTTATCGGTGCGCTCCCAAGTGAACTCCGGCAGCTCGCGGCCGAAGTGGCCGTAGGCGGCGGTCTTCTGGTAAATGGGCTTCACCAGGTCCAGCATCTGGATCAGACCGTAGGGGCGCAGATCGAAGAACTCGCGCACCAGCAGCGCGATGCGGGTCTCGTCGATCTTGGCGGTGCCGAAGGTCTCGATGGAGATGCTGGTGGGCTCGGCGACGCCGATGGCGTAGGAGACCTGGATCTCGCAGCGGTCGGCGAGGCCGGCGGCGACGATGTTCTTGGCCACGTAGCGGCCGGCATAGGCCGCCGAGCGGTCCACCTTGGACGGGTCCTTGCCCGAGAAGGCGCCGCCGCCGTGGCGGGCCATGCCGCCGTAGGTGTCGACGATGATCTTGCGCCCGGTGAGGCCGCAGTCGCCGACAGGGCCGCCGATGACGAAGTTGCCGGTGGGGTTGATGTGGATCTTGGTGTCGCTGTGCAGCCACTCCTTCGGGATCACGGGCAGGATGATGTTCTCCATCACCGCCTCGTAGATGTGCTTGTGATCGACGTCCGGATCGTGCTGCGTGGACAGCACCAGGGCGTCCACGCCCACGACCGCGCCGTCGCGGTAGCGCATGGTCACCTGGCTCTTGGCGTCCGGGCGCAGCCACGGCAGCACGTGGCTCTTGCGCATCTCGGACTGGCGCTCCACCAGCCGGTGGGCGTAGGTGATGGGCGCCGGCATCAGCACGTCGGTCTCGTTGGTCGCGTAGCCGAACATCAGGCCTTGGTCGCCGGCACCCTGCTCCTCCGGGCTCTTGCGGTCCACGCCCTGGGCGATGTCTGAGGACTGCTTGCCGATGAGCGACATCACAGCGCAGGTGCTGCCGTCGAAGCCGACGTTGGAGCTGTTGTAGCCGATCTCGTTGACCACCTTGCGCACCAGGCTGTCGAAGTCCACCCAGTGATCGGTGGTGATCTCCCCCGCGACGACCACGGCACCCGTCTTGATCAGCGTCTCGCAGGCGACTCGCGCGGCGCCTGGGTTCGGGTCGTTGGCGAGGATGTCGTCCAAAACCGCATCGGAGATCTGATCGGCGACCTTGTCGGGATGGCCTTCGGAGACGGATTCGGACGTGAAGAGAAATTCGTTTGACATAAGCAATTTGCAGGCGCCCTGGGCGCGCTCGGTGGTGGGGTGACAAGAAACGGGTACCGCGGGGGACTGCGGCGATCGGCAGTTGGCCATGTTACAACGTCGGGCACGGCTATGAATAGGCGATCGGGGCAGAGCCTTTCGGCACATTGGGTTACCATGTCCGCCCTGTTTATCCTGATCGGAACCCTAGGTAACCGCGATGGTATCCCTCGAAACCCCCGTGTGTGACTTCGGCCGGCCGGCGCCGGACTTCGCGCTCCCCGGCATCGACGGCAAGACCTGGACCCGCGACGACTGCAAGGGCCCGAACGGGCTCCTGGTGATGTTCATCTGCAATCACTGCCCGTACGTGAAGGCGGTGCGCGAGCGCCTGGTGCGCGATGCGCGCGAGCTCGCGGGGCTCGGCGTCGGCTCCGTGGCCATCATGTCCAACGACCCGAGCGATTACCCCGAAGACTCGTTTGAGAACATGCAGCGGATCGCCGCCGAGCTCGACTTCCCGTTCCCGTACCTGCTCGACGAGACGCAGGAGGTCGCCAAGGCCTTTGGTGCGGTTTGCACGCCGGACTTCTTCGGCTACAACGCCGGGCTTGGGCTGCAGTACCGCGGCCGGCTCGATGCGAGCCGCAAGGAGACGGCGCCGCCGGACGTGCGCCGCGACCTGTTCCTGGCCATGCAGCAGGTGGCCGAGACGGGCCAGGGGCCGGCCGAGCAGATCCCGAGCGTGGGCTGTTCCATCAAGTGGCGCGAGGATTGACGCCGGGTTTCGGCGGCTCGCCGCGGCGCCTGCCGGGGACCGCCCGCCGGGCGGCTGCGGTTTTGGCTTGCCTATAGCCGACCGAAATCCTTAATATTAGAAAGTTATGAAGGTGACGCCGCCGCCCACGGCGTCCGTGGTTGGCTCAACCGCGCATCTTGGGCAACAATACCCGGCCCCTTGCCATCCCCCCCGGCGCCCCGCTGCGGGCGCTTGCGACGGGTCGATCAGGTCCGACATGTCGGTGTCCGTGGGTGCTTAGCCCGCCGGACCCGCAACCGCGGACGCATGTGCAGCGCTGCCGCGAGGTCTGTTGCCGCTCATCGTGAAATCGCCCGTCGGCCGGCTCGGCCTCTGGACGGGCGATTCCACTTCCGAACCACATCGAATCGACAACCCGACCGAGGAGACATCTTTATGTCCTCACGCAAAGAGCTCGCGAATGCGATCCGTGCACTCAGCATGGATGCTGTCCAGAAGGCCAACTCGGGCCATCCCGGTGCCCCGATGGGCATGGCGGACATTGCCGAGGTGCTCTGGAACGACTTCATGCAGCACAATCCGGCGAACCCCAACTGGACGAATCGCGACCGCTTCGTGCTCTCCAACGGTCACGGCTCGATGCTGATGTACTCGCTGCTGCACCTGACCGGCTACGATCTGTCCATCGATGACCTGAAACAGTTCCGCCAACTGCATTCCAAGACCCCCGGCCATCCGGAGTACGGCTACGCCCCGGGCATCGAGACCACCACCGGCCCGCTCGGCCAGGGCATCAGCAACGGCGTCGGCATGGCGCTCGCCGAGAAGGTGCTCGCCGCGCAGTTCAACAAGCCCGGCCACGACATCATCGATCACCACACCTATGTCTTCCTCGGCGACGGCTGCCTGATGGAGGGCATCTCGCATGAGGCCTGCTCGCTCGCCGGCGCCTTGGGTCTGGGCAAGCTCATCGCCTTCTACGACGACAACAACATCTCCATCGACGGCGAGGTGCGCGGCCACGGCGACGTGCCGGCTTGGTTCCTGGACGACACGCCCAAGCGCTTCGAGGCCTACCGCTGGCACGTCATCCCCAAGGTGGACGGCCATGACCCGGAGGCCATCAAGGCCGCCATCGAAGAGGCCCGTGCCGTCACCGACAAGCCGTCGCTGATCTGCTGCCAGACCATCATCGGCTACGGCTCGCCGAACAAGCAGGGCAAGGAGGAGTGCCACGGCGCGCCGCTCGGCGACGACGAGATCGCGCTGACCCGCGAGGCGCTGGGCTGGACGCATCCGCCCTTCGTGATCCCCGAGGACATCTACCAGGGCTGGGACGCGAAGGAGCGTGGCGCCTCCGCCGAGAGCGCCTGGCAGCAGAAGCTCGCCGCCTACAAGGCCGCGTTCCCGGCCGAGGCCGCCGAGCTCAAGCGCCGCATGGCGGGCGAGCTGCCGGCCGACTTCGACCGCAAGGCCTGGGAATTCATCATGGCCGTGGACGAGAAGGCCGAGAAGATCGCCACCCGCAAGGCCTCGCAGAACGCGCTGAACGGCTTCGGCCCGCTGCTGCCGGAGCTGCTCGGCGGCTCGGCCGACTTGGCCGGCTCCAACCTGACGCTGTGGAAGGGCTGCAAGGGCATCGGGCCGCAGGACGCCGCCGGCAACTACCTGTATTACGGCGTGCGCGAGTTCGGCATGTCCGCGGTCATGAACGGCCTTACGCTGCACGGCGGCTTCAAGCCCTACGGCGCGACCTTCCTGATGTTCATGGAGTACGCCCGCAACGCGGTGCGCATGGCGGCGCTGATGAAGATCAACCCGATCTTCGTCTACACGCACGACTCCATCGGCTTAGGCGAGGACGGCCCGACCCACCAGCCCGTGGAGCAGGTGTCCATCCTGCGCCTGACCCCGCGCATGTCCACGTGGCGGCCCTGCGATGCGGTGGAGAGCGCCGTCGCCTGGAAGCTCGCCATCCAGCGCACCGGCGGCCCCACCGCGCTGATCTTCTCCCGCCAGGCCGTGCCGCACATGGAGCGCGACGACAACCAGATCCGCGCCATTGCCCGCGGCGCCTACGTGCTCAAGGAGTGCCAGGGCCTGCCCGAGGCCATCATCATCGGCACCGGCACCGAGGTGGAGCTGGCCATGCAGGCGGCCGAGCAGCTCACCGCCAAGGGCCACAAGATCCGCGTCGTGTCCATGCCGAGCATGGATACCTTCGACGCCCAGGACGATGCCTACAAGGCCATGGTGCTGCCCGCCACCGTGCCGGCGCGCGTCGCCGTGGAGGCGGGCGTCTCCAGCCTGTGGCCGAAGTACATCGGTATGGAGGGCATCGTCATCGGCGTGGATACCTTCGGCGAGTCCGCGCCGGCTGCGGATGTCTACAAGGCCCTTGGTGTCACCGTCGAGGCGGTCGTGGACGCCGTCAATAGCCTCATCTGAATGAGGGGCTAGGCAGCTAGGGGCTGGGGGCTAGGGGGCGGAAGCGACGCTTCCGGCCGCCGCCCCACGGCGGCCTCGCGCCGCCAGTCCGGTTTTTTCATCACTCTCCCGTTCGGAGTTTTACAACATGACCCTGAAAGTTGGCATCAATGGCTTCGGCCGCATCGGCCGCATGGCCTTCCGCGCAATCAGCAAGGAGTTCCCGAACATCGAGGTCGTCGGCATCAACGACCTGCTGGACCCCGACTACCTGGCCTACATGCTCAAGTACGACTCGGTCCACGGCAACTTCCAGGGTGACATCGCCGTCGATGGCAACAGCATGATCGTCAACGGCAAGTCGATTCGCCTCACCGCCGAGATGGACCCGGCCAACCTGAAGTGGGACGAGGTCGGCGCCGAGCTGGTCATCGAGTGCACCGGCTTCTTCCTCGACGACGCCTCCTGCCAGAAGCACATCGCCGCCGGTGCCAAGAAGGTGGTGCAGTCCGCGCCGTCGAAGGACGCGACGCCGATGTTCGTCTACGGCGTCAACCACAACACCTACGACGGCCAGGCCATCATCTCCGCCGCGAGTTGCACCACCAACTGCCTGGCGCCGGTGTCCAAGGTGCTGCACGACAACTGGGGCATCAAGCGCGGCCTGATGACCACCGTGCATGCCGCCACCGCCACGCAGAAGACCGTCGACGGCCCGTCCAAGAAGGACTGGCGCGGCGGCCGCGGCATCCTGGAGAACATCATCCCGTCCTCCACCGGTGCGGCCAAGGCCGTCGGCAAGGTCATGCCGGAGCTGAACGGCAAGCTGACCGGCATGGCCTTCCGCGTGCCGACCTCCGACGTGTCGGTGGTGGACCTGACCGTCGAGCTGAGCCGCGAGGCGAGCTACGCCGACATCTGCGCGGCGATGAAGGCGGCCTCCGAGTCCGGTGACCTGGCCGGCGTGCTCGCCTACACCGACGAGAAGGTGGTCGCGACCGACTTCCGCGGCCGCAACACCCCGTCGATCTTCGACGCCGAGGCCGGCATCGCGCTCGACCCCACCTTCGTCAAGGTCGTCGCCTGGTACGACAACGAGTACGGTTACACCTGCAATATGCTGCGGATGGTGGAGCACGTCGCTAAGTGAGGGGCTAGGGGCTAGGGGCTAGGTGCTAGGGGGCGTGACACCTAGCACCTAGGCCCTAGCATCTAGCACCTGATTCGAACGATGCGGAAAGCGACCCCGCGTTTTCCAGATCGCTCGAATACCGACAACATCTACCGACAAATCTACTGAGGTACCGTTCATGTCCTTCATTAAGCTCACCGACCTCGACCTCGCCGGCAAGCGCGTGCTGATCCGCTCCGACCTGAACGTGCCGGTCAAGAACGGCAAGGTCACGTCCGATGCGCGCATCACCGCGTCCATGCCGACCTTCGAGCACTGCCTCGCGGCCGGTGCGAAGGTCATGGTCATGTCGCACCTGGGCCGCCCGACGGAGGGCGAGTATTCCGAGGCGGACTCGCTGGCGCCGGTGGCGGCGGATCTGAGCGCGAAGATGGGCCGCGAGGTGCGCCTCGTGAAGGACTATCTGGAAACCGCTCCGGACGTCGCCGACGGCGAGCTGGTGCTGTTGGAGAACGTGCGCTTCAACAAGGGCGAGGGCAAGGACAACGAGGCGCTGTCCAAGCAGTACGCCGCGCTCTGCGACGTCTATGTCATGGACGCCTTCGGCACTGCCCACCGCGCCCAGGCCTCCACGCATGGCGCCGGCAAGTTCGCGCCTGCCGCCTGCGCCGGCCTGCTGCTGGCCGAGGAGCTGGACGCGCTGAACAAGGCCCTGGCCGACCCCAAGCGCCCGATGGTCGCCATCGTCGGCGGCTCCAAGGTCTCCACCAAGCTCACGGTGCTCGAAGCCCTGTCCGAGAAGGTCGATCAGCTCGTGGTCGGCGGCGGCATCGCCAACACCTTCATCAAGGCCAGCGGGCATGAGGTCGGCAAGTCGCTGTGTGAGGCCGATCTGGTGCCCACGGCCGAGGCGCTGATGGAAAAGATGACCGCTCGCGGCGCCACCATCCCGATCGCCACGGACGTGGTCTGCGGCAAGCAGTTCGATGAGAACGAGCCCGCCGTGCAGAAGAAGGTAGATGAGGTTGCCGAAGACGACATGATCTTCGACATCGGCCCGGACAGCGCCGCTGCCCTGGCCGACATCATCCGCAGCGCCGGCACCGTGGTCTGGAACGGCCCGGTCGGCGTGTTCGAGTTCGACCAGTTCGGCGAGGGCACCAAGGCCATCGCCATGGCCATCGCCGAGACCGACGCCTTCACGCTCGCCGGCGGCGGCGACACCATCGCCGCCATCCAGAAGTACGACATCTACGACAAGGTGTCCTACATCTCCACGGCCGGCGGTGCCTTCCTGGAGTTCCTGGAGGGCAAGACCTTGCCGGCGGTGGCGATGCTGGAGGAGAGGGGCTAGGGACTAGGAGCTGGGAGCTAGGGGTAGGCGGACTCACATTGCCGCTTGCGCCTGTTGCCCATGTCGACAGCCTGATCCGTCGCCTGACTGCCCTAGCACCTAGCACCTAGCACCTAGCACCTAGCCACCCTCTATGCCTCGTCGTACTAAGATCGTCGCCACCCTCGGTCCCGCCACGGACGCCCCCGGCGTGCTCGAGGCCATGGTGGCTGCCGGCCTCAATGTCGCGCGGCTCAACATGAGCCATGACTCCCATGAGCGCCAGCGCAAGCGCGTCGAGCGCGTGCGCACCGTGGCCAAGGCGACGAAGACGCCGCTCGGCGTGCTCGTGGACCTGCAGGGGCCGAAGATCCGCGTCGGCCGTTTCAAGAACGACAGCGTCGAGCTCGCCGAGGGCGCGAGCTTCAGCATCGATCTGGACTGCCCGCTCGACTCAGGCGATGAGACCCGCGTCGGCTGCACCTATCCGATGCTCGCCGATGACCTGATGCCCGGCGACCAGCTCGTGCTCGACGACGGCGCCATCGAGCTGGAGGTCGCCGAGATCTACGGGCGGCGAATCGACTGCACCGTGGTGATCGGCGGCAAGCTCTCGAACAACAAGGGCATCAACAAGCGCGGCGGTGGCCTGTCGGCGCCGGCGCTCACGGACAAGGACAAGGCGGACATCCTGTTCGCGGCGGACGTGGCGGCGGACTACCTCGCCGTGTCTTTCGTGCGCAGCGCGGACGACGTGCATCTCGCCCGCCAGCTCTTCACGCAGGCCGGCGGCAAGGGCGGCATCGTCGCCAAGATCGAGCGCGCCGAGGCGCTGGAGCACGCCACCGACATCATCAAGGCCTCCGATGTCATCATGGTCGCCCGCGGCGACCTCGGCGTTGAGATCGGCGATGCCGAGCTGCCGGCCGTGCAGAAGCGCCTCATCAGCGAGGGGCGGGACCTCGACTGCGTCATCATCACCGCGACGCAGATGATGCAGTCCATGATCGACAGCCCGATGCCGACCCGCGCCGAGGTCTTCGACGTGGCCAACGCCGTGCTCGACGGCACCGACGCCGTGATGCTCTCCGCCGAGAGCTCGGTAGGCAAGTACCCGGCCAAGGTCGTCGCGGCCATGGATCGCATTTGTGCCGAGTCCGAGAACTACCGGCGCAAGTCCCGCCACCGGCTCGACACCCGCTTCAAGCGCGTGGATGAGGCCATCGCCATGTCCGCGATGTACGCAGCCAATCACCTGGGTGTGAAGGCGGTGGCCGCGCTCACTGAGTCTGGCAGCACGGTCAAGTGGATGTCCCGGCTCAACACCGGCATCCCGATCTATGCCATGACCCGGGTGGTGCATACCCGACGAAAAGTGACCCTTTATCGGGGCGTCTACCCGATAAACTTCGACGTCGCAAGCAAGAACATGCACGAGGTCAACCGCGAGGTCATCGAGGAGTTGCTGCGCCAAGGCACCGTCACCGACGGCGACCTGGTCATCATCACCAAGGGCGACCGCGGCGGCGTCGAGGGACAGACCAACATCATGAAGATCATGCGCGTCGGCGAGCACAAGCTCTTGGCCGGCGACTGAGGCGCGCGCCGCCCCCTTCCATTCAACTTCGACCCCCACTCAGCCACACAGGAGAGCCCCATGGCCTTGATCTCACTCCGCCAGTTGCTGGACCACGCCGCCGAGCATCAGTACGGCGTCCCGGCCTTCAACGTCAACAACCTGGAACAGATGCGCGCCATCATGGAGGCCGCCGACGAGACCGACTCCCCGGTCATCGTGCAGGCCTCCGCCGGTGCCCGCAAGTACGCTGGCGCACCCTTCCTGCGCCACCTGATCCTGGCCGCCATCGAGGAGTTTCCACATATCCCGGTGGTCATGCACCAGGACCACGGCTCCTCCCCGGCGGTGTGCCAGCGCTCCATCCAGCTCGGCTTTAGCTCCGTCATGATGGACGGCTCCCTCGGCGAGGACATGAAGACGCCGATGGACTACGAGTACAACGCCCGCGTCACCCGCCAGGTGGTGGATATGGCGCATTCCTGCGGCGTCTCCGTCGAGGGTGAGCTCGGCTGCCTGGGCTCGCTCGAGACCGGCATGGCCGGCGAAGAGGACGGCTCCGGCGCCGAAGGCCAGCTCGACCACAGCCAGCTCTTGACCGATCCGGAAGAGGCCGCCCAGTTCGTCAAGGACACGCACGTGGACGCGCTGGCCATCGCCATCGGCACCAGCCACGGCGCCTACAAGTTCAGTCGGCCGCCGACGGGTGACATCCTGGCCATCGAGCGCATCAAGGAGATCCACGCCCGCATTCCGGACACCCATCTGGTCATGCACGGCTCCTCTAGCGTGCCGCAGGAGTGGCTCAAGATCATCGACCAGTTCGGCGGCGACATGGGCGAGACCTACGGCGTGCCCGTCGAGGAGATCGCCGAGGGCATCAAGAACGGTGTCCGCAAGGTCAACATCGACACCGACCTGCGCATGGCCTCCACCGGCGCCATCCGCAAGCACCTCGCCGAGAACCCGAAGAACTTCGACCCGCGCAAGTACCTCGCGGCCTCCACCAAGGCCATGAAGGAGATCTGCCAGGCGCGCTACGAGGCCTTCGGCACCGCCGGCAACGCGAGCAAGATCAAGGTGCTGTCGCTGGAAGCCATGACCGACCGCTACCTCAAGGGCGAGCTCGACCCGAAGGTCAACTGACCCCGGTCCGCTCCGGCGGACTGCACACGGAAGAGAACAAGGGGCGCTCCGGCGCCCCTTTTTTGTTGCTGCGCCGTTCGAGCGGCTTCCAGCCGCGAATCTTCCCCCGTGGGAGCGGCTTCCAGCCGCGATCTTCAATCATCGCAGCGGCTTCCAGCCGCGATTTTCAATCATCGCAGCGGCTTCCAGCCGCGATCTTCAATCATCGCAGCGGCTTCCAGCCGCGATGTTCCCTCATGGCAGCGGCTTCCAGCCGCGAAGCCTCGGCTAACGAACCAAACACCCATCGAATCTCGTCGACCCGGTGCTGTCGGCCGGTGCCGCTCGGCTGCGACCCGTCTTGCGGGCAGGCAACTCCACGCATAACATCCGGCGACGGCGCCAAGCCTTTTCGGCGATGATCGCGTTTTCCCCGCCGCGCTGCAGGGCGTGTGCGCCGCCCGGCCCGCCGGTGCTTTTCGAGGTTCCTCCCGATGTCGTCTCCCGAGTCTCTCGCGCCGGCTGCCGAGCATTCGCCCCGGCCGCTTCGGATCGTGTTCTTCGGTCTCGGTGCCGTCGGCTCGAACCTGCTCATCTGCCTGGCGGAGCTCGCCGAGCGCGATGGCGTGCCGGTGCACTTTGTCGTCTACACCATCGACCCTGCGGGGGCGCGGGATGCGCTCTTCCACGCCGAGCGGATGTTCGACCGCATCGACTTCCACGGCGTACCGGACCTCGCGCCGGTGTTCGCACAGGCCGCACCGCACGATCGCCAGCTTGCCGGCGCCGCCATGCTCATCAACGCCGCGCTGCCGGAGCTGAACGGACCTATCATCGAGCTTGGGCTGCGGCTTGGCGCGCACACCATGGACCTGGCCTCGGACATGTACAACGAGGCCACGGATCGCACGCTGACGGTGCCGCAGTACGCCTATGACGAGGCGCTGCGCGAGCGCGCCCTCGCCGCGCTGATCAACCTGGGCATCTCACCCGGCGTCACGGACTTTCTGATCGGCCGCAGCATCTTCAGCCTGCTCGCCGCGGGTCGGCCCGGGCTGCGTATCGAGAGCATTGAGCTGTTCCTGTTGGAGGAGATCGACTCCGACCAAGTCGTCTTTTCGTGGTCGCCGGTGGTGGCACTGGAGGAGCTCGCCGCTTGCCCGCGGGTGCTGAGCGAGGGGCGCATCCAGGTCATGGACCCCTTCAGCATGGCGCGCAACCACAGCTTCCCCTACGAGCCGGCGCCGGTGCGCCAGTACCCGCTCTACCAAGAAGAGCTGTTGTCGCTGCACCGGGCGTTTCCGGAGATCCCGGACATCGGCGTCTACACCGGCGGCTCCGAGGTGGAGCTGGTGAAGGCTCTGTACCAGCTCAACCTGCTGTCCAAGCGCACGCTGCCGGACCAACCCGAGCTCACCGTCGAGGCCCTGGTGCGCGCCATCCTGCCCGGCATGCAGCGACCGCGGCGCATCGAGGAACTGCTACGCTCCGGCATCATCCGCCGCGCCCACTTCTGCGCCTCGGCCGAGATCCGCGTCTCCGAGCTGGTGCGCAACGAGCGCCAGACCGTCATCGAGACCGTGGGGTTAAGCTACCACCGCTACCCGGAGCTGCTCGGCTCGCCTTACGCCGGTGCGACGTACATCGCCTACGCCACCGGCGTCGGCGCCGGCATCCTCGCCTGGCAGACGCTCCAGCACCTGCGCACCGCGCCGGGCAGCATCGTCGGCGTGACCTCCGGCGTGGACCTCGCCCGGCAACTCCCGCAGGTGCTCGCCGACGCCGTACGCCGCGATCTCGTCGCCTGGGAGATCGACCTGTTCCAGGGAATCCGGGACGCGGCGGAGGTGCATTGACGCGTCGGCCATGCACGCACGCAGCAATGCACGTGGGAGCTCGCGCCCGCGTGCTGGTCGGGCTCGCGGTCGATGCCATGCTTGGCGGTCCCTTTTATTCGAGGCGCAGGCCCCACTTCTGCCTGATGAAGAAGCGGCACATGCCGGCAAACGCGGCATCGGGCTGCATCATTGCCCGGATCTCGTTCTGGACCCGATCCTGAATGTCGCCCGGCAATGTTGCGGACAACAGCGCAGAACGGAATGTCTCCAGTATCCTGTAGACCTTCCATCGCTCTAGCAACAGCTCCGTGCGATTGAGGCCGAAATACCGATTCGCCGCGTCAAAGACATCTGCGGCAGCCGTGTTCCCGGGCTTCAAGTAGACGTACTTCTGAACCTCATCGGCCTCCCAGGCAAAGTGCTGCTTCGGATCATCAATATAAGGGTCGAGCAACAGTGCCCGCTCGTTGCGGCAGGCCTCGGCGAATGCCTCCCACGCCATACCGTCGGCCTCGACCAAGGGGTCCGGGCACATCCCGCGCACGAACGCCTCCTGGTCGGCATCGCTGGCTTGGGCGGGCAGTCGCGGCTCCGCAAGCCGCTCTGCGCCGTCCCGCAGCGGGAAGTGGTCCTGCTTGTACTGCTGATTGCAGATCTGACAGGAAAAGAGATAGTTGTCGTAGCAGTAGGCCAGCCACCAATAGACGCTCTTGGGCCGGAAATGCTCGACATCGCCATAGGCCACTGTGCTGGTCGGTGCCTCGCAATAGGCGCACTTGCCGAAGGTTTCCGCCTTGAGTTGAGTTTTCGCCTTCTTCCAATACTTGGAATCGAACGCCCGCTCGGCGCCCGGTGCCAGAAGCAGCGTTAGGCCCTTGTTGACACGGAGCTTGCCGCGAAAGGATGGCGGAATCGCCTGTTTTGAGCGCACGCGCTCGAGCTCGATCATCGCTCTTCACTCCTGCTTCCCGGACTCGAGCGCCGACCGGATGTCCTCCAGCAGCGCCGTCTGACGACGCTCCTGCTTCGTCTCCCGACGCCAATCCGGCAGATCGGCGAGCTGCTCGGCCAGCGTATTCATGCGCCGTTTCTCGGCCGGGCGAAGTTGCGCCGCCTGGTCTTTGAGCTGCTCGTACTCCTTGCGCATGTCCTGGACGCGCTTGGAATTGACCGATTCGAGGCCGAAGGCCGGACTCATCAGCACTTGATGGGTGAACAGCCGATTAGGCGCGCCAGGGTATTCCTCCAAGACCGCCGGCGCACTCGGCCGCGGGCGGCGCAGGAAGTACAGCTCCCCCGCAGCGGCCTCCTGGGCGGTCAACGGGGAATGCGTCGTGGCGAGAATCTGGAAATTGGGCATCTTCTCATAGAGAAATTGCCCCAGCCGACGCTGCCACAACGGATGCAGGTGCAGATCGATCTCGTCGACCAGCAGCAGGCCGCGGGCCTCGAGCGGGTGCTTGTAGTCCTGATAGGTCTCCGTGATCCGGTACAGTAGATCGCCGTACCAGCCGGCGGCGTTCTGGTAGCCGTCGCTGAGCTGATCCAGGGCGACCTCGCCATCCGGCGTCTCGAACAGGAGCGCGCGCCGCTCCTTGTCGATGCGCAACAGCTTCATGCCGGGCAGCAGCTCGCCCAATGCATTGCGAATCATGTCGATGCCGTCACCCTTGCGACGATAGTCCAGGTCCATGGCCCAGGTATCGAGCGGATTCAGCACCGCGTCGTTGGAGAACAGGGTCGCGACGCGCGCGGCGCGTGGATGTGAGTAGACCTCCCGCATCGGCGCCGACGAGCGGATGCCCGGCAAGCGGCGAGACGTGCCGTAGCCCACCGTGAAATAGTTCCGATCGGTATGGCCGAGTGCCGCATCCAGCCGGTCCAGCGTCTCGCGGTTCTTGTCGAAGATGTCGCGAATGGACTGCCCGCGGGACCAGGACAGCGAAACGTGCCGCTCTTCGCCTTCGGCGGTCACCAGGTCTGCCGCGATGGAGCAGCTCTCGCTGCCGATGCGGATCCAGGCATCGGGCTGCTCCAGCAGCTCCGGCAGCGCCTCACTGCCCGCCGTGACCAAGGCCGCGGCGCGCAGCACCGTGCTCTTGCCGGTGCCGTTCTCGCCGAGAATGAGGGTCGACTTGCGTACTTGGCCGTCCTCCGTCTCGAACGGCAGGTCCAAATGCGCAATGCTGCGGATGTCTTGCAGGATGAGGCGCTTGAGGAACATGGGGGGCTCCGGGATACGTGGACGGTCGATCCGCACCGATGTCGATAATGCGGGGAAGCTCGCGGCCGCTGGACGCCGCGTCCGCCGTCGCCGCCGAGTCTAGTTGGAACTGACCGCGCCGAGATACGTTTACCGCTGGCCTCTGCTTCGCAATGTTCGTGGACGGAGTGCGCCTGGTACGCCTGCGACATGCCGCGGCGCGCCACACCGGCTTGCCTCGCGCAGACGAAAAAGCCCCGACCTTTGCGGCGGGGCCTTTCGGCCGCGGGCAGAACCCGCGGAAGCTGGGGCGGCCGGCTGGGCCGCCGGCGCTGCATCCCGTCAGTTGTTCTGGATGACAATCCGCGGGAACTTCGCCGCGTAGTCCTTCGCTTGCAAGGAGAGCTTGGCGGCGGTCTTGCGGGCGATCTCGCGGTAGATCTGGCTGATGCGGCTGTCCGGGGCGGCGACGACGCTGGGCTTGCCGGAGTCGGTCTCTTCGCGGATGGAGATGTCGAGCGGCAGTGAGCCCAAGAGCTGGATGCCGTACTGCTCGGCCATGGCCTTGCCGCCGCCGGAGCCGAAGATGTGCTCCTCGTGCCCGCACTTGGAGCAGATGTGGATGGACATGTTCTCCACGACGCCCAGCACCGGCACTTCCACCTTCTGGAACATCTTGAGGCCCTTGCGGGCGTCCAACAGCGCGATGTCCTGCGGCGTCGTGACGATCACGGCGCCGGACACCGGCACCTTTTGCGCGAGCGTGAGCTGGGTGTCGCCGGTACCGGGCGGCAGGTCGATGACCAGATAGTCCAGCTCCGACCAGTTGGTGTCGTTCAGCAACTGCTCCAGCGCCTGCGTCACCATGGGGCCGCGCCAGATCATCGGCGTCTCTTCCTCGATAAGGAAGCCGATGGACATGGCCTGGAGATCGTAGCTGACCATGGGCTCCAGGCTCTTGCCGTCTTTGGAGTCCGGTTTGCCGGTGATGCCGAGCATGCGCGGCTGCGAGGGGCCGTAGATGTCCGCGTCCAGGATGCCGACCTTCGCGCCCTCGGCGGCCAGTGCCAGCGCCAGATTGACGGCCGTCGTGGACTTGCCGACGCCGCCCTTGCCGGAGGCGACAGCAATGATGTTCTTGATGCTGTCGATGGGCTTTAGGGACTTCTGCACGGAGTGGGATCTGATCTCCCAGTCCACGGTCACCTGTGCGGCGCCAACGCCGGGGACGCTTTCGACCTTCTCTTTGACGGCGGCGGCGATGGCGTCGGCGGCGCCCTTTGCCGGGAAGCCGAGGGTCACCTTCACGCGCACCTGGTCGCCCTCGATGTCGATGGACTTGACGGACTTGGTGCTGACGAGGTCACGGCCGAGGTGCGGCTCGACGTAGTCTTTGATGGCGGCCTCGACGGCCTCGTTGCTCACTGTGGACATGCATAACTCCGTTGTCTGTGTGCCGCCCGGCGACGGGGCGGGCGGTTCTGAATCTGTCTTGCGGCTGGCGCTGGGCGCGCGTCGCGGACGCCTGCGGTGCGCGCTGAACTGGTATCAGCGAATGCTAATTCAAGGTGGCCCGGCTTCGCCGCGGCCGGCGCGGCAGGCCGGGTGGCGTCCCCGGACCGCGGAGCAGGCGCCGAGGGCTCAGCGCCCGGGGGCGTCCGCGGCGACGACGCGGTTGCGCCCCTCGGCCTTGGCCCGGTAGAGGGCGGCGTCGGCCTCCCGCAGCAGGTCGTCCAGCCCCTGCCCGGGCCGGCGGCAGGCGACGCCGAAGCTGGCGCTGAGCCGTCGGTCGATGCCCTCCACGTCGGTCTCGTGGAAGGCGCGGCGGATGCGCTCGGCGACGGCCAGGCTGTGTTCCAGGCCGTTGTCCGGCAGCACGACGCAGAACTCCTCGCCGCCGAGCCGCGCCACCATGTCGTCACCGCGGGTGTTGGCATGCAGGACGGTGACGAAGGCGATGAGCGCGACATCGCCCACCGCGTGCCCGTAGCTGTCGTTGACGGACTTGAAGTGGTCGATGTCGGCGACGATGAAGCCGAGCCTGGCGTCGTCGCGGGCCAGCGCCTCGCTGCAGCGCGCGTCGAAGGCGCGCCGGTTGGCGGCGCCGGTGAGCGGATCGGTGAGCATGAGCCGGCGGATCTCTGCCTTGTCGCGCTCGAGCGCGCGGTTGGCGCGCACCAGCTCCCGCTGCGCCTTGGCCAGGCGCTCGTTGAGCTGGAGCACGGTGGCGCTCAGGCGCTCCAGCTCGGCGATGTCGTGCTCGGCGAGCAGCAGCAGCCGGTCGTCGCGGCGCCGGACCTCGCCCTGCACGCTGCGCAGAAAGCTCGCACCGTCGCCGAAGCTGAGGCAGCCCGTGAAGGGCTCGCCGTCGGCGGTGGCATCGCGCAGCGCGTGGAAGCTCGGCTGCTGGAACCAGTGCGCCACCGACTCCGGCGCGGCGGGCGGCGCGTCCCGATCGAGCAGGTAGGCGAAGCCGCGGTTCGCGTCCAGGCAGCGGCCGTCCAGGTCCAGCACTGCCACCGCCACCGCGCTCAGGTGGCGCAGCAGGGGCGGGATCAGGTCCGCGTCGTGCAGCGTGCCGGCGAGGCTGCCGGGGCGCTCGGGCGGGTCCGGATCAATCATCGCCGGCTCGGTGCGGCGCGCGGGCGCGTGCGGGCGACATCGCGAGGGTCATTGGGACGCCGCATGCACCACGGCGCGGGCATCGCTGAACCAGGCGTCCGCGCCCAGGCCCCGCACCGCGGCGCCGATCTGGTTCACGAGCTGGCCGCCCACCAGCACCCGCGGCGCGGCGTTGCCGAGCTCGGCGCGCAGCCGACCGATCAGCTCGCGCAGCGCCGGTAACTGCGGCGGCAGGCTCACGGACAGGCCGAGCAGCTCCGGGCGCGCCTCGCCGCAGAAGGCAATCAGTGCCTCGTTCGGCATGCTCGCACCAAGAAAGCTCGCCTCCCAGCCCGCGACCTCGAAGGCGTCGCTCACCATGCGCAGCCCCACCGCGTGCAGGTTGCCCTCGACGCAGGCGAAGGCCGCCGTGCGTCCGTTCGGCGGGGCCAGCTCCGCCACCGCAAAGCCCGTCGCCATGGCGGTCTGGGTGATGGCGGTGGCGAGGTGCTCCTGCGCCACGCTGATGCGGTTCTGCTGCCACAGCAGGCCGACGTGGTAGAGCGCCGGTTGCAGCAGGTCCACGGAGACGTCCACCAACGCTGCACCGCCCGCCATCGCGGTCAGCACCTGTGCCTCGGCGTCTTGGCGCCGGCCGCCCAGCAGCGCCCGGCTCAGGGTTTGCACCGTCGCCGATGGCTCGGGGGCGATGAGCGCCGTGCCGCGCTCGGCCGCCTCCAGCGTCGCGATGCCGTGCTCCAGCAGCGCCAGCACGTCGCCCGCATGGGCATGGGTCAGGTGGCCGCGCAGCCAATCGTGCACCACGCGCAGGGCGTCGGCGGTGTGCTCGACGCCGAGGCAGCGGCTGGCGAGCACCTCCCGCAGCCAGCGCAGATAGGCGGAGAACACCTCGGCGTCGCCGAGCTGCAGGGCCGCCGCGAGCTGGTCTAAGTGGCTGCCGAGGTCCTCGCGGCAGCGCCGCGTCACATGCAGCCTGTGTGCGTCCGTGGGCGGGGGATGCTGCCCGAAGTAGTCCTCCAGCACGGTTGCGTGCAGCGGCTCGCGGGCGACTTGCAGGCGCAGGATCAGGTCCGGCGGTGCGGGTGCGAGCCGCGGTGGTGAAGGTGCATACATCGGGGCATTCATCGGGGCATCCGGGTTGGGCCGTCACGGGTTCTTGCGGCCCGCTTGGCGCGCGTCTGTCTTCGGGTCGGCGCACGGCGTGAGCGGAACCTCACGCCGAGGGCGAATGGCGCATTGAGTATAGTCAACGGGGCTACGCCGACGGTTGCGCGATATCGATCCCGATCCCGATCCCGATGCAGCCGTGCTCGGGCGTGCCGTTCAACTGTACAATCGCAGCGTTTGCAGGAGCGCACCGGCAATGCCGTCCACCGGCACCGGGCGGCCGCCTTCGCCCCGGACGCCCGCAGCGCGAGCGGGCCGGCGGACGACCCGCCGCGGGCCGCTCTGCCCTGATCCTGACCCCCCGCGCGCTCCTGAGACGCTGCCCCCATGCCCGACATTCGCCGCCGCAAACCGCCGAAACGCCGCCATGGTGGCCGCTGGGAGACGGTCCTGCTGTTCGGCGGCAGCGCGCTGCTCTTGGCCTTCGGCTTCTGGCTGGCGCTCCAGTTCGTGCAGCCGGCACCGCCGAAGGAGATCAGCATCGCCGCCGGGGCACCTGGCGGCGCCTACATCGGCTACGCCGAGGCCTACCGGGATGTGCTCGCCCGATACGGCATCAGTCTCCACGTGGAGGAGACCAACGGCAGCGTGGACAACCTGGAGCGCCTGCTGCGGGAGGAGGACCCGGTCGACCTCGCCCTAGTGCAGGGCGGCATCGCCACCGACGCGGAGCGCGAGCGCCTGAGCGGCTTGGGCAGCCTGTTCTACGAGCCGCTGTGGCTCTTTACCCCGGCAGACGCGCCGATGCGACCGCTCAACGCCTTGGTCGGTGCCCGCATCGGCGCCGGTGCCGAGGGCAGCGGCACGCGCCGGCTGGTGCTGCGCCTGTTGGCGCTGAACCGCATCGACGGCGACGACGCGGGTCTCATCGCCGAGCCGGCAGAGGCATCGGCGCAGGCGCTCATCACGGGCGATCTGGATCTAATGTGCATGGTCGGATCGCCCGATGCACCGGTGCTGCGCGAGCTGCTGGGCCACCCCAAGGTCCGCCTGCAAGGGCTGCCGCGCGCCGCGGCCTACGCGCGCATCGACCCGGCGCTCACCGTGCTCGCGCTGCCGCGCGGGGTGCTGGACCTGGCGCAGGACAAGCCGCGCGAGGACCTGACCCTGGTGGCCGCGACGGCAAACCTTGTCGCCCGCCCGGAGCTCCATCCGGCGCTGGTGGATCTGCTGATCCAGGCTGCGACGCGCGTCCACGGCGGCGGCTCGCTGCTGGCGTCGCCCGGCACTTTTCCGACGCAGCGGTACTCGGACTTTCCGATGAGCCCGGACGCCGAGCGCCACTACGAGCAGGGGCCGCCCTTCCTGCAACGCTACCTGCCGTTTTGGGTCGCGACCTGGATCGACCGCACCAAGGTGATGCTGCTGCCGCTGCTCGCGCTGGCCTTCCCGCTGATCAAGATCCTGCCGCCGGTTTATGCGTGGCGGGTGCGTCGACGCATCCTGCGCTGGTACGTGCAACTGCGGCGCATCGATGCCGAGCTTGCTGCCGAGGAGGTTCCGGCCGACACCGCGGCGGCGCTGCGTGCGCGGCTCGTGCAGATCGATGCCGACGCGGCGCAGATCGATGTGCCGCTCGGCTACACCGATCAACTGTACAATCTCCGCCTTCACATCAGACTGCTGCAACAGAAGCTAGACGGCGTCGGCACCGACGCACCGACGCAATGATCAAGCTCCGCACCTACATCTATATCGACTCCCTGCAACCCCAGCTCGCCGAGTACATGGCCACGGTGTCGCAGGGCTTTCTGCCCATCCCCGGCGACGCCTGCCTGTGGGTCGAGGTCTCGCCCGGCATGGCCATCCACCGGCTCACGGACATCGCGCTCAAGGCCACCCGCGTGCATCTGGCGCAGCAGGTGGTGGAGCGTGCCTTCGGCTCCATGGTCATCCACCAGCGCGACCAAAGCGACGTACTGGAGGCGGGCCGCATCCTGCTGCAGCACCTGCATGCCGAGCAGGACGACCGGCAGAAGTGCCGTGTGGCATGGAAGGAAATCATCCGGGCCATGACGCCGGACCACTCGGTGCTCATCAATCGCCAGAACCGGCGCGGGTCCATGATCCTGCCCGGCCAGAGCATGTTCATCCTGGAGACCGATCCGGCGGGCTACATCGTCTACGCGGCGAATCAGGCCGAGAAGGCCGCGAACATCACCATCATCGACGTGCGCGCCGTCGGCGCCTTCGGCCGGCTCACGCTGTCCGGAACCGAAGCCGACGTGGACGAGGCCGGCGCCGCGGCCGTCGCCGCGGTGGAGGCCCTCTCTGGCCACGAGCGGCCGGTCATCGCGCACCATCTCTGAGCGCGCCGGGCTCTGGGCGCGCCGGGCTCTGAGTGCGCCGGGCTCTGAGTGCGCCGGGCTCTGAGCGCACCAGGCTCTGAGCGCGCCTGGCCGGCCCTCTCGCAGGTTGACACTCAGCACGCGTCGCAGAGCTCGATCTCGGCGGCAACGGGCAAGTCCACGGTCTGCGCCCATTCCATCATCGAGCCGTCGTAGAGCTTGGCGTTCTCGTTGCCGAACAGCGCATAGGCCGCGAACCAGGTGAGCGCGGCGCGGTTGCCGCTGTGGCAGAAGTGCACCTGCTCCGCGGCGGGGTCGATGCCGCGGGCTGCGAAGAGCTGCCGCAAAGCGCCGGCGGTGCGAAGTTTCCCGGAGCCGTCCGCCGCGATCCAATCATGCGGCAAGCTTTTGGCGCCCGGGATGGTGCCGGGGCGCTCGTCACTGTCACCGGTGTACAGGCCGACGTACTCGCCTTCGCTGCGCGCATCCACCGGCAGCGCGCCGTCGGCGAGCAAGGCCTGCACCGCGGCGGCGTCCGGTGCCAGCTCCGGGCGCGGCTTGGCGGTGAAGGTGGTCGCGGGGCGCTGCTCCGTGCCCTGCACCAGGCGCCCGCCGGATTCCGCATAGCCCACCAGCCCGCCGTCGAGCACGCTCACGGCGTCGTGCCCGAGCACCTTGAAGGTCCAGAACACCCGCGCTGCTGCGGCGAGGTCGCCGGCGCCCCGGCCGGTGGCGGCGATCACCACGTGGTCGTCGTTGCCGATGCCGGCCGTGCCAAGCATGGGCGCGAGCCGTTCCACCGGCGGTAGCATGGACTGGAGTACGGCGGGGTCCTTGTTGCCCTTCGGCGCCTGCGTGCGCCAGGCGTCGTAGGCCAGGTTCACGGCCCCCGGAATGTGGAAGCGGGCGAAGGCCTTCGGGTCCTGCAGGTCCACGACGACCACGTCGGCGGCGTTGGCCTTGAGCCAGGCGGCATCGACGATGGCGGGGGCCGGTGCGGCGTCGGCGAGGGGGGCCGCGGCGATGAGCGCGAGCAGCAGCATCAGGTGCTTGATCATGTGAGTCTCCAATGGGTCTCCAACGAGGCCGGTCGTTGACGGATGCGCGGAAGTGGTGGCTGCCACCGCGGCGATTCAACCGTCGGCTGCGTACCGGCATGGCCCTGCAGCCCGACCAGGGCAGGGAGCGTCGTCCTGCGCAGCCCTCTCGTTGGTGCAACTGAACCAAGGGTCGAGGAGGGCTCCCTCGGCCCTTGGCCCTTGGCCTGTTGCCCGCAAGCGCCTTGTCGCCGTGACTTGACTCATCTGCAAGCGTGCGGCGGTTACGCAACCTGGTGCCGCGCCGACTTATCCCAACGAAACACCCGCATGGGCGGGATGTTCACCAGCTCGGTGCCTACCTCCGGCACGCCGAGTATCGGTCGCGCCAGGCTGGCGACGCGGGGGTTGAACTGGTAGGCGACGAAGCGCCCGCTGTCCGCCAGGAGCCCGGCAACCTCGGCGATGATCTGCGTCCCCAGCGTGCGGCTCATGGTCGAGAAGGGGATGCCGGAGACGACCGCGTGCGGCGCCCCCAGGCCATGGGAGGCGGCGATGGCGCCGATGTCCGTGGCGCTGCCCAGGTGCGCGATGAGGCGCGCGTCGTCGATGGCGCTCACCTGCTCGTGAAAGTGCGGGTTGATCTCGATGCTGAGGAGCCTGGCGTCGGGCCGCAGCACCTCCAGCATGGCCCGGGTCATGCCGCCGGTGCCGGGACCGAGCTCGATCACCAGATCGGCCGAGGCGATGTCGGCCGCGGTGATGACGCGGCGCTCCAGGAAGGCAGAGCTCTGGATGATCGAGCCGATCTGCTGCGGATGCCGCAGGAATTGCTGCAAGAAGAGCAGATGGCCATTAGCGCGCTTGGGCACGGATAGGTCTCCCGAAAAGCTGGGGGAAAAATTGGCTCTTCGAACACGGATGATAGCGGCGGAGCGACACGGGCACGAGCTTCAAGGCACGGCCGGCGCCTAACACGCGTCGAGCGTGCAGGTTTTGCCCGCGGGTTGCGCGACCGGCGTGCGTGCCCGGTCGCCCGCGCGGCTCAGTCCTGCCCGTCGCCGCCCGTGCGGGCAGGCGTGCTGCCACCGCTGTTGAGCCCGGCGCTGAAGAGCTTCTGCAGCATGTCCATGCCGGCGAGGCTGCTTGCGACATACGGCTGGAACAGCTTCAGCGGGTCGTAGCCCTCGGCCCCTGCACGCATGCGCTCGCGGATGTCGTCCAGCAACTGCTGCTGGAAGGCCTCGACATTGGGCAGGCCCATCAGCTTGCGCATCTCGTCCGGCGTGATGTCTAGGTCGACATGGATCTTCATGGCAATTCCTCTGTTTGCGTGGATGTTCCGCTGTCTCAATGCCGGCTCGCCCGCGGCGGCAGCTCTTGCGGCAGCGGCTCCTCGATGGCGAGCCCGCGGCGCACGCGGCGGCCGAGCAGCACGCAGGCGCGCTCGAAGGTGCGCTCGGCCTCGCGCAGGTGCCAGTCCCAGTCGAGCGGCGGCGCGTTCGAGCGCACCGAGTAATGCCCGGTGGTGACCACGCGCCCGATGCGTACCTCCACCGCCCAGTCGTGCCAGGCGGCCTCCGGGTCCTCCTCGTCCGCAAATTCCTGTTCCACCAGCCGCACGGCGGCGCTGCCGGTGTCGTCCATGACCACGAGCTCGGACAGCGCGGCGGCCTCGTCGATGCAGCTCTCCCAGCCCGTGTGCACGCCGGAGGCATTTTCCATCAGCGCATGCACGATAAGCCCCGGCGTGATGCGCAGCGTCAGCGGCATGTCCCAGTCCGGGTCGGAGGTTTCGGAGAAGGCGGCGGGGTGTTCTTCGGTCATGGGGCGATGCTTGAGCGTTGGGGCGCGTGGCCAGGCCGGCGCGGAGACAAAAACCGGGCAGGACGCGAGCTGCCCGCACGATTTGCAAGCTTAACCCCAGACAGGGCGCTTGGCTTGACTGGAGTGTTGACCTCCAGGTCAACACGGCCACAGCGCGGGATGTACTGCTGTCGCGACTGCGGAGCCGACCTGGAGGTCGGCTCTCCGGCCGGGCCGGGCCCGGCCCGGCCCGGCCCGGCTCCCGCTCCGGCTCGGCTACGGGAGGGCAAGTGCTGCGCTGCCGAGTCTCCGCCGTTCCCGCGCCTCACTGCCCCGCGGCGCAGAGATCGGGATCGGTTGGCACTTGGCACTTGGCACTTGGCACTTGGCACTTGGCACTTGGCACTTGGCACTCGGCACTCGGTTCGATTTCGATTTCGATTTCGATAGCGATTTCGATGAGCAATCGACTCGTCGGTCCGAGGCGAAGGCTCGTTAGCCCCTAGCCCCTAGCTCCTAGCTCCTAGCTCCTAGCCCCTAGCCCCTAGCCCCTTCTTCAACTCTTTCGCGTAAAGTGCCGCACGGAGCGCGCCATGCTCGGCCGCTCCGATGCCGTAGACACTCACCAACGGGAGCAATCAGCATGAAGGTCGCGGTCTTCTCCGACGTGCAGGGCGTGCTGCCCGCGCTGGAGGCGGTTATCGAAGACATCGAGGCCTGGCGGCCGGACCTCGTCGTCATGGCCGGCGATCTGGTCAACCGCGGGCCGGACAGCGGCCGCTGCCTCGCGCTGTTCGACGCGAAGCGCCGCGAGCAGGGCTGGCTGCCGGTGAACGGCAACCACGAGATCTGGGTGCTCGGCTGCGGTGCCAGCACGCCCAAGTCCGAAGGCGAGCGCGAGCTCCGCCTGTTCACGGACTGGGCCTGGCGGCAGGTGGAGCCCATGGCGGAGCGGCTACGGGGCTGGCCGGATCATCTCTGCCTGCACCCGCCGGGCGCAGACGCGTGGATGCATGTGACCCACGGCACCCTGGCCGACAACCGCGACGGCATCACCGCCGCGACCACGGACGAGTCCCTTGTGGGCAAGCTGCCGGAGGGGGTCGCGCTGTTCGTTGCCGGCCACACCCATCGGACCCACCAGCGCCGCACCCAAGGCATGGACGTGGTCAACGTCGGCTCCGTCGGCTCGCCCTTCGACGGCGACGTCCGCAGCAGCTACGGCCGCTTTACGTGGCACGGCGGGCGCTGGCACACGGAGCTGGTGCGCGTCCCCTACGACCGCGCGCGGGCGGCGCAAGAGTTCGAGACCTCGGGCTTCCTCGACGAGGCCGGTCCGCTCGCGCGGGTCATCTATCTGGAGTGGGAGCGCGCCACGCTGCTGATCTCCGGCTGGCGCCCGCGCTACGAGAAGGCCGTACTGCGCGGCGAGATTACGCTCGCGAAGTCGGTGGATGAGTTTCTGCGCGGCTTGTAGTGCAAGCGTGAGCAAGATCGGGTTAAAGCGCTGACGCCATCGACGACTGAAAGAGGAACTACGAAACACGCGAAAAGCGCGAAAAGTACTCGGCCAACGGCCGTCCTTTTCGCGTGTTTTCGTGTCTTGCGTAGTCGAAAAGCGTCTGATTCTTCACCAAGTGCCGAGATTGTCTCGGGTCGTTGTCGCTGTCGTGATTCGACGACGACCGGCGATCAAGACAACGCCAGCCGATCACACCCACATGAAGACCGACCGCGAGATCTACACCCTGCTCGGTGCCGACGCCGAGACCCTGGCGATCCTGACCGGCGGCATCCGCGTGCGCGGGCCGTATCGTTTCGAGGCCCTGGAGGTCAAAGGGCTCGACCGGCGCACCGACGGCGTGCTGCTGCCGGAGGCGCCCGATGAGACCGTCTGGGTGATCGAGTTTCAGGCCCGCGCCGATACGAAGATCTACTATCGTTCGGTGGTAGAGCTGGGGCTGGTCGGCGAGCGTCATCCGGAGCGCGTGGTGCGTGGGCTGATCCTGTTCGCCGAGCCGGGGCTCGATCCGCGCACCGAGCCCTGGTACGCG
The DNA here is from genome assembly GCF_001469165.1 of Thiohalocapsa sp. ML1. GTDB lineage: Bacteria > Pseudomonadota > Gammaproteobacteria > Chromatiales > Chromatiaceae > Thiohalocapsa. The sequence continues at coordinate 19,264 of NZ_JABX01000004.1, read as the reverse complement.
GCGTCCCAGCAGCCGGACCCGCCGTTGCGCGTGGCCTACCTGGCGCCGATCCTGGACGCGTTGGAGCGGCGCGAGCCGGGGCATCCGCTGCTCGCCGTGTTTCTGCCCTATCGGGTGGTGGATCGCGAGCGGCTGCGGCGCGAGGGGCCACAGGCGCTCGGGCGCATCCGGAGCGCGGCGCTGCCGGCGTCGGTGCGCGAGCATCTGACCGACGTCTTCTTTTCGTGGCTGACGGTGCGCTTCAGCCACCTGAACTATCGGGAGCTATTGACCATGCTCGGTTTCGAGACCTCATTCGAAGAGACCCGCGCCTACAAGGAACTGGTGGCCATCGGCCGTGAGCAGGGCCGGCAGGAGGAAGCCGTGGAGCTGCTGTTGCGCTTCGCCAGGCGGCGCTTCGGCCCCCTGGCCCCGGAGCTGGAGGCCCGCCTGGATGCACTGCCGCTCGCGCGCCTGGAAGCGCTCGCCGACGCCATCTTCGACCTCGACAGCGCGTCGGCCCTGCGGGACTGGCTGGGCGAGCCCTGAGCACCCGCCGGCGCCGGGCCGACGGTGCTCGCGCGCCCGTGCGCTGTGCTGGGTTTTTGGGAAGGGTCAGTTCCACCCCACCACGTCGTAGCCGCGCTCGCTCAAGCAGCGGTTCACGTAGGCCTTGAAGGCGCCGCTCGGCTCGCTGCCGCGTGCGACGCCGCGCACCAACCCCACCGCAGCACCGGCGGCGGCGCCGGCAGCGGCGCGGTTGCCGACGTCGCTGTCGCCGCGCACCGCGGACCAGGCGCCGCTTGCGGCACCGCCGGCGGCGGCACCGAGCGCGGTGTCCCGCGCCACCTGGCCGCCCTGGGCACCGGCGCCGGCCGCGCGGGCCAGGCGTTTGCAGTCGTCGATGTCGGCCTGCGCGACGCCGCCGCCGCCGTAGACCACGGGCTGGGCGGCGCAGCCGGCGAGGGTTGCCGCCAGCATCAGCGCGGCGAGTGCGGCGGGCAGCGCGCTGAGATCGGCGCCGGCGGGGTGGTGGCGAGCTGATGGGGTGCTTGGGTTCATCGGCATTCTGTTGACGGTCGCAGCGTTGAGAGATACGCGCATAGCCTAAGCCATCCTGCACCGCTACTGGCAACCGCCCGAGGCATATCGATTGCGCGTGTCAGTGCTCTGATGACACGTCTCCGGACACATCTCCGGACACATCTCCGGACACATCTCCCAGCTTGCGTCACCGGCGCCGATGCGTTGTTATCGGCGGCACGACAACGCCGCGTCCATGACACGCGGCATCAAGGCGACAACAACAAGCATTGGCTGGCCGGCACATGCCGGTTAGGGAGTCCGGGCCCATGGCAACGAGTCAGCGAACCGACACCGTCGAGACAGGCGCGAGCTATATCCCACAGGCGCCAGCCACGGCGCCGCCGCCCTTTGCCGAGCGGCTGCTCGCGCCCACTGGTGTGCGCATCAACGGCAGCCGGCCCTGGGACATCCGGGTCCACGACGCGCGGGTCTACAGCGAGGCGCTGCGGCGCGGCTCCCTCGGCCTCGGCGAGGCCTACATGGCGGGCGCGTGGGACAGCGAGCGGCTGGATGAGACCTTTGCGCGGCTGCTGCGCCATGACCTCGACGATGGGCTGAACCATGCCGCATGGCTTCACTTCGCGCTCGCCTGGCTCAAGGACCGGCTCATGAACCGCCAGTCCCGCGCGCGGGCCTTCAGCGTCGGCGAGCGTCACTACGACATCGGCAACGATGTCTACCAGGCCATGCTCGACCCAACCATGAGCTATAGCTGCGCCTATTGGCTTGAGGCGGACACCCTGGAGGCGGCGCAGCGCGCGAAGCTCGACCTCATCTGCCGCAAGCTGGCGCTCAGCCCCGGCCAGCGGCTGCTGGACATCGGCTGCGGCTGGGGTGGGCTCGCCGCGTATGCGGCGGAGCATCACGGCGTTGAGGTGGTCGGCATCACCGTCTCGCGCCGCCAGGCGGAGCTCGGCCGCGAGCGCTGCCGGGGCTTGCCGGTGGACATTCGGGTCATGGACTATCGGGACCTGCCGGCGCAGGTGGGCGGGTGCTTCGAGCGGGTCGCGTCGGTGGGTATGCTTGAGCACGTCGGCGTGCGCAACTATCGGGGCTACTTCGATATTGCGCGCCGGATGCTCGCCGACGACGGCCTGTTTCTGTTGCATACCATCGGCAACAGCCGCACTGTCCCGATCACCGACCCCTGGACCGATGCCTACATCTTCCCGAACGGCAAGATCCCTTCGGCCCGGGAGCTGACCGAAGGCCTCGAAGGCCCCTTCATCATCGAGGACTGGCACAACTTCGGTCCTGACTACGATCCGACGCTGATGGCCTGGTGGCAGCGCTTCGACGCCGCCTGGCCCGCGCTTCGCCCGAGCTACGACGATGTCTTCTATCGCATGTGGAAATACTACCTGCACGCCTCGGCGGGCTTCTTCCGCTCGCGGCAGGGCCAGGTCTGGCAGCTCGTGCTGGCCAAGCGCGGGCGGCCGGGTGTCTATCGGTCGATGCGCTGACGGTGACCGGGGGCAACCGACATGAGCGGGCCGCAGCCGGACAGCCTGCACCGGTTCCTGTTCGAGCGCTTAGGCGTGCGCGGCGAGCTGGTGTGCCTGGACGCCGCCTACCAGGCGGTGCTGTCGCGCCATCCGTATCCCGGGCCGGTGCAGCGGCCCCTCGGCGAGGCGCTGGCCTCCGTGCTGCTGCTGACGGCGACGCTCAAGTTCGAGGGCTCGCTCACGCTCCAGGCCCGGGGCAGCGGCCCGATCCGCACCCTCGTGGTGCAGGGCACGCACCAGCGCACGGTGCGCGGCCTCGCGCGCTGGGACGGCGACGTGCCGCACGGCGCGCTGGAGCACCAGTTCGGTGCCGGCCACTTGGCGTTGACGCTGACGCCGACCCGCGGCGAGCGCTACCAGGGCATCGTGCCGCTGGAGGGGGCCGGCATCGCCGCCGCCATCGAGACCTACTTCGGTCACTCCGAGCAACTGCCGACGCGGCTCTGGCTGGCCGTGGACGGCGCCCGTGTGGTCGGGCTCATGCTCCAGCGCGTGCCGGGGCCGGTGGAGGACACGGATGGCTGGGACCGCACCGTCGCGCTCGCCGACACCGTGGAGGAGCGCGAGCTGCTGTCGTTGCCGGTGCAGAAGCTGCTGCACCGGCTGTTCCACGAGGAGGACGTGCGCCTGTTCGAGCCGGACCCGGTGGCGTTTCGGTGTAGCTGCTCCCGCGGGCGCATCGCCGAGACGCTGCGCGCCCTGGGCGAGGCGGAGGTCGACAGCATCCTGGCCGAGCAGGGCGAGATCGCCGTGACCTGCGAGTTCTGCAACCGCGACTATCGCTTCGATGCCGTCGATGCACGCGGGCTCTTCAGCGACAGCGTCGTGCCGGCGGGGGTGCAGGATTTGAGACACTGATGAAGAAGGGGCTAGGGGCTAGGGGCTAGGGGCTAGGGGCTAGGCGAGCCGTCGTTCATCAGCACGCAGCCCTCGGCCCGGTGTGCGCCGCGGTCTGCCTGACGCTATGCTCGCGTACTTCGCCGCGTCGGCGGCCCGAAGTCACCACGGAGGTTCAATATGACTGCCGATTCCCCTTACGTTTTGGTCCTGTATTACAGCCGCTACGGCGCCACCGCCGAGATGGCGCGGCAGGTGGCGCGCGGTGTCGAGGAGGCCGGCATGGTGGCGCGGCTGCGCACCGTGCCGGCGGTGTCCACCGTCGCCGAGGCCGTCGCCGACAGCATCCCGGACACGGGCGCGCCCTATGCGACGCTCGATGACCTGCGCGACTGCGCGGCGCTGGCGCTCGGCAGCCCGACCCGCTTCGGCAACATGGCCGCGGCGATGAAGTACTTTCTGGACGGCACCTCTCCGCTCTGGCTGAGCGGCGCGCTCGCCGGCACGCCGGCGGGGGTGTTCACCTCCACCTCAAGCCTGCACGGCGGCCAGGAGACGACGCTCGTCTCCATGATGCTGCCGCTGCTGCACCACGGCATGCTGCTGCTCGGCCTGCCGTACAGCGAGACCGACCTGCTGCATACCGACGCCGGCGGCACGCCCTACGGGCCGTCGCACGTGGCCGGCATCGACAACGCCAATCCGGTGACCGACGCCGAAAAGCGCCTCTGCCAAGCCCTGGGCCGGCGGCTCGCCCAGACCGCCCGCGCGCTCGCCGGCTGAGCGGCGGCGTTCCGTCCGGTCCCGGTGGCCGCGCCTTGCCCATGAGCACGCTGCCGGACCAGCTCTGCCTGCCGCTGCGGCTGCCGGAGCGGGGTGCCTTCGAGCGCTTCGTCGCCGACGCCAACGCCGAGGTCATCGCGGCGCTCCGCCACTGGGCGACGACGCCCATAGCCTGCCACCTGCTGCTGCACGGCGAGTCCGGCAGCGGCAAGAGCCACCTGCTGCACGCCGCCTGCCAGGCCGCGCTGGCCGCCGGGTTCACGGTGCGCTTCGTGCAGCTCGACCTGCCCGGCCTCGAGCCGTCGGTGTTGGACGACACCGAGCATTGCGATGCCATCGCCATCGACGCGCTGCACGCCGTGGCCGGCCGGCGCGATTGGGAGCTGGCGCTGTTCAACCTATACAACGCCCAGCACCAGCGCCAGGGCCGGCTCCTGTTCGCGGCCCGCGCGCCGGCGCCGGCGCTGGGGCTTGTGCTGCCGGACCTCAGCTCGCGGCTCACCGCCTGCGCGACCTACGCCGTCGTGCCGCTGGATGACGCGGGTCGGGCGGCGCTCCTGCAGCGCGAGGCGGCGGCGCGGGGGCTCGTGCTCGATGCGCCGACGCTGCGCTACATCCTCACCTTCAGCCCGCGCGACGTCGCCTCGCTGCTGGCGCTGCTGGACGCTCTGGACCGCGCGACCTTGGCCCTGCGCCGGGCGCCGACGCCGCGGCTCGTGGGCAAGCTGTTGCAGCGCAACCTTGACGACGGCGGGGGTAACGACCCTGCCGTGTGAAGTCGCCGGCGCGCGGTGCTTGCTATGCGGCCCATCTCGGCGACAATGCAGGGTTTTCGCCGATGCCTTGGGCCGGCTCCGCGCCGTCCCGGCGCACCGCAACGCACAGGACCGCACCCATGGTGCTGATGATCGACAACTACGACTCCTTCACCTACAACCTCGTGCAGTATCTGGGTGAGCTCGGCGCCGAGGTGCGCGTGCTGCGCAACGATGAGGTCAGCGTGGACGCGGCCCTTGCGCTGGCGCCGAGCCACATCGTGGTCTCGCCCGGGCCCTGCACGCCGGATGAGGCGGGTATCTCCGTGGCGCTGATCCAGGCCGCCGCCGGCCGCGTGCCGGTGCTCGGCGTCTGCCTGGGGCACCAGTCCATCGGGCGTGCCTTCGGCGGCGACGTGATCAAGGCGCGCGCCGTTATGCACGGCAAGACCTCGCCCATCCACCATGCCGGCGAGGGCGTGTTCGCAGGGCTCGACTCGCCGTTCGAGGCGACCCGCTATCATTCGCTCGTCGTAGACGTAGGGACGCTGCCGGAGCACCTGGAAGTGACGGCCTGGACCTGCCGGGAGGACGGCAGCCGCGACGAGATCATGGGCCTGCGCCACCGCGAGCTGCCGGTGCAGGGCGTGCAGTTTCATCCCGAGTCCATCCTGACGCAGCATGGGCATGAGCTGCTGCGGAACTTTCTCGCCGAGCAAGTCTGAACGAAATCTGCCTCGGCCCTTGGCCCTCGGCCCCTTTTGGAAACAGGGCCGAGGGCCGAGGGCCGAGGACTCACCCCCGGCAACGCTGCGACAATGACCACCCCCATCGATATCAAGCAAGCCATCGCCCGCGTCATCGACGGGCATCACCTCGACGGACCGGACATGACCGCGTGCATGCGCTGCATCATGACCGGCGGCGCGACGCCGGCGCAGATCGCGGGCTTTTTGGTGGCGCTGCGGCTCAAGGGCGAGACGGTGCCGGAGATCGCCGCCGCCGCCGCGGTGATGCGCGAGCTCGCCACCGGCGTGGACATCGGTGATCTGCCCTATGCCGTGGACATCGTCGGCACGGGCGGCGACGGGGCGTCCACGTTCAATATCTCCACCGCGAGCATGTTCGTCGCCGCCGCCGCCGGCTGCCACGTCGCCAAGCACGGCAATCGCTCGGTGTCGTCGAAGTCCGGCAGCGCGGACGTGCTGGAGGCCGCCGGCGTCAAGCTGGACCTGACGCCGGAGCAGGTAGCACAGTGCGTGCGCGAGGTCGGCGTCGGCTTCATGTTCGCGCCCGCCCACCACGGCGCCATGAAGCACGCCATCGGCCCGCGGCGCGAGCTCGGCGTGCGCACGCTGTTCAACGTGCTGGGTCCGCTCACCAACCCCGCCGGCGTGCGCCGGCAGGTGCTCGGCGTCTTCGCGGAGCCGCTGGTGGAACCGCTGGCGGCGGTGCTGGGCAGCCTCGGCGCCGAGCGCGTGCTGGTGGTGCACGCGGCGGACGGGCTCGATGAGATCAGCATCGCCGGGCCGACCCACATTGCGGAGCTCGCCGACGGGGAGGTGACGCGACGGCAGATCACACCCGGCGACTTCGGGCTCAGCGAGGCGCCGCTCGCGGCCATCCGGGTCGAGAACCCCGAGCAGAGCCTGGTGATGCTGCGCTCGGCGCTGGCAGGCGAGCCCGGCCCGGCGCTCGACATCGTGCTGCTCAACGCCGGTGCGGCTATCTATGCCGCCGGGGTCGCGGACAGCCATGCCGACGGCATCGACGCGGCGCGGGCGGCCATCGCCGCGGGCGCCGCGCAGCAGCGCCTGGAGCGGCTGGTGCAACTGACGGCGAGCTTCGCATGAGCGCCGCCGACACGCCGGACATCTTAAAGCGCATCGTCGCCCGCAAGGCCGAGGAGGTCGCGGTGGCGAAGCGCGCCCGCCCGCTGGCCGAGCTGTCCGTGGTCATGGCGCAGGTAGAGCCGCCGCGGGGCTTCGCCGCGGCGCTGACCGCGAAGATCGACCGCGGCCGGCCCGGCGTCATTGCCGAGATCAAGCGCGCGAGCCCGAGCAAGGGCCTGCTGCGGGAGGACTTTCGGCCCGCGGACATCGCGCTGTCTTACGCGGAGGCGGGCGCCGCCTGCCTGTCCGTACTGACGGACCGGGACTTCTTCCAAGGCGAGCTTGAGCACCTCGTGGAGGCCCACAGCGCCTGCCCGCTGCCGGTGATCCGCAAAGACTTCATCATCGACGCCTACCAGATCCATGAGGCCCGCGCGCTCGGGGCCGACTGCATCCTGCTCATCGCCGCCTGCCTCGACGACGCCGAGCTTAAGGACTTCGCGGACACGGCCCACGGGCTCGGCATGGACGTGCTGCTGGAGGTGCACGACGCCGCCGAGCTGGCGCGCGCGCTCGCCGTGCCGGTGCGGCTCATCGGCATCAACAACCGGGATCTGCGCAGCTTCGAGGTGCGCCTGTCGACCACGCTCGACCTCCTGCCGCAACTGCCCGCCGACCGCCTCCCGGTCACCGAGAGCGGCATCCACAGCCGCGACGACGTGGCCCTGATGCGAAGCCACGGCGTGCACGCTTTTTTGGTGGGCGAGTCCTTTATGCGCGCCGCGGACCCGGGCGCGAAGCTCGCCGAGCTGTTCAGGGGCTAGGGGCTAGGGGCTAGGGGCTAGGAGCTAGGAGCTAGGGGGGGCTCGATGCCCTCGGCGCGCGATCTGCGGCGCGGGAGCCGGGCGGTAGCCCATGCCGTGCCGCCGGGCGGACGACTGCGCATGTGGCCACTTATCGGCCTAGGCGCCGCCGACGCGGCATCGAGCCGCGTCGGCGGCGAGCCGGCTGGAAAGCCGGCGATCCCGGTCCGCCGCGCCGGCGGCGAGCCATCGTGGTCGTAATCGGGCGTTGACTGGAGTGTTGACCTCCAGGTCAACACGGCGACAGAGCGGGATGATGTCGCGAGTGCGGAGCCGACCGGGAGGTCGGCTCTCCAGCCCGGCTCTGGCTCGGCGACGGGCGGGCAAGTGGTATCGCTATCGAAATCGCTATCGGCATCGACACGACGTGACACCGGGTCGCGGCGAAGCTCGACCTCTACCGTCCCTCGATCGGTTGCGTCGCCTGGGTTTACGAGGAGGCTGAAACCCTCACTACGGCGATGAGAGGTGCGATCTCGATACCGATTTCGATCTCGATACCGAAGAGCACGACTCGTCGGTCTGACGCGATGCCTTCCTAGCCCCTAGCCCATAGCCCCTAGCCCCTAGCCCCTAGCCCCTTCTTCAACGGGTTCCGAACACAACGATGGTCTTGCCCTTCACGCTGATCTGCTCCTGCTCCTCCAGTGCCTTCAGCACGCGTCCGGCCATCTCCCGGGAGCAGCCGACGATGCGGCCCAGGTCCTGACGGGTGATGCGGATCTGCATGCCATCCGGGTGGGTCATGGCGTCCGGCTGCTTGCACAGATCCAGCAGCGCGCCGGCGATGCGCCCCGTCACGTCCACGAAGGCCAAGTCGCCGACCTTACGGCTGGTGCGCTGCAGGCGCATGGACAGTTGCCGGCCGATGGCGAACAGGATCGGCAGGGCAAAGTCCCGAAGCTCGCGCTCGAGCACCTGCTCCAGCCGGCGATAGCTGATCTCGGCCACGCGGCACTTGGTGCGGGTGCGGACGATGACGCTGTGGGTCTTCTGCGGCAAAAAGAGCCCCATCTCGCCGATGAACTCGCCCGCGTTGATGTGCGCCAGCGTCAGCTCGCGGTGGTCCTCGTCCTCGATCAGCGCCGCGACCGAGCCCTCGACCAGGTAGTAAAGGGTCTCTGCCGGTTCACCGGCGTGGATGAAGTCGAACCGCTTCTCGTACTGCTTGGTGTGGCAGTAGCTCATGAATGGGGCGAGCCATTCGGGGTCGGCCTGGGGAACGAATTTCTGCATGGCGCGTTGGTCGGTTCTGGTGGTTCGTGCGTGTCGGCGCGCTCTAGCGGCCGGGCATCCGTGGTAGCCTGTGGCCGCTGGTCGCTCGTCCACGCTCGCGGCGCGAAGTGTCGCCGCGGGCAGCAGTGCAAGCCACCGAAAGATACGCGAAATCTCCTGATAACACAGTGCGGACAATCCGCCATGTCTGGCATGGGTAAAACCTTATCAGCAGCCGCGTACTCGAATTTACCGACAGGAGCAACGCCGATGAAGGCCCGGGTCAAGTGGCTCGAAGGCACCGCAATGGTGGGCGAGTCCGGCAGCGGCCACGCCCTGGTCATGGACGGCCCGCCGGACTTGGGCGGGCGCAACCTGGGCGTGCGGCCCATGGAGATGCTGCTGCTCGGTCTGGGTGGCTGCACGCAGTTCGATGTGCTGATGATCCTGCGCCGCGCCCGCGCGGACGTGACGGACTGCGTCGTCGAGCTCGCCGCCGAGCGCGCCGACACGGACCCGAAGGTGTTCACGCGCATCCATGTCCACTTCATCGTGACGGGCCGCGACCTGAAGCCGAAGCAGGTGGAGCGCGCCATCGCGCTCAGCGCTGAGAAATATTGCTCCGCGTCTATCATGCTTGGCGCCGTGGCCGCGGTGACGCACGACTTCGAGATCCGGGATGCCTGAGTCCGCGGCCTTCGACGCGCTCGCCCGGGAGTTCTTCGCCGTCTGGTTCCGCTTCCACCCGGAGGCCGCGCTGGCAGTGGGGCTCGGCGATTACGGCGACCTGCTGCCGCCGCAGTCCGACGACGAGCACGCGGCACTCGCGAGCTGGCTTGAGACGCTCATCGTCGCGCTGGAGGAGCTCGACCACGGCGCGCTGGACCCGGCGCGGCGCCTGGATGCAGAGCTCATGTTCGGGCTCGCGCGGGTGGAGCACCGCGAGCTGCTAGAGCGCGACTGGCGCCGCCGGGACCCGCTGCGGTTCCTGCCGCTCACAACCATTCACCGCCTGACGCTGCTCGCCCCGGCCGCGCTGCGCGAGGATCTGCTGGCGCTGCTGCAGGCGGTGCCGGCGCACCTGCGGCTCGCGCTGACGCAACTGATGCCGATGGCGGAGCTGATCCCGCCGCCGTTGGTGGCGGCCGCGCTCCACGCCGCCGAGGCGGGCCCCGTCTACCTGCGTGAGCTGACCCGCAGCCGCTGGCTGCGCGCCCATTGCCACGGCACCGGCGAGTTGGAAACGGTCGCCGAGGCGGCGGCGACGGCGCTCGCGCAATACGCCGCGGCGCTGCGCAGCGACTTGGCGCCGCGCGCGGCGGGCGCCTGCGGCGCGGGCGCCGAACAACTGGGCTTTCTGCTCCGCCATCGCCACCGCCTGGACCTGGCGCCGGCCGACTGTGCGGGGCTCTTGGAGCGGCTCGCGGACGCCGCCGCGGGCGCTGCGCCGCCTGCCGAGACGCCGCCCCCGGACGGCGTCGGCGTGGAGTGCACGCGGCAGCAGGCGCTGCTGCAGGCGCGGGGCCTGTTCACGCTGCCGGCGGCGGTGCTCGGCGTCGCCGGCGGGCCGGCCTGCCCGCGGCCCGGCGCCGCGTCGGCGCTCGGCCAGGCCGCGCCGGACGAGCTTGCGGGTCTCGACTACGTGCCGGACCTGACCCGCGGGCGCGGCACGCTCTATGTTGCCGACGGCAGCGGCGATTGCCGGCTCGCGCCCGCGGCGCAGCGGCTGCGCTGCCTGCGGCTCGGCTGGGGCGGGCTGCACACGCTGACCTTCGGCGGCGGTATGGCCGCCCGCTCCCTGCCGCGGCTGTTGGCGGGCGGCGGCTCGCTGGTCGGCGGCTGGCCGCTGGCGCTGGAGGAGCTGCTGGCGGAGGCCCCCGCCGGCTTGGACGCCGGTGTCGTGGGCCAGGCACGCCAGGCGGCCATCGCCCTGGCGCGGCTCGACCTCGACCTGCATCTCGGCCGCGTCCCGCTCGACCAAGCCCGGGTGCGTGCCGCCGCGCTGGGCGAGCCGGACTGCGTGCTCGCCGCGCTGATCCGCCGCCCGGGCGATGCCCTGGCCGCGGTGCTCGGCTGGCGGTTGATCCGCGCGGCCCGCGCGCGGGTGGCGGCAGCACCAGGCGCGCAAGACCTGCGCGGCTTCCACGACGCGCTGCTCTCCCGGGGCCCCGTGCCGGCCACGGCGGCCCTCGCCGCGGTGCTGGGGGCCGACGCTGTGCGCGAGCTGACGGCCGCCCTCTGCGCCGCCGATTGATCGCTGCTCGGCGCGCTGCTCGGCGCGCTGCCCGGCGCGCCGCACCGGCTCCGCCGCCGGCCCGGACTGTCACAAGAAATTGGCTTGAAATGCCTCGCGCACGCGCGTAGCGTGCGCGCCTCTCCACGCACCGCCCCAGCGCACGAGGTGACCCAAAGCACCATGCCCAAGACGTCCAAACGGCTCAAACTGCACGGCTTCAACAACCTGACGAAGTCGCTCAGCTTCAACATCTACGACATCTGTTACACGGATTCCGACGAGCAGCGTGCCGCGTACATCGCCTACATTGATGAGGCCTACAACGCCGAGCGCCTGACCGGCATCCTCACCGATGTCGCCAAGATCATCGGCGCCAATGTGCTCAATATCGCGCGCCAGGACTACGAGCCGCAGGGCGCTTCCGTGACCATGCTCATCGCGGAGGAGCACGTGGCGGGCGACGCACATGCCAATTCCGCGACGCCGGGCCCGCTGCCGGATGCGGTCGTCGGCCATCTGGACAAGAGCCACATCACGGTCCACACCTACCCGGAGAGCCATCCGCACAACGGCATCAGCACCTTCCGGGCGGACATCGATGTGTCCACCTGCGGCATCATTTCCCCGCTGAAGGCGCTGAATTATCTGATTTATTCGCTGGAATCGGACATCGTGATCATGGACTACCGCGTGCGCGGCTTCACCCGCGACGTGGGCGGGCGCAAGCACTTCATCGATCACAACATCAGCTCGATCCAGAACTATCTGCGGCGGGACACGAAGAACCGCTATCAGATGATCGATGTGAACGTGTACCAAGAGAATCTATTCCACACCAAGATGGTCGTGGATCAGTTCCACCTGGACGACTACCTGTTCTGCATCGACTCCAAGTCCCTGTCCGAGAAGGAGTACAACCGCATCCAGCGGCTCGTGCGCCGCGAGATGATGGAGATCTTCTACGGGCGCAACCTGAGCCGCGACATCGCCGGCTGGGAGTAACGGCGCCGCCGCGGCCATCGATCGCCCGGGCCGCCGCGGCCCGGCGGCGGGGTCAGATCCAGTAAGCCCCGCGGGTCATCACCTTCGACACCGTCTTCATCGCGATCTTGACGGGCGCCGGCAGCGGCGCGCCGCCGGCGGCGTGGGCGACGTCGGCGTGGTGGATCTCGTCCGCTTTCATCTGCATCAGGATGGCGCGGGTGCGCTGATCGTCGCTCGGCACCTGCGCCAGGTGGTCGTCGAGGTGATCCTCCACCTGCCGCTCGGTCTCGACGACGAAGCCCAGACTCCACTTGTCCCCGGCCAGGCCGGCCGCGGCGCCCATCGCGAAGGAGCCCGCGTACCAGAGCGGGTTCATCAGGCTCTTGCGGGTGCCGAGCTCTTGCAGCCGCTGCTCGCACCAGGCCAGGTGGTCGTTCTCCTCCTGCGCGGAGCGCTCCAGGCTCGCGCGGACCTCGGCGAGCCGCGCCGTCAGCGCCTGCCCCTGATACAGCGCCTGGGCACAGACCTCACCGGTGTGATTCACCCGCATCAGGCCGCCTACGTGCCGGCGCTCATCGTCGCTCAGATCGACATCCGCAAACTGCTCGGCGGGATTCGCGCGCTCCGTGACCCGCGGGCGGCCGAACACCGTGCGCAGCGCCGAGTCGAAGCTCATCAGGAGTTGGTCGAGGTGGGTGTAGTCGCGGGTTGTCATGCTGGCTTACCAGAAGTTTGAAGTTTGAAGCGTGAAGGGAGGAAAAGGGTGAAGTTTGAAGGGTGAAGGGAGGAAAAGGGTGAAGTTTGAAGGGTGAAGGTAGGAAAAGGGTGAAGTTTGAAGGGTGAAGGGAGGAAAAGGGTGAAGTTTGAAGGGTGAAGGGAGGAAAAGGGTGAAGTTTGAAGGGTGAAGTTTGAAAGAAGAACGCCTCCGGGCGTGTTGCGCCCTAGATTGCTTGGCGACGCCAAATGCTTGCAGATGAGTCAAGTTTCGAACGGGGCGACCTCGGAGACCGTGGTTTCGTCGTCATAATCGTGGTCGTAATCGTGGTCGTAATCGAACGTTCGCGGTGTTGACGGGCGTTGACTGGAGTGTTGACCTCCAGGTCAACACGGCCACAGAGCGGGATGCACTGCTGTCGCAACTGCGGAGCCGACCTGGAGGTCGGCTCTCCGGCCGTGCCCGGCCCGGCTAGGGCCGAGGGAGCCCTCCTCGGCCCTCGGCCCTCGGCCCTTGTTTCAATGCGATGTCCAGCAACTGCACCGGGTGCAGCACCTCGACATCAAGCCCCGCGGCGGTGGCCGCTGCCGCCAGGTGAGCGGCGCAGCCCGTGTTCGTCGTCGCGAGCCAGCGCGGGCGGAGCGCCGACAACGCGGCGACCTTGGCATCGGCGAGGGCGAGCGCCGTCTCCGGATGGTCCAACAGATAGGTGCCCGCCGCGCCGCAGCAAGTGTCGTTGCCAGGCAGGGGCACGACCTTAAGCCCCGGGATGCGCCCGAGCAGTGCGTACACGGCGACGGTGTCGCGCAGTTGGTTGCGGTGCGAGCAGGGCTCGTGCACGGCCACGGTGCCGTCGAGCGGTGCCAGCGCCGCCGTCGCGGGCCAAGGCACATCCAGCAGCGCCCGGCACAGCTCGACGGCCGGCAGCGCGAGCTGCAATTCCGCAACACAGGCGCTCGCCCCCCCGACCACGGTCGCATCGCCGAACGCCGTGCGGTTGTGCGCGAGCAGCCCGTCCGCGGCGTCCGGGAAGCCGTTGTGCCGGTGCATTGCGCCGCAGCAGCCCTGGCCCGCCGGCACCGTCACCGGGATGCCGAGCGCGGTGAATACGCGCTGCGCGGCCTGCATGACGTCGGGCTCCAGTGCGCGGGCGACACAGCCGAGAAAGAGCGCGATGGGCGGCGCGGCGGCCGTGCCGGCGGCGGACGCACCGGCGTCCACCGGCGCGGGCCGGCGCAGGCGCGCCGCGAGGCCATGCAGCACCAGCAGCCGAGGCCGGCCGAGCAGCCCCGCCGACCGCGCGAGCGCGCCGACGCGAAGCCCCCGATACACCGCGGCCAGCGCCGTGAGCAGCGGCAGCGTGCGCCCGCTGCTCAGCAGATCGAGCCGCGTGCGGCGCCACCAGCGCGCCGGCGCCGGCAGCCGCGCGACGCGCTCCGCCCGCGCCGCGTCCATCAGCTTGCCAAACTGCACCAGCGACGGGCAGGCGACCTCGCAGGCGCGGCATTCCAGGCAGCCGTCGAGATGGGCCGCCAGGCGCGCGCTCTCGGCGAGCTGGCCGCCGATGAGGCCCTGGATCAGCGCGATGCGCCCCCGCGGCGAGTCGGCCTCGTGATGGGCAAGCCGAAAGGTCGGGCAATGCGGCAGACACAGTCCGCACTTGACGCACTGGTCGGCGAGGCGAAGGAGCTCCTGATCGTCCAAGGTCCTGATCGTCCAAGGTCTGGTGCGGGGCGGCAGCGGGTTGGTGAAGGCGGAGGATGCGCGGCGATGCGCCCGGCGTCGATGACATCGGCCGCGTTGCGGCATCCGGCTTGGTTCGGCAGCCGGGGGGCGCCATTGTGCGACGCCAGTGTCCAACACAGCGAGCGACAGCGCCGATGGAGAGCGCGACACCATGTCCACACCGACGCCGTATTACAAGTACCACGTCTTTCTGTGCACCAATGTCCGCGAGGAAGGCCGGCAGTGCTGCGGCCAATGCGGTGCGCAGGCCTCCCGCGACTACCTCAAGCAACGCACCAAGGCGCTTGGGCTTGCCGGCCCCGGCGGGGTGCGTATCAACAACGCGGGTTGTCTGGATCGGTGCAGCGAAGGCCCCGTGGTCGTCGTCTATCCGGAGGGCACCTGGTACACCTACGTTGACACCGAGGACCTCGAAGATATCCTGCAAAGCCACCTGATCGGCGGCGAGGTGGTCGAGCGGCTGCGACTGCCGGGCTAGTGCCGCAGCGCAGACCGAGGCCGTGTCAGCCTTGTCGTTGTCGTCTGCCGTGGACTCTCGCTGACGACAGCGAGAGCAACCAAGGGCCGAGGGCCGAGGGCCGAGGGCCGAGGGCCAAGGCGGGCTCCCTTGGCCCTCGGCCCTTTTGCCTCGTGTCGCCGCGAAGCTTGACTCATCTGCAAAAGGGGGTCGATTGCGTTGCCGAGTATTGCGGCGGGCGAAGCGCTTCGGGTATGATGCGCGGCTTTCTCGGGCTTCGTGGCGCGCGTCGTGCTGTGCCGCCGCACCGGGGCCTCATAGCGATCATCACGCGCGCCGGACTCCCTGCGATCTGCCGGCGGCGCCCATTTCTCGGAACGGTTTTCTTGGAGCGACGGACATGAGCACAGAGAGCGCAAAGCCTGCGTCAGTGCGGCGGAGCTGGTATCTCGTCGATGCCGACGGCAAGACGCTGGGCCGGCTCGCCACCGAGCTCGCCCGCCGCCTGCGGGGCAAGCACAAGCCGCAGTACACGCCGCATGTGGACACCGGCGACTACATGGTCGTCGTCAACGCCGAAAAGGTGCGCGTCACCGGCAACAAGCTGGCCGACAAGATGTACTACCGCCACACCGGTTACGTCGGCAACCTCAAATCCCGCACCCTCCAACAGATGCTCGACGAGCACCCTGAGCGGGTGATCCAGGCGGCCGTCAAGGGCATGCTGCCGCGCGGTCCGCTGGGGCGTGCGATGTTCAAGAAGCTCAAGGTCTTCGCCGGCCCCGAGCACCGTCACCAGGCGCAGCAGCCAGAGCCGCTCGAGGTCTGAGCCCCGACGCGGGCCGACCGGCGCAAGCATCATTTCTATTCGGACACCTAGGACTATGCCGGACATCCACTACGCCACCGGACGCCGCAAGAGCGCCTCCGCGCGGGTCTTTCTCAGCGTCGGCAGCGGCCGCGTCACCGTCAACAATCGCGACCTCGACCTGTTCTTCGGCCGCGAGACCGCGCGCATGGTCGTGCGCCAGGCACTGGAGGCCGTCAACCTCGGCGAGCGCGTCGATGTACGCGCCACCGTCGTCGGCGGCGGCACCACCGGCCAAGCCGGCGCCATCCGCCACGGCATCGCCCGCGCACTGGTCCAGTACGACGAAAACCTGCGCTCCCCGCTGCGCCGCGCCGGCTTCCTGACCCGCGACGCCCGCGAGGTCGAGCGCAAGAAGGTCGGCCTGCACAAGGCGCGCAAGGCACCGCAGTACTCGAAGCGCTAATCAGGAGCTAGGTGCTTGGTGCTAGGTGCTAGGACCTTGCAGCTATTGCGCAGTCTCGAGGTCTGGAAGCGGGCGTGCCGACTTTCCGTTCAGATGTACGCGCTGACAACGGGGTGCAGGGACAGCGGCTTTCGAAATCAGATCACGCGCTCGGCGCTGTCGATTGCTTCGAACATCGCTGAGGGATACGAGCGTGACTATGTGCGGGAAAGGTGCCAGTTCTTAAGGGTGGCGAAAGGCTCCTGCGCGGAGTGCTGGACACAGCTTCTGATTGGGATCGAAGCGGCCTTGGTCGATCGCTCCCAAGCGACGCCGCTGCTCCGAGAGCTGGAGGAGATAGGCGCCATGCTCGGAGGATTAATCAAGCGCTTCAGCGACCTGAAACAAGTCGAAAATGCGCCACCTAGCACCTAGCACCTAGCACCTAGCACCTGTTTCACTTGGGGGATCGTCTAGCGGCAGGACTACGGACTCTGACTCCGTCAACCTAGGTTCGAATCCTAGTCCCCCAGCCAATTCAAGCCCGCGCTGTCGCGGGCTTTCTTGTGTCACATCGTTCCGGCCACCACGGGCTGACGACCGTCCGCCGCATTGTGGAGCGCGCCGCAGGCGACATGCTGGTGCTGACCGGCAACGCCTGTCAACGCCAAAGGGGCGGCGAGGTATTGCCACGCGACGCGGAGTGGCAAGGCGTTGCCATCGCCGTGGAGATGCGGCGACAGTCCCTGCGCGGCGTTCGGATTGCGGAGCTGCTGCCGCTGGGGGATGCGGTGTCATCTGCAAACAGCCTGCGCCCCCAAGCAATCTAGGCCTCGCAACGGCCGTTGTTGCCGCCGCTGGCTGCAGCCGCGGGCGGCCTGCCGCCGCAGGGCGCGCAGGCTTGGCGTTGCATACTCGCAACGTTTCGCTGTTCTTGCCCGAACCGTGCCGCTGAAGAGCCGGATAAATCCGGCGCACCCGGGAAGAGCCGGATCAGTCCGGCGCACCCGGGAAGAGCCGGATGAATCCGGCGCACCCGGGAAGAGCCGGATCAGTCCGGCGTACCCGGGGCAGCCAGCGTCAGCCGGGCTGCGGCCTCCTCCTTCTCGGCCCTCGGCCCTTCCCCTCCGTGTCACATATAAGCAACATACCTTTTGGGTTGTCGCTTTTTTCAAAAAAACAGGTTGCCCCATGTCGCATCCTGGTCTAGTATTCCGAATGCATGACGTGATTGCGTCAGCGTGCGCGGTCTTTAGTGTTTTTCACAACAGCGGAGAGCAGCATGAACAAGAAGCTCCTTACTCTGGCAGTCGCCGCGGCAGTCGCCGCGCCGACCGCCGCCCTGGCAGAGGCCGTCCTGTACGGCAAGCTGCATGTGTCCATTGATTATGTGGACGTCACCAATGCCGTTGGTCCGGTGTATGACACCGTGGATACCGTCAATTACGTCGGTGTCGACGACGTCGATGGCACGGTCGGCGACGTATTCAGCGCCGATCCGATGGTTAATCCTGATGCCGACCTAATCGGTGAGGTCAAGGGCGGCTCCTTCGTAAACTCAACGGACGAGACCGTATGGATCGAGGTTGACGGCACTGCGACGGCGGTGGCGCCCGGTACCATCATTGAGCGTGACGAGGTTGAAGGTATTGATCTTGAGGGCATCCAGCTCATCAAGACCGACGCCGCCGGCAACCCGATCATCGACAACACCGGCGCGCAGAACTTCTCCGGCTTCTGCATCAGCGGCCGTTCGAGCAAGGGCTACTGCCAGGGTAAGGACCGTGCTAACCGCGTCGGCGTCAAGGGCTCTGAGGATCTGGGCAATGGTCTGAAGGCCATCTACCAGGTCGAGTTCGCCGTGCAGTTAGACGACACCAACGGCGATATCTCGAGCGGCAGCGACCCCGTCGCAATGCGCAACAGCTTCCTCGGTCTTGCCGGCGACTGGGGTACCTTCCTGGTTGGCCGTCACGACACGCCGATGAAGATCTCCACCGGCAAGCTGGACCTGTTCTCCGACACCGTCGCGGACTACAACGGCACCGTCGGCTTCGATGATCTGCGCACCGACAACACCGTCGCGTACATCTCGCCGAGCTTCTCCGGTTTCTCGTTGGCACTCGCCGCGGTTGCACCGGGCGGCAGCACGGCCGGTGAGGGTCCGAGCGTCGATTCCGACAGCTTCGAGGCCTACTCCCTGGCGGCCATCTACAACAACGGCCCGTTCTTTGCTTCGGCTGCGTACGAGTCCATCAGCAATAGCTGGTACATGGACGAGGACACCTCGCTGGGCGGCAGCGGCGCCTGCTTGACCGCGTCGGGCCAGCCGACCGCAAGTTGCAGCTTCGTCGACAACGACTACAGCAAGTGGCGTATCGGTCTGGGCCTGCTCGACTGGAACGGCTTCACGCTGACCGCGATCTACGAGCAGCAGGACGACCTGCCAGAAGGCCAGCAGTACACGACGCGCGGCTATGTGGATCCTGACGGCAACGTGACGTTCGCCACCAGCGCGCTGGGTGCGAAAGAGCAGCAGTTGTGGCAGGTGCAGGCCGGCTACGCGTTCGGCAACAACATGGTCAAGGCCATGTACGGTGCCGTGGATCGCGACCGTGACGATACCCGCATCTTTGGTGGGACCCGCGACACGCTCAGCCTCAGCAACATCCGCAGCGATCTCGGCGGCGACCGCGAGACCTGGGCCGTCGGTTTCGATCACAGCTTCAGCAAGCGGACCAAGGCCTACGCCATCTACACGGACGTCAGCGACGACACCAGCGGCGAAGTGGGCGGCAACCCGGACTGGAACGCCTTCTCTCTGGGTCTGATCCACAGCTTCTGATCCTCGCCAATGCGAGCTGACCCGAAGGACCGGGTCGAAGAAAACGGGGCCATCAGGCCCCGTTTTTTTGTTGTGCATGCCTACGACGCGGATGAAGCGCTCCCACGGGCGGATCGCGCGTGCATTGTGGGAGCGGCTTTAGCCGCGATCGAGCGCGATGCTGGAGCCCGTCG
>NZ_JABX01000003.1 GCF_001469165.1 Thiohalocapsa sp. ML1 | reverse complement strand
ATACAGCGCTGGCACCGACATCGCGGATCGCGGCTGAAGCCGCTCCCACGAGGAGCCGCACTCAGTGGCTCAATGCGCGCCGTAGCCGGCCCCGGTCAGCGCCTGCTCGATCTCTTCCAGGATGGCGGGGTCGTCGATGGTGGCGGGCATGCGGTACTCGGTGCCGTCGGCGATGCACTTCATGGTGCCCCGCAGGATCTTGCCGGAGCGGGTCTTCGGCAGCCGCTGCACCACCAGCACGCTTTTGAAGGCGGCGACGGGGCCGATCTCGTTGCGGACCTTGGCGACCAGCTCCTTGCCGATGTCGGCGTCGGTGCGGTTGACGCCGGCCTTGAGCACGACGAGCCCGAGCGGCAGCTCGCCCTTCAGTTGGTCGGCGACGCCGATGACGGCACATTCGGCGACGTCCGGATGGCTCGCCAGCACCGCCTCCATGCCGCCGGTGGAGAGCCGGTGCCCGGCGACGTTGATGATGTCGTCGATGCGGCTCATGACGAACAGATAGCCGTCCTCGTCGATGTAGCCGGCGTCGCCGGACAGATAGAACCCCGGCTCGGCGGCCAGGTAAGACGCGCGGAAGCGCTCGTCGTTGCCCCACAGCGTGGGCAGGCAGCCGGGCGGCAGCGGCAGCTTGATCATGATGCGACCGATGGTGCCGGGCGGCACGGGCTCGCCCTCGTCGCCGAGCACCTGTATGTCGTAGCCGGGCACGGGCTTGGTCGGCGAGCCGGGCTTGATGGGGAGCTGCTCGAGGCCGAGACAATTGGCCGCGATGGCCCAGCCCGTCTCGGTTTGCCACCAGTGGTCCACCACCGGCACGCCCAGGATCTCGCCGGCCCATTCCAGCGTGTTGGGGTCGCAGCGCTCGCCGGCCAGGAACAGCGCGCGCAGGCTTGAGACGTCGTAGCGCCCGAGATGCTGGGCCTGCGGGTCGTCCCGCCTGATGGCGCGAAACGCCGTCGGCGCCGTGAACAGCACGGACACCTTGTGCTGCTCGATGACCCGCCAGAAGGCGCCCGCGTCCGGTGTGCCGACGGGCTTGCCCTCGTACAGGATGGTGGTGCAGCCGTGCAGCAGCGGGCCGTAGACGATATACGAATGGCCGACCACCCAGCCGACGTCCGAGGCGGACCAGAACACCTCGCCGGGCTCCACGTCGTAGACGTTGCGCATCGACCACGTCAGCGCCACCGCGTGCCCGCCGTTGTCGCGCACCACGCCCTTCGGCTGGCCGGTGGTGCCGGAGGTGTAGAGGATGTAGAGCGGGTCCGTGGCGGCCACCGGCACGCAGTCAACAGGCGCGGCGTCCGCCATCAGCGCCGCCCAGTCCAGGTCGCGGCCGGCGATCAGCGTCGCCGGCTGCTGCTCGCGCTGCAGGATCACGCAGCGCTCCGGCTGGTGGCTGGCCTGCGCCAGCGCGTCGTCGAGCAGCGGCTTGTAGGCGACGACGCGGTTCGGCTCGATGCCGCAGGAGCCGGCGACGATGACCTTCGGCTTGGCATCGTCGATGCGTGTGGCCAGCTCTCGTGCCGAGAAGCCGCCGAACACCACCGAATGCACGGCGCCCAGGCGCGCGCAGGCGAGCATGGCGATGGCCGCCTCCGGCACCATCGGCATGTAGATGATGACGCGCTCACCCTTGTCGACGCCCAAGCCCCGCAGGGCGCCGGCGAAGCGGGCGACCTGATCTTGCAGCTCCGCGTAGGTGATGGTGCGGATGCTGTCCGTGACGGGGCTGTCGTGGATGATGGCCGCCTGCGCGCCGCGGCCCGCGGCCACGTGGCGGTCCACCGCGTTCCAGCAGGTGTTGAGCTCGGCGCCGGCGAACCAGCGGTAGGACGGCGCGTTGCTGTGGTCCAGCACGCGCTGCCAGGGCTTGATCCAGTCGACGGCCGCCGCGGCCTCGCCCCAAAAGCCCTCGGGGTCGGCGAGGGAGCGCGCGTGCGCCCGGTCTTGGGCGTTGCCCGAATCGCTGCCGGTGAAGGATGCGTCTGCCATGATCGTGCTCCTCAGTGGTGTGTGCGGCGGTCCGCTGCCGCCGCTGTTGTTGGTGTCTGCCGAAGCAGGGCACGTTAGCGCAGCCGCGAAACCACGGCAATCGCGCGCATGGGCTATGCAATGCATTGAGAAATAGGCCGGTTTCCGCGTGCGCGGCATGGGCTCCGCCACCCTGCAGAAGGTGCCGCGCCGAGCGGCTCCCGCGTCGCGGCGCCGGCGGCGGCCCGACGCAGGGCAGAGGCATCCCGCGGAGCGCGGGCGGCCATCACGTCGGGCAACGACGGGCGCAGCCTGGCCCCGTCGGCGGTTATGATGGCGGACGCGTGCTGCCACCTCAGAGCGAGAGAGCCCATGCCCAGGCGATCCGGATCCAAGGCCGTTGCGGCCGCCACCGCCCGACACCCGAAGCGGCGCGCTGCCACCGCCGCGGAGGCGCGCGGCCAGCACCATCACCGCTGTCTGCACGAGCGTCGCAGGCTCGCCTACGAGTCCGCGCGCATCCTGGCCGAGCAGGGCCCGGGGGAGTTCGACCGCGCCCGCCGCAAGGCCGCGGCGCGCTTGGGGATTACGGACAAGCGCTGCTGGCCGGACAACGAGGAGATCAACGACGCCCTGATCGCGCAGCAGCGGCTGTTCGAGCCGGACCTCGACGCCGACGTGGCCGATCTGCGTCGGCACGCGTTGCAGGCCATGCGCGAGCTGGCGGCCTTTCGGCCGCGGCTGGTGGGGCCGGCGCTGCGGGGCACGGCGACGCGTGCGCATGGGGTCGAGCTCAGGCTCTTTGCGGACAGCCCGGAAGAGGTGCTGATGGCGCTGATGGACCGGCGCATTCCCTGGCGCGAGCGGGAGCTGTCCGCGCGCTTCGGCAACGGTGCGGTGCAGATGCACCCGGTGTTCGAGTTTGTCGCGGGCGATGTGCCGGTGCACCTGCAGGTGCTGCCCTGGCATGCGCTGCGCCAGCCGCCGCTGGACCCGGTGTCGGACCGCCCGGAGCGGGGCATCGATGCCGAGGAGCTGGCGGCGCTGCTCGCGGACATGAGCGGGCCGAGCGCGGCCGACGCGGCCCCCTGAGCGCCGCGCCGCAGCGCCGCCAAGCCCCAGGCCGCCGGGCCGAAGCCCGGCACGAGACGGGAATCGGGCTCAGCGCTTGGAGATGGGCACGTACTCGCGGGTCGCCGGGCCGCAATAGATTTGACGCGGGCGGCCGATGCGGTTGGCCGGGTCGCTCATCATCTCGGTCCAGTGCGACACCCAGCCGACGGTACGCGCCACCGCGAACATGACCGTGAACATGTTGGTCGGGATGCCGAGCGCGCTGTAAATGATGCCGGAGTAGAAGTCGACGTTCGGATAGAGCTTGCGCTCGACGAAGTACTCGTCGTTCAGCGCGATCTCTTCCAGTTTCAGCGCCAGCTCGAACAGCGGGCTGTTGGCGGTGCCCGGCAGCTCTTCGAGCACCTGATGGCAGACCTCGCGGATGATCTTCGCGCGCGGGTCGTAGTTCTTGTAGACCCGGTGGCCGAAGCCCATGAGGCGGAACGGGTCGTCCTTGTCCTTGGCCTTGTCGATGAACTTGGGCACGTTCGAGACGTCGCCGATCTGCATCAGCATGTCGAGCACCGCCTCGTTGGCGCCGCCGTGGGCCGGGCCCCAGAGCGAGGCGATGCCGGCCGCAATGCACGCGAAGGGGTTGGCACCGGAGCTGCCGGCGAGCCGCACCGTGGAGGTGCTCGCGTTCTGCTCGTGGTCGGCGTGCAGGATAAAGAGCAGGTTCAGCGCCTTTTCGGCGAGCAGGGCCGGCTCGTAGTCCCCGCAGGGGGTCGCGAACATCATGTGCAGAAAGTTCGCGCCGTAGCGCAGGTCGTTGCGCGGATACATGATCGGCTCGCCGACGTTGTGCTTGTACGCTGCGGCGGCGATGGTCGGCACCTTCGCGATCAGCCGGTGCGCCGAGATCTCGCGGTAATGCGGATCATTGACGTCGATGGACTCATGGTAGAAGGCCGACAGCGAGCCCACGACGCCGCAGAGGATGGCCATGGGATGCGCGTCGTAATGGAAGCCGTTGAGAAAGTTCTTCAGGTTCTCGTTGAGCATCGTGTGCGTCATGATGATGCGCTCGAAGTTGACCAGCTCCCGATCCTTCGGCAACTCACCGTAAAGCAGCAGGTAGGCCACCTCCAGGAAGCTCGCCTTGGTGGCGAGCTGCTCGATGGGGTAGCCGCGGTAGAGCAGGATGCCCTGCTCGCCGTCGATGTAAGTGATGGCGCTGTGGCAGCTCGCCGTGGCCATGAAGCCCGGGTCGTAGGTGAAGATGCCGGCGTCGCGGTAGAGCGCTGAAATGTCTACCGCCGGTGGCCCCATGGTGCCCTCGTGCAGCGGGTATTCGTGACTCGTGCCATCGATGTTGTTGGTGATGGTAGCGGTCTTGTCGGTCATGGACAGGGCTCCTCGTGACGGCTGGGGAGGTGCGTTGGCCGCTCAGCGGCAACTACCGGGTTGCGCTGCCCCGCCTTGGTGCAGCACGCCGCGCCGGCGGTGACGGGCGAGGCCCGCCGGGCAGCGCCGATGGGTCATCGGCGCCCGTGTGGGCGCCGAACCATCGGCAGATCAAGCATGAACTGTGCCGACTTCGCGCAGGGCGCGCGGCCGCGGCGCTCAGCCCGCGTCAAGGGCCAGCTCGGCGAGGCGCCCGATGTCCGCGCGCACGGCGGCGACGGAGCTTGCGAAGTCCGCGCGCTCGCGCTCGTTCAGATCCAGCTCCACGACTTGGGCAATGCCGGACTCGTCGAGCACGCAGGGCACGCCCATGGCGATGCCGTGCTCCCCGTACTCGCCTTCGAGCAGCGCGACGCAGGGCATGAGCCGGCGGCGGTTGTGCGCCATTGCGTCCACCATCGCGGCGACGGCGGCGGCGGGGGCGTCATAGGCGCTCGAGTTCTTGCGCAGCGCGAGGATCTCGGCACCGCCCTTGCGCGTGCGCTCGATGATGGCATCGAGCCGCTCCGGCGGGATGAAGTTGCTCACCGGCACGCCGTTGATGGTGCAGTAGCGCGGCATCGGCACCATGGTGTCGCCGTGGCCGCCGAGCACGATGGTGGTGATGTCGAGCGCGGAGAAGCCGGTTTCCTCCGCGATGAACGCGGCCATGCGGGAGGCATCGAGCACACCGGCCTGGCCGAACACCCGCGAGCGCGGCCAGCCGGTGCGCTGCGCCACGCGGTAGGTCAGCGTATCGACGGGGTTCGACACCACGAGCACCGTGGTGTCCGGCGCGTGCGCCATGAGGTGGTCGGTGACCTCGTCGATGATCTTGACGTTGGCCGCGAGCACGTCGGAGCGCGACATGCCGGGCTTGCGCGGGAAGCCGGCGGTGATGATGACGAGGTCCGATCCGGCCATGATGGCCGGGTCGTTGCTGCCGGAGAGCCGGCAGTCGAACTCGAAGAACGGCGCGGTCTGAAAGATGTCGAGCGCGACGCCCTCGGGCACGTCCTCGCGGACGTCGTAGAGGGCGATCTCGCGACAGAGCTGCTCTTCGGCCAGGATCTGGGCGGTGGTCTCACCGACCCGGCCGGCCCCGACAATGCTGATCTTCTGCACGGTAACTCCTCCGATTAGGGGCCCGAATGGCGATGCATGTCGGGCGTTGCGGTGAGCGAGCGGGGGTCTCTGCCCCCGTTGTTCGGCCTTTGGCGCGCGTCGGCTCGACGCCGCAGATCAACCCTCGGCCGGCGCCTGGGCAACGCCGCTGCGCACGGCCGCGGCGGCCACCGCGGGCGCCACGCGCCCGCGCAGCCGCGGGTCGAAGGGCTTGGGGATGATGTACTCCGGGCCGTGCGCCAGGGCGTCCAGCCCATAGGCGTCGAGCACGGATTGCGGCACCGGCTCGTGCGTCAGGTCCTTGAGCGCGTGCACGGCGGCGATCTGCATCTCCTCGTTGATGCGCGTCGCGCGCGCGTCGAGCGCGCCGCGGAAGATGAACGGGAAGCCGAGCACGTTGTTGACCTGATTCGGATAGTCCGACCGGCCGGTGGCCATGATCATGTCGCCGCGGACCTTCCACGCGACCTCCGGGCGAATCTCGGGCACCGGGTTCGACAGCGCGAAGACGATGGGGCGCGGCGCCATGGACGCCAGCATCGCCGGCGGGATCAGGTCCGGCCCCGAGACGCCAATGAACACATCGGCACCGTCCATCGCGTCGGCCAAGGTACGCTTCTCGGTGTCCGCGGCGATGCCGAACTTGTACGGGTTCAGGTCGCGCCGGCCGGTGTGGATGACACCCTGGCGGTCCACGGCGAAGATGTTGTTGCGATGCGCACCGAGCGTGATCAGCAGCCGAATCGCCGCGATGCCGGCGGCCCCGGCGCCGAGCACGACGATGCGCGCGTCTTCCAGCTTCTTCTGCTGGAGCTCCAGCGCGTTCAGGAGTCCCGCGGCGATGATGATCGCGGTGCCGTGCTGGTCGTCGTGGAAGACGGGGATGTCGAGCTCCTCTTGGAGGATCTGCTCGATCTCGAAGCAGTGCGGCGCGGCAATGTCTTCGAGGTTGATGCCGCCGAAGGTTGGCGCGATGCGCCGCACCGTGTCGATGAACTCCTGCGGGTGGCGCGCGTAGACCTCGATGTCGAACACATCGATGTCCGCAAAGTGCTTAAACAGCACCGCCTTGCCTTCCATGACCGGCTTGCTCGCGAGCGGACCGACGCCGCCTAGGCCGAGCACGGCGCTGCCGTCGGTGATGACGGCGACGAGGTTGCCCTTGTTCGTGTAGCGATAGGCCGCGGCAGGGTCCTCGGCGATGCGCCGCACCGGCTCGGCGACGCCGGGCGTGTAGGCCAGGGACAAGTCGCGCTGCGTGCTCGCGGGCTTTTTGATCTCGATGGCGGTTTTGCCCGGCGTAGGCTCCGCGTGGTAGGTCAGCGCCGCGGCATTCAGCTCCGCATCGGCGTGGGCGAAGCTCTCGTCGTTCGACATGGTCGGCTCTCGGTGTGGGCTTGGGTACGCCGCAGGCAGCGGCGATGCGCGGGCATGGTGCGCCGCGCGTCGCTGGCAACGGGTCGGTTATGCGGCGCCCGGATCAAAGACGGAAGCATGTCCCGATCGTTGCGGCTTCGCAAGCCGGGCGCCCAATGAGAACCATTGCCCCCGCTGATACTTTGATCCGGGGCAATAGAAAACAGGCCCGGCTGCCGAGCGGCCCGGGCAGGGGTAAGGATGCAAGGAGGAGTCGCGGGCGACGCGTTGCGCGCCGGCGCGACGCCGGGTCAGCGGGCGACCCGGCGGGGGCGTCAAGGGCCTTCGCTCAGCGGCCGTAGCGACGGCGGAACTTGTCCACGCGACCGCCCGTGTCGAGCATCTTCTGCTTGCCGGTATAGAACGGATGGCAGGCGGAACAGACCTCGACATGCAGCTCGCCGGAGAGCGTGGAGCGGGTCGTGAATTCGTTGCCGCAGCTGCACACGATCTTGACGTCTTGGTACTTCGGGTGAATGTCGGCTTTCATGGCCCTGAAACCTGGAGGTTGTTGCCGGAGGGTCGAGCCCGGCGACGCATGTTGCTGTGCTGGGGCGACAGTAAACCGCGCAGAGTAGGCGAATCCGCGGGCTGATGCAACCGATCCGCGGCTTTCTCGGCGCTTGCCACGGCTTTGTGCGCCGTCGCGGTGGCGGCGTCCCGGCCGTGGGCCGCCGCATCTTGCCGCTCCGGCCAAGCGGCACCGACGTGTTGCCGCGGGTCATTCCGCGGGTCAATCTCCGGAGCGCATCAGAACCGACAGGCCAGGCGCAGACCGGTGCCCTGGGGGGGAGGGTTAGGTCTTGGGGGCGTCAGGGGACGTCAGGGTCAGGTCAGGCGTCAGGGTCAGGCCTTGCAATCCAGCATCCGGCCACCCAGCGCGGGAATGCGTGGATGCAAGCCCCCAGGCTTGCGTTGTTCTAATTCAGCAATTCGAGAAAAGGGCTCTGACCCCTTTTCCGCTACGCAGGCAGCGGCCAAGGTGCTCGGCGTGATCATCGAGGCCGCGCGATCCAGCACGCGTCAGATCCGACGGCGTGCAAGACCGACATCGGCGGATCAGTTCTCCTGGTCTTCGGCCACCACCAGACGCTGGGCTTCGGGCAGTTGTGCCATGCGTCGGTCGAGCGTGAGCGTCCGCAGCTCCACCCGCGCGTAGTCGTTGGCGATGAGGCGGTCGAGCAGACCGCAGCCGCCGGTCGCCGCCAGTGCGTCGAGCACCGCGCTGCCGTTCAGCGGCGCCACGAGTCCGCTGCGGAGCACGTCGCGCAGGCCCTCGCGGGCTTCGGCTTTGGTGATGCCGTAGTGGTGCTGGACGGCAATGTAGGCCTCGCCGATGACTTGATTCGACGCGAGCAGCACCGCGCCTTGGTCGGTCACCAGCCTCGTCAGACGCTCCCGAACCAGTGCGTAGAGATCCTCAGGGTCACCGGTCACGAGGCGCACCAGAACGGAGGTGTCAATCCCGTAACGCGGGGTCATGAGGCTCCTCGCGGAAGCGGTCCAGGTCGAAGGTGCCGCGTCCGCGCCGCAGCCTATTGCGCAGCGGGGCCAGGCGCTCCGGATGGATGCGCCGCGCTCGCAGCACATAGCCGTCCGGCCCGGGTTCCAGCTCCATCTGATCGCCGGGGCCGACGCCCAGTGCATCGAGCACCTTGGCCGGGAAGGTGACTTGGCGCTTGGATGTGATGCGAACGTACACGGACTTGACTCCTGGGCTGCTGTTGGGTTGATGCGGGGCGCTCACCCGACGCCTCCTTACTCACAGGCTACCGCTGTAAGGAGGTTGGCTCAACCGGCGCGTCATCGCGTGCCGCGAGCAGCGGTTGCGCGGCCCCGCTTCCGTCCGGTATCGCCGACGAGAATCGGGAGAAGACCTGCCGATCCCGCCGCTGCCGAAGGTGGCATGAAGATCAAGCTCGATGGGTCGGCGCGGCAGCGGGCCGGTGGCCTGTCGGTTGTCGGGTTGGGCCGTGCTAAGGCGCCCCGCCGGCCCCGGGCGGCTCCCCGAGCAGCTCCGCGAGCAGGGCCGCCCACGTCGCCTCGTCGAGACCGGCCTCGGGGCCGAGGGACGCGAGCCGCGGGGCGATCTCGGTCGGGTCCTCGGCCTGCGCCAGCAGCAGCCCGCGATAGTTGCCGATCGCCGCCCGAAGGTGCGGATGCCGGTGGCCGGTGTCGCGGGTGAAGGCGAGGAAGATCAGCACCATGCGTCGGGACAGCGGCTCGGCCTCGGCCAGGCGGTTGGTGTCCTGGAGCAGTTGGGCCAGGTTATTGAGGTCGCGGGCGACATCGGGATGCTCCGCGCCGTAGCTCGCCTCATCGATGGCCAGCGCCCGGCGCATCAGCGGCTCGGCCTCGGCGAGGCGGTTGGTGGCCATGAGCAGTAGGGCCAGGTTGTTGAGGTGGATAGCGACATCGGGATGCTCCGCCCGGTAGCTCGCCTCATCGATGGCCAGCGCCCGGCGCATCAGCGGCTCGGCCTCGGCCAGGCGGTTGGTGGCCTGGAGCAGTTGGGCCAGGTTGTTGAGGTCGCGGCCGACAGCGGGATGCTCCACCCCGTAGCTCGCCTCATCGATGGCCAGCGCCCGGCGCATCAGCGGCTCGGCCTCGGCCAGGCGGTTGGTGGCCTTGAGCAGAAGGCCTAAGTTGTTGAGGTCGCGGGCGACAGTGGGATGCTCCGCCCCGTAGCTCGCCTCATCGATGGCCAGCGCGCGGCGCATCAGCGGCTCGGCCTCGGCCAGGCGGTTGGTGTCCTGGAGCAGAAGGCCTAAGTTGTTGAGGTCGGTGGCGACATCGGGATGCCCCGCGCCGTAGCTCGCCTCATCGATGGCCAGCGCCCGGCGCATCAGCGGCTCGGCCTCGGTCAGGCGGTTGGTGGCCTGGAGCAGAGTGCCTAAGTTGTTGAGGGCGGTGGCGGTCTCGGCATGCTCGGCGCCGAGCCGCTCCTCGGCCAGCGCCAGGGCGCGGCGACAGAGCGGCTCCAGCAGCCCGTGGCGGGCGGCGTCATAGAAGACCGTTTGGCGCTGCCAGAACCAGCCCAGCGCCGCCTCGGCGTCGTCGCTGTCGCGATGGTCGAAGGCCTCGCGCAGCGCGGTCTCGTGCTCGGGGGTGATCTCCCGCGGGCTCGGCGGCCGGCAGCGGGCGTCGTACCACTCGAACAGGAAGGCGTGCAGGGCGCGGCGCAGGTCCGGGTCCAGGTCGGCGAGCAGGTGCGCGCGCATCAGCGCGTGCAGCCGCCAGCGGCCGTCGGCGCCGGGCTCGATGATGGACAGGTCGCACAGCTCGGGGAAGCGGGTGCTTGGGTAGCCGGTGCGAAAGTGCGCCATCAGCGCCCCGAACAGGTCGCGGTCGAAGCCGGCGGGGCCGGCCAGCACGCGCAAGGCCTCGATCTCGGCGGGGTCGCGGTGGCGCAGGAAGCGGGCGAGCACATCGGCATGGGTGCCGCCGAACTGGCCCGGGCGCGGGGGCGTGCCGGCGGCGCAGAGCTTGAGCCAGGTGTCGACGGCCAGGTCCAGATAGAAGGGGTGGGCGCCGGTGGCGCCGGGGGGCGGGTCCGGCTCGTTCTCGGCGCTGGCGCCGTCGATGATGGCGCGGCGGATGGCGGCGTCATCAATGGGGATCTGGCACAGGAACCAGTCCGCATCGGCCTCGGCCAGGCCGCCGAGCAGGTGCTGCTCGGCCAGCAGCGCGGCCCAGTCGTCGTCGGGGAAGCGCCGGTCCCAGCTCAGGCGCTCGCGCCCGAGGATGACGAACAGGGTGCCGGGGGCGGCACTGATGAGCTCGCGCACCCAGGCGTCGGTCTCGACGGCGGCGGCGCCGGTCTTGTCCGGCGCATCGCTCCAGAGGGCCTCGTAGGTGTCCAGAAAGCAGATGGGCGCGCCCTGCTCGGGGTGGTCGGCACGGTGGGCCTGTAGGTCCAGGCCGAGGTACCAGGGCAGGCGCTCGGCGATCTGGTCGGCCTCCAGCGCGGGCAGGTCGGCCAGGGCGGCGCAGGCGCGATGGGCGCCGCGGTCCTTGAGCCAGCGGTGGGCACGGTTGATGAGCTTGAGGGTCTGGCCGACGCCGAAGGGCACGTCCTCGGCCAGATCCAGGGCATCCCGACCGCTCTGGGCCAGCTCGCTCAGGATGCCGTCGCCGTCGCTGAACAGGTCGTCCAGGGCGCGGGTCACATCCTCGCCGGGGTAGGCCCGCTCCCAATAGCGGGCGATGGCGACGTCGAAGACGGGCGTGCGGATCTTGCCGGACGCGCCGAGGCGCCGGCGCAGCTCCAGCAGGCCCCGGGGCGGGTCGCGAAAGTCCTTGACGTAGAAGTCGACGGCGCCGAAGCGGTGGCGGCGGGGCTGCTCGGCCGCGAGCCGCCGCATCAGCTCCCGGCGCAGCGCGGTCTTGCCCTGACCGCCGACGCCGTAGAAGACCAGCAGCCGGTGCTGGTCCGGCGGCAGCTCGGCGCGGGCCTGGTCGAACTGGGCCTTGGGGGCGTCGCGGTCGGTGAAGACGCGGTTGGCCTTGAGGCGGGTATCGTCGGCCTGGTGGTCGTGGCGGGAACGGGGCATGGCGGCATCCCTCCGGCGTGGCATGGTGTCAACGCTGAGGATTGTGCCGACGGGCTCGGCGGGTGGCAAATTCGGATTGGGCCATCGCCACCGGCGCCTGCGGAACGCAGCATGGCGAACGAGCATCCGGCACCCCTCTGACGAAGCGGTTGTCGATCTCGATCAGGTCGTCCTCCGGCACGCCCTATCTCGTGCCCTACACCGTCGCCGACGACGAGATCGTCATTCTGCGCATCGTCCGACCCCGGTCGGCTTGTTGTTCCGGCCGCGCGGCGGATGCCGGCGAGCGCAACCCGAAGGGACGGCGCGGCCCAGTGCGTTCTCGCTCGCCCTCGCTTAGCGTTCGTTCAACCCGTAGGATTGGCGACGGTTTTCGCTCAGGCCGGCGCGCGCGGCTGCCGAGGCGCCTGGTTCCGCGATCCGCGGTGAGACAGGCGGGCGAGCCCGGCTGCCGTCCGTGGTGCGCGACCCCATGTCGAACATCGACCCCCGTCACACGAGGCAATGCCATGAGCAACAATGCAACCCCGAACGATGACGAAAAAAGCGTGCGTAACGTGGTGGCCGCGCTGATGACCGACCCGGAGCTGGTCGGCTTCCTGCGGGAGCTGGCCCCGCAATGGGGCTCGAGCGTCGGCAAGACACGCTCATTCCGGAGCATGCGGCTGATGGCCGATCCAGACGCACGCTGCACCCTGCGGGTCGACTCCCATGCCGCGATCATGCTGAATGATGCCCTCTACAGCGTCGACGGCACCGGCCCTTGGGTCTGCTCGATGCGCGATGCATTGCTCCATGCGCAGATCGACGAGGGCGGGCGGCGTTGCGTGATCCATGTCCCCGAGCTGGGCGCGCTCCAAGTGCGGGTGGAACAGTACGTAGACGCGCAAGGCGCGGAGGTGGCGCCGGATTCGCAGAGTCTCGATCATCGCGTTGTTTCGATCGCCAAGATCGCATGACCCGGCGCCCCATGCGTGCGCCCGCGGCCGGGATCGCCGCGGCGACGCAGATCGCTGGGCGGTCGCCGGCGGCGGGGACTTCGGCCGGGAACGTTTCTCAGGGGACCAACGCGATGCCAACGCAGGCAGATACGCCGCAGGAAAACCGAGGACCGAGGAGGGCTGCCTTGGCCCTCGGCCCTCGGCCCTCGGCCCTGCCGTCCCTGGCTGGTGCGCTGGCTGATCTCAGGCGGCCGGTTCTGCCTGGGCCTGGGCCTGGGCCTCGTCGGCGACCACCAGGGTCGGGCGGGCGGCGGCGGTGCAGCGGCCCGCGCCGAGGGAGTCGAACTGCTCGTAGGCCTTGCGCATCCACACCCGCACCCGCTGGCGCTCCATGAGCCCGAGGCCCGTGGCCTTGTTCTCACTGGCGGCCCAGAAGCTCAGGTCCCCATGGTCGAGCTTGCGCATGGTGGCGGCGTGCAGCTCCGGCAGGGTGATGACCGGGGCGTCGAGGGTGTTGGCGGCGGCGCGGGTGCGGGAGCGCTCGAGCTCGGAGAAGTCCTTGCCGCGGCCGAGGTTCCGCACGATCACGTAGGACAGCCGGTCACCCTGCTCGTCGAAGACCTTCTGCAGCAGGTTGATGCCGTCGGCGCCGTCGTCCATCACGTGCCAGAGGGTCACCTTCACCCCCTCATCGGCGGCCAGGCCGAGGAGGTCGTTGTCCGCCATCCACTGGAACAGGGGGCGGCTGCTCTGGGCCGCAAGGTCCACCAGGACGTTGCGCTCGGTCTCGACCGCGGCCTCCATCAGTTGATCGACGCTGTCGTAGTCGGATAGATCGATGGCGCTCGAGAACTCCCCGTAGAAGCGCAGCAGGGCGCCGTGGGAGCGGTCGCTGTCGAAGGCCCGCAGGGGCAGCTTGCGGTCGATGTGAAACTGTGCCAGAAGACGTGCCAGAACGGACTTGCCGACACCGCCCTTCTCGCCCCCGATGAAGTGGATATGACTCATGCCCCATGAGCTCCTATGGGTTGCTGGTTTGCTTTGGGGCCGCGATCCTTGCGGATCACCTCGCCAAGTCAACGCGGCATTCCAATCGGCGATCGAATTGCCCGTGATTGCATCGAACCGGTGCAATAACGGGGCGAGCTTGTCGCAAAGTCAACACGGGAGGCGGGGCCCGGGGCCAAGACGGGACACCGACAAACCCGCAGCCCCGGCACGGGCATCCGGTGATCGGGGCCGGCCTACACCGATGCGCCCACCAGAGCCGGCCAAGCTCTCGTCCGCGCGCGCGAGGCGCTCGCGCGACGAATCCGTCGTCGCCACGCGCGCAGCGCGGGCACCGCTGTCAAGGTCTATGCTTGCGAAGTGTTTCGGCGGCCAGGTGCGTTGACGGCGCCGGCAGGCGAAGCGCTTGTAAGGGGCACGCGTGACCGCGTGCCTATCCGACAACCCCGGCGTTCCGAGACGCCGGAAAGCCAACTCACGGGAGTACGGCCGATGACCGAGCCCTGCCACACCCATCCGCACCACGACCACGAGCATGGCCCCGATTGCGGCCACCAAGCCATCCGCCACGGCGATCACGTGGACTATCTGCACGACGGCCACCTGCACCACCCGCACGAACAGGGCGGCGAGGTGCACTACGACGAGCACGTCATCGAGGTCAGCGAAACCAACCCCGACGGCTGCGAGCACCGGGAGACGGGCTGCCAGGACAGCGGCCACGTCCACGGCCCCGGCTGCGGGCACGAGGCGGTGCCGCATGGCGACCACGTCGATTACATCGTCGACGGCCGCCTGCACCACCCGCACGGCGACCACTGCGACGATCACGGTCCCGTAACGCTGGTCTGAGCGCCCTTTGACATGAACGCACCCGCCCTGAAGATGCGCCGCTTCACCTACGGCGACTACCGCCGCTGGTCCGCGGAAGAACGCTGGGAGCTCATCGACGGCGAGGCCTGGGACATGTGCCCGGCACCGACGCGACCGCACCAGCAGATGGTCGTGGAGCTGACCCGCCAAATCGGCAACTTCCTCCTCGGCAAGCCCTGCGAGGTCTACTCGGCGCCGTTCGACGTGCGCCTGCCGCGCGCGGACGAGGCCGATGATCAGGTCGACACCGTGGTGCAGCCGGACATCGCCGTCATCTGCGACCCCGCCAAGCTCAACGACGCCGGCTGCCGCGGGGCACCGGACTGGATCATCGAGGTCCTGTCCAAGCGCACGGCGGTGAAGGACCACACCGTCAAGCGCGACCTCTACGAGCGCCGCGGGGTGCGCGAGTACTGGCTGGTGCACCCCACCGACCGGGTGCTGACCATCTACCGGCTCCTCGACGGCGCCTACGGCAAACCGGACGTGCAGGGGCTGACGGGCGAGACGCCGGTGCGCGTCATCGAGGGCTTGAGCATCCAGTGGGGCGACGAGCCGGACGCGGCTGCGGGGCCGGATGAGCCGGCCGCGGGTGGGGCGGAGCAGGGATTGCCACCGGGTTGATCGACATGGCGCCGGCCAGCGCTGCGGTCGGCGCGACTTGAGCCGCACCCGCGGCGCGGGCGCGGCACTCGTCACCTGGCGGCATGACCGGGCGCTGTCGCCGCCGCTCGCCGCCGCACTTCACAGGCGACTGGACTGCACGCAGCGCGAGCACCGGCTTCAAGGTCTATGCTTGCGAAGTGTTTCGACGGCCGGGTGCATGGAAGGCGCCGGCAGGCGGAGCGCTTGAAGGGGCATGCGTGCATTGATGCGCGTGCCTGTGCACAGAGCCGGCAGCTCGCGACGCCGGCGAGGCAACTCCGTGGAGTAGGCCGATGAAACGCTGGTCTGCGCGCCCCGTGGCATGAACGCACCCGCCCTGAAGATGCGCCGCTTCACCTACGGCGACTACCGCCGCTGGTCCGCGGAAGAACGCTGGGAGCTCATCGACGGCGAGGCCTGGGACATGTGCCCGGCACCGACGCGACCGCACCAGCAGATGGTCGTGGAGCTGACGACCCAGATCCACGGCTTCCTGCGCGGCAAGCCCTGCGAGGTCTACTCGGCACCCTTCGACGTGCGCCTGCCGCGCGCGGACGAGGCCGATGATCAGGTCGACACCGTGGTGCAGCCGGACATCGCCGTGATCTGCGACCCCGCCAAGCTCAACGACGCCGGCTGCCGCGGGGCGCCGGACTGGATCATCGAGGTCCTGTCCAAGCGCACCGCGGTGAAGGACCACACCGTCAAGCGCGACCTCTACGAGCGCCGCGGGGTGCGCGAGTACTGGCTGGTGCACCCCACCGACCGGGTGCTGACCATCTACCGGCTCCTCGACGGCGCCTACGGCAAACCGGACGTGCAGGGGCTGACGGGCGAGACGCCGGTGCGCGTCATCGAGGGCTTGAGCATCCAGTGGGGCGACGAGCCGGACGCGGCTGCGGGGCCGGATGAGCCGGCCGCCGACGGGGCCGAGCGGGGATCGCCTCGGCCATGATCGGCACGGGGCCGGCCAGCGCGGCTCGGTGCGGCCTGAGCCGCACCTGCCGCGCAGGCGCGGCCCTTTTCACCTGGCGGCAGGACTGAGCGCTGTCGCCGCCGGTCGCCGCCGCACTCCGGCGCGGCGGCGGCGCAATACGAGCAGCGGCCCCAGCGCGAGCAGCGCCAGCGGCAGGGTGCCGGGCACGGGCACGGCGCTCGGGTTCTCCAGTTGCTCCAAGATCCGGTCGGCGAGCAGCGACAGCACCGCTGTGGTCTTGTGGGCGCCATCCCAGTTGATGTAGGTGGCGGCCACGCTCGGGTTGGTGTAGCAGGCCGGGTCCGCGGCGCAGTGGGCGCCGGTGGCGAGAAAGCCGAAGGTGGCCGGGTCGCGCATGACCTCGGCGATGATGTCGTAGGCGTCGAACAGCTCGATGCTGGCGCCGTAGGTGGCGTCGAGCAGCGGGATCAGCGCCCGGATCTCGGCATTCAGCGCCTGCCCGCGCAGGTCGTTCGCGCTGTCGAGTACGTCCCGCGGCGTGCGCGTGCCGACCAGGATACGGCGCGCCCCGCCCGCGTCGAGTCGCCCCATGGCGGTGGCGAGATTGGCCTTCACCCCGTCGATGCGCTCCTGCAAGGTCAGGTCCACACCGGACGACTCGAACAGGTCATTGGACCCCGCCCAATAGACGAAGAGGGCGTTCGGGTCGGCGGCACCGCCGGCGAGGTCGGCCTCCCAGTCATTGAGCTGATTCAGCACGCCGGTATTCGCGAGGTCCGGCGGGGTGGTGCCGACGATGCGAAAGTTGTTGTCGGTGCCGCTCCAGGCGCCCGCGACGCCGTAGTTGGTCTGCGTCACGCCGAGCGCGGTGGCGACAGATTCCATGGTCAACGGGCCGTTGGAATAGCGGCCGTTGAAGTTGGGCGGCGGGACCGTCGCCGGATTGATGCGCTAGGCGTTGCCGATATCGACGTTGGAGTCCCCGAAGGTGACGATGCTGGAGATGGCTCCGGCGATGGTTGCGGCGGCGCTGCGCGCGAGCAGCAGCGTGGCGACCATCAAGACAATGGGCTTGCGTGACATGGGGTGACCTCGTTTGGCGGAAATCCTTGACGGCGCAAACTGCCTGGAGATCCGTCAAGTTTCGCGACGATATCGCGCTTGGGGAGCAAAGGGCCGGAGACAGCGCACGATATTCGCGCAGGATGGTCGGAGGAGCTCGGAGGATATGCCGGGACAGACCATGCGCTGTGCCGGCTTTCCGGTCCAGCAGCGCAAGCGCGCGTTGGCCGACCGACGGCACAAAGGATGTCTGCTGCGCCATGTGCGTCGGCGGCGCTCGCGCGCGAGCGCCGATCGGCACCACCCGGCGCCGGCTGAGCCGACCCCCGGCGGGGCCGAGCAGGGATCGCCACCGCGTTGAGCCTCACCGCGCCGCAGCGCCGTGGAAAGTCGTCCTGTCGCCATCGCACTGCCGGTAGACTTGCCGCAGACCGCCCGTCCGGCCATTGCCGCCATCGGAGTACCGCGATGCAGCGCGAACCAGGTGCCGCGGCCCCTGGCCCTGCCCAGGGATCCGGACGGCTTTGCGGTCCTGCGCCTGGACTTGGGCCACCGCGGCCAGTGCGCTGGCCTTCCCCGACCGTTGGCCCTGGCCGATAATCCGGCGCGCACCAAGAACCACAACCTGAATTTGCCAATGGACGCCCAGCAAACCCCCGTCCGCATCCTGCACCTGTCGGATTTCCATTTCAGCGTCGGGCGGCATTGGGACGCCGACCCGATCCTGCGCGAGCTGGCCGCCTTCATTGGCCAGGACATCGCCGGTAACGGCCTCACCCCGGACCTCGTCGTTATCACCGGCGACCTCGCCCAATCCGGCAAGCCGGAGGAATACGACCTCGCCCGGACCTGGTTGGAAAACCAGCTTTGGCCACGGCTTGCCGATCCGAATCACCCGCTGCCCCGCGACCGCCTGCTGCTGGTGCCCGGCAACCATGACGTCGATTGGGCGCGGATCGGACCCGCCGCCAAGGACGCGCACCAGGTGATCCTGAAGGCGAAGCACCAGGACGCCGTAACCGACCGTCTTCGCCACGATGCCACACGCCAACTCCTGATCGAGCGGCATGCCGCCTACCAGGCGTTCCATGGCGACTGGCTCGGCCAACCGCAGCCACTGCCCTGGTGGCAGCGCAGCCTGACGATCCAAGGCCAGCGGCTCCATATCGCCGGGCTCGACTCCGCTTGGTTGGCGGCCCGCGACGACGACAGCCGCCTCGTCATCGGCACCTATCAGATCAACCAGACCGCGCTCCACCGGGATGCCGACGCCGACCACGACTGGCGCATCGCGCTGCTTCACCACCCCTGGGATTCGCTCGCCGAGCTCGACCGAACCGAGGCCAAGCGCACCCTGCACCGCCGCCGCGACCTCATCCTGCGCGGCCACCTGCACGAGCCAGACCCGGTGCGCCTCGTCCCGCCGGACCCGAAGCGCAGTTGCGTCGAGCTGGCCGCCGGCTGCTGCTACTCCGGCAAGAGCTACCCCAACGCCTTCCAGTGGATCGAGCTGTACGGTTCGCCCCGTCGCCTCCGCGTGCTGTTCCGCCAGTGGAACCGACACGACTGGGACGTCGACCGCAACCAACCCGGCTGCCCGGACGGCACCTGGACACTGGACCTGGACGAAGCGGGGCAGAACGCGCCCGCAACCTTCGGCCCCGCGGGCAGCATGCCGAACGCAACCGCGCGCACGTCCTCGGCTTTGCCCATCTGGCAAGAAAAGCTCGACTACCTGCGCGTACAGCAGGCCATCTGCTCTGATCCGGCGCAGAAATTCACACTGCGCAAGCTGATTGAGGAGGCGGAGGCCAAGCTCCGGGATCTCGACTGATGGCCGGGCAGGACGCGAAGCAGACTCTCACTGAGAAGCTCGAATATCTTCGCAGCGAATACGCTAAATGCTCCGACGCCGCTCAGAGATTCAAGATCGAAAAGGATTTCGAGGAAACGAGAGAGCTTCTATCTGCCCTAGGCGTCGTCGCGCCGCCCCTTCGCCGCCACCTGCGGGCCAAGCGACCATGCGCCGGTGCGGGTTACAACCAGCGCCTGAAGTCTTGGCTCGAGAAGATCGAGAACGCCCTCGACAATTACGCGAGGCAGACCGATTGGAGCAGCGAGTACTTCGCGCCGCTCCAGGTCGAAGTCGAGGAGGCCGGTAGCCCAGGAAGGGCCAGGGCGGACCTGCTCAGCATGTTCCGCAGGCATCGACGCAAACGGACCCTGAGATTCTGGCAAAAGAACCCTGGCGAGATCATCCGTCTTACGGGTGACCCCGGAAGCGGCAAGAGCGTCGCCCTCAGGCGCCTCTGCCAAGACCTGCTCGCGGAATGGCGCCCAGGCACGCCGGTTCCGCTCTATATCAGTCTACGGGAATGGCATTTGCCCAAGGACTGGAGCAGCGCATCGCCACCCGCACAGGACACCGTGATCCGCTCTTTGCGCGATTTCATCCTAGACTATGCGCGCAGCGAGATTGGCGACGATAAATTCATAGACGATTGCCTGAGCGACCTAATCGACCGCGGCACCGTGTTCCTGCTGTTGGACGGCTTCGACGAGATCGGCACCGTGCTCAACGAGGCGGACGGCTCAAAACTGATCGATGTCCTCTCCCGCGCAATCTTCGCCTTTCTCCAGGATCCCTGCGGCGGGCGTGGCATCCTTGCCTCGCGGAGATTCCGCAGCCCCACGCTCAGCTTCCGGCAGCATGCCCATTTCAAGATCCTGCCGATGTCCAACGAGCGCGTCGATGAGTTCATCAAGAGGCGGATCGGCCCCAGGGGCCCTGTCGTCAAAGAGTATCTACACCAGCATAGGAGCGAGCTGGTACCGATTGCGCGGAATCCCTTCTTCGCCATGCTGCTGGTGGAGTACGTACGCCGCAACCTGGCACGCGCTACCGTAGACGACCTGCCCGCCGACAAGGCTACCTTCTATTCCTCGTTCATCGACAGTCGCCTCGCAGATGTCACCGACATGCATGCGCGCCTCCGATCCACGGACATTCCAAGACTTATCGAGGCATGCCGGAGGCTCGCCTACCACATGATCGACTCCGCCACCTTGGACCTGCCACGGCATCGGGTTCTGGCAGTCGCCGGCTTGCAGGAGGACGAGCTTGCCTGCCTGGCTGAGGCTCCGGGGGCCAAGCTCCTGCGAATCGGGCCTGGAACGGAGCCGATGGTGTCGTTCGTGCATCGGAAGTTCGCCGAATACTTCGCGGCACAGATCCAGGCCCGAGAACCGCATCTACCGACAGACTCCATCCCGCGAGACAGCGCCTGGAGAGACACCCTCGTGATGGTTTGTGAGATCGTCGAGCTTCAACGGGCGCAACGACTGGCCAACGAGTGCTGGGACACCTTGAGTCGGGGCTATCTCGCCGGCAAGGACGAAGCGCGTCGGGATGCGATCCACTACTTTCGCTTCTTGATCGACGCCTTTGGTACCCGACGGGAAGCGTGCGTCGACTTCAAGGACGCAATGGGGGAGCAGATCTTCAAGAGATTGCGCGGGAGAGATCTCGTACCCGCACGCTTCATGGTGGAGCTCGCCGGCATACTCAAGCCCAGCAACCTCGCGAACATCTTGTCCGAGGTCATCGGCTGGAACAATCGCTTGATCAATCAGCCCGCCTTTTGGTCTTGCAGAAACCTAGAGCAGCCCGACGACCGAATCAATCATCAACTCGCGGCCCGCCTTGCCGCACTGCCGCCCTTCCACCACTTGACGCGAGGCCGCGAGCTGCAGAAAAGCCTGGCCTGGTCCAATGCCTTTCGGACGCTGCGCCCTTTCAACCGCTGGCTGTGGATCGAGGATGTGACCTTGACCTTGTGCCTCACGGCGAGCGTCATTGTTCTGCTGATGCAACTGTTGGGTGGGAATCTGGTCGCAGGTACCCTGTTGCTTCTCGGGCCGGCTTACGTCCTGCTCAACGTCCTTCGGGCGATCGGTATAGATCTCCGCGGCGTCGGGCGCCCCCATTACCTCGGTTTACTGTCGACACGACCGAAAGCGCGGTTGTTGTCCGACCGAGCAGGAACATTCGGTCTGGCAGCTCTAGCCTTTGCGCTTGCCTGTCTGTTCCTCTTGCCACCCTTTGGACTATTTCTACTCTTGCATGCCGTTGGAGTGGACTTTGATGCCGCGATCAAGGCGTTCCGCATTTACGCCCAGTACCTGCAACCCCTCGCCTACGCAGGCTTGATGTTCGGACCCTACCTGGTCGCCTACCTCGTGCGGAATCACCTTTCCCCACCTCTGCCGGACGTGGCCGCCGCAGCGAGCAGGGAACGGGCCGCTGCCGAGGAAGTCCGGAAAAAGTTGTCGAAGAAAAGGACTTCCGAGCGGGTCGAAGCACGAACCGCGGGGGAATGGTTACCTTGGTATCGGTTCCGCAAGGGTCTGAGGGAGCTGGTCGCCAATATCCGCAACGCTGGCGCCGAATTACTCTCCACAACCGTTGCATACTTGGTATTAGGTCTCGCTCTGGGTCTTTTGGGTGGCGCCTTTGCAGGCGTCTCCTGGGTTTTCGGTCTGATATTCCCCGGGTTATTTCAATGGCCCTCCCGGACCGAAGTGACCACGCCCGACATCTCCTGGGAAAAACTTGGGGTCGTGCTTGGCGTCGGTTTCCTCATTGCTCTTGTGTTGGCCGCTGTTTATGGCGTTGTTAGAGTTGTTGTTGAGATCATCCTCCCTTGGGTAAAGGACGGGGATCGGTTGCACAAGGTAATAATTCCCGAGAATCCCTGTTGCGCCGAGAT
Organism: Thiohalocapsa sp. ML1; assembly: GCF_001469165.1. Lineage (GTDB taxonomy): Bacteria > Pseudomonadota > Gammaproteobacteria > Chromatiales > Chromatiaceae > Thiohalocapsa. Next base: position 200,664 of record NZ_JABX01000003.1, on the reverse strand, counting down.
CGAAGCCGAGTTAGACGCGTTGCAGACCAAAGGGGGGAAGCGGCGCTATCTTCAGCGTTTGGATAAGGAGGTGACGCTGCTGCAGGGAGACTGGAAATACGGCAGGCCGCCGAAGACCGGCTGCGATGAGCTGGATACCCTGCTCGCGGAGCTAGAAATTCGTTGGTTAGGGATATCACGATGACCAAAGAGTGCGCTCGATGATCCTCAGGCGGTATCTACCTGATCGCGCCTCCCCGGTGTGGCCTTTTTCACCGCCACCGGTGCACACGTGCAGCGGACCTGTTACGCGCAACTTGGGCTAATGCGGAAGCTCAGAGGGTAGTCTTTCATGCAGGCTTGCACACGGACTTGGTCCCGACTCTGGTGGACATCAGCTATTGTGTTGCTGGTCCTGGCCGGCTTGCCATCCTGTGGGCGAGAACAGTCCCTTGAAGAACACACTTATGCCTTGTTCGAGGCTCGCTCCGATCCGGAGCGCTCTCTCGATCAGCTCGTGCCGAATCTTCAACGTCTCGCAAGCGACGGCGCGAGCCTTAAGGCGCACGGGTTGCTTGCACTCTGCCATTTCTACGGCATCGGGACTGCGCCGGATCGCAGACAGGCGGAAACGCACGCCGCCCTGGGCAAGTCCGACGCGAATGCCGCGTTCACACGGGCAAAGCTTGTCCATGTTCCAGCAGACCCGGAGGCCCCGGTAGACCAGGAGCAGATTATCCGGCTATACCGCGAAGCAATCGAGCTGGGCAGTCCCCATGCGCCAAACAACCTGGCTCGCGTGCTCGCTGACAGCGAAGACAGCTCGGCGCAGGAGATCCAGCACTTGCTTGAGGTTGGCGTACAGCGTCTGGACTTGGTGGCTCTCTGGTCTCTTTCTTGGCGTCTATGGGAAGGCGGTGAGCGCGAAAAAGTCGTTGAATTGTTGCCACTCGCCTTTGTGGACGAGAAGTACCGGACCATTTCTCCAGCACTTGAGGCGGAGATCCGGTGGTTGGCAGCAGATTGGTTTCTGCGTATCTATTTGGACTCCTCGGACAAGCAAGCGGGCAAAGAGATACCGGCCGAGGCCCAGGCGGCCCTGATCTATTTGAATATCTATCTGCACCTAATTGCGCTGGACACGGGCGCTTGGGACCTTGATGATGCGGAGAAGCATCGAGTTGCGCAAACCGATCTCCTAGCGCTTGCGAGAATACTTGTTGCAGCCGAGAAAGCGGGCCGTCGAGTCCCTGGCGAATTGTTCCGCCTATGGAACGCCTTCGCAAATCAACACCATTTATTGCTCGACCCGCTGCGGTCTCGCGCTGTGCTGGAGAAGCTAGAGGATCTGGACGCCGATTCGCGAATGCGAGACCGCATTAGAGCACTGTCCCGCAAGATCGTCGAACGGATGGAACAGGCGGCCACAGAACGGCAGCTTGCGCCCCTGATGTTTGATATCGGCGCAATCTATCATTTTGGTTATGGCGTCGCAAATTCGTACCGCAACGGGTTCAATTGGTTTCTCAAGGCGGCAGAAGGTGGCCACGAAGTCGGCATGTGGAATGTGTATGTAGGGTATCGAGATGGGAAAGGCGTGCTGCAAGACGATGAGGCCGCCGCAACGTGGTTACGGCGTGCCGCTGATCGAGACTACCCTAATGCGAAGGGCGCGTTGGCGCTCGTCTTGATGGACGGTCACCTCGGGGTTCAGCCCGATCCTGCCGCAGGTGCGGCTCTCCTCCGGGAAACCGCAAGCTCGGGCATTCCGGGCGATCTACCATGGAGAGCCGCCTTGGAGCTTGCCGAGCGCCTCCCGACCGCCTTTCCCGATTCAAGCAGAGATGAAGTGGTCGCCCAGTATCGGGAGGCCTACCGCCTTGTCGAACAGGAACTGGCAAGGACACGTCAAGATGCAGAGGCCGCGGACGGGCGGGCACAGGAACTATCGGCTACGGGTGAAGTCTTCAGTGCCCTTCTCAACTACTTGATAGAGCAAGAGCCTACGATGCCGCGAGTCCCCGCCGAGATGCTGGGCATCCAGATTGAGCAAGACCTACGGCAACTCGTCGCTCAGGGAAAATCCCTAGTCGAGAAGGCAGATTACGAAGCGGCGCGTGCACTGTTATTCCGGGCCGCCATGGCAAATGAGCCCAAATCCTTCTACCACATTGGTCTCTTGTACGCACTTGGAGGGCTCAACGCCGGCAACGACGCCCAAGCGCGGCGGTTGGCGCGGCGATATCTCGTCGCCTCAGCAGAACGCGGCATCTCTGATGCCCAGTCGTTCCTCGGCTATTACGACATCTACCTTCGCCTAGTCGAAATCTTTGAGATCTTCGGGATAGATTACCCCAAGCTATTCACCGCGAGGTACGAAGCCGAATTGAAAGAGCGGGACTTCTACGAGTGGCTGCAGAAGCATCCATATCTCACGGCTGACCTTGGCGTTCGCTCCGCCGCAGCACTTGTGCTGCTCATGTTCTCGGACTCAACCGAGAGCCAACACCTGACAACCCTCCGCCAGGCAGCCCGTGAACTGGAGCGGGAACGGACCATCTATACCTCCGGCGTGGTTGGGAACGACCTGATCCTGGGCTTCAAAGACGGGCGAACGGTAGCGATCCGTCCCCGGGCGGACGCAATCGTCGCAGTTTTGCGTCTGGCAACAACAGTCGAGCATCCACACCCTGCAACAGAGCTTGCGGGGATGGTCAAGGTTCCGAATGCGGAGACGAACGTCCACGTCTCGACCGACAACAGCGAGCTCGCGGTCGAGATTGCATCCCGACCTTTACCTGGAGATGTCTGGGATGCAAAGCGGATGTTGGCTGGGTTCTATTCTAGTTGTGAGCAGATCTGGAAAGCGTATAGGTCGGTTGAAAGGAGCACCTCCGAGGAGAAACGCTGATCGAGTTGTTCCACCCACTACCCCAGTTGCTGGAGCAAGATCTCTCACAGGGGTGATCCACTGCGGCTGCTGGAAAGGCGACGACTTCCATTGCCGTTCGGCGTGCCGGTTCGGCAGGCTCCCGTCGCGCCGGCACGACGACCTCGGCTTCCGCCTCGCGAGAACCCTATAGCTCGGCCCGGCCCGCGCCGCCTGCGCCCCGCGCCCCGGGCCGAGGGCGCCCCAGGGACAGACCACGGTTGGCGCCGTCTCCGCGAATCACGGAATTCGAAGAAGAGCTCGCGCAAAGGTGCAGAGCCGCAATAGGAGAAGACGCAAAGTCTTCGTTTTTTACTTTTTCTCTTGGCGCCTTTGCGTCTTTGCGTCTTTGCGTCTTTGCGCGAGGTATTCTTCTTGTGACGCGGCGTCGCCGGATACCTGCCCAGCCTCCGACACGCGGGAGCCAGTCGCGCTGGTGGCTCAGATTATGCCGTGGGACATTAGACGCATCCCTTGCGCCATCTGCCGCCGCTTGGCCGAAGCCGAGCCGCTGCTGCGCCGGGCGCTCGCCATTGACGAGGCGAGCCTCGGGCCCGAGCATCCCGACGTCGCCCGGGATCTGAACAACCTGGCCCAACTGCTTCAGGCCACCAACCGCCTGGCCGAGGCCCAGCCGCTGAGCCGCCGCATGCTGCTGATCCTGCTCGCCTTCACCCGCGACACCGGCCATCCGCATCCGAGTCTTGGACCGGCCCTATCAAACTATCGAGCATTGGCGCTGGCGCTGGGTATGAGCACAAGCGAGGCCGACATGCGCCTGGTTTCTCTTGGCGCCGATGTCGGTATGGCTCCGGCACGCTGGCAGCCGCTTTTCGTCGAACTCTTGGGAGAGTTTGCGCTGAAACAGGGTGCCGATGGCTGAGCTGTTGCTGCCCTCGTGACGCCGATGCCGCGCCTCCCCCGGCAGCGCCGCCTTCACCCGGCCCTGGGGTCGGCGACTTCAGTCGCCGCCCTGCCGCGGACTGAAGTCGGGGCCCTCGCCCTGGCTGCTCGCGGCCGGTAGCGGTGCCGGAGCGCCAGCGCGCTCAGATCGGCAGCAGGCGGACGCGCGAGCTGCGGACATCCAGGGTCAGGATCGCGCCGCGTTGCAGGGCGTCACGCGCGGCGTCGAGCACGGACAGCAGGGTCTTGCCCAGGGTCGCGGGGGCAAGATCCTGCCCTCTGAGCTGAACCGCTCTGAACCACGCTCGGCCCGGACGCCCAGGTTGCCGCCAGGATGGCGCTGAAGTCGAGGTCGTTCGTGATGACGTAGCAGCCGTGCGCCTTCGCCCAGGCCATGATCTCCGCGTCCGCTGCGTTCACCGCCCCGACCTCGCTCCAGTGCTGCGTGTGCCAGCCATGAGCTTCCAAGAGCGGCTTCCAGGCCGGTGACAGATTCATGTCCAGCAGCAGGTTCATGCAGCGTCGATGCGGGTCTCGACCTCTTGCGCACGCCATGCCGCGTAGCTGAGTGCCTGATCGATATCAGCGGGTTCGAGGTACGGGTACAGTTCGAGCACGGCTGCCTTGTCGTGTCCGGTCGCCAGCATCCCAACGATCATGCCGACGGTGACGCGCATGCCGCGCATACAGGGCTTGCCGCCCATGATGGCCGGATCGAAGGTGATGCGGTCGAGTTGCTTCAGTTCCATGCCTGTGCTCGGTTCGATAGCCTTGCCCGGAGGTTAGCACGCGGGTGATGCGGCGGCGTCGCGGCGCGGCTGGTCGGTGCCGGCGCTGGCCGCAGCGACAAATGGCTTCGTGGCGCTTGTCGACCTCATCACGAAGCTAGCCGCGCTGGCCAGGATCTCCGCGACCAGTGTCGGCCCGAGATCCGCGCAGTGCTCTCGGAGCGGTTGTTGCGGGCGCCTCAGGGACAGACCACGGTTGGCGCCGTTTCTCGCGCAAAGGTGCAGAGCCGGTTCCGCAAGGCGCGCCTCCTGTCCCGGGTAGGATCGACTCGCGGAGGCGCAACGCGACCTCGCACCGACGATGCGTCTGCGCGCCATGACCTGCCAACAGCGGGCTGGGCCGAGGGCCGAGGAGGGCTCCCTTGGCCCTCGGCCCAGGTGTCGGCGGCTGCGTCTAAGGCCGCCGCCAGACCTCAATGAACTCCGCAAGCGACGCCTCGATGGTCGCGCGCGGGATGTCGCGGGTGATGCAGACGATCTTTGAGCGGCGGTCGGCGTCGGGCCAGGCGGGCAGCTCCACCGGCGGGTGGAAGATGTGCTGGACGCCGTGGATGGCGACCGGGGCGGCGCGCTCGCGCAGGTTCAGGATGCCCTTGACGCGCAGCAGGTCCGGGCCGGACATGGACAGCAGCAGGTCGAGCCAGGCGTCGAGCATGCTCTCTGCCAGCGGCTCGTCGATGACCAGGCAGAAGGCGCGGATGCGGTCGTCGTGGCGGTTCGGGTCGTGCGCGTGGTGCGCGTGGCGATGCTCGGCGTGGTCGTCGTGCACGTGGTTATCGTAGTGGTGGGTGCCGCAGGCGTCGATGGCACCGGGGTCCGCGCCGCCCGGGTAAGCCTCCTCGTTCAGCCAGCGCGCAACGTCCGGGATCTTGCTGTCCGCATCGAACAGCCCGAGCCCGAGCAGCGCGGACGCTGCGACGACGCAGTGCTCAAACCGCAGGCGCCGTGCGGCGGGGTTGATGCCCTGCAGGCGTGCTTCCAGCGCCGCAACCGCCGCGGGCTCGGCGAGGTCGGCCTTGGTGAGCAGCAGGCAATCGGCCATCGCCGCCTGTTTCAGGGCCGCCGGCTGGGCGTCCAGCGGCGCGGGGTCGGCGAGGCCGGTGGTCTCGATGACCACGCGGTCGAACTGGCGCTCGCCGCCGCGCGAGAAGCGCCAATGCGCGTCCTTGAGCGTGCCGATCAGGTCGCCGCGGATGGTGCAGCAGAGGCAGCCGCTCGACATCTCCACGACGCTGTCGTCCGCGATCCGTGTCAGCAGCAGGTGGTCGAGGCCGATCTCGCCGAGCTCGTTGATGATGACCAGCGTGCGCGCGAGCTCCGGCTGGCGCACCAGGTGGTTCAGCACCGTCGTCTTGCCGCTGCCCAGAAAGCCGGTCAGCAGGGTCACGGGGATCAGCGGGGTCGGCATGGGGGCTAGTCGTGGCGGGTGAGCTCGCTACGGCCTGGTGCAAGGTCGGCGGGCGATCCCACCGGCTGCCGCGGGCGGTCTCAAGCAGGGCGAGCATGCCATAGCCGCCTTACACGCGCGCTTGCCGCGCGCTCGACCCCGCCGGTATGATCATTCCCGACAATGCTCATATCAGCTCGCTGCGCGGGTGCTCGTTCGGGCCGGCGTGACGCGGGCGACCATCCCGACAGGAGGCCCCGATGCCGCAGCCATGCCCGACCGATGCCCGCCCCGCGCGCTTCCCCCGCGCGCTCCTGCCTGCGCTGCTCCTGGCCGTGCCGCTGGGCGCGGCGGCGCACTTCCAGGAGCTGATCCCGTCCGCGGAGATCATCGACGCCGACACCGGCGCCGAGCTGTCCCTGGCGCTCACCTTCACGCATCCCATGGAGCAAGGGCCGGCCATGGCGATGGCGACGCCGGCTGCCTTCGGCGTGCTCACGGCGGACGGCAAGCAAGACCTCAAGGACGCCCTGGAGCAGGTGCAGGTGGACGGCAAGGCGGCCTACAAGGCAAGCTTCAAGGTGCCGGGGCCGGGCGGCTATGTCTTCTTCGTCGAGCCCGCGCCCTACTGGGAGCCGGCGGAGGGGGTGATGATCGTCCACTACACCAAGACGGTGGTGGATGCCTTCGGCGCCGAGGAGAACTGGGACGCCATGGTGGGGCTGCCGGTGGAGATCGAGCCGCTGACGCGGCCCTACGGCCTCTGGACCGGCAACCTGTTCACGGGCGTGGTCAAGAAGGGCGGTGCGCCGGTGCCTTTCGCGGAGGTCGAGGTGGAATGGCGCAACGACGGCAGCGTGACGCCGCCGGCGAGCCCCTTCGTGACCCAGGTGCTGAGGGCCGATGGCAACGGCGTGTTCAGCTACGCGATGCCGCGCGCCGGCTGGTGGGGCTTCGCGGCCCTGATCGAGGGCGATGAGCCGATGCAGAACCCGGACGGTGAGTCGGTGCCGGTGGAGCAGGGCGCGCTGATCTGGGTGCGCGCGCGCGACATGGAGTAGCCTCACGCGATGGCCCACATCCCAGACGGCGTCTTGAGCGCACCCGTGCTCGTGACCGGTGCGCTCCTATCGGCGGGGCTCCTCGCCGTCGCGCTGCGCCGGCTGGACTATGCCGCGCTGCCGCAGGCGGCGGTGCTGGCGGCGGCCTTCTTCGTCTCGTCGCTGATTAGCATCCCGCTGGGCCTAAGCAGCGCGCACCTGTTGCTGAACGGGCTGATGGGCCTGCTGCTGGGCTGGACGGCGGTGCCGGCGTTGTTCGTCGCGCTGGTGCTCCAGGCCGCCTTCTTCGGTTACGGCGGGGTTGTCGTCCTCGGCGTCAATACGCTGAACATTGCCCTGCCGGCGCTCCTGTGTGCGGCGGCGCTGCGACCGCTGCTGGGCCGGGCGGGCCCGAAGGCGGTGTTCGGCATCGGCGCTGCGGCCGGCGCCGCCGGTGTGCTGCTCACCGCGGCGCTGGTGGCGCTGAGCCTGGGGCTGAGCGGTGAATCCTTTTGGCCGGCGGCCAAGGCCGTGCTGGTGATCTATGTGCCGCTGGCCCTGGTGGAGGCGTTGGTGACCGGCACGGTGCTGAGCTTTCTCAAGCGCGTGGCGCCGGAGATGCTGCCGGGGGCGGAGGCGCGCCATGCCTGAGGACGCACGCGCGCGCCGTCGCCGCCGCGGCTTTGGCCATGTGCTGTACTTGGCCGCGACGCTGCTGTGGCTCTTGGCCGCCGGCCCGGCGCTCGCGCACAAGCTCAATCTGTTCGCCGCCGCCGATGGCCGGGTCATCCGCGGGGAGGTCTACTTCGCCGGCGGCGGCAAGGCGGCGGACGTGCCGGTGCGGGTGCAGAGCGCCAGCGGCGAGCCGCTCGCGGCGCTGCGCTCCGGGGCCGACGGCGGCTTCGCCTACGCGGCGACGGCGGCCGTCGATCATCAGATCATCGCAGAGACGCCGGACGGACACCGGGCGACCTGGCTGATCCGCGCCGCCGAGCTGGCCGGGGCGTTCCCGCAGGGCGACGTCGCCGATGCGGCCAGCTCGGCTGCTGCGCCGCTGCAAGCGGCAGATCGCCCCGCGCTGCCCGCGGCAGCGGCGACCGACATCGGTGCCGCCGAGCCCCGGCTCGATCCCGACCTCATCGCCGCCATCGAGCGCGCGGTCGCGCGCCAGGTGCGCCCGCTGCGCGAAGAGGCCGCGGCGGCCCGCGATGCGGCGGGGTTCCGCGACGTGCTGGGCGGCATCGGCTACATCGTCGGCCTTGCCGGGCTCGGGCTCTGGTGGCAGTGCCGGCGAAACGGCGGCGGGCGCTGATGCCATCGCCCCTCGCGCCGAGCGCCCAGGGCACCTTTGCGCGCCGTGACCCGCGGCTCCTGATCCTCGCGCTTGTGCTGTTTGCGCTGGTCACCGTGAGCCTGGAGCGCATCGGCGCCACCGGCCTCGCGCTGGCGCTGGCGGTGCTGGTCGTATTCGCCGCCGGGCTGCCGCCGCGCCTGCTGCTGCGGCGCCTCGCGCTGCTCGAAGGGCTCATGCTGGCGCTGCTGCTGACGCTGCCCTTTACCGTGCCGGGCGCGCCCGTGCTGGCGCTCGGGCCGTTCGCGGCGAGCGCTGAGGGGCTGCACAAGGCGGCGCTCATCGCGCTCAAGGCCAACGCGGTGGTGCTGGCCATGCTCGGGCTGCTTGGCGGGCTCGAAGCCCCGGCGCTGGGCCACGCGCTTGGGCGGCTGGGCCTGCCGGACAAGCTGGTGCACCTGCTGTTGCTGACGGTGCGCCAGATCGCGCGGCTGGATGACGAGCTGGGGCGGCTGCGCCGGGCCATGCGCGCCCGCGCCTTCGTGCCGCGCAGCAATCGCCACACCTGGGCGAGCTACGGCAACCTCATCGGCATGCTCTTGGTGCGCAGCCTGGAGCGCGCGCGGCGCGTCGAGGCGGCGATGCGCTGCCGCGGCTTCCATGGCCGCTTCTATCTGCTGGACAGCCAGCGCTGGCGCGGCGCCGACACGGCGTGGCTGCTCGCGCTGCTACCGCTCTGCGCGGGGCTCGTCGCGCTGGACCGGCTGGCGTGAGCGCGCCGCTGCTCGCGCTCTGCGGCGTGCACTTCGGCTTCGCGGACCGGGCGGTGCTGCGGGGTGTGGACTTTGCGCTGCACGCGGGGGAGCGCGTTGCCGTGACGGGGGCCAACGGTGCCGGCAAGTCCACGCTGCTGCATCTGCTGGTGGGGCTGCGGCAGCCGAGCGCGGGCGAGGTTGCGGCCTTCGGCGAGGTGCGGCGCGCCGAGGCCGATTTCGTGCCGGTGCGCGCGCGGGTTGGGCTCGTGTTCCAGGACGCCGATGATCAGCTCTTCTGCCCGACGGTGCTGGAGGACGTCGCCTTCGGCCCGCTCAATCTGGGCCGCTCGCCGGCGCAGGCGCGGGCGGATGCGGAGGCGACGCTGGCCGCGCTCGGGCTCGCCGGCTTTGCCGAGCGCGTCACGCATCGGCTCTCCGGCGGCGAGAAGCGCTTGGTGGCGCTGGCGACGGTGCTCGCGATGCACCCGGACGTGCTGTTGCTCGACGAGCCCACGAACGGGCTCGATGCGGCCACCGAGGCGCGGCTGCTCGCGCACCTCACGGCGCTGCCGCAGGCGATGGTCATCGTCTCCCACGACCGCCGCCTGCTGGAGCGCCTGGCAACCCGGGCGGTGTGCCTGCACGAGGGGCGACTCGCGGCGGCGATGCTGCACCGGCACGCCCACGTCCACGCCCACGAGCATCTGCACCTCCATGCCCCCGGGGTGGCGAGCGATCATGTGCATGCGGGACCGGCGCCGGCACATGATGATCATCATGCGGAGGAGTGATCGCGGCGGTCGCGGCCAGCTCGTTGTCGCTGTCGTTGTCGTAATCGCCCGGCCTGGAGACCACGGCGACCCTTGCTGCTCTCGCGACGGGTGGGAGAGATCGATACAGCGCGTCACCATGACGCCTCGTCAAGCGACCTATCGGCTCCGCGCGTGCGGCTGCTCGCACAGTGCCGAGCGCCCCGTGCACGCCACAAGGGCGGGGCGGGCACGCCGATGCGTGAAATGCGCGTGCAAGGGCTTCCATCGACGACCCCGCCGGCGCCGTGTTCCCGGGTGGCGACGGCGACAGTCGAATCTAGCGCGCAAAGATCCTTCTGAGACCCTTATCAAGCCCGACCGGCGCCGTGATTGCTCGTCGGACGGTTGACGAGCTTGGAGACAAGCGGTAAACCGACGGTCGGAGCGCGCTGTACCCCGTGCAGTTGCCGCTGGAGCCTGGAGCACCTACCGTGTCCGCAGAGCCTGCAACCGAGTGCGCCGCGATCCTCGAAGAGGGCCGCGTGCTCGACTACATCACCGGCAAGCCGGTCAAGGACAGTGCCAAGGAGCAGGTGCGCCAGCACATCGCCCGGGCGCTGTTCCACGAGTACGGCATCTCCGTCGACGATATGGCTGCCGGCTTCAAGGTGCCCTGCGATGGTCGCGTGCGCACCGCGGACATCGCCATCTTCGAGCCCGGCACCGAGCACACCCCGAACAATCTCCGGCGCATCGTCGTCTGCCAGAGCGAGCCCAAGTCCGGCGGCAAGAAGCGCGCGGTCAAGCTGCGCGACCACGAGCAGGCCCGCAAGGACCTGGAAGACCTCAAAGACATGCTGGCCGCGGTGCCTGCCGCCACCTACGGCCTGTGGACAAACCGGCTCGACTTCTTTTTCCTCAAGAAGCAAGAGACCCGCTTCGACACCCGCTTCGAGCCCTTGGGCGACTGGCCCCTCGCGGACGGCACCTTGGGCAGCAAGGATGTCGTCTCGGAGGCTTACCTGCGCCGCGCCACCCCGGAGATGCTGCGGATCGCCTTCCGCCGCTGCCACAACTACATCCACGGCAACGAGGGCATGGCGAAGGACGCCGCCTTCTGGCAATTCCTGTATCTCATCTTTGCCAAGATGTACGACGAGCGCACCGCCCGCGGCGAGCTGCGCCGCTTCTGGGCCGGCCCCACCGAGCAGTTCGACTCCGCGGGCCAGGCAGCCATCCGCGCCCGCATCGAGCCCCTGTTCGCCGAGGTCAAGCGCCGCTGGTGCGACATCTTCGGAGACGCCGACCAGATCTCCCTGAGCGACCGCGCGTTGGCCTTCATGGTCTCCGAGCTCGCCAAGTACGACTTCCGCCGCACCGGGCTCGACGCCAAGGGTGCCGCCTACCAGGAGATCGTTGGCACCAACCTGCGCGGCGACAAGGGCCAGTACTTCACCCCCGGCGGCGCGGTCAAGCTCATGGTCGCCATGCTGGACCCGCAGGAGCACCAGCGCTTCCTGGATCCGGCCTGCGGCACCGGCAGCTTCCCGGTGGCCGTGCTGGAGCACATGAACAGGACCTTCCGCGAAGCCGCCGGCATCCAGCAAGGCACGGACGAGACCACAGTGGAGTTTCTCGGCGTCCATGAGCGCCTGCGCGAGTACACGACGCGCATCTTCGCCGCGGACTTCGACCCCGCCCTGGTGCGCGCCACTCAGATGAACATCCTCATGGCCTCGGACGCCGAGGCCCGCGTGTTCCACATGAACTCACTGGAGTTCCCGGGCGGGAGCCTGAGCGGCGTCAAGCCTGCCCAAGCCTGGGTCCGGCTCGGCACCATGGACCTGGTGATGACCAATCCGCCCTTCGGCTCGGACATCCCGATTACCGAGCCGGCGATCCTGAGCCAATACGAGCTGGCCTGCACCTGGGAGCGCACCCCGGACGGCGGCTTCCGCAACACCGGCACGCGCAAGAAGAGCGTCGCCCCCGAGGTGCTCTTCATCGAGCGCTGCGTGCAGTGGCTGAAAGAAGGCGGGCGCATGGGCATCGTGCTGCCGGACGGCATCCTCGGCAACCCGGGCGACGAGTACATCCGCTGGTGGATCCTGCGCCACTGCTGGGTGCTCGCCAGCGTCGATCTGCCGGTGGAGGCATTTATCGTCGAGGCCAATGTCAATATCCTGACCAGCCTCCTGTTCCTCAAGAAAAAGACCCACCAGGAGAAGCAGGCCGAGGACCTGACCGGCGAGCCCTTGGACTACCCGGTGTTCATGGCCGTGGCGGAAAAAGTCGGCTTTGACCGCCGCGGCGCCCCGCTCTTCAAACGCAGCCCGGAAGGCGAAGAACTGCTTGAAGACCAGGACGAGACCGAGCGCGTCCGTTACCGGGGCGAATGGGTCACCCGCACCTTGAAGCGCAAGCGCCGCATCCCGGACAACGACTTGCCCGCGATCGCTGCCGCCTACCGCAAGTTCCGCGCCGAGCACCCGGAGCCCGGGGCGTCGGGTCCGCTGTGCGGACCGTCGCCCGCGACGCGCCCCGCCTCAAGGCCAACCCATTCGAGACCGGAGCAATGATTCTAATCCGCTACGACACCGATGACATCGTGGTCACCGTCCCCAAAGATCTGGCGTCCTCCACTATGTCCAGACCTTCTTGGAGCGGCTGCGCGTGGCTGCCATCCTGTCCGGGAGCGCCGCGACCGACGCCCAGATCCGCGCCTTGGCCGACGAGATCGACGCCGCTTGGTGGGCGCGCAATCGCGAGCGCTTCGTCGGACAGGCCGGGCCGGAGCGGTCCCGCATCGACCGCATCGAGATTCCCACCCGCGAAGAACGCAATTCCGTCAAGAATATGACTAGCTGCCCCCTGGGCAAGTCCCGAACGGGCGCTGCAGCGGAATATCCATCGGAGGTCGGAGAAATCGAATGAACGCGTTCAAGACTTATGCCGAGGTAGACGAGCAGGGCCGATTGGTCGTGGAAGGCGTGCCGTTTCGCGCCGGCTCGCTCGTGGAAGTCCTACTGGTCGACTCCCAAGCGGATGCCTACGATCCGAACACCTGGCGCGCGCTGTTCGAGCATATCCGGTCTCTGCCCCAATCCCGGGGCATTACGGAGGCCGACATTGCCGAAGAGATCGATGCCTACCGGAGCGGCCGGTGAGGGTGGTCATCGACACCAATGTCTTGCTCTCCGCCGTTTATCGGGACCGATTGCCGGAACGGGTCGTGCTCTGGTGTATCGACCGCGCCGACAGCGAATGGCTGGTGTCGGAAGCGATCATGGACGAGTATTGCAACGTGCTCGCCCGGCCCAAGTTTGCCCTCTCGCGCGCGACGCTCGCGCATTGGCTCGACGTGCTCCACCGGCGAACCCGAGCTATCGATGCGCCCGCACGGATGGACCTGCCACGCGACCGCAAGGACGCGAAGTTTCTCGACTGCGCGCTGGCGGGCCGCGCCGACTTTCTGATTTCCGGCGATGCCGACTTCGACGATGCGGCCCGCGTGGTGCCCTTTCGGATTGTCTCGGTGCGCGCATTCGCAAGCCTATGTGCGCCGCAGCTTCTCGGCGAATAAAAATAGCGACATGATTTCCGATCGCAACCACCGAGGCATAGGCCGGCGCAGGGCATGAAGGTCAAAGCCGTCCCAAGCAGTTGGATTCATGGCGAGCGGCGGCGCCTCGACGTGGGACCCTTTCTGTACGGCGCGGTGGAGGCCCGCGAGCGCATCCGCCGCCTGGACGCGCCGAAGGAGCCGCTCAAGTCGCTGACCGCCGGGCCCGGGGGCGGGATCTTCAACGGCCCCCAGTTCTCGCGGCGCTGGGTGACCGACCCCGCCCACGGCGTGCCCTTTCTCGGCTCCAGCTCCATGCTGCTGGCCGACCTGTCCCACCTGCCGCTCCTGAGCCGCAAGCACGCGGACTTGCCCAAGCTCCGGCACCTGGAAGTGCGGCCGGGCATGACCCTGATCTCCTGCTCTGGCACCATCGGGCGCATGGTCTACGCCCGCCCGGACATGGCTGGCATGTGGTCCTCGCAGGACATCATGAAGGTCTGTCCGGACCCCGTGCGCATCCCGCCCGGCTATCTCTACGCCTTTCTCTCCAGCCGCTTCGGCGTACCCCTGGTCACCGCCGGCACCTACGGCGCAATCATTCAGCATATCGAGCCGGAGCATATTGCCAATGTACCGGTGCCCAGATTGGGCGCGGAACTGGAGGAGGAGATTCACGACCTTGTGGAATTAGCTGCCGCGCGTCGCGCAGAGGCGGCGAAGCTAGGCGGCAAAGCCACAAGAGAGCTGATTGCCTCTGCGGGGCTCCCGGATATAAAGCACCCGGGGTCTGTGCAACCGTTTTCCGTGACGGCGGCACTCAGTAGCCGTATCGTACGCCGATTGGATGCCTTCTATCACAGTCAGTTCCATTTGGATGCGCTGCAGCCTCTCCAATCGGGCCCAGCAACGGTTACCGTGTCCGAGCTCGCAGAAGCGATCGCCGAGCCCGGTCGCTACAAGCGCGTGACGGTGACCGACAGCAGCTACGGTTTGCCCTTCTTCGGTACGTCGGCGATTCAATGGTCGGACCCTGCAACGGACACCTTTCTGGCAATGGCTCAACGCGGCCTAGAAGATCTCAAGGTGAGCGAGAACACTGTCTTGGTTCCTCGTTCCGGACAGCTTTCTGGAATTATCGGCCTACCTGTCCTGCCAATCGGGGCAGTGATGAACGGCGCCGTCTCCGAACATGCAATACGGGTTGGTTGCCGCGCGGACTTCGTGGCTGGGTTCCTATTCATCTTCCTTCGCTCAGAGTATGGGCGTCGTCAGCTCAAGGCACGGGCCTACGGGACATCTATCCCGACGCTAGACGTGGCGCAGATAGGCAGCGTAATCGCTCCAAAGTTGCGCGACGACGTTGTTGAAGCCATCGGATCTCAAGCTATCCGCGCCGCCCAGCTTCAAACAGAAGCGATTCGCCTTGAAATGCAGGCGCGGAGCGCAGTCGAGCGCCCGATATCAGGAGCCGCCTAATGCCCGCCAAAGTCATCTCCGTCGGCGAGCCGGTGAACGAATCGGAGCGCCTCGCCATTGCGCACCTGCGGGACCGGCTGCCGACCGGCTACGCCGTCATCCACAACTTCGAGATTCTCCATAACGAGACCCGCTACGAGGTGGACTTGGCGGTGGTGGCGCCGCATGCGCTGTATCTGGTGGACGTGAAGGGCACCCGGGGGCGCATCGAGGTGGACGGGTCCTACTGGTGCCCGCAGGGGCGGCAGTGTTTCAAGTCCCCGCTGCTGAAGCTGCGCGGTCACGCCAAAGCGCTCAAGGGCCTGATCGTGGACAGCGACCCGGCGCGCCATGCCGAGCTGGGGCGCATCTTTGTCGGCAGCGCTGTGATCCTGACGGCGCCGGACGCGGCCTTCGACGACCGCACCGAGCGCGACGCGGACGAGGTGGTGCGACTGGAGCAGGCGGTGGCGTTCTTCACCGACCCGGAGCGGGTGCCGAGCCGATTCGACCGCGCCGTCGGCAAGCTGATCTCGGCGATCTCGAAAGCGCTGAAGATCGCCGTGCGCAAGCCCAAAGGCCCCGCCCGTTACGGCAACTGGGAAGTGGTGGAGCGCATCTCCGGCGGCGAAGGCTATACCGAGTACCGCGCCGCCAACCCCTTCGCCGGCGCGCGGGCGGGCACGGTGCGCCTGCGCGTCTACCGCGCCGACCCCTACCAGGACGCCCCGTCGCGGGAGGCGGAGCGGCGCCTGATCGGCAACGCCTACCGTGCCCTGAGCCGGCTGCCGCCCCACGCCAGCATCGTCGGCGCGCGGGACTTTTTTCCGTTGGAAGACGAGTCCGGCTATGTGCTGGTCACCGACGATGTGCCCGGCTCGGCGCTGCGCCTGCACCTGGAGCGCCCGGCCCTGGCGCTAACCCTGGACCAAAAGCTTCGGATCGCCGAGGAGCTCCTGTCCGCCCTTGCCCACGCCCATGCCCATGGCGTGGTGCATCGCAACATCTGTCCGGCGACCGTGCTGCTGGGGCAAGACGGGCATACCCGGCTCCTGGGCTTCGACTACGCGCGCGCCGTCCCGGGCGGCAGCCAGACCGTAGCGGAGCAGGTCGCCGGGGAGCTGGATCGGGACTACCAGGCCCCCGAGCTGCATGTCGGCCCGTCGGCTGCCACCGGCGCATCCGATGTGTTCAGCGCCGGACTGGTGCTGTACGAGCTGTTTGCGGGGGAGCGGCCCTTCGACGACTTCACGGCCATGTTTGCGTTGAACGCCGTCTTCCCCCAGGGCGCCGGCGACCTGGCACCAGGCCTGCCGGAGGGGCTCGGCGCCTGGCTCCAATCGCTTTGCACCTTCCAGATCGACGCCCGTCCGAGCGCGGCGGAGGCCCTGGCCGCCTTCAGGCCCATCGTCACCGGCCAAGAACAGACGGGAAGCCGTCGGGCCGAGGGGGAAGACATGCCGGGCGCCGAGGGCTCCCTGGACTATCTCACCCTCAAGCCCGGCACCCGACTGGGGCAGAAGTTCGTGGTGATGGAGCAGTTGGGCCGGCCGGGGGCTTTCGGGGTGGTCTACAAGGTGGTCGACACCTTCGGCGACGTGACCCGGGTCCTGAAGCTGATCCTGCGGGACCGGGAGTCCACGCTGAACCGGCTGAAGAAGGAGTACCAGACCCTGCTCCGGGTGCCCGAGCACCCGAATGTCGTCAAGGTGGTGGACGCGGACGTGCTGCCCGGGGACCGCACGCCGTACCTCGTCTTCGAATACGTGGACGGGCTGGACGTGGCGGATATGGTGCGGTCCGGCCCCATGGACCCGGAGGATGCCCTGGCCCTGGGCCGGCAGGTGGCGGCGGGGCTCGATCACCTGCACCGCCACAACGTGTACCACTGCGACATCAAGCCCGGCAATCTGCTCTGGACCGATGCCGGGGTGCGCATCATCGACTTCAACGTGGCGGTGCACACCCAGCGTGACGAGGGCCTGGGCGGCGGCACCCGCCGCTATGTGCCGCCGGACTTCGACGCGGGGGCCGATGCGACGCCTGAAACCTTGGCGGACCGGGATCTGTACGCCCTGGGCGTGACCCTGTTCGAGATCCTGACCGGGCGGCCGCCCTGGGATGGCGCGCCGAGCCTGTCTGCCCTGGCGCCGGACCCGCGCGGCGCTCCCGATGGCGACGGGCTGGACGGCGCCCTGGCGGAGCTGGTGCAGCGGCTCATCTCACCGCGGCGGGCCGAGCGTCCGGCGTCCGCGGCCGAGGTGCTGGATGCGCTCCAGGCCATCCCCCGAGCCCGGCGCGTCGTTCTGCCCGCCGTGTCGGACCTGACGGGCCATCGCATCGAAGGGTTCGCGCCGCCTGGCTCGGGCCGACCCGGAACCCCGGGGAACCCCTTCGTCGACTATCTGCTGACCCTCTACAGCCAAAGCCGCACTAGCAACGCCGGTACCCGCGGACTCGACGCGCTCGGCAAGAAGCTCTATGTCGAGACCGCCCTGGACGAGGACTTGGTGGAGGCGGTGCTGGCCGGCGGGCTGCGCTTGGTGGTCGTAACCGGCAACGCCGGTGACGGCAAAACGGCATTTCTGCAGGTGCTGGAGCAGCGCGCCAGAAAACGCGGTGCCGCGATGGACCCTCCGCGCGTCAACGGCTGCCGCTTCACCCTGGACGGCCGGGTCTATCTCAGCAACTACGATGGCAGCCAGGACGAGGGCGAGCGCAGCAGCGACAGCGTGCTGCTCGACTTTCTCGGCCCGTTCGCCGGCCCGCTGCAAGACGACGGCACCCTGCCGGCCGCCGCAGCACCTGGCACCGAGACCCGTCTCATCGCCATCAACGAGGGGCGGCTGATCGACTTTCTGGAGACCCGGGGGGACGACTTCGCCGGGCTCGCCCAGGTGGTCCGCCGCGGGCTCGCCACCGGGGCGCGCCAAGACGGCATCGCGGTGGTCAATCTCAATCTGCGCAGCATCGTCGCCCTGCCTCGCGCAGGCAGCGGCAGCCACAAGAGCCTGTTGCGGCGGATGATCGAGAGGCTCGTCGATCTGGACCTTTGGACGGCGTGCGAGAACTGCGAGCTGGCCCCGCGCTGCTACGTGCGCCACAACGTCCGGACCTTCCAGGACAGCACCGCCGGCGAGAAGGTCGTCGAGCGCCTGGAGACCCTCTACGCACTGACCCACCTGCGCGGGCGGCTGCACATCACGCTCAGGGATCTGCGCTCGGCGCTCGCCTTCATGCTGGTCGGAACCCGCAACTGCGCCGAGATCCACGCCCTGTATGCCGCGGGCGATGCGCAGGCCGTGCTCCAGGGGTTCTATTTCAACAGTTGGATGGGCGGCGACGGCGAGAACCGGGACCGCTTGCTGACGCTGCTGAAGCAGGTCGATATGGGCCGGGTGCCGGACCCGCGGCTGGACCGCGGCCTGGACTTCGTCTCCCCCGGCGAGGAGCCCGCGCTGCACCGCTTCGCGGAGCGCGGGGGCTACGACCTGGAGCTGCTCAAGGGCCTGTTCGAGCGGCTGCCCCGGGGCTATCAGGGCAACGCCGAGCGCGCGGCCATGGCCCGGCACCGGCAGTATCTCGCCATGGCCCGGCGTCGCCAATTCTTCGAGCGCCGAGACCCTGCCGTCGCCGCCATGCTGCCCTACCGGGCGGGCATGCGAATGCTCGGGATCATCCGCGGCGAGGTCTCCACCGAAACCGTGCTGCCCGAGCTTATCGACGCCATCAACCGGGGCGAGGGCCTGGCGGACACCGGCCGCCTGGGCGGCGCATTCGCGCTCCAGGTCCGCCGGGTGGACAAGGGGACCATCAAGAGCTTTCGCCTCTTCCCCCGCGAGCGCTTCAGCCTGGATGTGAGCGACGAGGCGCGCGACGCGGAGTTCATCGAGCACATGCCGAGCCGCTTGGTGCTGCGCTACCGCGCGGAGCACGGGGCCGACCCGCGCCTGCCCATCAACCTGGACATCTTCGAGATGCTTCAGCGTCTCAACCAGGGCTACCGACCGGGGGTAGAGGAAAGCCAAGGGTTCTACATGGGCCTCGAGGTGTTCAAGAACCTGCTCGGCTCAGCACCCTATCAAGAGGTGCTGCTCACCACCTCCGGACACGACTTCTACCGCATTCGCCGCGAGCCCACCGGGCGGCTCGTCATGGACCAACCGGCACTGGAGACCGAGTGATGCCTCTGTCGAAACGCGATAAAGATTTTCGC
This sequence comes from Thiohalocapsa sp. ML1, assembly GCF_001469165.1. GTDB lineage: Bacteria > Pseudomonadota > Gammaproteobacteria > Chromatiales > Chromatiaceae > Thiohalocapsa. Next base: position 181,604 of record NZ_JABX01000003.1, on the reverse strand, counting down.
CTGCAAAAAGTCAATTACTTGGACTTTCAGTTCATCGAGATGGATCGCGTCTTGACGAACTTTTTCGGACGGGTCCAGTTTAATGGCCTGACGCCCAGAGTTCAGCGCAAACGCTCGCTGGAAGTTGCCGCTTTTGTGGACCAGATCATCCAGGATAGAGAAGGATTCGAAGGGTTTGAGCGATTTCCAACAGCGACCCATCGGTGGGTGGAAACGCACTTGCTGGACATGGTTAACCGAGGAAGAGCGAACGCGACGGTTGCCGCTCCGCGCCCGCTGCACGGTTATACATATCGATTTCGCAACGTCCTGCATTCGCGCGACTATGGAGCGGCACAGCATATTTACGAAGCGATCTACGCCGCACGACGAGACGCAGGCCAAGCAGTAATCGATCAGTTGAAGCGCTTTTTCTTTCAGGGCTTCGATCCGCTCACCGGTACCGCGGCAACTGCAGCTCACATGGACGTAGAAACGCAAGCTTTGCTGTCATTCTCCGTCCATGTTAAAGACACGGCGGACGAGCGTTTTCCGCGGGACTGCTTTCCGCCGACCTGCATCGGCGGCGCGGACTTGCTGACAGAAGACGTTCAACGACTGCTTTGCTACTCCCCGTTCGTTCCGCGCTCGGTCATGGTCGAATACTTAAAGGTTCTGCTCTCCTTTCATCTCGCAATCTATCACTTGAAGCTGATCAAGCTCGTCCCTCGCCTCGTTCGAGGCGCTAAGGCAGACCCAACCTGCCATCCGCGTCGGTGCCCGATGAACCCCCGAGTTGACAAAGATCCGCAAGGCGATTGCCCTTACAAGGTAGCAATAGTCTTGGATGTTGCCGGCAACCCCAATAGCCCGGTTTCGAGCTTGGCGATTCGGAGCTTCGACGCCCATCTTCGCCGAATCACCCCGTTTGTGAAGTCATATTTCTCTTTGCGCAAGTTGGACGAATTTTCCGAGGATCTTCGGAAGCTTGGCAAGCTCCATCCGAGCGACGGGAAAACTGCCAGCTTGGCCGAATTGCTCGCGCTGCTTGGGGAAGCCTATCAATCCGAACGCGAAAGATATTTCGAGTATCGAATGATCAGCTTGGCACGCGACTGCACCGACGACGCGGGCGAGCTTGAGCCCGAGCTACGGCGAGCGCAAGAGATGAAGCTAAGCGCATTCGACACGTACATCGAAGTACTGATGAAATTTCGGGGTGAGTATCACCGCGCCCAACTCACTAGCTGGCTTGATTCCCTGCTGCTCAAGAACCGTCCCGGTGCGCTCGTGGCCCAGCAGCGCACCAAGGGCGCACCGCGCCGCTTCATCCTCGACAGTCGCTTGCTGGAGGTGCTGCTACAGGTGATCGTGCTGCGGCCGGGCGGCGTGCGCGGCTACCACACGGCGAATCTTCGCGTCGATGAAGTGCTGGACGCGCTTCGCGAGCGCTACGGGCTTTACATCGACCGTCTGCCGGACGGCGACGGCTTCGCCGGAAGCACCATCGCCGAGCGGCGGGCATTGCGCTCCAATCGCGAGGCCTTTGTCGGCCGCCTGCGCGAGGTCGGGTATTTCCGCGACCTATCCGACGCCTATGTGGCCCAGACCGTGACCCCCCGCTATCCCATTGCCAAGGAAACCGGAGCGGACGGCGACACCGATCACGCGCATGCCGGAGGCGCCGCCCAATGACGAAAGGCATTCGAGACATTTCCGCCCAGGATCTCAATGCGGAGCTGTGTGGGCTGTTGCAGCCGCGGCTCGCCGCGAGTCTGCGCGCTCGCGGCCCCGGTCATTGCATGCGGGTCCAAGATCTCGACGACGCCTTGACTTCCCGCCTATGCAGTGCCCTGCGCGCGGAGGTCTCTGACGCCGCGGTGGTCATCCTCGCGGATCAGCATGCGACGGACGTGGCGGACCCCTATGTCTCGCCAACCAAGCTCGTCGAGTTGCGCAACCCGGAGGCAGACGGGTCGTTGCGCCCGCCGCTCTTGGTGTTCATCCCGAGCGGCCTGCGTGCTGCGGCCGAGGACTCATTCGGCGTCGCCACCTTCGAGGAGCTGGACCTGTCAGATGCCTACCGGGAGCTGGAAGATCAGATGATTGCGGCGCTCGGCGAGCCCTACCGCGGTATCGCGGCGCAACTGCTGCGCGATCTACGCGGCGACGCACGCTCGGGCTTGTTCGCCGATTCCGCGGCGGCGGTGCGCTGGCTCCTGACCGCGAGGGCGAACGGCAACGCTCCCGAGACCTTGGGGGCGGCGCTGTTTCATCTCGGGCTGATCCCGGACTTTGAATGGCTCTTGGACCCGCTGAAGGCGCCCCAGCAAGCGCGCAACAACCGGAGCAAGGTCGAGAAGATCACCTGGTCGCCGCTGTCCGAGCGCGGCCGCGTGCAGGAGCTGGAGCTGAAAGACGGGGGCTTCCGCAACCGATTCGGTGGCTTTCTGGAAGAGACCGGCACCGAAAGTCCGCGCCATTGGACCCGCCGCATCGCGATGGACCCGTCGTGCTGGCAGTTTTCGTTCGACAAATGGGAGTTCGTCAGCGAGCAGACCCCCGATCATGTCTGTATCTACAACGTGGACACGGGGCTGCCCATCGCGGAGCCGAGCGAAGAGAACCCTGCCATCGATGCGCTGGCCGGGCAGCGCTATCTCCCACTCGGGCCAAACGGACTGACCAAGTTCACTGCCAGCTTCCAGGTCGAGCCACACCCCCAGAGCGTTCAGGGGCTGGAGCGCTTCGTGGTCCATGTGGTCTCGGTAGACAGCGGCCCCATCGGTTTTTCCAGGAAGAAGAGCGCCTGGAGGCCGAAAACCTTGCGTGCCACGGTGACTTTCAGCAACCTGGGTAAGGTCGCGTGGGAGGAGGGTTGGCACTTTCTGCGCGTGGTCGCCGAGACCGCCGACGGCGAGCCTATCACCCTCGTGGACGCGGACGGAAACATGGTGCTCGAAGGCCCATCGGACACCGGGCAGCGACCTGCGAATACCTCCGACCTGTTCTACGTTCTGCCCGAGGGCGATATCGACGTGGAGCCACCCCAGCGCGCGGTCCAGCGCTCGCCCGGCCTGCTCCACGCCTTGTTCCAGCTGCAGTTCGCCGCGCTCTCCGGCGGCCGAGATCCGAACCTGGTCCGGCCGGGGGAGCCGCGCTGGGTGGACCGGAACAGCCGCGACCTGGACCTGCTTGAAGTCCCCTTCGGACGGGAGGGCACCCGGGCCATTCCGGTCTCCAAGCGTCTGCGCGAGATCGAGCAGCGCATCCTGAGGGAGCCGGAGGGCCCGGTCTGCTGGCGCCTCGTCATCGGCCACGACGGGGCGGAGTCGGCCACGGAGGACGCGTTGCCGTGGCCGAGCGCACCCCTGACCGAGGAGCTCAAGACCGCCCGCGCTGCCTACCTGGCCGGCATCGCCGGCGATGCCGGCGGCCTCGTCTCCGAGGCGGCGGACTTTCGGGATCTGCTGGAAGAAGCCCTGGGCTACGCGGATGCCTTCGCCCGCCTGGTGGAAGAGCTGCGCAGACTGGCCGAGCGCGGTCATGCGGCGCTCGCCGAGCTACATGCCCTGCTGCGTCTGGACACCGTGGCGGTCGTGCTCGGCGATCACCGGGGTCAGACGCGCGAGGCCTTGCTGCTGGCACCGACCCACCCCTTGCGCGCCCTGTGGTACGCCCTCTGGGCGAAGCTAGGCGAACATTGGCTTGCCGCGTCCGCGGGACTGGCGCCGACGCGGGTGACAGCGGTTCGCGACGCCTTGCTGCGCTACCTGACTCCGGCGGGCTTTCCCGCGGTGCTGCCGGTCGGCAGCGGGCGGCTGTTCGTCCTGGTGGATAACTTGAGCCCGTTCTGGAGCCTGTACGCGCCGAGCACGGAAGCGGACCCGCGGGGCCTCTTGGGCCAGTTGTGCAGCGCCCTGGGCCTCCCGGAGCCCGGCATCGGCGGGTCCGTGATCGACGGAGAGTATCTGGCGAGCCGGTTCGAGCGCTATCTGGCCCAGCATCCCTATGTCGGCACCTTGACCGTCAATGCGTTCAATGCCGGGCGGGCGGGCGTCATCGCGGAAGCGCTGCTTGCACTGGAGCGGGAGCCGCATCTGCGGGATCTGCGTTACGACATCCGCCTGTTCGCGCCGGACAGCGCGTCCCCGGCCCTGGCCGAAGGTCTGACGGAGCTTTTGAACCCCTCGGCGAGCACGACGGTGGCCGAGGCGGACGCCTTCTGCACCCCGGCGGAGGATCATCTGTCGCCGAAGCTTGCCGTCGCCGTGCGCGGCATCGGGGACTATCTGGGCCACCCCGACCACTACCGGGCGCACCTGACCCTGCTGTTCGATGTCTTCGCCGCGTCCGAGGTGGGGGCCACGCCGGGGGATCGCCGCGACGGGGTTGCCCCGGTCCACGGGCTGGTGCTCGACATGGCGACGGAGTATCAGGAGGACGAATCGCTGGTGGCTTGGCGGCGCCATCCCCGCTTTGGCGTGCCGCTGCCGATCGCCGAGCTTGCCGACGAGACCCGGCTCCTCGCCCGCTTGGGGCTGGTCCTGGCGAATGCGACGGCCAACGTGGCGACCGGGCGCAGCGGGATGGACCTGCGCCCCCAACTGACGCTCGCCCTGTCCCCCGACCACAAGGCCCTGCTGCATCTGGTGCACGAGCACAGCGACTGGGTCTTTACCGTCGATCGCAACATGGGCATCGAATACTTCGACCATGGCGGCCCGACCGGCCGGCGGCGCTCCCAACGCCCGGAGTACTTGATCGACCATTCGCCAGATATACGCCAGAACGCCGGTCCGAACCTGGCGATCAGCTCCCGCTCCCTGCACGAGGTGGAGGCGATGCTCGCGCCGGTGTTGCACGCCTTCGAGCTGCCGGCGGACAGGGCCTACGCGGTCCTTTTGCTGGACCAATTGCGGAGCCTGTCCGGGCGGTTGGCACTCAAGCTGGTCAGCGCGCCGAATCAGCAGGCGGAGGCGATGGGCTTGGCCCTGTCCAGACTCTTCCTGGAAGATCAGGGGGTCTTCGCCGATCAGATCGTCGTGCCCCTCGATGCCCACCTGGAGCTCTACCGCAGCGCCAAGGCCGCGGCGGACGAGGTCGGCGAGGCCATGAGCTTCAAGCGCACAGATCTCGCGCTGTTCGATTTAGACCCGCGCCGGCGGGAGATCGTGTGCCGTCTGGTGGAGGTGAAGTGTTACCGCCAGGTGGCCGATCTGTTCGGCAGCGCGTCGCTGCGGCAGGCGATCGCGGAGCAGATCGGCGAGAGCGAGCGCGTGCTGGCAGGTCATTTCGATCTCGACGCGGACGGCCAGCGCCGGCCGGATCACGTCGTCAAGTCCCGCGAGCTGAACGTGCTCCTGGACTTCTACCTGGCACGGGCGGAACGCTACGAATTGGTGTCCGCCGCTGCGGCGGAAGAGGCGCGCTTCTTTCTGCGTACCATCGACGAGGGGTATCGACTGAGCTTCACCCGGACCGGACTTGTGTTCGACTTCGCCAAGGACGGCTTGGACCAGCCCGACGTGGACCTCGGCGTGGAGTTTCACCGCATCGGCGCGGATCGCATCAAGGGCCTGCTGGCTGCGGCCTGCGCGGTCGCAACAGCGTCCGATGCCGTGCCCGGGCTGATGGCCGCGCCCGCGCCGCGCGAGCCCACCGTGCCCGTGCTGCGCACCGCCGCGTTCCTGAGCCCGCCGCGGGATCGCACGGTCGATTGGGAATCCTTTGCGTCTCCCGACGGGCTGCGTACTGGCACTGTCGGCGCCGACACTGCCGCGTCATCGCTCGCTGTTTCGCCGACGTCGTTTGTGACGGGCGCTGCGTCCGCGCCGGCCGCACCGACAGTGCCGGGTACCGTGGAGCAGGTCGCGAAGCGAAGCGAAGCTTCGGCTCGAGGCGCGGATTCATCGGGGCAGGACAAGCGTATAGCGGAGTCCGCGGTGCCGACACCCTATGTCGAGCCAGGGCAAGCGCCTGTCGATCGGCCGCTGCCGGTACGGTCAGGGGCGGACGCGACAGACCGCTTGGGCACCGACCGTCCGCCGGATTACGACATCCTGCTGGGCAAGCGCGAGCCATCGCCGCAGTACGGTCTCTTGGGCGAAACCCAGGGCCGCAGAGTGGCGCTCGATCTCAACGAAACCCACACGATCAGCCTGTTCGGTGTGCAGGGCGCCGGCAAGAGTTACACCTTGGGCGCGATGGTCGAAATGGCGTTGCGACCGCTGCCCGGGATCAACGCGCTTCCCAAGCCGCTCGGCGGTGTCATCTTCCATTACTCGCCGACGATGGATTACGCCCCGGAGTTCACCAGCATGGTGCGGCCCAACAGCAAGGCCGAGGAGCTTGAGCTGCTGCGGGGACGCTACGGGGCGGAACCGACGCGCCTCGACGATGTGCTGATCATCGCGCCGGAGGCCCAGGTCGAGGAGCGACGCCGGGAGTTTCCGGGCATCGAGGTCACGCCGCTGCGGTTCAGCGCCGCCGAACTGCAGGTGAAGCATTGGACCTTCTTGATGGGCGCAGTCGGAAACCAGGCCCTTTACCTGCGCCAGCTCAAGCAAATCATGAAGGAGATCCGTCGCGATCTGAATCTGGACGGCTTGCGCGACGGGATCGAGCGGTCCCGCATGGCGGAGAACCTGAAAGAACTGGCCCGCACGCGCCTGGACTTCGCTGCCGATTACATCGCTGACGGCGCCTCGATTACCGCGCTGTTTCGACCTGGTCGACTAGTCATCGTCGATCTTCGCGACGAGCTGATGGAGAAGGACGAGGCGCTGGGGCTTTTCGTTGTGCTGTTGCACCTGGTGGCGGAAGCCACTTGGAATGGTGAGCGCTTCAATAAGCTCGTGGTCTTCGACGAGGCCCACAAATACATCCAAAACCCCGACTTGGTGGATGGGCTCGTTGAGGTCATCCGCGAGATGCGGCACAAGGGTACCAGCATCCTGATCGCAAGCCAGGATCCGCAGTCGGTGCAGGTCAAGGTGATCGAGCTCTCAACGCAGATCATCCTGCACAAGTTCAATTCGCCGGCGTGGCTGAAGCATGTGCAGAAGGCCAACGCGGCGCTGTCGGGTCTGACCGCCGAGCGCATGGCCGCGCTGCGGCCGGGCGAGGCCTTCGCGTGGTCGAGCAAGGCCAGCGACGACGGCTGCACCCGCGCCCCGATCAAGCTGCGCTGCCGCCCGCGCGTCACCGCCCACGGTGGTGCAACGCGAACTGCCGTGGACGACGCCACCCCCGGGTAGATAACCCTTTCCATGGGAAGCCGGCGCCTAGGAGTCCGAAGGGTCATTTTGCGATGCAGCATTCCGCAAAGCTTGATTGCAAGACCTGAGGGCAGCCCCGCTTTTGTGGTCTCCCCCGATTTCTGCGCGATTAGTGCGGCGATTCGTGCGCGGGGGAGGGTCAGCCCAGCGTCTCGACCTCGAAGCCGACCACGCTGCGCTGCTGGCGGCTGAATTCGACGCCGATGAGGTGAATCGGGCGGCCGTCGCCGCGGTAGGGCTCGGCATAGCCCTTGTCCTTGAGCTGTTGCAGGGCGCGACCCTCGGGGGCCAGCTCGACCACCTTGAATTCGAACAGGTATACCTGGCCGTTGAAGCGCAGGGCCATGTCCAGGCGGCCGGCGTTGCTCGCTTCCTCCGTGCTCAAGTCCAGGCCGAGCGAGGCGAAGTAGGCGTAGAAGACGCTCGCGTAGAAGCCCTCGTAACGGGCAATGCGGTTGTTGCGGTGCCAGTCGCCGGGGATGCTGTGGAAGAAGGCGGTGAAGAGCTGCTGCATGCCGGCAAAGTCGTTGGCGAGCAGCAGGTCATATAGGCGCGCGGTCTGCTCCGGTGCGGCGCTGTCGAAGTTGCGCAGCGGCTCCAGCATGGCGCCGTTGAGGCTGGCGAAGACCTCCTGGTTCGGGTAGCGCAGCCGGTATTGGAGCAGCGCGCCCACCTGCCGCACCGAGTCGATGGTGAGATAGCCGGTCTGAAACAGCAGCGCCTCGGTGGCGATGCGCCCGACGTCGAAGCTCGACAGCAGGGCCTCGCTGGCGAGGAGCTGCCCGAGCCGCGGCAGAAACACCTCGCGCTCCAGCAGCAGGTCCACCAGGAAGGTCGGCGTGGCCGTCTCGAACCACCAGGGGCGGAACTGGCGCTTGTCGAACAAGAGCAGCACGTCGAAGGGGTTGTAGACGGCCTCGCCGGTCCAGTTGTAGCCGTTGTACCAGTGGCGGATCGCGTCGCGGTCCAGCCCCTGCAGCTCGGGGGCGAAGACGGTGTCGAGGTCCGCCTCGGTGTAGCCGCAGATGGCCGAGTAGGCGGCATCGACGGTGATGTCGTTGAGGTTGTTGAGGCCGGAGAACAGGCTGACTTTGCTGAACTTGGATACGCCGGTGAGGAAGGCGAAGCGCAGGTGGGCGTCGCTGTCCTTGATGACGGAGTAGAGGTTGCGCAGCCCGTCGCGGATGGCGCGGGCGGCCTCGGGGCGGGCGAGGTTGTCGAGGATGGGCTTGTCGTATTCGTCGATGAGCACGACAACGCGCTCACCCCGCGCGGTCGCCGCGCGGCGGATCAACTCCGCGAAGGTTCCGCTGATGTCGAGGTGCTGCGGGACGGCGATGTCGAGCGCCTCCGTGTTGATGCGCAGCAAATCCCGAATCCGCGCGTCCAGCGCCTCGGGACTCTGCACCACGCCGCCGCCGAAGCTGATGCGGATCACCGGAAACCGCCGCGAGAAGTCCCAGCGCCCGTGCGCCTGAAGGCCCTCGAACAGCGCCGCGTTGCCGGCGAACAGCTCGGCGAGGGTGTCGAGGAACAGCGACTTGCCGAAGCGCCGCGGGCGCGACAGGAAGTAATACTTGCCCTGCTCGATGAGCCGCAGCGCAAAGCCCGTCTTGTCCACGTAGTAGTGCCCCTCCTCGCGGATCTCGCGGAAGGTCTGGATGCCGATGGGCAGGCGCAGGCGGGTCATGGCGGGCAGTAGTCGGGCGGGCGGGCTTAGGCCCAGTGTAGCCGCGGTGGGGGCCGGTCGCATCGCCTGACCCGGGTCGGCGGTCGGGGGCGCGCAGGAATAGCTCGGGCCGGGCGCGGCGCGCCCGGTCTGGTGCCCGCGCGACCACGGCGCCGCTTGATGCCGAGCCGCTTGGACTCGCGCGACGCGGAATCGCGAACGCGCGTCCGATCCTGAGATCCCGATAGCGATCCCGATTCGGACAGCGCGGGCGATTCCGGCGCGGCGCATCGGCTATGCTCCCGTACTCGACCGCGGGCCCGGAGAGATCGATGCAACGCGTCACCATTACCCTCGACGATGACCTCAACGCCGCCTTCGAGCGTTTTCGCGAGGCTCGCGGCTACGACAACCGCTCGGAGGCCATCCGCGACCTGATCCGCGAGCGACTGGAGTCCGAGCGGCTCGCCACCGAGCCCAGCGGCCCTTGCATCGCGACGCTGAGCTACGTCTACAACCATCACGAGCGCGAGCTCGCCGCCCGCCTGACCCAGGCCCATCACCAGCACCACGACCTTGCGGTGTCCACGCTGCACGTGCACCTCGACCACGACCATTGCCTGGAGACAGTCGTGCTGCGCGGCGCGTCGGACCGCGTGCGCGCCTTCGCCGACGCCGTCATCGCCCAGCCCGGCGTGCGCAACGGGCGGCTGTCGCTGCTGCCGGTGCGCATCGCCGAGGAGGCGCATCGGCACGGCGCCGAGGGGGCGGGCGCGCCGCATCTGCACTTGGAGCCGTTGCCCTGATGGAGCCGGGGCAGGAGCACGCTCGTCGGAGCGGGTTTTCGATGACGACAACGACAACGCTTCGACGGTATGTCAGAGACTTGGAGCGCGCATGATCGGTACGCCGCGAGCGGCTTGCCCAACTCCGGCTGATACCCTCAGCAAAATCGTTTATCCGTTTGTTTTGGCTGGAAAGATTCGGGCCGACCCTTGACCGGCATCAGCGAAACAACGGCTTTACCCCAGCGGAATTGTCGCCCTTGACAATTCGCATGTCGGGGTACGGCACGAGCCGAATATAAGATCTTCCTAATACATGGACGACGCCCGCGGCGCGCCGGTGCAACGCCGGGCGGCGGGTGGCCAGCGCCGGACGCGCCACCGCTGGCGCGCCGCCGCAGGGGCAGCGCGGCGCCCGGTCAAGGACGGGCCACGGGGGATGCGCCGGGTCTGCCGGTAGTCCGCCTCGTCCGATGCCACCACCGCAAGATGGAAGATCGACCTTATGCTTGACAGCACCATGATCGAGCTCTCGCGCTGGCAGTTTGCCGCCACCGCGATGTACCACTTCCTGTTCGTGCCCTTGACGCTCGGCCTCTCCTGGATCCTGGTGATCATGGAGAGCGTCTACGTCATGACCGGGCGCGAGATCTACCGGGACATGACCAAGTTCTGGGGCAAGTTGTTCGGCATCAACTTCGCCCTCGGCGTCACCACCGGCCTGACCATGGAGTTCCAGTTCGGCATGAACTGGGCCTACTACTCCCATTACGTCGGCGATGTATTCGGCGCGCCGCTGGCCATCGAGGGGCTGATGGCGTTCTTCTTGGAGTCCACCTTCATCGGGCTCTTCTTCCTCGGCTGGGACCGGTTGACCAAGCGCCAGCATCTGATGGTGACATTCCTGATGGCCTTCGGCTCCAACCTCTCGGCCATGTGGATTCTGATCGCCAACGGCTGGATGCAGAATCCGGTCGGCGCGGTGTTCAGCTTCGAGACCATGCGCATGGAGATGACCAGCTTCTGGGAGCTGCTGATGAACCCGGTGGCGCAGGTCAAGTTCGTGCACACCGTGGCCGCGGGCTATGTCACCGGCGCCATGTTCGTCGCCGGCATCAGCGCCTGGTACATGTTGAAAGGCCGGGATCTCGCCTTCGCGAAGCGATCGTTCTCGGTGGCCATGGGCTTCGGCCTTGCGTCCATCCTGTCCGTGATCCTGCTCGGCGACGAGTCCGGCTACGAGGTGGGCGATGTGCAGCGGGTGAAGCTCGCCGCCATCGAGGCGGAGTGGCACACCGAAGAGGCCCCCGCCGGCTTTACGCTGTTCGGCCTGCCGAGCAACGAGGACGAAGAGACGCACATGGCCATCAAGGTGCCTTGGGCGCTCGGGCTCATCGCGACGCGCTCATTGGACAAGGAGGTCGTTGGCCTCAAGGACCTGATGCGCGAGCACGAGGTGCGCATCCGCTCCGGCATGATCGCCTACGAGTACCTGCAACGGCTGCGCGGCGGCGAGGACACGCCCTATAACCGCGGCGCCTTCGAGGAGCACATGGATGATCTCGGCTACGGGCTTCTGCTCAAGCGCTACGTGGACAACCCCGCCGAGGCCACCGAGGAGCAGATCCAGCTCGCCGTGAAGGACTCCATTCCGGAGGTCGCGCCGCTGTTCTGGAGCTTCCGCGTCATGGTCGCGGCGGGCTTCTGGATGCTGCTCTTGTTCGTGCTCGGCTTCTACTACAACGCGGCGCGCAAGATTCAGGACAAGCGCTGGCTGTTGCGCGCCTTCGTCTTCAGCATCCCGGTGCCCTGGATCGCCGCCGAGACGGGCTGGTTCGTCGCCGAGTTCGGCCGCCAGCCTTGGGCCATCGGCGAGGTGCTGCCGACGTCCATCGCCGCCTCCAGCCTCACCGCGAGCGATCTGGTCTTCAGCCTGTCCGCCTTCGTCATCTTCTACACGGCGCTGTTCCTGATCGAGATGTTCCTGATGATCAAGTTCGCGCGCCAGGGGCCGAGCTCCCTGCATACCGGGCGCTACTGCCACGAGCGCGGCGAGCGCGGCCAGCATGCCGACGACGATGCGAGCCACGGCGCAGGCGCGACACCCACGACTGCACCGGCCCAACGGCGGGAGGACTGATCCATGATCCTGGACTTCGAAACCCTCAAGTTCATCTGGTGGCTGTTGGTGGGCGTGCTGTTCATCGGCTTTGCCGTCACCGACGGCATGGACATGGGCGTCGGCACGCTCTTGCCCTTCCTCGGCAAGAACGACGACGAGCGGCGCGTCATCATCAACACCATCGGCCCGCACTGGGACGGCAATCAGGTGTGGCTCATCACCGCGGGCGGGGCGATCTTCGCGGCCTGGCCGCTGGTGTACGCCACCGCCTTCTCGGGGTTCTACTTCGCGATGCTGCTCGCGCTGTTCGCGTTGTTCTTTCGGCCGGTCGGCTTCGACTACCGCAGCAAGATCGCGAGCCCGATCTGGCGCAATGCGTGGGACTGGGGGCTCTTCATCGGCGGTGCGGTGCCGGCCTTGGTGTTCGGCATCGCCTTCGGCAACCTGCTGCAGGGCGTGCCGTTTCACCTTGATGAGCTGCTCCGGCCCTACTACACGGGGAGCTTCTTCGAGCTGCTGAACCCCTTCGCGCTGCTGGCGGGGCTGATCAGCTTAGGCATGCTGACCATGCACGGGGCCATCTGGCTGCAACTGCGCACCGAGGAGCCCATCGTGGGGCGTGCGAAGGCGTGGGCCAAGGTCACCGGGGTTGCGACCATCGTGGCCTTTGCGCTCGCCGGGCTGTGGCTCGTCATCGCCATCGACGGCTTCCGCGTGGTGAGCATGCCGGCGCTGGATGCACTGCCAAACCCGCTGACCAAGGAGGTGGTCATCGCACGGTTTGCGTGGTTCGCGAACTACTGGAACCACCCCTGGACGCTGTTGTTCCCGATCATGGGCTTCGCGGGCTTGGGCTACGCCGTATCGCTGTCGATGGAGGACCGCGCCGGGCTCGCGCTGGTGGTGAGCAGCTTGGGGATCACCGGCATCATCATGACCGCGGGCGCGGCGATGTTCCCGTTCATCATGCCGTCGAGCACCAACCCGGGCAGCAGCCTGATCGCCTGGGATGCGACCTCGAGCCACCTGACCCTGACGGTGATGTTCTGGGCCGCGGTGATCTTCATCCCCATCATCCTCGCCTACACCACCTGGACCTATGCGCGCATGTGGCGGCGGGTGACGGTGGCGGAGATCAAGGCGCAGGATACGCTGGCTTACTAGGTCCAAGGGCCAAGGGCCAAGGGCCGAGGCGCGCCTTCCTCGGCCCTCGGCCCTTTTCGGCGCGCCGCACCGGCTTTCGCAAAACGATGGCAGCCTGACCTCAACCTCTGCTCAATCGGAGCCCCAACATGTGGTACTTCTCCTGGATGCTCGGCGTCCTGCTCGCCGTCGCCTTCGGCATCATCAACGTCATGTGGTATGAGTCCGAGCAGTGCCTCGGCGAGGCGGACGACAGCAAGCTGGACGCTTGAGCCCCATCGGCGCGGAGCGTCTGCCGCTCTGCCCGGCACGACAAGGCGCTCGGCGGGCGACAGCCGAAACGCCAGGCCCCGGCATGCGCCGGGGCCTTTCCGTTGTAGGTGCGGACGAAGCAGGGATTGCTGCCCGACTCCCTTGTCCTGTGCGGCCCTGCTGGCTTTAATGCAGCATTCTCATGGAACGACCGCCCCGCATGCCCAAGGTCGATCCAAGCTCGGCGATGCCGCGCTTCGTGGACAAAAGCGCCCAGGGCCAATAGAGCCCTCCTCGGCCCTTGGTACACTTGCGACAACGAGCGGGTTGCGCCACAGGCGGATCTTGCCCTTAACGCGTGAAGGCTGTTGTGGACTTGTCGACGCTGCTTCCCGGCATTCCCTTCACCGGCCGCTTTCACTACAGCGACGCCATGGTCAGAAGCCTTGGCCTGGTCGAGGCCGCGCGCGCGGTGGTTGCCGTGCTGCCCTTGCCGCCGGATCGGGAGCTCTGCCTGCGTCAGCAGGCGCGTCAGCGCGCGACGCGACATTCCACCCGCATCGAGGGCAATACCCTGGGCTCGGCCGAGATCGGTCGGGCGGTGATTGCCCTGGACCGCACCCAGACCGAGATGCAGCAGGAGGTGCGCAACTACTGGCGCGCCCTGGAATGGATTGAAGAGCAGATCGAGGCCGAGCGACAGCCGTCGGAAGAGCTGATCCGCGAGCTGCACAGCATCATCCTCGTGCACGGCATGGGCCGGCGGCGCCGACGCAGTGACTATCGCGGCGCGGAATGCCCGGTGGTGGACAGTGCCACGCGCCGCATCGACTACGCCCCGCCCAGCCCCAAGGACGTGCCGGACTATGTGTCCGATCTGGTGGATTGGTGGCGGGGGGAGCGCGCCGCGTCCTTGCCCGGACCCGTGCGCGCGGGGCTGCTGGCCCACCGTTTCGTCAGCATCCATCCCTTCCCGGACGGCAACGGCCGTACGGCTCGCGCCCTTGCGACCCTCGAGCTGTGGCGCAGCGGCTATGAGATGCGGGGCTTTCTGTCCCTGGAGGAGCACTACACCGCGGACCTGGGCGCCTACTATCGGCATCTGCAGATGGGTTTGCCCGTGGATTTCTACGACGGGCGCCACGACCCGGATCATGGCCAGTGGCTTGGCTTTTTTCTCGACACCATGGGCGAGGCCGCGGAGACACTGCGACGACAAGCGGTGGCGCTGTACGCGCCCGAGCGCCAACCCCCGGCGCCTTGGGAGACGCTCCACCGGGTGCAGCAGCAACTGCTCACACGGCTCTTGATGCGCGGGCAGGCGCTCGGCGCCGAGGCGATGACCTTCAGCCCCGGGGATATCGCCGAATGGTTCGGCGTCTCCGCAAACACGGCGCGGGAGTGGCTGGAACGCTGGCGTGAGCAGGGATTCGCCGTGCCCGTGAACCCGGATGCGAAGCGCGTGCGGCTCTACGGGCTGGAGGGTCGCTGGACCGAGTTGTTGCGGCAAGCGCTGGCCGGTGCGGGGTTTAGCACAAGCCTTAACACAAGTGAAACGGCGCGGTGAAGCGGCTGAACTACAGAATAACAATGCGTTACGCGACTCAAGCCGCGCATTTAGCACAAGTGCCGCGCGACCGTTAGCGCGGTTTCCGGTCGGGCCTAACCAACATCGGCGCTCGTTCGGCTCAGGGTAAGGCGCCGCGCTCCCGCAGCAGCCGGTCGAGCCGCTCCGCGAGCAGGCCGTAGCCGGCGCCGTTGGGGTGCACGCCGTCGGCCTTGAGCGCGGGGTCGGACAGCACGTCGGTGAGGGCGCGTTGCTCGATGACGAGGCCGTGCTCTTTCGCAAGGTCGGCATAGGCAGGGTGCGGTCGCAGGCCGAGGCCGAGCGTCGGCACCGCGAGCAGCATCACGTCGGCACCGGATGCGCGCGCCGCCTCGATCATGCCGCGAAAGTTGGCGCGCAAGTCGGCGCGTAGCTGCTCGCCGTCGCTGCGGCGCAGGATGTCGTTGCCGCCGTGGCAGAGCAGCACCAGCGCGGGGCGGTGCTCGGCGAGCAGTCCGGGCAAACGGGCTAGACCCTGCGCGCTCTGCTCGCCCGGAATGCCGGCGTTGATGACCTGAAGGCCCGACAGCGCCGCAAGCCGGCTCGGGTAGTCTTCGCCGGAGCCCGCGCCCGTGCCGGCGGTGAGGCTGTCGCCGAAGGCGAGCACCACGGTGCCGGGCGGCAGCCGCGCCAGCTCCGGGCCGCCGCCGCAGCCGGCTAGCAGCAGGAGCAGGAACAGGCCGATGAGGGCCGGCGGCAAGCGCCGGCGGTGGTCGGTGCGCTCAGGTTCCGTCATTCCATCAGGTCGTAGTCGATGCCGCGGGCATGCAGCGCGTCGGTGCGATGCTGCAGCCAGCGCTGGAAGTTGGGCTGGTGGCGGTAGGCACCGGTGGCGATGTAGTCCAGCACGCCGTGGACGTGAAAGCCGCGCAGATAGCCGTCGGTGCGGAAGACCTCTTTGCCGTCCCCATCGAAGAATACGAGGCTCGGCGTGTAGTTGATGCCGAGCTCGGCGGCCCAGTCGCGGGCCTGCAGCTCGCGGCCGTCCGGCGTCTGGATGGTCTGCGGCGAGAAGGCATCGACGACGGCGGCGTCCAGGTTGGTCAGCGCCAGGGCCACGGGGTCGCGGCGCAGGATGTCTTGATGCAGCTCGTCGCAGGCGGCGCAAACGGGCTGCTCGAACATGACCACCAGCGCGCGCGTGCTCTCCGCACGGTTGTCCGCGAGCTTGATCGGCGGCGTGAGGAAGCCCGGCTCTTGGTGCAGCTTGCCGCTGGCGGCCTCGGCGTCCTGACGGTGGTAGAAGTCCCGGAAGGCCTCGCCCGCCTGCTCGCGCTTCAACGCCACGTATTGCAGGCCGGCATGGAACTGGTTCGGCGGGTAGTAGCCGTCGATGCGCAGCACCGTGGCGGCGTCCTCGTCCAGCAGCAGGATGGTCGGCGTGTACTGCACGCCCAGCGCCGCCGCGAAGGCCTTCTCGGTCGTCTGCGCGCCGTCGGTGCCGGTGACCTCGCGATCGCCCCAGAGGTTGATGGCGATGACGTCGAAGCCGTCCCGGGCCGTCTCGCTGATCGCGCGATCGCCGAAGTTCTCGCGCAGGAGCTTTTCGCAGTACGGGCAGCCGTCCTGGTAGAAATACAGCAGCACGCGCTTGCCGGCCGCGGTGGCCTCGGCGACGTCCTCGCGGATGTCCAGGAAAGAATTCTTGAACCAGTCGGGCTTGGCTTGATAGCCGGGGTTTTCGAGCTGGGTCAGCACCTCGGCATCGGTTGCGGCCAGCGCCGGCTGTGTCACCGGCGCTGCCGCGAGCAGCAACAGGCAGAGAAGCCTCGTCATTGGTGGTTACCGTCGTTGTTGTTGTGAAGTGCCGATGGTGGGGCAGCCGGGGCGAAGCTCAACGCGGATTTGCGGCGCGGTGATCGGGAATCCCCGTGCCGGTGAGGCCTTCGCGTCGTTGTCGTTATCGTTCATCGGGATTCAGCAAGACGACAACGACAACGACAACGACAAGCTTGACCTTGTCGTGGGGAACGGAGCAACCGCGGCTAAGGGACGCTTCAGCAACAAGTTGAACGACTTGGTAACAGATCAAAAACAAGCAACGCAGTTTTTTCAACTACGAAACACGCGAAATACGCGAAAGAACAAGCCGGACAGTCGGGGTTCGCTGAAATTCTCGCGCTTTTCGCGTGTTTCGTAGGTTCAAGGGGATGTGTAACTTGTTCTTGACTCGTTACTAAGGTCGTTACTAAGGGTCTGCTGCACCATCGAACAGATCCGCCACCGGCGCCGCGTCCCGCCGCGGCGGCGCAAGTCCAAAGTGGCGATAGGCGCTCTGTGTCGCCATGCGCCCGCGTGGCGTGCGCATCAGATAGCCCTGTTGGATCAGGAAGGGCTCGAGCACGTCCTCGATGGTGCCGCGCTCCTCGCCGATGGCGGCGGCGAGGCTCTCCACGCCCACCGGGCCGCCGTCGAACTTCTCGATGACGGCCTGGAGCAGCCGGCGGTCCATGTGGTCGAAGCCGAGCGCGTCCACCTTCAGCATGCCCAGCGCCTGGTCGGCCACGGCCCGGGTGATCTGCCCGCCCGCCTTCACCTGTGCGAAGTCCCGCACGCGCCGCAGCAGCCGGTTGGCGATGCGCGGCGTGCCGCGGGAGCGCCGGGCGATCTCGGCGGCGCCGTCGGGCTCGGTATCGATGGCCAGGATCGCCGCGGAGCGCCGCACGATGTGGGTGAGGTCCTCGGCACTGTAGTACTCCAGCCGCTGCACGATGCCGAAGCGGTCGCGCAGCGGGCTGGTCAGCAGGCCGGCGCGGGTGGTGGCACCGACCAGCGTGAAGGGCGGCAGGTCGAGCTTGATGGAGCGCGCGGCGGGGCCCTCGCCGATCATGATGTCGAGCTGGAAGTCCTCCAGGGCGGGATAGAGGATCTCCTCGACCACGGGGCTAAGACGGTGGATCTCGTCCACGAACAGCACGTCACCGGCGTCGAGGTTGGTGAGCAGCGCGGCGAGGTCGCCGGGCTTCTCCAGCACCGGGCCCGAGGTCTGGCGCAGGTTCACCTGCATCTCGTGGGCGATGATGTGCGACAGCGTGGTCTTGCCGAGCCCGGGCGGGCCGAAGATGAGCGTGTGATCGAGCGCCTCGCCGCGACCGCGGGCGGCACCGATGAAGATCTCCATCTGCTCGCGCACGGCGGGCTGGCCAACGTAGTCCGCCAGCCGGCGCGGGCGGATGGCACGGTCGAGCGCGCCGTCGTCGGCGGACTCGGCGGGGGTGATGAGGCGCTCCGGCTCGCTCATCGGGCTGCGATTCGGCGCGGATCGCTGCACGACCGGCGCCGTGCATCGACTGCCGGCGCAGCGGCAAGGGAGACAAGTCGCATCGGCATCTTCCGTCGAAATTCAGCGGGTGAGTGTGTCTGGCCGGGTCCGGGCTGTCCAGTGGCGCCCGCGCGCCGAACCCGGCCCCACGTCCCTACGCGGTCCCGAGCCCATCGCCACGCCCGGCCGAACCCGGGCGCCGCTGCGTCCAGCCGGAGCTAGGTCCGAATCTGTCCACCTGGGCGAGCGGGGCGCCGCAAAGCCTGAAGCTGGGCTCGTCGCGGCGACCCAAGCACAACATAAAAGTTGTGTGTCCAGCCTGCGTTATGTAGACTTCCATCTGCGACGGGATTGCTCGAATTTACTGCGAGAAGTGGAATTATGTATTTTGTAAAACGTTTTTTGTTCGGTGGGGCGCATGACGGGGAAAGATGCAGTTAAGAAATTGAAAGAAAACGGTTGGGTTTTGGACCGGATTAAAGGAAGTCATCACATCATGAAGAAAGAGGGCTTTCGCCCCGTGCCGGTCCGTGCGGGACGGGACATCCCGAAGAGTCTGATCTCCGCCTTGGAGCGTCAGACGGGTGTGAAGCTCTCGCAGGATTAGGCGGCTACGAGCGGCGAGCGGGTGCCGAGGCAAGTCCCCGGCACCCGCATAGCCGGAATCTGAAGCGCTGAAAACGCGTTATCAAAGTATCGGTCGGTAGGTACGCTATGTTGGAGTTGGAATTGATCTACGGTGCCACCTTGTCGCATGACGAGGACGGGATTATCGTGACCTTTCGCGACCTGGAGAACGTTTTCAGCTGGGGGGAGACCCTGGAAGAGGCGATCTTCAACGCGCAGGAGGCGCTCGACGGCGTTCTCGAATCCATGGCGGCGCAGGACCTGGACATTCCCTTGCCGAGCGCTATTCGAGACGGTGAGGTCGGTATCCCGTTGAGCGCGGATGTGGCGGCTCCCGTCATGTTGTATATCTTGCGCATGCAGCAGCACAAGTCGTTAGCCCAGGTGGCGAAAACGCTCGGTAAGTCGTATCAAGCCTATCAACGCATGGAAAAGATGGGCTCCAACCTAACTTTGAAGTCGCTCAAGCACGCAGCTGCCGCTCTCGGGGCAACCGTGGAGATTCGTTTCAAAAAGGTCGTTTGATCGGCGGTCCGCAGCCCGGCCTCGCCCAAGCACTTCTTGCGCAGCGCCTCAAAGGGCGGGTCGCATCGGCCGCCTCAACCTCGTGCCCGTGCAGCACCCAATCGGCGATGAGGAGCATCTCGACCAGCGCCTGGTACGCCTGCTTGGGGAAATCGATCTTCATGGGCATCCCGGGATCATTGGGATGCCGCGATGGCCATGGTGCTCGACTACCGGGGGTTCTCGTCGATGGCGGCCATGACCCGGCTCGCCTTGATGAGGCTGCCCGGTGCCAGGAACTGGTCTTGGCGCACCGCCTGCATGACGAGAACGAAGATTCCCACCAAGAACCACAGGGTGTGCTTGATGTCTGCGAAGGCCTCCCGCAGCGCCCGGCGCTCATCGGTGCCGATCTGTTGGTAGGCCGCGAACCAAGCACCGCCCTGGCGGGTGCAGGCCAGCCGCCGGCCCAGGCGGGCGAGGAAGGCGTCTACGTCCTTGCGCTGGGACTCGCCGGCGAGAAAGCGCCAGGGGTCCGGATAGCGGACGTTGCAGATGAGCTCGCCGGACAGGTGCAGGGTGGCGGCTTGCTCGAACATCACCGTCTGAGCCGGCACGGCCTTCAGGCCGCCGCCTCACCCTCTGCCTGGTGGCTGATCCGGTTGCGGTAGAGGTCCATGATCGGGAAGCAGAGATCGAAATCGCCCCAGAGCAGGTTGCCGTATTCCACCCGGAAGGCCCTGAAGCGGCGCTGATCGAGAAAGGCGCGGATGTCGGGATGCCGGGACTGGGACAGGAAGGGCAGAAAATCGACGGTTTGACGGCTGCCGTCGTCGAAGTGCAACCGGATGCGGTACTCGCCTTCCCACTCGGCGCTTTGAATGTCGATCTTGGGGTCGTTCATTTCAGCCTCCGGGTGATGCGCTCGCTCGGCACGGGCTTGTTCAGGACGAAGAAGTCGATCCACTTCCGCACGATGTCCTCAGCGCGGGCCGTGACGATCTCCTTGAACAGTACCGCCTCTTTCGCCGCAAGCGGCGCGCGGCCGGCAGCTCCGCCGAAGCGGATCTCGGTGATGACGCCATCGACGATGATCAGCTCCGCACGCCCTTCCCTGCCCTGGCAGTTGCCGTGAACATGCACCGGCTCGTGCTCGTTGGCGTAGAAGAAGATCACCAGGCCAAAGTACTCGTACAGCTTAGGCATGCGTGATGTCGCCTGTCATCTCGCGGGCGCGCCCACGGGCGCTGTCGATGGCCTCTGGCCATCGCGTTCGGTCCGGTGTTGGACGCTTGTCGGCAAGCGTACACCCACTCGCATGCCTTGCGACAGCGCGGCATGCGCAACGATCTATTGCGCCACTCAGCCAGCGCATGCCGATATGGCGTCGGCGTGGGATGCAGTGGTCAGTACTTCGATGGTCGACGTCGCGGAGCCTCGGTTCCCGCGGTGGACGCCCCGGGGCACTGCGCTTAAGCTGCGCGCCACGCCGCGACAGCGGTGACAGCCGTCAGCAGCATCCATGACCCAACCCGACCCCCATGCCCTGCCGGACGCGGCGACGATCTCTGCGCCCTTGCCGGCCGAGCCGGCAGCCGATCCGCGCAGCCTCTCCGTCGTGGTCCCGCTCTATCGCGAGGCGGACAACGTGCTGCCGCTGGTGGCGCGCGTGCACGAGGGGCTCGCGGACTATCGGCACCCGTGGGAGCTGATCCTGGTGGACGACGGCAGCCGCGACGCGACGGCCGCGCGCTTGCAGGAGGCGGTGGAGCACTACGGTGCGCACGTGCGCGTGATCCGCTTTCGGCGCAACTTCGGCCAGACGGCGGCGATGCAGGCGGGCTTCGATGCCGCGCGCGGCCATCTGGTGGCGAGCCTGGACGGCGACCTGCAAAACGACCCGGCGGATATTCCGCGCATGGTGGCGGAGCTGGTCGACCGGGACCTTGACCTGCTGCAGGGCTGGCGGCGTAACCGTCAGGACGCGCTGGTGCAGCGCAAGCTGCCGTCGCGCATCGCCAACGCGCTGATTGGGCGCGTGACGGGCGTAACGCTGCACGACTACGGCTGCAGCCTCAAGGTCTATCGCGCGGAGATCATCAAGGAGGTGCGGCTGTTCGGTGAGATGCACCGGTTCATCCCGGTGTGGGTCGCCACCATCACGGACCCGGCGCGCATCGGCGAGACGGACGTGAGCCACCGTGCGCGCGAGCGCGGCGAGTCCAAGTACGGGCTCTCGCGGACCTTTCGCGTGCTGCTGGACCTCTTGGTCGCGTTCTTCTTCCTGCGCTACGGCGCGCGGCCGGGGCACTTCTTCGGCAGCATCGGGCTCGGCTTCGGCGCCGTCGGCGGGCTGATGATGGCTTGGCTGATGATCGTCAAGTTCGGTTTTGGCGAGGACATCGGCCAGCGGCCCATGCTGTTCGTCGCCATCCTGTTCATCGTCGCGTCGCTGCAATTCCTGACCACCGGGGTGCTGGCGGAGGTGCTGTCGCGGACCTTCTTCGCCTCCGGCGAGCGCACGCATCACTGCATCCGCTGGCAGTCGGACCCGGCGCGGGCGGGCTGGAAGGGGGCGGCTTGAGCGCTCCTGCACAGCCGGGGCTTGGGCAGCGCTCGCTGTTCGCGCCGCCGGCGGCCTTTGCACTGCTGGCGCTCGCGGTCTGGCTCGGCTTCTTCTGGCAGTTGGGCGCGGTGCCGCTCTATGACCTGGACGAGGGCGCCTTCACCGAGGCGACCCGCGAGATGCTGGCGTCCGGCAACTTCATCACGCCGCACCGCGACGGCGCGCCGCGCTACGACAAGCCGGTGCTGATCTACTGGTTGCAGGCGGCATCGGTCAGCGTGCTCGGCTTCAACGAGCTCGCGTTGCGATTGCCGTCCGCCATCGCCGCGACGCTGTGGCTGGCGGCGCTGTGGGGCTTCGTGCGCGGGCGCCTCGATGCGGCCACCGCCACGGTGGCGGCGCTGATCATGGCCTTCGGGCTGCAAGTGGCCATCATCGGCAAGGCGGCGGTGGCGGACGCGGTGCTGAACCTGTTCATGGCGCTCGCGTTCTTCGATATCTATCGCTGGCTGGAGACCAAGGCCCCACGCCGTGGTCTGCTGCTGCGGGTGTACCTGTGGCTGGGCTTGGGCTTTCTGACCAAGGGGCCGGTGGCGGTATTCTTTCCGCTCCTGGTGAGCTTTGCGTACTGCTTGTCGCTCGGGCGATGGCGGGATTGGCTGAGGGCGGTGTTGGCGCCGCTCGGCTGGCTCGTGTTCATCGCCGTCGCCGGGCCCTGGTATCTCGCGATCTTCATCGACGACGGGCCGGGGTTCTTTCAGAGCTTCTTCCTGGACCATAACGTCGGGCGCTACGGGGGCGTCAAGCACGGCCATGCGGGCTTTGCGGGCTACTACTTCGTGATGCTGCCGGTGGTGCTGTTGCCATTCACGGGCTGGTTTCTGCGCCTGTTGCCCATGGTGCGCAGTTTGTGGGCGGAGCCGCTGGACCGGTTCCTGCTGTTGTGGTTCCTGTTCGTGTTCGTCACCTTCTCGTTCTCGGACACCAAGCTCCCACACTACATGGTCTACGGCATCACGCCGTTGTTCATCCTGATGGCGCGCCACCGCGACGCGCTGCGATCCCGCTGGCTCGCCTTTGGCCCGCCGCTCCTGTTTATGGTGCTGCTGGCGGCGCTGCCGCTGCTGTTACCGTTGTTGGCGGGGCAGGCGGAGCGTGCGCACGAGCAAGCGCAGCTCGCCGAGGGCGCGCGGGTGCTCGATTGGGCCTATGTGCTGACCACCGTCGCGGGGCTCGCGACTGTGATTGTGCTGATCGGCTATACGCGCATCCCAGTGTGGCAGCGCCTCGTGCTCGCGGGCGCGGTGCAGACGCTGGTGGTGTTCGGCGCGCTGGTGCCGCGGGTGTTCGAGGTGATGCAGGCCCCGGTGAAGGAGGCTGCCCTGCTCGCCCGGGCGCTGGACCGACCAACCGTGGTCTTTCGCACCAGCATGCCGAGCTTCAGCGTGTACCGGGGCGCCATCACGCCGCAGACGGACCGGCCGGCACCCGGCGAGCTGGTCTTTCTGCGCGTAGACAAGCTTGATGCCCTCGCCGCGACGCGACCGGGCGAGCAGCTCGAAGCAATCTATCGGCGCGGGCCGGTGGCGCTTGCGACGTTCCGGCAGGCGGACGATGGCTGACATCCGAGCCGGCAGGCTGAGCGCGCTGTGGCAGAGGCTCGCGGCCGATCTGCACGACGCCTTGCAGCACGGCGCCGCACGGGACCCGGGGCCATCGCCGGCCGGTGAGGCCTGGCTCACCCACGCCGGTCTCGCGGCACTCGTGCTTGGTAGCGGTCTTGCGCTGCTCGCGGGCTATCACGCGGGCTTCATGCCCCTGAACACCGCCGCGGCGATGCTGCCCTCGACCCTGTGGCAGGCGCTGACGATGCTGGGGGACGAGCGGGTCGCCTTCGCATTAAGCCTGTTCTTTGCCCGCCGGCACCCGCGGGTGTTCTGGACCCTGGTCTGCTCTGCGCTGGTGGCGATTCTGTATTCGCGGGGCTTGAAGCCGCTGGTGGACGCGGCCCGCCCGCCGGCGGTGCTGCCCGCCGGAAGCTTCATGCTCATCGGGCCTGGCCATCGCGGCGAGGGCTTTCCGTCCGGGCACAGCGTCACGGCCGGGGTCTTCTTCGGCGTGCTGATCGCCTATGCGCGACGCCTCCCGTGGCGGCTCGTGTTCCTGTTCATCGCGGTGCTCGCCGGATTGAGCCGCATCGCAGTCGGTGTCCATTGGCCGGTGGACGTGGCCTTTGGGCTCGGCGGCGGTTTCCTCGCCGCCTGGGTCGGTGTCAGGATCGCCTCGCGCATGCCCTGGGGCGTCTACGACGGCTCGGTGCACCTTGCGCTGGTGACCCTGGCCGCCATCGTGACTGTTGGGCTCTGGGTGGACGACGGGGGCTACGCGGCAATAGCGCCCGGGTTGAAGCTGCTGACGGCCGCGGCGCTGACGACGGTTGTGCTTGGCTACGTGGTACTGCCGCTGCGACGCTGCATGCGCGCCGGGGTTTCGGCGCCTTGACGCTTGCGCGGCCTGCCTTGCGTTGCCGCGGCCGTGGGCCAACCTCTCCCGCCATGCCGCATCGCTCTCCCCCAGCATCCCGCGTCCGCAGGCTGCGTCTGGGCCTTGGGCCCTTGGCGTTGATGCTGGCATCCGCGGCCGTCCCGGCAGAGGGTCTGCCGAGGGTCATGAGCACGAACCTGTGTGCGGATCTGCTGCTGTTGTCCATTGCGGCGCCGTCGCAGATCGTCTCCGTGTCGCGGCAGAGTCAGGACGCGACGCAGTCGCCCGTCGCCGAGCAGGCGGCGGCCTATCCCGCCAACGCCGGTGGCGTCGAAGATCTGCTGTACCGCAAACCGGACATCGCGCTCGTGTATTCGGGCTGGAACGGCGGGCGCTTCGGTGACCTGCTGGCGGGGCAGGGCATCGAGGTGGTGCCGGTGCCCTATCCGACGGACTGGGACGATGCGCTGGACACGGCGCGCAAGGTTGCGGCGCGCATCGGCCGCGCCGAGCAGGGGGCGGCGCTTGCGGCCGGCGCCGAACAGCGCATGCGAGCCCTGGCGGCCGGGGTGCCGGCGCTGAAAGCCCTGTATCTGCGCCCGAGCGGCGGCAGCGCCGGCCGCGGCACCTACGTGGATGATGTGCTGACACGGCTCGGTCTCAGGAACCTCGTCGGCGAGCATGGCCACGCGGGTTGGGCCGCCTATCCGCTGGAGCGGATCGTGCTCGACCCGCCCGACGTCTTCCTACTCGGTTACTTCGAGCAGCGCCAGCCGCTCACGGCATCGGCCTATGCGCGGCATCCGCTGCTGCGCAAGCTGCTGGCCGAGACACCGCAAGTAGCGGTACCGAGCCGGGTCTGGGGCTGCGGCGGCCTAGAGCTGGTGGGCGCCGCGGAAGCCATCGCCGAAGCCGTCGTCGAAGCCATCGCCGAGCCGGTGCAAACGATCGGCAGCGGTGTGGCACGGTGATCTTGGGGCCTTCGCCGGCGCGGATGCTCGCGCTGCACGCGACGCTCGCGGCGGTGCTGTTGGTGCTCAGCATCCTGTCGCTTGGACTCGGCGCGGCGCCGATGGGGTGGGGCGAGGTCTTGGGCGGCTTGTTCGGCACCGGGCCGGAGGAGCACCGCATCATCGTCCGGCAGATCCGGCTGCCGCGAGTGCTGCTCGCCTGGCTCTTGGGTGCGGCGCTCGGCATGTCCGGGGCGGCACTGCAGGGCCTGCTGCGCAACCCGCTGGCGGAGCCCGGACTGCTCGGGATCTCGGCCAGCGCCGGGCTGGGTGCCGTGCTGGCGCTGTACTTCGGGCTCACGGCGTTCGGCATCTGGATACTCCCGAGCTTGGCGATGGCGGGGGCGCTCGGCGCAACCCTGCTGCTCTATGCGCTGACCCGGGGCGGGACCTCGAACCTGACCCTGATCCTGGCGGGTGTGGCGCTGTCCTCGCTCGCCGGCGCGCTGACATCGCTGGCGCTGAACCTGGCGCCGAATCCGGCGAGCGTGCAGGACATCGTGCTCTGGCTGCTGGGGTCCATCGCCGACCGCAGCCTCGCCGACGTGGGGCTCGTGCTCCCCTTCGTCGCCGTGGGTCTCGTCTTGCTCATGGCGGCGGCCCCAGCGCTGACGCTGTTGACGCTGGGCGAGGCAGAGGCGGCGAGCCTCGGCGTTCAGTTGCCGCGACTGCGCGGGCTCATCATCACGGGCTCGGCGCTGGCCGTCGGCGCCTGCGTGTCGGTGACGGGCACGATCGGTTTCGTCGGCCTCGTGGTGCCGCACCTATTGCGCGGGCTGGTGCGGCATCAGCCGGGCAGCCTGCTGCTGCCGAGCGCCCTCGGCGGCGCCGTGCTGGTGCTGGGGGCCGATCTGGTCATTCGTCTGCTGGACACGCCGCAGCCGTTGATGCTGGGCGTGGTCACGGCGCTGGTGGGCGCGCCGTTCTTCCTGGCGCTCGTGGTGCAGAGCCGGCGGACCCTGCCATGACCCGGTTGACGGTGCAGGGTTTGGCGGTGAGCCTCGGCGGTCGTGCTCTAGCAGCGGGCGTGGACCTGTGCGTGGAGCCGGGCGAGCTGTTGGGGTTGATCGGGCCGAACGGCGCCGGCAAGTCCACGGTGGTGAAGGCCATCGCGCAGCTTCTGCCGTATCGGGGCGAGGTACGGCTGGGGGCATGGCGTTTCGACCGGATCGGTGCCCGCGACAGGGCTCGGGCGGTTGCCTACCTGAGTCAGGATGATCAACTACAGTGGCCCATCAGTGTGGCCGAGCTGGTGGCGCTCGGGCGCTATCCGCACCGTTCGGGCTGGGGCGGCGCGCTGGGTGCCGCCGATGATGCGGCGGTGGCAACGGCCATGCGCGCGGCCGACGTGTGGACGCTGCGGGAGCGTCGCGTGGATCAGCTCTCCGGCGGCGAGCGCGCGCGGGCACGGCTGGCCCGGGTGCTGGCGGTGGAGGCGCCGCTCATCCTCGCCGACGAACCGGTCGCGGCGCTGGATCCAAAGCATCAGCTCCAGGTCATGGCCCTACTGCGCGCGCACTGCGCCGGCGGCGGCAACGGCATCGTGGTGCTGCACGACCTGACCCTGGCGAGCAGGTTCTGCGACCGGCTGCTGCTGCTGGACGAGGGACGGCCCGTGGCAACCGGCACCGTCGCCGATGTCCTGACGGCGCAGCACCTTCACGACGTTTATGGAATAGACGCCGTCACGGGCGTGCACAATGGCCAAACCTACATCGTGCCCTGGGCGAATCGGAACAACGCATGAACAACGGTTCCATCTCAGCGCCGGCGCGGGGCGACACATCCGGCGGCCCGGGGTCCGACGGCGAGCCCGCCGGGTCGCGACACTGCCCGGCGCTGCTGCTGTCGGCCACCGGTTCCGGTCAAGGCAAGACCACGGTGACCGCGGCGCTTGCGCGACATCATGCGCGCGCGGGCCGGCGGGTGCGGGTGTTCAAGGTGGGACCGGACTTTCTGGATCCGATGATCCTCGCCCGCGCGAGCGGGGCTGAGGTGTCGCCGCTCGACCTCTGGATGGTAGGCGAGGCCGAGTGCGCGCGGCGCTTGTATGTGGCCGCGGGCGAGGCGGATCTGATCCTGGTGGAAGGGGCCATGGGGCTGTTCGACGGCGATCCCAGCGCGGCGGACTTGGCGCTTCGGTTTCGGCTGCCGGTGGCCGCGATCATCGACGCGCGCGGCATGGGGCAGACCTTCGGTGCGCTGGCGCTGGGGCTGGCGAGCCACCGTCCCGGGCTCGACCTGGCCGGCGTCATCGCGAACCGGGTCGGCAGCGCGCGCCACCAAGAGATGCTGACCGCGCAGTTGCCGCCGTCGGTGCCGCTGCTCGCGGCCTTGTCTCGGCTCGACGACGCGGCGCTGCCGAGCCGGCACCTGGGGTTGGTGCAGGCGGACGAGATTGCCGATCTGGACCGGCGCCTGGAGCTGGCCGCGGACGGGATCAGCGGCACGACGCTGGCGGCCTTGCCCGCGACGGTGAGCTTCAGCGGTGCTCGCGACGCGACGCTGCCGCCGCTGCTCGCGGGCAAGCAGATCGCCATCGCACGGGATGCGGCGTTTTCCTTTCTGTACGCCGAGAACCTGCGGCTGCTCGAAGCGCTGGGCGCCGAGTTGAGATTCTTCTCGCCGCTCGCCGACACCGGTATCGACGCCGATGCCCTTTACCTGCCCGGCGGGTATCCGGAGCTGCATCTCGCGGCGCTCGCCGGTAACACCGCCATGCACGCGGCGCTCAAGCGGCATCTGGCGGCGGGCAAGCCGATCTACGCCGAATGCGGCGGCATGCTCTACCTGCTGGAGCGGCTTACGGATCTGTCGGGGCAGGGTGCTGACTTGGTCGGCCTGCTGCCGGGGGAAGCGCGCATGCAGCCCGGAGTCGTCGGGCTCGGCATGCAAGCTTTGCCAACGGCGCAGGGCGAGCTACGCGGGCACAGTTTCCACCATTCGGCGATGACGACGCCGGCTGAACCCGTCGCTTACGCCATGCGCCAGCATGGCGTGCGACGCGGCGAGCCCCTGTACGCGCTGGGTCCGCTGCGCGCGAGCTATCTGCATCTGTATTTTCCGTCGAACCCTCGCGCCGCGGCGGCGCTGTTCCTGCCCTGAGCCGATCCGCGGCGTCATTTGCCGATACAGAACTCGCTGAAGATGCGCCCGAGCAGCTCATCGGAGGACACCACGCCGGTGATCTCGCCCAGGCTGTGTTGGGCGAGCCGCAGGTCATCGGCCACCAGCTCGGTCGGCAGGCCCTCGGTGGCGCCACTCAATGCGGCCTGCAGGTGCTCGCGGGTGCGCCGCAGCGCGTCCAGATGACGTCGGCGGGCACTGAGCTCGGCGCCGGCGTCGCCGCCGAGACCCGCATGTCGGAGCAGCGCCTGGCGCAGCGCGTCCAACCCGGCCCCTGTCGCGGCCGAGCAGGCGATCTCGGTGCCACCATCTGCGCAAGGCTGCTCGCCGGGGTCGCGGGCGCTGAGATCGATCTTGTTGCGGACCCGAAGCACGGTCGCGCCGGCGGGTAGCCCGGCGGGCGGCGCGGAGTCGCCCGTCGGCTGCGCATCGTCGATGATCCAGAGCACGAGGTCGGCGCGCTCGATCTGCTCTCGGGCACGGCGGATGCCCTCCTGCTCGATGGGATCGGCGGACATCCGCAGGCCGGCCGTATCCACGACACGCAGCGGCAGACCTTCGATCTGGACGTCCGCGTGCAGCAGGTCGCGCGTGGTCCCCGGGATCGGTGTGACGATGGCACGCTCGGACTCCGCGAGGGCGTTGAGCAAGCTGGACTTGCCCACGTTCGGGGCGCCGGCCAGCACCACCAGCAAGCCGTTGCGCAGGCGCTCACCGCGGGTAGCGACCGCGAGGAGCGCGTCGGTCTCCTCAAGCAATGGGGTCAGGTCGCGATTGACGTTCCGAGCCAACGCGGGGTCCAGCTCCTCGTCCGGAAAGTCCAGGCTCGCTTCCAACAAGGCGCGCGCCCGGGTCAGGCCCTCCAATAGATGCTCCACGCGGCGCGCAAAAGCGCCCTGCAGGGTACGCACCGCAAGGCGAGCCTGCTGTTGTGTGCCGCTCGCGATGAGGTCCGCAATGGCCTCTGCTTGGGTCAGATCCAGCTTGCCGGACAGGAAGGCGCGCTCACTGAACTCGCCGGGGCGAGCCTGCCTGGCACCGAGCTCCAGCACCCGTGTCAAGAGACTGTCCATGACGACGGGGCCGCCGTGGCCCTGCAGCTCCAGCATGTGCTCGCCGGTGAAGGAGTGCGGCGCGGGAAAAAAGAGCACGAGGCCCTGATCGATGGACTCGCCGGCTGCGTCCATGAACGACGCCAGCAGCGCTACGCGGGGCTCCGGCAGCCGGCCGACGACACGCCGGGCGATGTCGGGCACATCGGGACCCGACAGCCGCAGGATGCCGACAGCACCGACGCCCGGCGCCGTCGCGATGGCGGCGATGTTGTCGCGCGGGCTGGCTGCGGCGCGCACCGAGGTCGATGCCGCGTCGCAGCCGGTCAAGCCTTGTGCTTTGCCGCGTCGGCCTTCTCGATCTGGCGCGTGATGTACCACTGCTGCGCGATGGACAGGAGCTGGTTGACGGTCCAGTACAGCACGAGGCCGGCCGGGAAGAAGGCAAAGAACACCGTAAACACGAACGGCAGGGCCATGAAGATCTTTTCCTGCATCGGGTCCGGCGGCGGCGGGTTCAGCTTCTGCTGGACGAACATGGACACGCCCATGATCACCGGCAGCACGAACCAGGGATCTGGCGCGGTCAGATTGTCGATCCACAGCATGAACGGGGCGTGGCGCAGCTCAACGCTTTCGAGCAGCACCCAGTACAGCGCGATGAAGACGGGGATCTGCACTAGGATCGGGAGACAGCCGCCGAGCGGGTTGATCTTCTCCTTTTTGTACAGCTCCATCATGGCCTGGTTCAGGCGCTCCTTGTCATCCCCGTAGCGATCCTTCAGCGCCTTCAGACGCGGCGCGACCTGGCGCATATGGGCCATGGACTTATAGCTGGCCTCGGAGAGCTTGTAGAAGGCGAGCTTGATCAGGATGGTCAGGATGATTATTGCCCAACCCCAGTTGCCGACCAGGCCGTAAATGGCCTCCATCAGCCAGAAAATGGGTTTGGCGAGGACGGTAAGCCAGCCGTAATCGACGGCAAGCTCCAGTCCGGGCGCGATGGTGTCGAGCCGATCCTGGAGCTTCGGTCCGACGAAGAGCCGGGTCTCAAAGCTCTGCGAGCCGCCGGGTGCCACCGTGACCGACGGAGAGTACTGGCCGATGATATAACGGTCGCCACCGACGACCTTCGTGTAGAAGGTCTGCTCCTGATCCGCCTCCGGAATCCAGGCGGCCATGAAGTAGTGCTGGATCATCGCGATCCACCCGCCCGTGACCGCGAGATCCAGCGGCTCCTTCGCCATGGCGTCGAAGCTTTCCCGCTTGTACTTGGTCTCAGGTCCGTAATAAACGGCGCCGGTATAGGTGTTGACGAAGCGGGACTTGTTAGGGTCGATCAGGTCCGTGCGCTGAAGTTGGTCATAGTTCCGAAGCGCGACGACGCTGTCGCTACCGTTATCGACTCGCTGTTCGGTGTGGATCAGGTAGCTGCCGCGCTCGAACCGGTAGCGCTTCGTCACCACCAGGCCGTCCTCACCTGTCCACACGAGGGTGACCTGGACGGCATCGTCGCCGTCGGCCAATGTGTAAGCGGTTCGGTCGGCGCTGAACAGTGCGTTGTGCGTCGGCAGTCCACTGTCGGCGGCGCCAAGCAAGCCCGACTGCACGATGCACATGTTCGGATCGTTCGGCTTCAGCAACTGCAACGGCTTATCGGGCTGGCCGGCAATCTCCGCGTACTTTTTCAGCCAAAGCGCTTGCAGGGTGCCGCCGCGGGTAGAGATCTCCGCTTTGACGACATCCGTCTCGACAGTGATGATCTCTGCGGCCTTGCCGGTGTCCCCGGTGTCGCCTGATTGTCCCGTTGCAGCCACGGGCATCGCGGGCGGCGCGTTTGGCGCGTCGCTTGGCAACGCGGGTTGTTCCGAGTCGTCCCCCGTCGGCGCCGACAGAGGCTGTTCCGATGCGGTCGTTACAGGGGCCTGCGGGATGCGCCCGTAGTCCTCCATCCAGGCTTGGTAGATGAGGAATAGCACCACGCCGAGGGACAGCAGGAGGATGAGCCGAAGGTTGTCCATCAGATTAACTGCTTCAGTAGGGGGCTTGCGCAGACCTAGCCGAGGCCGGCTGCGGGGGTTCGATAGGGGGCAGCGACCGGCGCTCGCCCTCGGGCCGCTGACGACAGAGGTTCTGCGCCAACTCGCTGAAGTGCCGTGTTATGGACGCCCTGACGCGGGCATTGTCGGCTTGCTTGAGACCTGCTCTCGCAACGACCACGAGGTCGATCGCGCAGGGAAACCGCGTGTGACGGAACATCTCTCTAACCAACCGCTTTACGCGGTTGCGGTCAACGGCGCGCGGAAGGGCCTTGCGGGAAACGGCAAGCCCGAGCCTGGGGAGCGAGCCGGGGTCTGCGTCCACGCGTCGGCGGCCGGCGACGCTGAAACAGTCGTCGCTGCTGCGGACGGGCCGCCGAAACACCTGTTGAAACTGGCTCCCTGTCAACAACCTGCGCGAGCGCTCGAAGCCTGTCGCGTCCACTAACCGCGGAGCGGCGGCGTACGGCGTAGCATGGGTTACGGACAGAGCCTAACACGCCCCTTATTGCGTCGTGCTTTCAAGACCTTGCGACCGTTTCGGGTCGCGTTGCGAACGCGGAAGCCATGGGTTCTGGCGCGCTTCAGGCGGCTTGGCTTAAAGGTCTGTTTCATCTTCGTTCCAGGTATATCGGCGAGGCGGCGGGTTGCTGAGATCGCCGCAGAAAAAGACCCAGAACAATACCCTAACGGCGCCTGCACGGCAAGGCAGAGCAGAAAGAGTTGGCGGTCCGTCGGTCGGCTGTGGATAACCTTGGCGGTTGTGGATATAGTCTGGCGACGGTAGTTTGGCGCTGACGACAGGTACGGCCAGAATCTCTCCGCCATGGCCCAGATCCCCGTCTAGGGGCTGAGCAGCAAGCTCCTGGGCGTCGCCCGAGGGCGAGGGACGACAAGCCGTGGCGTCCCTTTAGCAGCGTCTTCGAGTCGCTTCCTTGCCTGGGGGGCCAGCGCCTTGTGGTCAAACCACCGGCGTCGGATTGCGGAATTCTGCCTTCTGCACTTCTGCCGCCTGCTCCAGTCTTGTCAATCGTTCCGTTGCCAGCAGGATTTTGTGCATGAGTGACCTTTGGGCAGCCTGCGCCGCCGCATTGAAGGAAGATCTGACGGCGGCTGAGTACAGCACCTGGATCATGCCGCTGCAGGCACAGGACGCAGACGGGGCCATCTGCCTGTTGGCGCCCAACCGCTTCGTGAAGGACTGGGTCAAGCAGCACTACGAACAGCGGATTGTGCGACTCTGCAACGAGATCAGCGGCGGGCGCGTACGCCAGGTCCGCTTCGAGATCGGCGCGTTAGTCGCCAGCGGCAGCAGCGGCGCCGGACCCGAGAACCCCCGCGTGCATATCAGCGCAGAGGCGGTCTTGGAGCGTCGGCGTGCGGAGAGCAACCTAAACAAGGACTTCACGTTTAGCACGTTCGTCGAAGGCAAGTCGAACCAGATTGCCCGTGCGGCGTCGATACAGATCGGCCAGAACCCCGGCACGGCCTATAACCCGCTGTTCATTTATGGCGGCGTCGGCCTCGGTAAGACGCACCTCATGCACGCGGTTGGTAACACGATTCTTGACACGAACCCTAACGCGAAGGTCATCTATGTGCACTCCGAGCGCTTCGTCTCGGACATGATTCGGGCGTTGCAGCACAACAAGATTGACGAGTTCAAGGGCCGCTATCGGCGTGTCAACGCACTGCTCATTGATGATGTGCAGTTCTTCGGCAACAAGGACCGCTCCCAAGAGGAATTCTTCCACACCTTCAACGCGCTGTTCGAGAGTAAGCAGCAGATCGTGCTGTCGAGCGACCGCTATCCGAAGGAGGTAACGGGGTTGGAGGAACGGTTGAAGTCGCGGTTCGGTTGGGGACTCACCGTGGGCATTGAGCCACCCGATTTCGAGACTCGGGTAGCGATCCTGCAGAGTAAGGCGGCGCTTCTGAATGTGGAGCTACCCGAGGATGTTGGGTACTTCGTGGCGAAGCGCATGACGTCGAACATCAGGGAGCTCGAGGGCGCGCTGCGGCGATTGGTGGCAAACTCCCATTTCATGGGAGCGCAGATCGATATGGGCTTTACGCGTGACGTGCTAAGGGACATGTTCGTCGCGCAGGATCGCCAGATAACGATCGAGAATATCCAGAAGACCGTCGCAAACTATTACAAACTGCGGGTCTCGGATCTGACTTCGGCGAAGCGCACGCGTAACATCGCCCGGCCGCGACAAGTCGCGATGGCGCTCGCTAAGGAGCTGACTAAAGCGAGCCTGCCCGAGATCGGCAACGCCTTTGGTGGGCGAGACCACAGCACGGTGATCCACGCGACGCGCAAGATCGAGGCCTTGCGCGCTAGCGATACGATGATCGAGGAGGACTACCGAATCCTGTTGAGAACCCTGACGAGCTAGCTGTGGATATCCTGTGGATTGATTGGGGGCGCCCTTGGAGCCGGGAGTTTTCCACAGCTTTCCAAACACCTGTGAACAGGGGTAACAGGCAGCTAAGTTGCTGCGAAAAAAGGGGAAAGTGGCGCTCCAAGGCGTTGTCCCCGGCTGTTATTACTATGGTTTTATACTATCCTCTTAATGAATATTAGAGGGGCGGCAGCGACGTGAAAATCGATATTCCGAAAGCAGATTTGTTGCGCGCCCTTGGCGCTGTTGCGGGGGTCGTGGAGCGCAGGCAAACACTTCCTATCCTAGCGAATGTGCTTATTGAAGGAGCCGATGACAGGCTGAGGCTTCGAGCAACCGACTTGGAGCTCGCGGTGGCCACTGTTGTCGGCGGGCATGTTGGGCAAGACGGTGCCATTACTCTGCCCGCGAGGAAGCTCACCGATTTTTGCCGGTCTTTGCGGGACGATGCGACGGTGAAGATCACGACGGAAGCGGAGCGCTGCGTGGTGTCAAGCGGGCGAACGAGATTCACGCTCGGCGCGCTGCCAGCGGGGGATTTTCCGTCTTTAGCGACGGAGGATGGGATGAGGACCGTAAGCTTGCCAGCGACGGACCTGAAGATGCTTCTGGATAAGACCTCGTTCGCGATGGCACAGCAAGACGTGCGGTATTACCTTAACGGGGTCTTGCTTGAGTTGTCGGGGAGCGAGATCACCGCGGTCGCCACCGACGGACACCGCTTGGCGCGCTACGTCGTCGGTTTGGAAGCTGCGGTTTCGGAAGACGTGCAGCAGATCATCATCCCGGCGAAGACGGTTGCCGAGATCAGGCGGATGCTCACCGACGAGGAAGAGTTGATCGAGTTCAGGTGGGGCGAAAGGACGTTGGTCGTTGCTGCTGGGGTTACCGTGCTGACATCGAAACTGGTCGAAGGCAAGTATCCGGAGTACCGGCGAGTCATACCTAGAGGGTTGGAGCGGGAAGTGATCGTGGATCGCGAGTCATTACGCTTGGCGTTGCAGCGGGCCGCGATCCTGTCCAACGAAAAGTATAAGGGGGTGAAGGTGACGTTTGAGAACGGCACGGTCCGCCTTCAGGCACAGAATCCCGAGCACGAGGTGTCAGAGGACGAGTTGGCCGCGGAGTACGATGGCGAGGCGGTAACGGTTGGGTTTAATGTGGCGTATCTCATGGATGTCTTGCAAAGCGTCGATTCGCCGAGGGTGGCGGTTAATCTTCAGGACGCGGACAGCAGTTCGGTTTGGAGAGGCGTCGAGTGCGAACAGGAGACGTTCGTTGTCATGCCCATGCGCTTATAGTCGGTCATACGTTCTTGAGCTGGATGGAATTATTGCATATCCGGAATCTACGCTGTATTCAACAGGCGGAGCTCGCGCTATCCCAGGGGCTGATTTGGTTTTTCGGCGGGAATGGAGCAGGCAAGACGACGCTGTTGGAAGCGGCTTACGTTCTGGATCGTGGGCGGAGCTTTCGTGGCCGTCGTGCTGGGCCACTGAGGACCCACGGGGCTGACAAGACACAGCTTTCGGCGGTATTGATCGAAGGCGAGAGTCGTTGGGCTCTGCGCTGGGTAGATGGCCAGCGGAGCGATGGACCTCGCCCGCGCGGCGCTGTCCGATTTGTGGGTGCATCAACCTTCGGGCTGTTGGAGGGTGGTCCGTCCTTGAGGCGCAGATTTATCGATTGGTCGATGTTCCACGTGGAACCAGGTGCTGGTCTTGCCCTAGGCAACGCCGGTCGGCTCGCCCAGCAACGCAACGCTTGGCTGCGCTCCGGCGCGAGGGGTTATCGGGTCTGGGACGGCGGGTACGCGGAAGCCTACGCGGTGCTGGCCGAGCACCGGTGCCGCTTCGTCGGGGCGGTGAACACGATTTTTGTTCAGTTGACAGCATCGCTATTCCCTGGCGGACCACTGTCTTTAGAGTGGGAAGGCAGTCTCTCTGCGTCTGAGGCGATGTCTGCCTTGTCACGACAATGGGCAGCAGATCGAAGTCGCGGGTTCACCCAGTTGTCGCCTTGGCGCGGAGACCTTGTGATCCTCCGAGGCGACAGGCGTTGGGGAGGCTCGCGCGGAGAAAACAAGCTAGCGGCTATGTTGTTGCAGCTAGCGGTGCATCGGGTTGCGGCAGAAACCTGCCCAAGCGCAGTCGTCCTAGTGGATGATCCATACGGCGAAGTTTCGCCGGCTCTTGTTCTGCCCGTTCTTCGCGAATGGGTGTCTCAAGCCGACCAAGTGTTAGTGGCGGCCTTGTCAGAGCCTCCTGCTGGGCTCAACGCGGACAAGGTGTTCCACGTGGAACATGGTCAAACATCCGTCCTTGCTCGCCACTGCTAAACAGAATAGACACCGGCCGCGACGCGGGCGACCCAGAACGAACGAGTACCCGAAGGTAACACCACGTACCATGACCTACGACTCATCAAACATTAAGGTTCTCCGCGGCCTCGACGCGGTGCGAAAGCGCCCGGGTATGTACATCGGAGATACGGACGACGGGACCGGCCTTCACCACATGATCTTCGAAGTGGTCGATAACTCAATTGATGAAGCCCTAGCTGGGTGCTGCAGCGACATAGAGGTCATCGTTCACGACGATTACTCCGCCACGGTGACGGACAACGGTAGGGGAATTCCCGTTGATATACACCCAGAGGAGAACCGGTCGGCAGCGGAGGTCATCATGACCGTGCTTCATGCTGGCGGTAAGTTTGACGACAACAGCTACAAGGTGTCTGGTGGGCTGCACGGCGTCGGGGTCTCGGTGGTGAACGCGCTCTCGGAGCGGCTGGATCTGCGCATAGCTCGAGAAGGGGCGCTGTACGAGCTCCGATTCACCCGGGGAGTGCCGGACGCCCCCCTCGCACGCGTTGGCGACTCGACGAACACCGGCACCTCAATACGATTCTGGCCAGCAGCGAGCATCTTCTCCGATCGAGATTTCCATTATGACATCCTGGTCAAGCGCCTCCGGGAGTTGTCGTTTCTTAATTCCGGCGTGCGAATCCGACTTCGCGACGAACGCTCACAACGGGAAGATACCTTCGAGTACATCGGGGGGATCGAGGCCTTCGTGCGATACCTAAACGAAATGAAGGCCGCAATCCACCCGACTACCTTCTACTTCAGTGCGACGCGGGACTTTGTGACCGTCGAGGTCGCCTTACAGTGGAACGACTCGTATCAGGAATCGATCTTCTGCTATACGAACAATATCCCACAGCGCGACGGCGGCACCCACCTAGCCGGCTTCCGCGCCGGACTGACGCGTACCCTCAACCAATATATCGAGCGCCAGGGATTGGATAAGGCGCAGAAGACGCGTCCCGTTGGCGACGATGCCCGGGAAGGCTTGACGGCGGTCGTCTCGGTCAAGGTTCCAGACCCCAAGTTCTCATCCCAAACGAAGGACAAGCTGGTTTCGTCCGAGGTCAAACCCATCGTCGAGTCTTTGTTGGTGGAACACCTCGACATGTTTCTTGAAGAACGACCGGCCGAGGCGAAGGTCATCGCCAACAAAATGCTGGAAGCGGCGCGGGCGCGTGAAGCCGCGCGCAAAGCGCGCGAGATGACCCGTCGAAAAGGGGTGCTGGATGTGGCGGGACTACCGGGCAAGCTCGCGGACTGTCAGGAGAAGAACCCCGCGGGCTCGGAGCTCTTCATCGTGGAGGGTGATTCCGCCGGCGGCTCGGCCAAACAAGGACGTGACCGGGCTTTTCAAGCGATACTGCCTTTGAAGGGGAAGATTCTGAACGTCGAGAAGGCGCGTTTCGACAAGATGTTGTCGTCCGCAGAGGTTGGGACGCTGATCACCGCGCTCGGATGTGGCATCGGCCGCGAAGAGTACGATCCAGATAGAGTTCGTTACCACCGCATCATCATCATGACGGATGCGGACGTTGACGGCGCGCACATCCGCACGCTCTTACTCACCTTCTTCTACCGGCAAATGCCTGAGCTCATTGAGCGCGGGCACGTCTATATCGCGCAGCCGCCCCTTTACAAGGTCAAGCGAGGAAAGCAAGAAGACTATCTCCTGGACGATACGGAAATGTCCGCTTCGCTGCTGCGCGCCGCCCTACATAACGCGACGCTACGCCTCAGTAGCGACGCCCCAGCGCTTTCGTCCGACGCCCTCGGCCAGCTAGTCGGAGAGTACCAGTCCTTCAAAGCTATCGCTTCTAGGCTGCAACGGCGCTACGACAGTCTCGTGATTGAGGAGCTCGTGGCGATGACACGGCTAACCAAGTCGATCCGGTCCGACGAAGCCGCCCTGGACGCCTGGGTTGGTAGCCTGGAGGAACGTGTCAAGCGTAGGACTGGACCGCCACACGATTATCGCCTTAGCGTCTCCTCGGCAGAGGGAGTCGCGCAACGGATGCTCCTGGAAGTGGTCCGTTTTGTTCACGGCGTCCCGGAGACGTCCTACATTCCGCTGGACTTCTTTGATAGTCCGGAATATGACCGCATTGCATCACTGGCAGAGAAGCTCGATGGCTTAGTGCAGCCTGGTGCCGCCGTGGCCCGGGGAGACAAAGAGCAACTCGTCGAGTCCTTTGTCGAGGCATACGACTGGCTGTTTGCAGAAGCCCGCCGGGGTTACCAGATTCAGCGATATAAAGGACTTGGGGAAATGAATCCAGGCCAACTGTGGGATACGACCATGGACCCGTCGACCCGTCGCCTATTGCGTGTGACAATCGAAGATGCCGTCGCGGTCGACCAAATATTTACAACGTTGATGGGGGAGTATGTCGAACCACGCCGCGAGTTTATCGAGCGATACGCCCTCGAAGCGTCGAACATCGACGTGTGACCTCTGGGGGCATGCCACTGGTCCGCACCGCGCACGAGCCGGCGTTAGACTATTGCGCTGAGATAATCGCTGCCGCCGCCGCCCTCAAATCCTTGTAGATGCGAACAGCTTTCAGCGAGGCTGACAGCGCGTTTGCAGTCGCAACCCCGTTTCCAGTCCGTACGAGAATCGGGATGGCGCCTGCGGCTCTGCCGGCTTCGAGATCGCGCAGTGAATCCCCAATGAAGGGTGTCGTTTCGAGCCCAACCGAAAAACGCCTTGCCAGGGTGATCAACAACCCCGGAGATGGCTTACGGCATGCGCAACGATCTGCTGGCCCATGCGGACAGAACGCAACGGCGTCGATCCGAGCGCCAACGGCAGCAGCACGAGCGCAGAGCGCGCCGTGCATTCGGTTCAGCGTATCGACGTCGAAGTAGCCGCGTGCGATCCCCGATTGGTTCGTTGCCACGGCAACGCTAAAGCCCGCCTGCGTCAGCAACCCCAGGCCTTCCAAGCTGCCATCGATGAAGCGCATCTCATCGACTGAGCGGATGTAGTCAGCGGAATCTTCGTTGATGACCCCGTCGCGATCTACGATAACCAGTCTCATGCAAATCGCAACTTAGAGATATCGGCGATGCTCGCGAACAGTGACCCAATCTGGCTTAGCAGCGCGAGCCTGTTCCGACGCACGCGCGGATCCTTGTCCATAACGAGCACCGCATCGAAGTAAGCATCCACGTCTCCACGAAGCAAGGCCAGCTCGTTCAGTGCCGCGGCATAATCCGCCTTCTCCAATAAAGGCACGACCCGACGCCGAACGGCCGCCAAGGTTGCGGCGAGTGCCTGTTCCGCAGGAAACTCAAACAGCGTGGGGTCAATGTCACCCGGTTGGGCGGCCACCTCGGCCTTCTTGAAAATGTTCGCGATGCGCTTGTTTGCCGCGGCCAACGCGGCTGCGGCCTCCAGCTCAGCGAAGCCAGCGACGGCACGCACGCGTTTGTCTATATCACTCGGGGCCGCAGGCTCTACGGCCAGCACCGCGTCGACCACCGAAGCATTGATCCCCTGGTCTGCGTAATAGCCGCGCAACCGTTCGACGATATAGGCGTACGTATCGTCCACCGCTTCGGATGCACCTAATGTCTCGGGGAGGTCAGCAGCGGCGTCGCTAATGAGTTTGCGAAGATCCAACGGCAACGGCGTTTCGATGAGTATCCGTAGCACCCCGATGGCAGCCCGCCGCAGCCCATACGGGTCTTTGACCCCGCTGGGGCGCTCGCCGATGGCGAAGATACCGATCAGCGTGTCCAACTTGTCCGCGAGCGCCAGTACGCGACCGCAGGGGCCTGCCGGCAATTGGTCACCCGCATGCCGTGGCATGTACTGCTCTTCCAAGGCCGCCGCGACGCAAGAATCCTCACCGGCCCGTTCCGCGTAGCGCCGACCCATGGTGCCCTGAAGGCCGGGAAACTCTCCAACCATCGACGTGACAAGGTCGCACTTTGCGAGCTGTGCCGCACGTTCCGCCGCGTCAGCGTCGTATCCCAAGAGCGTGGCTATCCTGCGACTTGCCGCTGCAACGCGTCGGCTCTTGTCCCCAACACTGCCTAGCTTGTGCTGGAACACAAGCTGCTCCAGGGCAGGGGCGCGCGCCGCGAGTGATACCCTAAGATCTTGGTCCCAAAAGAATCGAGCATCGCTGAACCGTGGCCGGATGACGCGTTCGTTACCTGCGCGCACGAGGCGCGGTTCCCTGCTGTCGATGTTCGCGACGGCGATGAAATATGGCAGGAGCGCATCGTCGTCCGCGCCCCGCACCGGAAAGTACTTCTGGTGTTGCTGCATGGTTTCGATAAGGACCTCGGGCGGCACGCTGAGGAAGTCCTCGTCGAATCGCCCGAGCAGGGCCACCGGCCACTCACACAAAGCGGTGACTTCGTCGAGAAGCTCCGGAGGCATGTGCGCCTTCCCTTGGACCGAGCGCGCGAGCTCGCTGACTTGCGCCCGAACGCGCTCCCGCCGAAGCGAGAAATCAGGCTCCACCGACGCCTTGCGGAGCGTGGGCGCATACTGCTCCGGCGTCTCAACAGGGAGGGGCCCAGGGTGATGAAACCGATGACCACGGCTGTCCTGCCCAATTGCTACTCCGAGAATGCTGCCTGGGACGACATTCGTTCCGAAGACCACGCAGGCCCAATGGACCGGTCGTACGAAGCTCACCTCGCCATCGCCCCACCGCATGCGTTTTGCGATAGGCAGTCTCTCAAGAGCTGCGGTGATAACCTCGGGCAGTAGGGAGGGCGTCGCCGACCCTGACTGTACTTGGCGATGGACCAGCCAGGCGCCTTTCTCCGATTCGTCTCGCTCCAGATCCTCGACAGTGACGCCACAAGACTTCGCAAAGCCCATCGCCGCCTTTGTCGGCGCCCCCTCGGCGTCGAACGCCGCGCTGACGGCGGGGCCCCGCCGCACCGTTTCCGCCTCGCGCTGATGGGTGGCGAGGTTCCGAACGAGGAGCCCCAGCCGACGCGGGGTGGCGAACTGCGCAATGGTACCGTGCGACAGACCCACGGCTAGAAGCTGCCCGGCCAAGGCGCTCGCGAACGCCTCGCTCAAGCCAAGCAAAGCCCTGGGCGGCAGCTCTTCGGTGCCGATCTCGACAAGTAAGTCCTGAACTTCTGGCATGTCGTCTGAACCCCTAGCGTGCCTGCGCCATCGGGAAGCCCAAGGCCTCCCGGCTCGCGTAATAGGTTTCCGCCACAGCGCGGGCCAAGGTCCGCACGCGCAGGATGAACCGCTGTCGTTCCGTCACCGATAACGCCCC
This sequence comes from Thiohalocapsa sp. ML1, assembly GCF_001469165.1. Lineage (GTDB taxonomy): Bacteria > Pseudomonadota > Gammaproteobacteria > Chromatiales > Chromatiaceae > Thiohalocapsa. The sequence goes on along the minus strand of NZ_JABX01000003.1, from coordinate 140,064 downwards.
GCGGGCGTCCAGCAGATTGAACAGATGAGAAGCCTTGAGCACCTGCTCGTAGGCAGGCAACGGGAGGGACAGCTCGATGAGGTACAGGCTCTGCCGCTCCGCTACGTCGAAGGCACTGAGCAGCGCCGCAACGTCCGCATGCTCGAAGTTGAATGCGGACTGTTCACGTTCATTCTGCAGGAACACATCGCCGTAGGACACCGGACCCTGCGCCGTATCGCCCCACTTGAGATCGAAGACGCTCTCAACCCCCTGCAGGTACATCGCGATCCGCTCCAGGCCGTAGGTGATTTCCCCGCTGACCGGCCGGCATTCGAGTCCGCCGACCTGCTGAAAATAGGTAAACTGCGTCACCTCCATGCCGTTTAGCCATACCTCCCAACCGAGTCCCCAGGCGCCGAGCGTGGGCGATTCCCAGTTGTCCTCGACAAACCTAATGTCATGCACGAGGAGATCGATGCCAAGCATCTTTAAGGAGTCGAGGTAAAGGTCCTGAATCTCCATCGGAGACGGCTTCAGGATGACCTGGAATTGATAATAATGCTGCAGGCGGTTCGGATTCTCGCCATAGCGCCCGTCGGTCGGCCGCCGCGAAGGCTGTACATACGCACAGCTCCAAGGCTCTGGACCGATGGCACGCAGGAAGGTCGCCGGGTGAAAAGTCCCAGCCCCCACCTCCATGTCGTAGGGCTGCACGACAACGCAGCCGCGTTCGGCCCAGAAGCTCTGCAACCGGAAGATAAGGTCCTGAAACGTGCTCGGTGTGGCGACGGAAGGGGTCAAGCGGATCATCCCCATGATGCTGAAAACAGTCAGTCATTCTAGCGACAACCAGCGCCCGCTAACCACAGTGCTGAAGCCCGACATGCCGATGGCGGCGCCCTCGCCTATAATCCGGCTTGCGGGCGCGGTGTCGTCTGCCGACCGCGGTCTCGCTGCCGGGGCCCCGGACACGTCGCGGCGCGGCCCGTCGAATGACCCCTGCAAACCGGCCTGGATGTCGCGATGGAACCCGCTGCTGCCGCAAGTACCGCGCTTGATGCCCGCCTTGATGCCCGCCTTGATGCCCGCTTAGCCGAGCGTCGTCACGCGATCGCGCGCACGGCCATCGTTGGCGCCCTCGTCAACTTTCTCCTGTCTGCAGTCAAGGTGGGTGTGGGCGTCGTCGGGCAGTCACACGCGCTCGTTGCCGACGGCATCCATTCGCTGTCCGACCTCGCTACCGACGCGCTGGTTTGGATCGTGGGCACGCAGTCGAGCCGCGCCCCGGACACCACGCATCCCTACGGACACGGACGCTACGAAACCATGGCGACGCTCGCGCTCGCGCTGGTATTGGTCGTCGTGGCCATTGGTCTCGGTTGGGATGCCGCGCAGAGGCTGTTTTCCCCTCAGGAACTGAGAACGCCAGCTTGGATTACCCTCTACGCGGCCTTGGCGTCGATCTTGGTCAAGGAATGGTTGTACTGGTACACGCTTGCGTACGCAAAGGCCGTGCGCTCGGACATGCTGCGCGCGAACGCCTGGCATCATCGGACCGACGCCATCTCGTCTGTCGTCGTGCTGGTAGGCATCGGCGGCACGCTCGCGGGACTGCCCTATCTGGATACGGTGGCGGCGTTTCTAGTCGCCGTGATGATCGCGCACGTCGCCTGGGAGCTTGGCATCGACGCGGTCAGGGAGTTGGTCGACACGGGGTTGGAGCCGGATCGCCTCGCGGCGGTGCGTGACACCATCCTGAAAGTCGGTGGTGTCCGCGATGTCCACATGCTGCGTACCCGCAGCATCGGCGGCAATGTCTCATCGGACGTCCACGTGCTCGTCGACCCGTACATCAGCGTATCGGAAGGGCATCTGATCAGCGTTAAGGTGGAGCAGGGCCTGAAAAAGCACATCGAAGAGATCGAAGACGTTACGGTGCACATCGATCCGGAAGACGACAACGTCGCACCGCCAACGATGGGGCTGCCGAGTCGCCGCGACGCACTCGCCCGCCTCGGTGCACACTGGTCGGATCTCCCTGCCCTGGAGAAACCGGAACGCGTGCAACTGCACTACCTGAAGGGTCGCATCGAAGTCGAAGTGTTCCTGCCGGAAGACCTCATGCAGGGTGCTGGCGTGCCGCATGGCCTGGCGACGCGAGCGAAGGACGCCTTAGCCGGGGACGCCGTGTTTTCCAGCGTGCGCATCTATTATGGCTCCGCGCCCTAACATGGTGCATGCCCGCGTCGGGTCCGCCAAGCGTGCCTCGGACTGGTGCGACCCTTTTCTGGCAACCGCCCTCGACGCCGGCAAAGGGGATCGTCAGCACACCACATCGGTCACGCCAAGTTCTTGGTGCTTCGGGACGGTGCCCGCGCCGGCGCTTGGGTTCTCCCTGATGGCGGCTCAAAAACCGGGGAGTGACGTCGCTTGGCATAAAACATGCCTTGCGCTCTAGCCGATGGCGGTGAAACGCGGCAAGCGCTCCACCGGGGAGGCGTCGGCCCCCCGCCCCCGAGCCCGCACAGCGCCGGCTCGAAATCAACCCCCCAATCGAAACGACCGGAGATCGAAGTATGGCATCGAAGATCATGGACACCATCAAGAGCGAGGAAGTCAAATTCGTCGACCTACGCTTCACCGATACGCGCGGCAAGGAGCAGCACGTGTCCCTGCCGGTCGGCGCCGTCAACGACTCGCTGTTCCAGGACGGCAAGATGTTCGACGGCTCCTCGATTGCCGGCTGGAAGGGCATTGAAGCGTCCGACATGGTCTTGATGCCGGAGGAAGACACCGCTGTCCTGGACCCGTTTGCTGACGAGACGACCCTGATCGTGCGCTGTGACATCCTGGAGCCGTCCACGATGCAGGGTTACGAGCGTGACCCGCGCTCCGTCGCCAAGCGCGCCGAGGCCTACCTCAAGTCCACCGGCATCGCCGATATCGCCTACTTCGGCCCCGAGCCCGAGTTCTTTGTCTTCGACGATGTGCGCTGGGGATCCAGCATGAATGGAACCTTCTACAAGGTCGACTCCGACGAGGCGCAGTGGAACTCCGAGCGGGTCTTCGAGGACGGCAACATGGGCCACCGCCCCAGTGTCAAGGGCGGCTACTTTCCGGTTCCGCCGGTCGACTCGCTGAACGACCTGCGGGCGGCCATGTGTCTGGCGCTTGAAGAAATGGGCGTGCCTGTCGAAGTGCATCACCACGAGGTGGCGACGGCCGGTCAGTGCGAGATCGGCACCCGCTTCGGGCCGCTGGTGCGCCGCGCCGACATGAACCAGATCACCAAGTACGTGATCCAGAATGTCGCGCATGCCTACGGCAAGACAGCCACCTTCATGCCCAAGCCGTTGGTCGGCGACAACGGCACCGGTATGCATGTGCACCAGTCGCTTGCGAAGGATGGCGTCAACATCTTCGCCGGCGACAAGTACGGCGGCTTGTCGGAAACCGCCCTCTACTACATTGGCGGCATCATCAAGCATGCCCGGGCTTTGAACGCGATCACCAACGCGTCCACCAACTCCTACAAGCGCCTCGTCCCCGGTTTCGAGGCCCCGGTGATGCTGGCCTACTCGGCCAAGAACCGCTCTGCGTCCATTCGCATCCCGCACGACGCCAACCCCAAGGGTCGCCGCATTGAGGTGCGCTTCCCCGACAGCACCGGCAATCCGTACCTGTCCTTCGCGGCCATGCTGATGGCGGGCCTGGATGGCATCCAAAACAAGATCCATCCCGGTGATGCGATGGATAAGGATTTGTACGACCTCCCGCCGGAAGAAGAGAAGGCCATCCCGCAGGTCTGCTACTCGCTGGATCAGGCCCTCGAGGCGCTGGACGGGGACCGTGGGTTCCTGACCACTGGCGGTGTCTTCACCGACGACGTCATCGATGGCTACATTGCGCTGAAGATGGGCGATGTCACCCGCATCCGTATGACGACGCACCCGGTCGAGTTCGATATGTACTACAGCCTGTAACGCAAGGCAGACCGCCGCCGGACGGCGGCGGTCGCCCCCTTCTGCGCGCTAGATCGCGACGCAGGTTCCATCTTCCGCCCCTCCTGGTTGCATCGCCCTAGGCACCGGGTCTACAACCGCGTACGACGATGCCACAGCCGAAGGCGTGGCAGCGACCGTCTGTGTTTGTTGTCTCAAGTCCAAAGGGGACGTGCCATTGAAAGCGCTGTGCCTGCTTCTCGTGCTCGTCGGTTACAGTGCCCAAGCTCAGGTCTACCGGAGCATCGGCCCGGATGGTCAGACGACCTTCTCGGACCGCCCGTTACCGAATGCAGAGCAGCTCGACCTGCTACTGGACGTCGCACCTGCGGAAGCGACGGACGATGGTCAGCCTGTACCCGAAGACACTACGCCCGTCGCCGGATTCACCGGCCCCTACGAGTTGTTCTCGATCTTGGCGCCGCCGGATGAGTACAAGACTCGGGACCTGAACGGAGAACTGCCTGTTTCTCTGGTCCTTGCCCCAACGCTTCAGGAGGGGCACCAAGTCATGGTCGAAGTCAACGGGATCGTGGTCGAAGGCGATGCGCCCAACAGCACGCACTTGTTGTTGCGTGGCTTGACCCTCGGCAGCCACAGAATCCGTGGCCTCATCAAAGGCCCGGATAGCGTGATCGTGGCGGCGACGCCTCTTATCGGCGTCCATGTATTGCCGAGTCTTCCGGCCTCGGCGGAGCTCCCCAGTGAGCCGGCCACTGACGGCGTCGGTACTGCGTCCGGGAGCGGGGGCAACCGCCCCTGATCGTAACGCCGCAGGGGCACTGTTTCTGCTCACCTGCGAACCACGAGTCCGCTTCGCTCGCGCGTCTTGTGCCTCGAAAGCCTCCTTTCGGTGCGCTGATCGCACTATAATGGTGCGCCGCTTCGCGACATCCCCACGCATTCTCTCCCGCTAGCACGCGACCTCGCAGAACGGCGCAGCATTCTGGCGATCGGGCTGGCTGGTTCGGAACTTGCTAGTACTCAATCCGCCGAGCGTGCGTGCGGTCGCTGATCTCAGGCCATGCGAGCCGCGTCGGTTCTCGTGCCGGCGGTTTCATCACCTGGGTCGGGTGACCGCTCTCCACTAGCCGGATCGGGTCGGATAGATGAAGCAGAAGAGCAAAGGAAACAACCAACTGGCCGCTTCGATCCTCGGCAACTTAAACACGGCAGTGCTGCTGTTCGACGGTGATCTGCGCCTCAGCTACATCAATCCCGCGGGGGAGCTGCTGCTCGCCGTCAGCGGAAACGCCGTGCTCGGTAAGTTCGCGGGGGGGTTGGTGCCCTGCCCCGCCGAGCCAGTGGAGCAGCGTCTGCGCGAATCCCTTGAGACGCGTCAGCCTTTCACGGAACGGGAAGTGGAGCTGCGGCGGCCCGATGGCGAGCTGATCCGCGTGAACTGCACGGTGCTACCGGTGCACCAATGCGAGCCGGATGCAGACCTGCTGATGGAGCTCCATCAAGTGGACCGGCAGATTCGGATCACCCGAGAAGAGCACCTCATTAGCCAGCACCAGGCGACGCAGGCGCTGTTGCGGGGCCTCGCGCATGAGATCAAAAACCCGCTCGGCGGCCTGCGTGGGGCGGCGCAGCTCCTGGAGCGCGAGCTCCCGAGTCCGGAGCTTCGTGAGTACACCCGCATCATCATCGACGAGGCGGATAGACTCCAGGGGCTCCTGAACCGCATGCTCGGTCCAAACCAGTTGCCGATGATGCGCAGCGTCAACATCCATCATGTGCTGGAGCACGTGCGCGGCCTGCTGAGTGCGGAGTATCCGAGCGGACCGACCATGATTCGCGACTACGATCCGAGTATCCCGGAGCTTCGTGCCGACTCCGATCGGCTGATCCAGGCGTTACTCAACATCGCCCGCAACGGTGCTCACGCAGCCGGTGACGGCGGCCAGCTCATCTTCCGCAGCCGGGTGCTGCGCCAGTTTACGCTCGGCAACGAGCTGCATCGGCTGGTCGTTCGCATTGAGGTGGAGGATTCCGGTCCCGGTATTCCCGAGCCCATGATCGATCGGATCTTCTTCCCGATGGTCTCCGGACGGGCCGGGGGAACCGGCCTGGGCCTGCCCATTGCGCAGGAGCTCATCAACCAGCACGGCGGCTTGATCGAATGCGAGAGCCGGCCCGGCTGCACCCGGTTCTTCGTCTATCTGCCGCTTGAGGCCAACGAGGGGTGAGGCTACCGATGACCAAGGTCCCGAGTGTCTGGGTCATTGATGATGACCGCTCCATCCGCTGGGTGCTTGAGCGTGCGCTCCGCCAGGCGGACATGGATGTGACCTGTTTCTCCAATGGCGTCGGCATCATGGACGCGCTCCACCGTGACCGGCCGGACGTGATTTTGTCCGACATTCGCATGCCGGGGATCGACGGCCTGGAGCTGCTGCAGCAGGTGACCGCCAGGTACCCGGGCCTGCCCGTCATTATCATGACCGCGCACTCGGACCTCGACAGCGCCGTTTCCGCCTTCCATGGCGGTGCCTTCGAGTATCTGCCCAAGCCTTTCGATCTAGACGATGCGGTGGATCAGGTGCGCCGGGCCTGCCGCGCCCAGGAGCATGCCGGCGGCGGAACTGTCGTGCTCGAGAACAGCCCGGACATCATCGGCGAAGCACCGTCGATGCAGGAGGTCTTCCGCGCCATCGGCCGGCTGGCGCGCTCCAACATAACCGTGTTGATCAATGGCGAATCGGGCACCGGCAAGGAGCTCGTCGCGCGGGCGCTGCATCGGCACAGCCCCCGCTCCGGCGCACCCTTCATCGCGCTGAACATGGCCGCGATCCCGCGGGATCTCATGGAGTCCGAGCTGTTCGGCCACGAGCGCGGCGCCTTCACCGGCGCCCAAACGCGTCGGGAGGGCCGCTTCGAGCAGGCGGACGGTGGAACGCTGTTCCTCGACGAGATCGGCGATATGCCGGCGGAGCTGCAGACGCGCCTGTTGCGGGTGCTCGCTGATGGCGAGTTCTACCGCGTCGGCGGACTGGCGCCCATCAAGGTCGATGTGCGCATCATCGCAGCGACGCATCAGAACCTCCAAGATCATGTGCGCCAAGGCCGCTTCCGAGAGGACCTGTTTCACCGCCTCAACGTCATACGCATCCATCTGCCGGCCCTGCGCGAGCGGCGTGAGGACATCGGTCTGCTCATGCGGCACTTCCTGAGCCAAGCCGGCAAGGAGCTCGGTTGCGAGCCCAAGACCATTGCCTCGGACGCGCTGGCGCACCTTGAGCGCCTGGATTGGCCGGGCAATGTCCGGCAACTGGAGAACACCGCGCGCTGGCTCACGGTGATGGCGTCGACGAAGGAGATTCGTGTCAATGATTTGCCGCCGGACCTCTGTGACTCGGGCGCGCATGGCGCCGACGATGAGCAGTGGGAATCCGCGCTGCGCGCTTGGACACGTCGGCGGCTACGTGACGGGGATGGCGCCATTCTGGAATCGGCGTTGCCGACCTTTGAGCGCATTCTGATCCAGGCCGCGCTGGAGCATACGGGCGGCCGCCGCCAGGAGGCGGCGAAGCTTCTGGGCTGGGGTCGTAACACGCTGACCCGCAAGATCAAGGACTTGAACATGGACTTCGGCGGGGCCGGCAACGACGAAGACGACTACATCGCCTGACCCCCGGCATCCAACGGTGGGGCTCGACCCCCGCCGCGACTATTGATTGCGGCCGCGGGGCAAAGACATAGGCAGGACAGATCCCCAGCACCGCCCAGGCAACACCGAAAGCAACCCATGGACAGCACCAGCATTCAGCTTGATGGCTCCGAGATCAGCGGCGTTCAACTGGAATCGGGCGTCTTGAGCGTCCATTTTTCACGCGCCATCATCATCAAAACCATGACCGGCTCGGCTGAACGCACCCTGTGGTGGCAAGCTGGTGATCTCCTGCTCGAGGCGCCCGAGCTCGACGGTGAGCTGCCCGCGGGCCCCGCGATCTGTACCGGCGGGGACATTGACGACAACATCTACACCTACAGGGACATGATCCCGCTGCCACTGGAAAGCCGTGGCTCGATCCGCTGTGACCTCCGCCTGCAAGGGCTCGCGCCATTGGTCGTGAGCGCCCGCGCCATCCGCCTGATGATGCATGGCACGCCGAAGTACCAGCACCACCTGCGCAAGTGACCGGATGACGGAACCTTGACGGCGCCAAGTCTCATGGCGACAAGGCGCTTGAGGGCCGAGGGCCGAGGGCTAAGGGAGCTCCCCTCGGCCCTCGGCCCTCGGCCCTTCCTCGTCGCGTAGACACGCTGCGGCGCCGCCTCGCGTCCTTGGGAATATCCCTCTGTCGCTGCCTCCGCCGGCTGTGTTAACGTGCTGGGCCGCACCAAGCGTTGAGCTCCTCGTCATCGCACGGTGGCGCCCGGCGCGCAACACGCAACTTGCGCTGCTAGCCAGTACCCGCCGGTCAGCGGGTCTTGCGGCTCTCGTCGGCCGGATTCCTGAAACACCTGACTTCGAAGCCGTTGGCCACCGACCTCCGCATGTGCTCGCCAGCAGCGCACGCACGCCTGCGGATCACGCAGAGCTGCCAACGCAGGAAGGAGAACGACCATGACTGCGACCAATCTGTTCCAGACGCGCCCGATCGGTGCAGATCCCCATGCGCAAGGACGCCCATTCCGCGCTTATACGCATCGCGACCTAGACCGCATCACCGCCATTCGGCATCTGCCCGCGGAGCAGCGGTTCGCGATGAAAGTGGTGTCCGCCGTACTGCCGTTTCGCGTCAACGAGTACGTCATTGAGCGACTCATCGACTGGTCCCGCGTCCCCGATGATCCCATCTTCCAACTGACCTTTCCGCAAATCGGGATGCTTGCCCCCGAGCAGTTCGAGCGAGTAGCCGACCTATTGCGGCGCGATGCGGGCCCAGCCGAGCTCGAGGCCGTGGTGAGTGGGATTCGGCACGAGCTCAACCCGCACCCCGCCGGCCAGCGGGAGCTCAATGTCCCGCGTCTGCCCAGCGGAGAACTTGTCACGGGTATCCAGCACAAGTATCGAGAAACCCTGTTGTTCTTTCCAAGCCAGGGGCAGACCTGCCACGCCTATTGCAGTTTTTGTTTCCGCTGGGCGCAGTTCATCGGCGACAAGGCCCTGCGGATGGCAACGAATGAGGCCCAAGGGCTGCACGCCTATCTGCGCCAGCAACGCTGCGTAACCGATCTGCTGTTGACCGGTGGCGACCCGATGGTCATGAAGACGCGCCACCTCGAGGCCTATCTGCAGCCTTTGCTGCATCGTGACTTCGAGCACGTACAGACCATCCGCCTCGGTACCAAGGCGCTTTCGTTCTGGCCCTATCGCTTCGTCACGGACCCGGACGCGGACGGTCTGCTCGCGTTGTTGGAGCGCCTCGTTGCCGCGGGTAAGCACGTCGCGGTCATGGCCCACTTCAATCACTGGCGCGAGCTGGATACCGAGATCTGCGAGCAGGCGATTGAGCGCATTCGCGCGACCGGCGCCGAGATCCGTGCTCAAGGTCCGCTGCTCGCGCACATCAACGACGAACCGGATGCCTGGGCGCGGCTTTGGCGCGAACAGGTGCGGCTTGGCGTCATGCCCTACTACATGTTTGTCGAGCGGGACACCGGCGCGCACCATTATTTCAAGGTGCCCCTGGTGCGTGCCTGGGAGATCTATCGCGAGGCGATTCAGCAGGTCTCGGGACTTGCGCGGTCCGCGCGTGGTCCGAGCATGAGCGCGGGCCCAGGAAAGCTGGAGATCAGCGGCGTTGCCGACATCGGCGGCGAGAAGGTATTCGTCCTTCGCTTCCTTCAGGGACGCAATCCCGACTGGGTGCATCGCCCGTTCTTCGCGCGATTTGATCCGGACGCGACCTGGCTCGATGACTTGAAGCCCGCCTTTGGCGAACGGGAGTTCTTCTACGAGGCCCAGTATCGCGAGCGCTGGACCGGATAGGGACGCTGAAGCTCCCGGACTTAACCGACGACGCTCGCCAACAGACGTCAGGGACGACGCTGCCAGCCGCAAACGCAAAAACCCCGCCCGGTGCAGACCGAGGCGGGGTTTCGTTCCTCGCTGCGGCGGGGCACCGCCGCACTTAGCGCGTCAGCTCGTGCTCAAAGGCGGCTGGAGCCGACGATCTCGTGCGCGATGTCCACAACGCGGTTGGCCATGTCCATATACTCCTGCCGGTAGCCCGCGAGAAGGCCCTCGCTGGAGGCCCAGTAGTCCTTGCCGCTGATGCCGTTCTCGTGCTCATACTCCATGAACTGCTTCTGCAGCTCCAGCATCTTGTCGATCAGGTCCAGCTTTTCTTTCTTCAGCGCCTCGATGTCGCTCACGTTCGTCCCCCCTTCGGGTGCTCGGTTGATCTCCCCGTCACGGGCAGCGTTGGAGCGTGCGCTCGGCGCAGGCGGTTTGGGGCTGTCCCGTCCGGAATATGCAGAATTGTTAATATATCATGGTTTTCCGGCACTCGGTCAAAGACCGACCAGAGTGCTCGACAGCCGACCCCGAGCGCCCAGTTGCATGTTCCACGTCATCCTCCATGAGCCGGAAATCCCCCCAAACACGGGGAACGTGATCCGACTTTGCGCAAACACCGGCGCCACACTGCATCTGATCGAGCCCATCGGCTTCGATCTCGACGACCGGCGGCTACGGCGCGCTGGCTTGGATTATCACGAGTACGCGCGCGTGGAGGTGCATCCGACGCTGGGCGCTTGCCGTGATTCGGCGCGCTGGTCGAGACTCCTGGCATTCAGCACGCGCGGGAGCGGATGCTACGCCGATGTCACGTACGGCGCGGGCGATGCCTTACTCTTCGGTGCCGAAACGCGGGGTCTGCCGCAATCGATGCTTGACGCGCTGCCAGACGCCAACCGCGTCAGGCTACCGATGCGCCCCGGTAGCCGAAGCCTGAACCTATCCAATGCCGTAGCGGTGGTCGTGTACGAGGCGTGGCGACAGTGCGGCTTTGCCGGTGCCGAGCGCCGGCACAGCCCTTAATCGTCGAGCTCGGACTTGCCCGCGCGTTCCAGTAAGCGCTGCGTTGCCTCCGCGGGGGTGCTGCCCTCGTAGAGCACCGCATGGACCTGCGCGGAGATCGGCATATCGATGCCGTGAGCCGCGGCCATCGCATGCACCGCACGCACCGTCACGACGCCCTCCACCTCCTGGCCGATGGCCGCCATGGCCTGCGCGGCCGGCTGTCCCTCCGCCAACGCCAGCCCAAGCCGACGATTGCGCGACTGGTTGTCGGTGCAGGTCAGCACGAGGTCGCCGAGCCCGGCGAGACCCATGAAGGTCTCGCGCCGTGCGCCGAGCGCTTCGCCTAGGCGAATGATCTCGGCGAGCCCCCGCGTGATCAGCGCCGCCCGCGTGTTGGCGCCGAAGCCGAGTCCATCGGCGATCCCGGTGGCAATGGCTATGACGTTCTTAGCTGCGCCGCCCACCTCGACCCCGATGAGGTCGTCGTGCGTGTAGGCGCGAAACCGCGAGCCGCGCACTAAGTCCGCGAATCGTTGGGCGTATTCGGGGCTCGACGCCGCGACCGTGATCGCCGTCGGCAGGCCGCGCGCGACCTCGGCGGCGAAGCTCGGACCCGACAGAATGCCAAGATCTCGCGGCCCGAGTAGGTCGAGTGCAACCTCGTGCAGCAGGCGCGCCGTCTCCGGCTCGAAGCCCTTCGTCGCCCAAGCGATGCCGAGCTGCGGGGGCAGATGGGGTGCGAGCTGCCGCAGCACGGCACTGAAGAACTGGCTCGGAACCACCACCAGCACCGCGGTTGCGTCGTCGAGCGCCGCGCTAAGCTCGGCCACCGCGGTGATCGACTCCGGTAGGGCGAAGCCCGGCAGGAACTCCCGATTCTCCCGGTCGTGGCGCAACGCGCTGATGTGCAAAGCATCGTGGCCCCAGAGCCGCACCGCGTGACCGTTACGGCAGAGCTGCAGGGCCAGCGCCGTGCCCCATGAGCCCGCGCCCAGGATGGCAACGCGTTCTGGTACGACCTTGCTCAACGCTCTGACCCCGCCCGCACCCTGACCCGCCGCGGCTCAGTGCGTCGTCGCGGGTTGGTCTCCGCCGCCGGCCTGTTCTGCGACCTTCTGTGCGTAGATGGCATCAAAGTTGACGTGCTGAAGAATCAGTTGCGGGAAGCCGCCCTTGCCGACCACGTCGGTGACGGCCTGGCGCGCGTAGGGGAACAGGATGCTCGGGCAGTAGACGTAGAACAGCGGCCCGTATTCCTGCTGCTCGAAGCCGCGGGCACTGACGATCCCCGCCTGTTGCACTTCCACCAGGTAGGCCGTGTTGTCGCCGGCCTTGGCGGTGACGGTCACGGTCAACACAATCTCGTGCGTGTCCGCATCCAAATTGTTGACTTTGATGTCGAGGTGCAGCGAGGTCTCTGGCTTCCATTCGCCCTGGAAGACCGCGGGTGCGTTCGGAGACTCAAACGAGAGATCCTTCAGATAGATGGTACGCAGCGCGAATTGTCGTTCGCCCGCGCCCGGCGGCTGTGTGTCTTCGGCCATCGGTGTCGGCTCCAAAAGTTGCTGTCGGGGTCAGCGGCCGTGCGCCGGCACAGCTCGCCGGTGGAATCTGTTCGGGGTAATCCGAGCTCAGCGCTTCTTGCGGGTCAGCGGCAGGTTTGCGCTTTCCCAGGCGAGCACCCCGCCCTTCAGGTTGTAGACCGCGGAGAAGCCCGCCTTGCGTAGCACTTGGCAGGCGGCCTGAGACTGTGCGCCGGAGCGGCAGGCCAGGATGATAGGCTTCTCCTTGAACTTCGCGAGGGTCGCCGTTTGGTTCTTGAAGCCGTTCATCGGGATGTTGGTGGCGTGCAGAATGTGGCCCTTGGCGAAGTCCGCCGCTGGTCGGACGTCGACGACGACGGCCTCCTGCTGATTGATCAGCGCGGTGGCGGCCATCGGGTCCACCGAACCCTTCTCGCCCACGATCAGGTTGTAGGTCAGGAGTCCGAGGATCACCCCGAGTGCCATGAACAGCACCCAGTGATCGCCCATGAACACGAGAATCTCTGGCATCAATGTCACCGACGGGAGCTGCGGAGGGCGTTAGCCCCCCGACGACGAAAGACGGGCGAGTATAGAGATGCGCCGGGGCAGCGTCACGTCGGCCGCGGGGACCGGCGCGACGACAGGTTCGCCGCCGTACCGATCAGCGCGACTGATGGCAAAACACCTCGCGCATCATGCCGATAAGCTGCAAGGTACGGGAGTCGCCGACGCGGTAGTACACGCGGTTGGCGTCTTTGCGCGAGGCCAGGATGCCCTTGTCCCGCAGGATCGCGAGGTGCTGGGAGATATTGCTCTGCGAGGTGCCGACGTGCTCGACAATGTCCTGTACGCTAACCTCTTCTGCGCCAAGCGTGCAAAGGATCTTGAGCCGCAGCGGGTGCGACATCGCCTTCAGCGAGCGCGAGGCGCGCTCGATGTCGGCATCGTCGGCAAAGAGCTCCAGCTCGTTGCGCTCGGTGTTCAAGATAGGCGTTGCGGATGCGGTAAAGTCGGGCGTCATGGCGCGGAAGTTTATATCAATTCATCATCATACGGTAATGGACTTTCAACGGGCTCCGATCACGGCCTGTTGCGATCCATTCGCTTTGAGCGGGCTGTTGCGCCGCCCGGCGCTTGGGGTCCGGCCGCCCCTGTCGGCCTGGCTTCGCGGCCAGGCCACGGCGCGGCCGCTTGCGCCGACCACCGCCGCCCTGCTGCTGCTCGTTGCGCTTGCGGCGGGTGCCCAAGGCCTCTCGGATGACGAGCTGGAGGTCGAGGCGCCGAGCGCGGACGCCCCCGCGCCCGACCTGCGGTTGTCGATGCAGGAGGCGGAGCTCGCGGCCACCGAGCAGCGGCTCGAAGCACTCCGTGCGCAGCTCACGGACCAGGAGGCATACCGCGCTGCCCTGTACGCGGAGCTGGAGCGCAACGACCGCGACATCGCGGCCCTGGCCCGCGCCGAGCGGGAGCTTGCCGCCGAGCGCGACGAGCAGGAAGCGCGCGGCGTCGCGCTCGGCACCAGGCTCGATGCCACCCGCGGCGATCTCAGCGATGCGCGCTCGCGCCTGGCGGCGCTGATCCGCTCCGCCTACGCGGTGGGCCCGGGCGATCGGCTGCGGCTCTTGCTGAACCAGCAGGACCCGGCGCGGGCGGGGCGCCAGCTCGGCTACTACCGGGCGATCGGGCGCCTGCGCGCGGCACGCGTGGGCGAGGTCGCGCGGCTCGCGGCCGAGCTGGAGCAGCTCGGCGCCGCCGCGCGCAAGGAGGCGGACCGGCTCGCGCGGCTGGTCGCCGAGCAGGCCCAGACGCGGCTGGCACTGGAGGCGGTGCGTGCAGCCCGCGGCGCCGTCGTCGCCGATCTGGAACAGGCCATCATTGATGATCGAGCGCGCGTCACCGAGCTCGACGCCAACGCCGCGGCGCTGCGCAAGCTCGTCGAGGAGCTGCGAGCCCGGGCGCGCATCGCCGACGAGATCGCCATCACTCAGGAGCCGATCACGCGCCGTCACGGCAAGCTGCCATGGCCGGTCGCCGATTCGGCGATTCTGCGCGCTTACGCCGGCAACGCAAGACCCGGAGATCTGCATGCCGACGGCATCCTGTTTGCCGTGGAGCCCGGCCGGGAGGTGTTCCCGGTGCACCACGGCCAAGTGGCCTATGCAGACTGGCTGCGCGGCTTCGGGCTGCTGGTGATCGTCGATCACGGCGACGGCTACATGACCTTCTACGGACACAACCAAGCGCTGTTGAAGGAGGTCGGCGAATGGGTCGGGCCCGGAGACGTGATCGCACTTGCCGGCACCGGCCCCGGCACCGATCTAAAGACCGACAACGGCAGTGGCGCCAACGGGCGGCTATACTTCGCGCTTCGCCGCGAGGGGCGCTCCCTGAACCCTCGGCCTTGGCTCGCCGCCGGGCCCGGCTGAGCTTCCGTTGGCTGCGTCGAGCCCCTGACGGAACGCGCGCCGCTCCGGCGCCTCTAATCCGCAATCCGGGTCGGCTCGCCAAGCATGCAGCGTCGAGAATCTCAACCCCGGAACCTCATAGCCATCTGACCGCGCCATGCGCCCGGAACCGCCCATGTCCCAAGCTACCCATCAGGCCAAGGTCGCGAGCCTCGGCCTGCTGTTTTCGCTACTTGCCTTCGGCCTGGCCGTGCAGGCGGAGCCGCCGGGCACGGCGACCCAGCCCTACCAGCCGCCCGCCCCTGTGGCACCGCCGGTTGAGCTGCCTGCCGCGACCGAGCCCGCCGCGGCACCGGAGGCTCCTGGCACCGTGGCGCCCGCCGTCACCGAACAGTCCGAGCAGCAGGGCGCCCCGGCCGAAGACGGCGGCGCCGCCCCGGACGCGCAACCGGAGGCTCCCGGCACCGAGGCTCCCGCCGTCACCGAACAGCCGGAGCAGCAAGGCGCCCCGGCCGAAGACGGCGGCGGCGCCCCGGACGCGCAAGAGGACCCGGTTGATGCCGACGCGGTCGCCGAAACGCCGAGCGAGCGCGAAGAACAGCCAGAGCAGGACAGTCTGCCGCTGGACGACCTGCGCACCTTCGCCGAGGTGTTCGGCCGCATCAAGAGCGACTATGTCGAGGATGTCGATGACCGCGAGCTGCTCGCCAGCGCGATCCGCGGCATGCTCGGCGGGCTCGACCCGCACTCTTCTTACCTGGATACCGACGCCTACCGGGAGCTACGCGTCGGCACCACCGGCGAGTTCGGCGGCCTGGGCATTGAGGTGGGCATGGACGACGGCTTCGTGAAGGTCATCGCGCCCATCGACGATACCCCGGCGCAGCGCGCCGGCATGCAGGCGGGGGACCTCATTGTGCGCATCGACGGCAAGCCCGTGAAGGGCCTGAGCCTGAGCGAGGCCGTGACCATGATGCGCGGCAAGCCCGGCTCGGAGATCGAGCTCACCGTCGTGCGCGAGGACGAGGGCAACCCGCTCAAGATCACCATCGTGCGCGACGTGATCAAGGTCGCGAGCGTCAAGAGTCGCACGCTGGAGCCCGGCTACGGCTACGTGCGCGTGTCGAACTTCCAGGCGCGCACCACCGAGGATCTGCTGAAGGCAGTGGCCGATCTCAAGGCGGAAAACAATGCCGGCCTGAAAGGCGTCGTCCTCGACCTGCGCAACAATCCGGGCGGCGTGCTGAACTCGGCCGTCGGCGTCAGCGATGCCTTTCTCGAAGAGGGCCTCATCGTCTACACCATGGGTCGCGACGAGGACGCCAAGCTCGAGTTCAAGGCCGGACCCGACGACGTGCTGGATGGCGCGCCGCTGGCGGTGCTGGTGAACAGCGGCAGCGCCTCCGCCTCCGAGATCGTGGCCGGTGCCCTGCAGGACCAGCGCCGGGCCGTGATCATGGGTGAGAAGACCTTCGGCAAGGGCTCGGTGCAAACCATCGTGCCCATCGACGAGCGCACCGCGCTGAAGCTGACGACGGCGCGCTACTACACCCCGTCCGGGCGTTCCATCCAGGCGCTTGGCATCGAGCCGGACATCGAGCTGCTGCGCGGCAAGGTCGCTGTCGATGCCGACCCCGGCGTCGCGCCGCTGAAAGAGGCGGATCTGATGCGCCACCTCGATGACCCGGATGATCCCGACGCCGCCAGCGACGAAGCAAGCGCAGAAGACCTGCCGCTGGCCGCCGAGGACTATCAATTGGGCGAGGCGCTGAACGTGCTGAAGGGTTTGAGTCTCTTCCGCGGCACCGCCGCCCGGCAAGACTGAGCTCGACGCGCAACACGAGCGCCGCCGGTGGGCGGCAGGAGGAGACGAGTATGGCGCGGGCACTGGTGCCGCTGGCCCAAGGCTGCGAAGAGCTGGAAGCCGTCACCATCATCGATCTGCTGCGCCGCGCCGGCGTCGAGGTGATCACGGCCGGCCTCGACGCCGAGCCGGTGCGCGGGAGCCGCGGCACCCTGCTGGTGCCGGACACCACGCTCGACGCCGTCGCCGCGCAGGCGTTCGATCTTATCGCCCTGCCGGGCGGCCAGCCGGGCGCGAACAACCTGAACGCGGACCCGCGCGTGCACGCAATGCTCCGCCGCCAGGCGGAACACGGCGGCTGGTGCGCGGCCATCTGTGCCGCACCCTTGGTGCTCGCCCATGCCGGGTTGCTCGACGGGCGCGCGGCAACGAGCTTCCCGGGTGCACTGACGACCGACGCGTTTCCCAATGTGCGCCTCAGCGACGCGCCGGTGGTCACGGACGGCAACATCGTTACCTCCCGCGGGCCCGGCACGGCCATGGACTTCGCACTGCACCTCATCGAGCTTCTGCTTGGCCGCGAGCAACGCGACGTGGTCGAAGCCAAGCTGATGCGCCCGCGCTGACGCTCCCGCACGCTCTGCATGCAGACACTGGCAGCGCCGCTCTTCGGTCCGGCCCACTGGCCGTTGGCCGTGCTGGTGGCGGCGCCCCTGCTGGCCTTCGGTGTCGGCTTGCTGCTGGTTTGGCTGCTGCGGCACCAGCGCATCGCCGTGCTGCGTATCCTCGACCACCCGAACGAGCGCTCCCTGCATTCGGCCCCGGTGCCGCGCACGGGCGGCGTCGGCGTGCTGGGCGGTGTTGCAGTCGGGCTACTAGCGGCGTTGCCCTGGCTCGGTGTCGGCGTCGGCATGCTTTGGCCCCTGCTGGCCACGCTGGTACTCGCGGTCGTGTCGCTGCTGGACGACCGGCGCCATGTGCCGGCACGTTATCGGCTTTTCGTGCACCTGTTCGCGGGCGGGCTGCTCTACGTCGGCGGCATCGCCTGGGTTGCGCCCGGGCTGCCGGGGCTTGGCGCGGCGGCCTTGCCCGGTTGGCTCGGCGCCTTGCTGACGGTCGTTTTCGTCGTCTGGATGATCAATCTGTACAACTTCATGGACGGCATGGACGGCCTCGCCGGCGGCATGGCGCTGTTCGGCTTCGGCGCGCTGGCGCTCCTCGGCTTCGGCGGCGGTGCACCGCAGTTCGGACTCGTGGCCGCGGTCATCGCCGCGGCAGCCGGCGGCTTCCTGCCGCACAACCTGCCCCGTGCCGGGATCTTCTTAGGCGACGTCGGCTCCGCCGTGCTCGGCCTCTGGGCCGCCGCGCTGGTGCTGTGGGGGGCGCAGCTCGGGCTGTTTCCGCTCTGGGCAGGCTGGCTCGTGTTCTCGCCCTTCCTCGTCGATGCCACCTGGACGCTGCTCCAGCGCCTGCTGCGAGGCGCGCCGGTGTGGCAGGCGCATCGCGAGCACCATTACCAGCGCCTGGTGCTTGCCGGCTGGCCAACACGGCGGGTGCTGGCCTGGGCCTATGTGCTGATGGCCGCGGCGTCGGCGAGCGCCATCGCGGCCGTGCAACTCCCGGCCTCGGAGCAATGGCTCCTGCTGCTCGGCTGGGCGGGCCTGTACGGGCTGGTGCATGTACGTGTGCGCCTCGCCGAGGGCGCCGCCGCGCGCGCGTTGGCGGAGCCCTGACGGTGCCGGCACGGAACCGACCATGACACCCTGGCTCGACCGACTGCGCTCGCGCACCGCCGCCTTTGCGCACGATCTGCTGATGGTGCCGGTGGCCTGGCTGCTGGCCTATTGGACGCGCTTCAATCTGGAGCGCATCCCGGCGGCGTTTCTCGACAGCGCGCTGCAGGCGCTGCCGGTGGTGCTGCTGTCGTCCGCCGTACTGTACTGGGCCTTCGGGCTCTACCGCGGGGTCTGGCGCTTCGCCTCGCTGCCGGACCTGATGCGGATACTGAAGGCCGTCGCCGCGACGGCCATCAGCGTCGCGGTGCTGCTGTTCGCCATCAATCGCGGCGAGAACCTGCCGCGCTCGGTGCCGCCGCTATTCTTTCTGTTCCAGCTCGTGCTGCTGGCGGGGCCGCGGCTGCTGTATCGCTGGCTCAAGGACCATCGACTCTCGCTGGGCACGGGCACGCGGGTGCTCATCGTCGGCGCCGGCCGCGCCGGCGAGATGCTAGTGCGCGACATGCGCCGCGCCGGCGCGCGCCAGTATCAGCCCATCGCCTTCGTCGACGACAAGCTTCGCCGCCACGGCGCCGACATCCATGGCGTGCCCATCCGCGGCGGCACCGAGCGCATCCCGGAGCTGGTGGAAACCCTCGCGATTGATCTCATCCTGCTCGCGGTACCGAGCGCCACCGCGGCGGAGATGCGCGCACTGGTGGAGCTGTGCGAAGACACCGGCAAGCCGTTCCGCACCGTGCCGCAGCTCGAAAACCTGATGACGGGGCAGGTGACCATCAGCGCGCTGCGTCCCGTGTCCATCGAGGACCTGCTCGGCCGCAACCCGGTCACCTTGGACTGGGACGGGCTGTGCGCGGGCCTCGCCGGGCGCGTCGTGCTGGTCACCGGCGCCGGCGGCTCCATCGGCTCCGAGCTGTGCCGGCAGGTGGTCGCCGCGCGGCCCCGGCGGCTGCTGATGCTCGACAACTGCGAATACAACCTGTACCGCATGGAGCAGGAGTTTGCCGAGCGCCACCCGGAGCTGAACCTCGGCCGCTATCTGATGGACGTTGGCGATGCCACGGGCGTCGATGCGCTGTTCGCGCGCGAGCGCCCGCAGATCGTCTTCCACGCCGCCGCCTACAAGCACGTGCCGCTGCTGGAGGACCAGCTTCGTGCCGCCGTGCGCAACAACGTCATCGGCACCGGCGTCGTCGCCGACGGCGCGCACCGTCACCGCTGCGAGCGCTTCGTGCTCATCTCCACGGACAAGGCCGTGAACCCGGCCAACGCCATGGGCGCGACCAAGCGGGCCGCGGAGGTGCTCTGCCAGGCGCTGGCGCAGCGCTCCGAGACCCGCTTCATCACCGTGCGCTTCGGCAACGTGCTCGGCTCCGCGGGCAGTGTGGTGCCGCTGTTCAAGCGCCAGATCGAGTGCGGCGGTCCGGTCACCGTCACGGACCCGGACATCGAGCGCTACTTCATGACCATCCCCGAGGCCTGCCAGCTCATCATGCAGGCGGCCGTCATCGGCGCGGGTGGGGAGATCTTCGTACTCGACATGGGCGAGCCCGTGAAGATTCGCGACATGGCCGAGCAGATGATCCGCCTCGCCGGGCGCGAGCCCGGGCGCGACATCGAGATCCGCTACATCGGCCTGCGGCCCGGCGAGAAGCGCTTTGAGGAACTGTTCTACGACGCCGAGGCGCTTACCGAGACCCAGCATCCGAAGATCCGCGTCGCCCGCCGCGAGGGCGCGGATGCCGAGGCCATCGCCGCGTGGCGGCAACGGATCGCGGACTGCACGGCGCGCTGCGACGGCGATGCCTTGGCCACGACCTTGCGCGAGGTCGTGCCCCAGTGGCAGGCTGCTCCAAGCGAGGCGCCCGTGCTGCGGGAGCCGCAACGCGCGGAGCTAAGCGATGTCTGACACCAGCGGCCAGCGGCAACGGCAAGTCACCACGGATTTCGATGCCTTGGCGGCGCTGATCCCCGTCGCCGACGCGCCGGGCGATGCGCGCGCACGCGCGGAGCCGGTCATCGACCTGGATCTCGATTTCGACCTCGAGGCCGAGCTGTTCGGCGAGGCCCGCCGCGCGCCGAGCCCGGCGCCGCTTCTGCCCGCGGCCGAAGGCCCCGCCCCGGCGTCGCAGCCCGAGCCCGACCTCGTGCTCGGCCTGCGCCCAGCGGCGGAGCTCGACATCAGCGCGCCCTCGGCGTCGGCATCGCCGGCCGAGCCCGCTTCTTTGATCCCGGCCGACGCCATCACCGCGCTTGCGCCGCCTGGGTCGGCGGACCTCGCGGAACAGCGGCATGAGCCGCTCCCGCCGCCCTCAGCGCCCGAGGTCGCCGCAACGGCCACGCTGCCGGACGTCATCGCCACGGAGCCCCTGCCCCGGGCCGCGACGGCCGCGTTGCTCGGCGAGCAGCCACAGGCGGACCCCGAGGCGGCCGTCATCGCTCACCTGCGCGCCCACGGCAAGCTGTCCGACGGCGACCTCGCCCGCGCCCGCAAGCTCGCCGACGACGGCGGCGAGGCGCTGCGCTCCATGCTCGTGCGCCTGGGGCTGGTCTCGGACCGCGACATGGCCGCGGCCTATGCCGCCGTGCTGGACCTGCCGCTCATCGGCGCCGAGGACTATCCCGAGGCGCCGGTGGCCGATGCTGAGCTGAGCCTCAGGTTTCTCAAAGACGCCCGCATGGTGCCGCTGCGCGAGGACGCCGAGACCCTGGAGCTCGCGGTGGCCGACCCGGTCGAGCGTTCCGCCGTGCAGGCGGTGGAGATGGCCGTCGGCCGACCGGCGCGGTTGCGGGTCGGCCTGCCGAACGAGATCGAGGCGGCGCTGGAGCGGCTCTACGAGGCCCCGGCCCCGGAGGATGCGGACACCGAGCTGGACGCGGACCTGGGCAACTTCTCGGAAGAAGACATCGAGCACCTGCGGGATCTGGCCAGCGAGGCGCCCATCATCCGGCTCGTGAACCAGATCATGCAGCGGGCGGTGGAGTCCCGGGCGTCCGACGTCCACATCGAGCCCTTCGCCGACGAGCTGAAGGTCCGCTACCGCATCGACGGCATCCTGAAGGAGTCCGAATCGCCGCCGGTGCGTTCCACCGCCGCCGTGATCTCGCGCATCAAGATCATGGCCAAGCTCAACATCGCCGAGCGCCGGCTGCCGCAGGACGGCCGCATTCCGCTGCGCATCCAGGGCCGTGAGCTGGACCTTCGCGTCTCCACGGTGCCCACCATGTTCGGCGAGAGCGTCGTCATGCGCCTGCTGGACAAGGAGTCCGTCAGCTTCGACTTCGATGCGCTCGGCTTCGACGGCCCGCCGCGGGAACGGGTGCTGCGCATCCTGGAGCAGCCCTACGGCATCTTTCTGGTCACCGGCCCTACCGGCAGCGGCAAGAGCACGACGCTCTACACCGCGCTGTCGCGCCTCAACACCGAGCACCGCAAGATCATCACCGTCGAGGACCCGGTGGAGTATCAGGTGCCCGGCATCAACCAGATCCCGGTCAAGGCCAGCATCGGCATGACCTTCGCGCACGCGCTGCGGGCCATTGTCCGGCAGGACCCGGACATCATCATGGTCGGCGAGATGCGCGATCTCGAAACCGCCCGCATCGCCGTGCAGTCCGCGCTCACCGGCCACGTCGTGCTGTCCACGCTGCACACCAACGACGCCGCGAGCGGCGTCACGCGCCTGCTCGACATGGGCGTCGAGGACTACCTGCTCACCAGCACCATCAACGGCATCCTCGCGCAGCGGCTGGTGCGGCGCCTGTGTCCGGACTGCCGCAAGCCCTTCCGCCCGGTGCCGGAGATGGCCGCCCGCTTTCTGCAACTGCCGGGCGTGGACGAGCAGAACCTGACGCTGTACCAACCCGGCGGCTGCCCCGTCTGCCACGGCAGCGGCTACC
The DNA here is from genome assembly GCF_001469165.1 of Thiohalocapsa sp. ML1. GTDB lineage: Bacteria > Pseudomonadota > Gammaproteobacteria > Chromatiales > Chromatiaceae > Thiohalocapsa. Next base: position 117,734 of record NZ_JABX01000003.1, on the reverse strand, counting down.
GCGGCCGGCTCGTCATCGCCGAGGTGCTCCTGATGACCGACCGCATCCGCCAGGCGGTACAGAACCACGCCACCGCCACCGAGATCCAGCGCATCGCCGTCGAGCAGGACATGCTCACCATGTATCAGGATGGGCTCCGCAAGGCCGCCGCCGGGCATACGACGGTGGAGGAGGTGCTGCGGGTGGCGGCGGTGAGCGAAGACTAGCGCGCCGCTGCGCACTGCCCCTACCCTGAGCGGTCAGGAGCGCGGCAGCGCCGAGTCCCGCACTGGTTGCGCGACCAGCCGCAGCCCAACGGCCTTGCATGCCTTGGACACGGCCTCGAAAGGCGGAACTTTCGGACATATTTCTCGATCCTTGGTGAGCTTGCACTGCCAAGGATAGGAAATTTCGGAGGTTCTGCTGCCCTCCCTCAAGACGATATCTCAGTGCGCTACCGGGTTTTGGTCGGAGTTATGATCAAGGTCCGACGGGGCCTCGATCGCTATCCGACCGACGCGGCGGGCTCCCTGCGGCGTCGGGGCTTCCAGCCCCGCTCCAGCTCGGCAATGCGCTGCGACCGTCCTCAGTGCAGCGGCGGAGCGCCGTCGGACTCGTGCTCGTCGCTGCTGTCGCCCTCGGCCTTTGCCGCAGACGCGGGGACCGCGCCGGCCCGCTTCAGGAGCGCGGTGAAATTGCTCATGGATTGCAGGTGCAGGTAGATGAGCTCCAGCTCGTCGCGCTTCGCCATCTGCGCGAGCACCGCGTCGTCCAAGTCCTTCAGCTTTGCGCGATTGACGGCCATGAAGCCCGTCAGGTTGCGCCGCTCGCCGTCCGGCTGCGTGAAGGTGGCCTGCATCGGCTCCAGCAGGCCCAGCTCTTTTAAGCGCGCACAGAAGGCGCGCGTGCGGTTGAACTGGGCCTGGTACTCCTGCACGAAGCTGAGCACCGTGCTCAGGTACTGCGTGCGGTTGCCGTCGGCGTCGAAGAGCCGCTCGCCGCGGCCGTCGGTGTTGCAGCCGGCAAAGCTGTCATCGATGCAGAGCGTAAAGGTCTTGCCGTCGTCGCCGCTCGCGAAGACAAACGGGTAGCGACGGATGAAGGCGGGAACGTAGTCGCCGTCCCAGGTGCCGTCCTCCTTGAGGAACAGGTTCTGCTCGGCCATTGTGCCCAAGATCGCCACGGGCACGATGTTGTCGTCGACACCGGCGAACACGACCACATGCTCGCGGGTCGCCGCTCGAAACTCCACGGCCGTCAACGGCACCGAATTGACGTTGCGCGCAAAGGAGAAATCCCCGCCCTGCTTCACGTACAGGCCCGCATGCTGCCCGCTGTTGACGGGGATCGCGTGTGCATAGAACAAGAGCTGTGTCGTCATCGCGGCAACCTCTGCTGACTTTGGTGATGCTGACTTTGGTGATGCTGACTTTGGTGATGCTGACTTCGGGTGACTTCGAAAAAACAAGACCCGCATTCCGGGGCGTCGGCCGATCGCGGCAGCGACGCATCCATCGGGGCAAACCCTAGCACGGCGCGGCGCTCCCGTTTGCCGGCCTGCGTGAAGAGTCCATGAGCGGGGGCGCTCGACCGGCGCGAGCAGCCGAGCGCCCGAACGACGGATTCACGCTGCCGATGGCAACCGGCGAAGCCGGAATGACAAAGCGTGGGCGAACAAGCGTGGGCGAACAAGCGTGGGCGAACAAGCGTGGGCGAACAAGCGTGGGCGAACATTGCATCCGAGAGCCTGGTCGAAGGTTGTGCGGCTTCCGATTCCGCAGATTCCGCAGATGCCGCGGACGGTCGCCGCAAGCGGTCGGCACCGTCCGGTCTCCGCCACAGCCGTGCTGCCCAAGCAAGACTGTCGCAACGGTGCGCTCAACGTCCCCCATGCGGGTGTCAGGCCAGTGTCGCGAGACAACAACAGACAGGAATTCGTGCTCCGCATCGACGCGATCGGCGCGGCGAGCCGGTGCAGATCTGCAACTGGTGCAGGCGGTGCAGGTGCAGGACGCTTGGCTCGAGGTGGAGGCCGCGGTGCAGCGGCTCGGGGAGGCGGACCTGCCCCCGCTCAGCCACGGTATCTGCCCTGCTTGCGGTGATCGCCTGACGCGCCTTGGAGTTGTCGCATGAAGATCCTCGTCGCCGAAGACAAGTCGCCGAAGACAAGTCGCCGAAGACAAGTCGCCGAAGACAAGTCGCCGAGAACAACCATATCCTCGCCACGATCCTGGCCGATTACCTGACGGGTCGCGGTCACGCGATCGTCGCCGCCTACGACGGACGGCACGCGGCGGTCTTCTGCCGGCAGCGGGATATCGACGATGGCGCCGCGCCTGGCGGCGGTCGGCATCGACGCGGTGATCAGGGCCGTTCTCGTTCTCGGAGATCGATGACGCCCTGCCCGGCTGCACTGAGCCCGGCCGGCATCGACCCGGGTCCGGCGAAGTTTCGCCGGGGCTGCGAGCCGCCGCCGCCGGGCAACGCACCGTCGGCCGGATCTACCTCGCGGGATAGCTGTTCTCGGGCGCTCCGGCGAGCGGTCAAGCCGTCTCTTGGATCCGCGCGACGGGGTGGCGGGACAGCACGGCGAATGCCTCGTTCACGTCGTAGCGTGCCGCCATGGTCTGCTCGCGCAGACCTGGCGGCAGGCAGGTGCCGAACTTCAGCTCGGCCACGAAGTCGGCATCCAGCGGCACCAGCGCGGCAAGCGGCTCCGCGAGGGCGCGGCGGATGCGCTCCCCGAGGCTGTCGACATCGACACCGCCCGCGAAGGCGATGGCCAGATTGTCGGGCCGCACCGTCGCGGCCTCGCTGCGCAATGCCTGCGCGAGGGCGGCGTTGACGAGCTTGCCCGCAAAGGTCCAGAGCCGCACCGCGCCATCGCCGTGCTGCACCAGCGTGGATTGTTCCGGGGTCGCCCAGGCGTAGCGCTCGCGCAGCGTCTGCAGCAGCGCCAGCGCCCGGCGCGAGCACCGCACCGGCGCGTCCTCCCGGGCCAGCACGCGGGTCATGGCCTGGCAGAGCGCGAACCCGAGCGGCTGCCCGGTGCCGAGCCAGCGCGAGCGGCCGCGCTCATCGGTCGGCTCCACATAGGCCACGCGCCGCGGCCAGTCGATATGCTTCGCTCGCCAGGCGCGCCCGGCCAGGGTCAGCACGGCCGGCCCATCGTCCTTGATCATGAACGTGGACTGGTGCACCTCGCCCAGCTCCCGGCGGCCGTGCAGCACCCGCACCAGCGGCGCACTCGCGAACACCGACAACAGCTCCAGGAAGTGCTTGCGGCCAAACTGCCGCTCGCCCGCCGCGCCCAGGCCGATGACACCCTGATCGCCGTGCAGGATGCCGGTGCCGATCATGTGGGCGATGACGGCGTCGAGCGTGTCCCTGCCGACGCCGGACAGTCCGGGCAGCCGCCCGAGCCAGCCCGGCCAGTCGGCGCCCGTGATGCCGCCCTGCTGCAACGCCAGCGCCATGATCTGCTGCGCAAAGATGTGCAGCGGCAGCGGCGGCGGCGTCACGGGCTCCACGTAGCCCTCCCGCCAGAGCTGAAGCAGCGCGGCGGCGTGCAGAAAGGCGTCCTCGCGGGTCGCGAGGAACAGGCAGTTGCGCCGCGACCCCGGCCGCCGTCCGGTGCGGCCGATGCGCTGCAAGAAGGCCGCGACGCTGCCCGGGGCGTCGATCTGGATGACCCGGTCCAGATCGCCCACGTCGATGCCGAGCTCAAGGGTGCTGGTGGCCACGATGACGCAGTCGCTGCCCTGTGCGAAGGCATGCTCGGCCGCGCGCCGCTCATCCAGGCTCAGGCTGCTGTGGGAGACGAAGGTCTGCACCTGCCGCGCCCGCAGCGCCAGCGCCAGTTGCTCCACGCGCGCCCGGCTGTCGCAGAACACCAGGCGCTTCTCGCCGCGGTGCAGGCGCGAGATCACCAGCGCGGCGTTCTCCAGGCTGCCGACCCAGTCCAGCTCCACGTCGCTGTCGGCCGCCGGCGCCGGCGGCGTCGGGTCGAGCACGGACGCCGGCCGCGCGCAGCCGCCGGCGAGCCAGTCGCACAGCGCCCGCGGGTTGCCGACGGTGGCCGACAGGCCGAGCCGTTGCAGCTCGCGGCCGGCGAGGCGGGTCAGCCGCTCCAGCAGATACAACAGGTGCCAGCCGCGGTCGTCGCCGGCGAAGGCGTGCAGCTCGTCGATGATGACGGTGTGCAGATCGGCAAAGAGCCGCCGCTGATCGACGCGCGGCGACACCAGCATGCCCTCCAGCGACTCCGGCGTCGTCAGCAGCAGGTCCGGCGGCGCCGCGCGCAGCCGGCCCTTGGCGGCGGCGCCGACATCGCCGTGCCACAGCGCCGCGCGGCGCCCGAGCAGCGCCGCATAGTGGGTCAGGCGCGGCTCCAGGTTGTTGAGCAGGGCCTTGATGGGGCAGAGGTAGAGCACGCCGAGGCCGCGCCAGTCCTCGGCGAGCGCGCGCGAGAGCACCGGCAGCACGGCCGCCTCGGTCTTGCCGCCGGCGGTCGGCGCGAGCAGGATCGCGTGCTCCCCGGCCAGGATCGGCGCGATGGCCGCCTCCTGCAGCGGTCGCAGCGAGCGCCAGCCGAGGCTGTTGACGATGTGGTGCGCTACCGCCGGGTGCAGTTGGTCGAATGCGCTCATCGTCCGCTGCTGCCGAAGTCGCCCACGGACTAAGCTCACTGAGTGCGGCAGCGCCGCCTCACAGCTCCAGCTCGATGTCATCGACGCTGCCCGCGGCGCGCGCCGCGCGCTCCACCGGCGTTAGCTCCTGCTCGCCGAGCGTCGGCGCATAGTGCTTGCGCGGGTCGAAGTCCGCGTGCAAGTCCACCCGATCCAGCACGTCGGCCACGAGCTTCTTGAGGAAGATGCGCGGTGCCACGCCCACCTTGCCGCCGAGATCGCCGGTCACCGCCGCCGCCAGCGCGTCCACGTAGGCATCGTCGACGGCGCGCCCGAGCCGCGCCGCGTGCGGGCTCCCGTCCGCATAAATGTCCCGGATGCGGCGGCCCACCAACCCGAGCCGTTCGAGGTCGAAGGCCGGCAGCCGGATCTGCACCGCCCGCGGGTTGTCGAAGCGCGCCTCGGTCGCGAAGTCCACGGCGAGGCGTTGCGCGAGCGGCGGTAGCCGCTGCACGCCCTGCGGCCCGTCGAAGAAGGCGGGCGTGCCGGTCATGAGCAGATAGAGCCCCGGGTAGCGACCGGCATCCACCTCATCGATCAGTTGGCGTAGTGCATTCAGGCTCTTCTCGCGCACATCCCCGCGCACGCGCTGCAAGGTCTCTACCTCGTCCAGCACCAGGAGCAGGCCGGCAAAGCCCGCATCGCGCAGGATTACCAACAACGCCTGCAAGAAGCTCAGCGCGCCGAAGTGGTCAACCTGGCCCTTGAGCCCGGCATAGCGCTTCGGCGCCGCGCCCACGTTCGGCTCCCCGCCGAGCCAGGCGAGGATGCCGTCCGCGACCGCGTTCTCGCCGTCGGCGAGTGCGCGGCGATAGGCCCGCAGCGCCGTCGAGAAGGCCGGCGCGTGCCGGTTGACCGCCGCGAGGCGCTGCTCCATCAGCGCATCGGTGCGCGCAAGCAGGCCTTGCGCATCCTGCTCGTCCAGCGTGCCGTCGGCCAGAACGTCTTCCTCAAGCGCGTAGAACCAGGCATCCAACACGCCGCGCAGCGCGCCCTGCGGGTTGTCGCTGGTGGACAGGCGCTCCACCAGCCGGCGGTACACGGTCTCCAGCCGGTGCAGTGGCGTTTCCGCCTCGGAAATCTGCACCTCGCTGACCGCGAAGCTCGCGCTCTTCGCGCGCTCCTGCAGCCAGCGCGCGAAGAAGGTCTTGCCGGTGCCGTACTCGCCGCGCACGGCCTTGAACGCGGCACCGCCCGCCCCGGCCCGGGCCAGCTCCTCATCCAGCGCCGACGCGAACCGCTCCAGGCCCACCGCGAACGCATCGAGCCCGCGCTGCGGCACGCTGCCGCGGCGCAGCGCGTCGATGATCTCCAGGCGGCGTTGCGGGCTGATCACCGAGTGACACCTGCTCAAGGCTCCAGACCAAACTGCTGCAGGAGCTGCCGACGGTTCAGCTCCACGGTGTCCGAGGCCTCGTCCACGGACAGGATGGGATAGCCATCGACGTTCAGCACCCGCCTGGCCGCCGAGATCACGCCGCTGATGCGCAGCTCCGGGACGCCGATGCGCGTCGCCAACGCCCGCCGCGAGAGCTTGCCGCCGCGCTCCTCCAGCGCCGCGAGCACAGCGCGCAGGCGCTGATCGGTCAAGGCGACACGTGCCGCGGACTTGCGCTGGGCCGCAAGGGTGTCGGAGGCCAGCAAGCGGTCGATCCAATCGGATGCCGCGGCGGCGGCGGCCTCGGTCTCGGGCTGGACGCTGTCGTCGAGCGTGAACAGCTCGCCCTGTCCGCCCGGCTTGGTTGCGGGCTTTGGCTTCAATCGCAGCGGCGGGGCCGCGGTCCGTGCGGTTGCCGCCCGGCCCCGGCGCTTGCCGGCTGGCGGTGCAGCGCTCGCCTCCGCCGTCCACCAGTGCGGCAGCTCGGAGGCCACTTCGTCCCATCCCGGCACGCTGATGCTGGCATGCACAAAGACGCCGAGCGGAATCACGACCTCCTGCGGCGTCGCGCCGCCGTGATAGCCGTTCTTCTTGCTGCCGTAGCGCACCCGCTCGCTCCAGGGCGCGACAACGCCGTGCTGATCGCCGAGCAGCACCCGCTGGCCCGCGAGTCTGACCTCGTCATCCGCGGGGGCGTCGCTCGCATCGCGCCAGCGTTCGCCAGGTCCGCCGGCGCGGCCCGCGGTGCCATGCTCCGGCACGTGGCCGTGGTCGCTGGTGAGAACCACGGCGCGGCCGGCATCGCGCGCCGCGGCCAGCAGCTCCTCCAGCGGCCTGATCCGCCGGGTGGTCCAATCGACGCGAATCTGATCGCCCTTCGCCAGATGATCATCCACGGCGTTGATCACCACGCCGACGACCTTGCGCTTGTCGTCGCCGATCGCGTCCGACACCATTGATGCGATGCCGCCGCTGCCGGATATCAGATCACCCTTGTGGAACAGCACCGGCGGCCTCGCCGGCAGCCCCGCGCCCACCAGGCCCGCGTGAGCTGCGAACCCGGCCCGCTCGGTATCGGCGTTGCCGACGCACAGCTTGCCGCACAAGAGGCTGGTGCGCGAGACCTCCGTCAGCGTCGGCAGCGCGGCGATCACCGGCAGGCGGCGGCTCGCGTCCGGCGCATCGAGCTCGATCCAGCCCTGCCGCAGCAAGTCGGCCTCTAGCTCGCGAAACACCGCCATGCCCATGCCGTCGAGCACCACCAGCAGCACCGGGTGCGCGGCGGCAAGCGGCGCCACCAGCCGATCGAGGACGTGCTCGACGCGGATCACCGCCGGCAGGTGCGAGCCGGTCTTGACCCAACCGGAGAGCAGCTCGCCGAATTGCCGATTCTCCATCTCCCGCAGCGTCGTCACCGCCTGCCGGAGCTCGCCGTAGGCCTTGCCGAGCGCGGGCAGCGGATCGGCATCCCACAGCACCGAGCGTGCCCAGTCGAGAAAACCGCCTTCGCGCCGATACGCGCCCGCCGCTTCCGCCAGGGAGCCCGGCGGTTTGGGCTTGCTGCCCTGCCGGCTGGCGAGCCATCGGGCAAGACGGGCACTCATGTCGATGCCCTGCCTGCGCGCCGGCGCGTAACGCACCAGCACATGCGCCAGGACGTGGCTGACGGCGCCTTCCAGATCCGCCGCGGCGCTCGCCTTGCCGGCGACGACACCGTGCAAGGTCGCCGCGAGCGCCGCCAAGCGCTGGCGCAACCCCAGCGACAAGTACCGGCTGTGCTGCGCGAAGGACTCCGCGCCCAGCGAGGTCAGCAGCGCGTCGCCCCGCTCCAGCAGGCCGGAGGCCTCGGCCCATGGCCTCTGGCGCAGCAGCCGCTCGGCAACGGATTCCGCGGCGTCCGCCCAGAGCAGCGCGGTCTTGGTGTCGAGCTCCGCGCTGCCGAGCAGCGCCTCCAGCTTGCCGGTCGCCTTGGCCGCGGCCGACTCTCCACGCACGGCATCCGTGAACAGAACGCGGCTGGCGAGCCCGACGGCGAAGGTGTCCGCGCCATGCGGGCCGGTGGCGCACGCGAACACCGTGCGCGCGACGGACCCGGCTCCGGCTTCAAGCGCCGCGGCAAAGCTCGTGCGCTGTTCCGGTGTCAGCGCCGCGGCGCGGCAGGTGTTCTCCGGCGCCAGCGACCACTCGATCCAGGCTTCCGCGTCGTGCTCATCGGTGCAGAGCCCGAGCAGCGCGTCGAACAGGATGCGCCACACCAGCTCCTCCTGGAGGAATCCGCTCGGCGCCGGCGGAAAGCCCTCGGGCGGCTCCACTTCCAGCAAGGCGCGCGCCACCCAGGCATGGCGTTCGACGAGCTCCGGCGCGACCCAGCGGGCGCGGAAGCGCTCCTTGACCAACTGCCACGGGTCCACGGAGAACAGGCGTCGGCGCGCCAGGCGAGCCAGCAGATCGGCGCCCAGCTCGCTCTCGTCCAGGGTCGTGAGCAGGACCAGTGGCGGCGCGCCCTCCGGCAGCGCGTCGAGTTGCTCGCGGAGCGCGAGCACGGAATCGGTCCGGCTCACGCGCAGCTCGCGGCCATCGAGGCGCAGCGTGTCGCCGAGCGCCATGCCAAGCGGCGCCCTGACCCCGATGACGCGCGCATCCGTCGCCTTTTCGAGCACCGCGGCCACTTGGGCGCGGACCTGCGCGGGCGTCGGCGCAATGCTCATGCGCCGGGCCCGTCCTTGTAGAGCGTCCAGGCGAGGTCGAGCTTGAGGTCCGGCTCGCTGGAGAGGCGCTTTAGCAGCGCGTTGAGCACCTCGGTGGCGCCAGCCTCGGAGAGGCCATGATCAGTCCCTTTGTCGACGATCTCGGCGCCATCCTCGGGTTGGACCTTGCCCGCGCCGGGGCCGGTCTTCGGAACCTGCTTGCCCGGCGCCAGCAGCGCAATCGCCTTGCCTTCCAACACTGCCAGCCGGGGCTTCAAGGCCAGCGCAAACTCGTCGTGGCACAACGCCTCGGCCAGCCGCGCAACGAGGTCGTCCGCGGCGGACTTGCGCTCATCGCCGATGCCGGCGACCGCGGCAAACAACTCCCACTTCGTCGCCTCGATGCCGCTGCGCACATCCGGTGCCTTACAGCGGCTCATGCCGAGCGCATCAAGCGGCTCGGGCAGGCTCGCGGTGGCCAGGTACTCCACGCGCCGCTTCGGATCGGACTCCGCCACCAGGCCGCCCAACAGCGTGAGCACCGCGACGGCGGAGCGCAGCCGGGCGCTGTCATCCTGACTGATGCCCCAATCCGAGCACAGCGCCGCCAGCCGGTCCGTCAGCACCTGGCACGTCTCCAGCTCCGCGCGGGCCAGCGCGCCGAGCTTGTCCGCCAGCGTGCTGACGTTGCCGGCATTGCGCAACGGCGACACCGCGAGCCCGAACACCTTGCTCGCGCGGTGAATCGCCTGCTCCCAGTCTGCCGCGCTCGGCAGTGCCTGCTCGCGCAGCTCAAGGTCGTCCGGCATGTCCTCCAGCTTGGGCGGGTACGGGCCGCCGTGCAGGTGGAAAGACCGATTGGCCTGATCCGCATACAACAGGATCACCAGATTCTGCGCCTGGACCGGCAGCCCCATGGGCTTGGGTTGATCCATGGCCGCGCGCAGCTTGGCAACGGTGATCGGACCCTGCACCTGCCGCGAGCAATGGTCGTACCACTCCCGGGTCAGCGCGAAGTGGTCCTCGCCCATGTTGCCGAGCCGCAGCGGCACGGCAATCTGCTGCATCAGGGGCCTAAGCGCCTTGTCGATGAGCACGCGGCCGTCTTCGGTCTGCGCCGCCCGCTCGACTTCCGCCTGCACCTTGCGCAGCACGCCGAGCTTCACCTCGGTGCCGAAGCGCGGGTGCGCCGGGTACTGGCTTTCGAGCATCTGCGAGAGCAGGTGCAGGAGCGCCTGCCCCAGGTTCGCGCCGACCGGCGGCTGCGGCGTCAGGGACGGGTCCAGCACGTGGAAATGGCTGTCCGGGCGGGTCGCGTCATCCACGGACCCCGGCGCCGGGGTATCCACCCCGTAGGCGCCCTCGAGCCAGTTGATGATGCGCTGGCGCAGCGAGCTCTGCTGGTTGCGCAGCAGCTCCCGCGCCTGCGCCTGCTCGACCGCGGTCAGATGCGAGGCATAGCGGCGCAGGTTGTCCTCGCTGCGCAGGATGTCGTCCAGCCGCACCAGGATGCCCAGATCCCGCTGCGCCTGGACGCTCAGGAACGCCGGCAGCCAGACCAGCGTCCGGGCCGTCCGCCCGGCCGCGCGGAACGCATCGACACGCGCCAGGTCGTCCGCCGGGCTGTGCGCCGGGTCGTCGAACGGGAAGTCGATGACGAGCTTGCGGCTGCCGCCCTTGGTCTCCAGGGATTCGTCCGGCAGCTCGCGCACGTTGCCGAAGATCACCTGGAAAGCACGGCGCGTGCCGCGCCAGAGCAGCTCGTGCTCCAGGAACAGCTCATCGCGGTTCTCGATGCCGAGCTGCTCGAACAAGAGCTCCCGCACCTTGCGCCGACGATTGCCCAGATTGTCGACGCCCTGCGCATTGGCCAGGATGCCCTCGGTGTCGACGCCGGACAGATGCAGCGTCACGCTCGGGTCGGCCCCCTCGCCGACCTTGATCTCCCCCACCTGCGACGCCCAGTTGCGCACGCGCCGCAGCACCTCCTGCTTCTCGCGCCCGGGGATCGGCGAGCGGATGCTGCCGTGGTTGAGCGCCGCCAGCCGTGCGGCATTGAGCCCCTTCAGGCTGTCCACCTGGGGCACCAGCGCCGCCAGCAGCAGCGTCTTCATGAGCCTGTCGTCGGCGCGAAATGCACGCGCCCGCGGGTCGTCGAAGTCGAGCGCCGTGAGCGCCTGCGCGCTGGTGCCGTGCTCCTGCTCCAAGAGCGGCAGCAGCTTCTGGTAGTAGAGCCGCTTGGCGTTGTCGAAGTGAATGCGCATGCCCTCGGTGAAGGGCTCATCACCGTCGGCAATCACGTCGAACAGGTCACCCACCGGCACGATCTGGCCCAGCTCCAACGTGTCGCGTTGGCTCACCAGCAGCAGCAGCATCACCTTCAGCGCCGTGCGCTCGCGCTGCAGCACGGACGACACGGCGATCAGCGTCTCCACCAGCGCCGGGCTGAAGGGATAGACCTTGCGGAAGGCATCGCGGTCCGCGGTGGGCGTGAGCAGGATGCTCAGCACCTCTGCACGGATGCGCGCCGTGTCCTCCCAGGCCGCCGCAAGCTGTTGGCGCGCGGCTTCGCTCTTCGGCAGCAGCACGCGCTGCGCCGCGATCTCCGGCAGGTTGCGGTCCTCCAGCGTGATGGTGTCGAAGCGCGCCTCCCACCAGCGCAGCACATTCGCAAAGCTGAGCTGCTCCGCGCCCACGCCGTCCTCCCCCACCAGCTCGCGCAGGTCGCGCTGGCGCGCGACGAAGCTGACGATCGGGATCGGCCGGTCCGCGGTCTGCGCCTCCACGAGCTTCGAGACCTTCGACCCCTCGGTGCTCAAAAACTGCCGGTCCCCCGCATGGGTGGCCAGCCACAGGATCAGCTCGTCGAGAAAGAGCACCACCGCGTCGTAGCCCAGGTCGCGCGCATGGCGACTCATCACCGCGAGCCCGTCGTCCAACGACACGAAGGTCTCCTGCCCCCCGCGCGCCACCTCCGTGTAGGACTGGAAGAAGGCCTTGACCAACGCGCCGATGAGCCCGTCGCGCGCGTCCGCCCCCGGTGGTGCCGTCAGCGCCGCCGCAAAGCTCGACGCATCCCAGCCGGCCTCCAGCTCGCCCCAGCCGCCGCGGCCGCCACCGGCCCGATTCAGTTGCTCGAAAAAGGCCGCATCGCCCATGTTCCCGCGCAGGGTCTCGGCATCGCGCAACAGCCCGGCGGCACGGTACACGGCAGGGATGGGTGCCTCGGGATGCAGCGCCAGCACTCGGTCCACATAGCCACCCAGCACCGCCGCCTCCATGCTCGGCTGGCCGATCATGTGGTAGGGCACCAACAGGAACCGCTTGCCCGTGAGCCAGTCGTTGTGGCGGACCACGACCTCGGTCAGGCCGCGCTTGGACTTGGCCGCCGGATTCTGGTCCAGCACCAGATGCAGCACGGCCATGAAGTGACTCTTGCCGGAGCCGAAGCTGCCGTGCAGATAGGCCGCCTTGCTGCTCGCGGCGTGCACCGCGCCCTTGATGAAGCCGAGCGCGTCGTCGAAGTTCCGCGCCAGCTCCGGCGTCACGACATAGGCGTCGAGGGTCGCCTCCGGCCGGGCGACGCCTTCGGTGAGCTTGAGCACGAAATCCCCGCCGTGCACGCGCTCCGGCAGGTCGATGAGATCCTTGATGTACGTCGTCATGCCGAGCGCTCGTCGTGCGTTTCCTTAGCTTGGCGTGCAGCACGCCCCTTCGCCCTCGGGGTGGGCGGTCAGGCCGCCGAGGGTCGGACCGAGTGTGCCATACTGCTGCGGTTCGGTCAGCGTCCAGCTCGGAGCACGGTTGCAACGGGTATCCGAAGTCAGGCTGATCGCAGGCACGAGGGCGGAGTACCGAGCGTGTGAGGATCTTCAAGAACGCCTGGTTCGCGCGGTATGCACGCAAACACCATATTCCCGATGCGGCCCTGCGCGCTGCGGTGCATCGGGCAGAACAGGGGCTGATCGATGCCGACCTCGGCGGCGGGGTCGTCAAGCAGCGCGTTCCGCGCAGCGGACAAGGGCGATCGGGAGGCTATCGGACCCTGATTCTTTATCGCCAAGCCCACCGCGCGTTCTTCGTCTATGGATACGCAAAGAGCCGCCGGGACAATATCACAGGCGAGGAAGAGGCTCGTTTCAAGGATCTGGCACAGCATGTCCTGGCGCTGACGGATGACAAAGTCGAGGCGCTGATCCGAGATGGAGATTTCTCAGAGATAGCCGACGAGGTTGACGACCATGGCTGACAGATACCGCAGCGACGCGCTGGCATCCATCCACGAAACCATACAGGCTCTTCTGAAGGTCGGCGCGGTTGACGAGCAGACCATGCGCGAATTCGACGCCGCGTGCCTCGCGCCGGTCGAGCCCGTCTCCCCCGAGACGATTCGCGCGCGGTACGAGCAACAGCCCATTTCGCTTGGCAATCCGCTGGTCATCGGCAGCACCGCAGGGCTGCGGTTCGTGCTGAATTGGGGCGACGATGATTGGAATGACGAAGGCCCAATAGGAAGAACCTGGGGCGAGCTCCAGCTCTGGGTTGCCGACACCCTGGTGTGGGGCGATACAACCGGTGACGGGGGCAAACCGGCGGGCATCCGCTGGAGCTGGATTGATCTGCTCGAGTTCCTGGCCATCGCCTGGCCCTACTTGCAAGAAGAAGAAACCTATCCCATCGACTTCGACTTCGCCACGCGCTTCACCGCTCCGGAGCATCTCGGGCAGCTTCGCGGCAAGGCCAAGCTGCGCTGGCGCGATCCGAATCTGCTGCCGGAACATGTTGAGACCGAGCAGGAAGCTCTTGATGATTTCTTGCTCGTCCATGACTTCGGAGAAGCCCTGAAAGGGGCCTTCCCACCGAACCTTCTGCTGCTGAGGCAGGGCCAACAAATGCGCGCGGCGACCCATGCGCGGCCTTGGACCCTGTCCTACGTCGAGTGCATGAGCACGTTGCAAGCCCTGGCCCAGGCAATCGTTGACAGGCTTGCCGATTTGGATGATGCACGCTCCAAGCTCGCGCTGGAACGATGGCAGACTCGCGATCAGATGGACGCGGGGTCGCGTCTCGAAGCCGCCACCGGACTGGACCAAGAAACCCTTGACCGTATCTGGCCCGACCCAAGCGCAGACGTGTCTTATACGCTCAAGGCCGCCGCAAGAATGGTCGGCACGCGGTTGGACGCCGGCGCCCTGCGCACCTTGCTGGACGAATTGGCGCAGATTCCCCGAGGCGAAGCGCCCGCGCTGGCGCAACCTCGCCGACTCGCCGCCAAGCTGCTGGACGACCAAGAGACCGACGAACCCTGCCTGCAGGGCTACGATCTGGCCGGCGTCCTGCGACAGGCCCTCGGTCTTGCGGACGGCGCGGTCGATCCGGCGACGCTGCTGGCGTCATGGGGGGTTCGGGTCTCCGACATCGCGCTGCCGAGCCAGTCCTTGGATGCCATCGCCATCTGGGGCGACGGCCACCAGCCAACGGTGCTCATCAACACGCGGGGTCTGCGCTCCCAATACCCCACCGGGCGTCGCATCAGCCTCGCCCATGAGATCTGCCATCTGCTGGTCGACACAGAACACGCCCTGCCCGCCGTAGAGGTTCTGGGCGGGCGCGTGCCGGCGGATGTCGAGGCTCGCGCCAATGCCTTCGCGGCGGAGCTCCTGCTCCCGCGAGCCCGGGCCGGCCAGGTCGCGGCCGAGCGGCTGCGCTTCGTCAATACGCCCGATGCCAAGCGGACAGAGATTGAGGAACTGCTGAAGGTGCTGGCGGCCGACTACGGCGTCAGCTTCGAAACCGCGGCCTGGCAGATCCGAAACTCGGGCGTGCTGTTGCGGGACCAAGACGATCTGCTGAACCCGTACCTGAAGTCCGTCTGGCAGCCCTTCTGATAAGCCCCGATGCGAAGGCCCATCCGGCGGTTTTGAGTGTGCCCTCGCCCGGGCGTCAGCGGATCGGCCGCACCCCGCCGCGTCGCCCGATGGCCGCGGCCACCCGGAACAGATCCGGAATATCGACTCGCATGTTGTCGACCCGGCGGATGACGCCGATGCGCCGCAGCTCCTCTATCAGCGCTTGCTCGGGCCGCTCGGCGGTTGCACCGGCCAGGGCATGCGGCGCGAGGTAGACGCGCTCGTTATCCGGCGCTGCGTGCGCGGAATGCTCCGCAGAGACCGTCGCAGTGCGATCGCGTTCAATGGTGGCGAGCGTGTCCGCATCCCGCCAGCGGTGCTCGATATCCGTGTCCAGACAGGGTACGGTCTGGCCGTTCAGTGGCTCCAGCACCGTCTGAATCCAGGGATAGTCCTCCCGTAGCTCCCGCACCCGAATCAACGAGGCGCTCTGCACGCCGGCCTTGATGCCCTCCCAATGCAGCACCTCGGCATAGCCTTTACCGTGAGTTGCGCGCTGCGCGTCACGCACGGCGATCAGAAAACTGCGCGGGCTCACCTGTCCCTTGGCGTCCGCGAGGTGATTCGGCAGCCAGGTATAGGTGCGCCCGCGACGCGGATTGCGGCCCATATAGCGCGTGGCCATGTCGTGCAGCACCGCCTGCTGCAGCTCTTCGTCCTGGCGCAGATTGGGCGGAATCGGATAGACCTGATGGTCACCGGCCTCCGTGGGCTGGAATGACAAGCGATACGCGACATGGAGCCAGTGGCGATACGCTTCGGCCCCGTCGCCGTGATTGCACAGCCAATGCCAGAGCAGCCCGTAGAGGTCGGTGCGCCGCCATTCCAAGATCACCCGACCGTGATGCAGCTTGGACGAGTCCGGAAACTGCCAAATCGTCGGGTCCTCCCACAGGTCCGGGCGGAGAAAGACCTTCGCGTCGATGGCCGGCTGGCCTTTCAGGTCCAGGCAGACCTGGAGCAGGCCACGGACCAGCTCGCGGATGGCCTGCCAGTCGGAACCGGTCCGGTCGAGGGCGTCGAAGATCACCAGATGGCGCTTGCCGGCCTTGGCCAGCCCACCGGATATCCGGTTCAGCAGTCGCTCCTCCTGCTCCGGATGATCTGCGACCCAGCCCACGACCTCGGCCCAATCCTCCCCCGGCAGCGGCTGACCATAGCGTCGCGCAAGCTGCCGCAGCACCACGGCGCGCCAGATGTCCTCGGCGGGGTATTTCCGCTGCAAGCGCTGGAGCACCCGGCGGGATGGGTGATCCTCATTGCGTGAGGACACCGAAAACCCCCAGCTCGTCTCCACCCGATCGAGATGCAGCCGCGGCAACTGGGCATGGATCAGGCCCCGCGTCACCGGGCTGTTGAGCGCCGCGCTCCAGAAGCTCTTGCCGCTGCCCCGGTCGCCCACCACCAGCGCGCTATTGGGGTCCAGCGCGCGCTCGTGGCCGAGCACGACGTACAGCTCGTTCGGGTCCGGCGGGTTCGTGCTGGCGTCCATCGTGTCCGGCAACGCATCGAGGGCGCACCGGACTTGTTCCGTCGGAAACTTGTCCTGCACCACGCGCTTAACCATCGTCCGCGACCTCCTCCGCCGCGCCGAAGATGCGCTCATTCAACGCCGCCATGAACGGCCCGAAGCTCGACGCAATGGCGCCGGCGCCGACGGTGCTCAGATGCTCCAGCGGGTTGAACTGCTCGAAGCGCGGATCATTTAGGATCTGCAACGGAAAGTGCGGCGCCGCGTCGTCCGTCTCCGAGAAACTGAAGGCCTCCTCCGCCGCCCCCGCCGGCTGCTCGTCGTAGAGGCAGTCCAGCCAGAGCTGGTAGGCGCGCGAGCGAAAGCCGTCCACCGCGTCCTGCTGCTCCGAGGCGCGTGCGTAGACCATCTTGAGCCGCAGGCGCCAGTCGTCCTCGTCCCCGGCCGGGCGGAAATGGGCCATCTGCGCCAGTTGCGCCAAGAGGTAGCGGTAGCCCTCCCACACCGTGGGCTGATCGGTCGCAAACAACAGAACGTCCGCGTTCAGGTGCAGGATGCCGGCGGCCGCCGTCTCGTGCAGACCGGCGCGGCTCTCGATGAGCACCACGTCAGGTTCCAGCGCTCGCTCCAGCCCCTCCAGAAGTCTCCGTACCCGTGCCGCGAAGCCCTCGCCGTCGCCGCGGTCCGTGTCCAGATACGCGCGGGCCAGCTTGGCGATATAGCCGCCCGGATGCTCCGCCGTGCGCCGACCCGTCGCCGGCGCCACGTACAGGTAGCCGGAATCGGCCAGCGGTGACCTGGCGATCAGCGCCTGTTCCTCGCGGAGCATCGCCTCGGCGACAGGATTGCCGACCAAGTCCTCCGCCAGCCAGTCCACAACGCCGAATTCCGGCCGGCTCTCGTCCGGCAGCAATTGCGCCCCGAGCCCCGGCGCCTCCAGGTCCAGGTCCAGCAGCAGGACGCGCTTGCCCGCGGCCGCCAGCTCGCGCCCCCAGAGAAACAAAGCAGTGCTGCGCCCCACCCCGCCCTTGAGACTGAAAAACGCCACGCGCGGCGGATGCCCGGCCATGGTCGCGGAAGGCATCTCCGGCGCCAGCGCCCAGTCCTGCCCGACCACGCGCCGCTCGATCAGACGGATCAGCGTGCCGTCGATGTCCAGCACCAGGCAGGGCTCCTCCATCAGCGTCGCACCGGACAGCGTCTCGGAGACACGCATCAGGCCGGTGTCCGCACCGGGGCTGTAGGCGCCCAGCGCGTCCGCGAGATGAGGACGCACCGCCATCACCTCGGCCTGGTCGGCGGCGTCCGGCAGCACCACGTGCACACGGCCGTTCATATCCCGTATGAAGCGGACCTTGGCGATGTCGATGCCGGCAAAGGCGTCGCGGACGTGCGCCAGCGCGCGGGGCAGCGCGTCGTCGAAGGTGCATGGGCTCATGATCAGATCCCGAGGCCGGCCGCGGCGAGTGTGCGCAAGCAATGTTTTCGGTGCCGGGTACAACGCTCCCGTGAGAACGCCGCGTCCGGCCAGTAGCGATTGTCGATGCACCAGCCGTCCATGTAGGTGTTGCTGTTCAGCAAATGCTGAACGGCCGCGTCCTGGCGCCGCTTCAGGCTCTTCAGCGCATGGTCGCGCAGCTTCGGCAGATGCCACCGCTCTAGCTCAGCCCCGGGGTGGTCCCTGAGCAGCACCTTCAGCGCACACTCGGCACCAAGCCCGAAGAGATGGCTGGCGTTGGCCAGACGCCCGTGGTCCAGCAGCAGCGTGCCGTCGTGGAAGCAGCGACGCGCCGCGGCCGGAAAGTCCTCTGTTGGTTCTGTCATCCCGCTCGTGATCCTTGAGAGGCCGGTTGGATGTGCTCCGGCAGGTCGATGAGGTGCTCGATGCAGGCCGTCATGTGAGCATGTCCGATATCTCCTTGCCTTGGCGTGCAGCACGCCCCCTCGCCCCCGGGGTCGGCGGGCAGGCCGCGGATGGCCGCGGATGGCCGGACCGAGTGTGCCATACCACCGCCGTTCGGTCAGCGCCCGGATCGGGACGCCTGCCCCGATCGAGTCGACGAGGTTGACCAGCGCGGCAGATGCCGCAGCGCCTCCCATAGCGCATCCTCCGACGGCGTATCCGTAATGTTGCGGTTTGTCGCAAGCAAATCCCTGTGCGACCCAGAGTGGCGCTACGCCGTTTGGAACGGTGAGACGATCTGCAACCCTGCAATGCGCTTGAAGTCGTCCAGGTTGCGGGTCATGAGCGGGAGGCCACTGGTCAACGCGCTGGCGGCAACGATGGCATCCGGGAGCTTGATGCCGATGCTGGATCGGATATCGATCACCTGATCAACCACCGCCCTCGTCAACGCCACTTCTTGGAGTTGTTCCAAGAGGTCAGCGGCTCGGGTCCGACTGTCGTTTGTGTGTCCGCGCCAGCCGAGGATCTCCATCCGCGTGACGACCGAATAGGAAGCGTCGGCGCGAATAGCCGCTTCAATTCGAGCAGCCACCGGCGACGCGAGCGCGTCGCTCATCCAGTAGATGAGCACGTTGGTGTCCAGCAAGCAGGCCATCAGAGGCGCATTTCCCACTCGTCGCGCAGGTCACGGACCGCGGCGTCGATTTCCTCGACGGTCATCCGCGTCGGCCAGGAGCCGCGGGCGGCAGCCAGAGCGGCATCCAGGGTTCGCCGATCCCGCGAACGCCGCTCGTCGGCGAGGGTATCGATCAGATGCACCACCGCGGCGCGCTCGGCGTGGTTCAGTGAATCGAGCTTGTCGATCAAGTCCGCGTTCATCGTAGCCTCGTTGGGGCGACCGGGAGACCCGGACAGGGTAGTGCTTGGGCGTTGCCCGGCCAAGGGCCGGCCCGCGCGGTTGTCGTCGTTGTCGTTGTCGTTGCCGAAACCGTCGTTGAGCAATCTTTCACGCCGCGCTCAGCTCCCGCAGGGGCAGGTGCGACACGGACAGCCGCGCGAGGTCCGCACGCTCGCTCGCGCGCTGCACGTCGATGCCGACCAAGGTGCCCGCGGCGTCGTAGTCGAGCACCACGCCGTCGGCGACCTCGTCGGAGTCCGCGGCCGGGCGCTCCGACAGGTGTATGTACAGGGAGTCCGTAGCCGGGTCGTAGGCGAGTCTCATGGCTTGAATCTCCGATCTGAGCAGGCGTTGCGCAGGTCGTTGTCGTTGTCGTTGTCGTTCTCGTAATCGTCTGCCGCGGACCTCGTCGCGGAAATAGTCCGTCATCGGCGGCTGCGGCGCCATCGCTCCAGGTGACCGTCACTGTGCGCCGCGCCGCCGCCGGGCGCTCGTCGCCGGCGGCGTCCAGGCGCGGATCTGGTCGGGGGTGAGGCGGAGCTCGCGGGCTTCCTCGTCCACGAAGCTCGCGAAGTAATCGCCCATGCCGAGGTTGTAGGCGGGGTCGATGGCGTTGTGCCATTGCTTGAGCCACGGGATCAGCTCCAGAAAGCCCGCCAGCGCGGGCTTGAGCTGCTCCGGCGTGAAGCCCTCCTGGTCCTTGAGCTGCTGGTAGTGGGCGGCGAGCGCGAAGGCCTGTTCCAGGTGATCCCAGCCGGCCCAGCCGACCAGCAGGGACGGGTCCGCGCTGGGGCTCAGATGCGGATAGGCGATGAAGCGCTCCTTGGGCACGTCCAGCGCGCCGCGCAGGCGCCAGTAGTCGGATTTCTGAAAGTCCGCGGATTTGTACTTGGGCGGCGGCGGGATGTCGCCGATCTGCGCGGCCTTGCGACGCTGCTGCTCGGCCTGGAGGCGGGCGCCGTGGGCGGCGTCGGTCTCGCCGTCGGCCTTGGGCAGCTCGGCGGCGACGGCGGCATCGAGCGCGTCCTCCTGGCGCTGCAAGTCCCAGGTGCGCTCCCACAGCGCGCGCTTGCGAAGCCCGGTCGGCTTGTAGCGCAGCACGGGCAGGTGCGGCACGGCCTCGGCGCTGACCAGCTCGGCGACGAGGGCGGCGATGTCGAAGTCCGGATGCCCGCGGTAGAGCTCCCCGAGCAACAGGAAGCGCGCGTCGCGCCCGGCGCGGGCGGCCAGCGCGCGGGTGCTTTGCAGCGCCGGCTCCGGCCAGTAGGCGGGGTCTTCGAGGCGCGCCAGCAGGCGCTCGCGCAGCGCGCGCTGCTCGCGGGCGTCCCGGGGCTCGCGATTCCAGCGGCGCTTGTATTCCGGGCGCTCCAGCAGGCCCAAGTTGCGGTCCGCGGCGATGCGCTCGATGCGCTGCTCCACCAGCCGGCGATAGGGCGCGGGCCAGCGGGCGGGGATCTCCGTGACCGGCGTGGCGCCGTGGCGCTCGAACCAGCTCGTCGCGAGCTCGCCTGCCGCCATCTGCCGGGCCATGACGATCTCGAACGCCCGCTCGCCGAGGGCGACCTCGGGCAGGTCCGCCGGGTCCGCGTCCAGCGCGCCCTGGGTCAGCGCGGCGTCGGTGATGCCGTAGAGGCGGTAGCAGTGCCAGTCCAGCTCCTCTTGCAGCGCGATCATGCGCCGGTGCAGGCGCTCGGCGCGCTCCCGGGCGGCGTCGAGGGCGCGGCGCACCTGCACCGCGGCGGCGGCGTCGGTGTCGGCCTCCGGCGCGTCCGCGAGCAGCGCCGCGGGCTCGCAGGCGGCCAGCGCTTGCGCCAGGTCGTCCAGCGCCCGGGCGAGGTGCAGCGGGCGTTGGTCGGGGATGGGGAATTGCTTGAGCTTGGTGCCGTCGAAGGCGAATCGGTCCATCCACTTCTCGGGCTGAATGCCGCGGCCGATGCCGCTGCCGCCCTTGGGAAAGCAGACCTGTTTCAGCCAGAAACAGCCGGCGGAGCTGTTCAGCAGCCCGATCAGCGCCAAATGCTCGTCCTCGCTGGCGCCCGCCGGCAGCTTGATGACCGGCGCCGTCTGCTTGAAGACCTTGCCGCCGCGGTCCAGCACGAAGTGGTTGTGGGTGGCGACTTCGGCGAAGGGGATGGAGAGGGGCGTGCGGTAACGCTGCGCGAAGAACATCGAGTACTCAAACCAATTGAGCCCCCGCTGCAACTGTGTGGAGCCGTAGGCCACGCGCTTTGAAAGCTGTGCCCGGTATGGCCACAAGAACCGGGTAATCGCGGGATGTGCGTCAGCAAGTAGGTGGTCGGAGTCGTAGGGCCAGATCGCTTGCACTGGGTCAGCGATGCGGAAGTCGCGTATGACGTCTCCTTCGACCAGAGGCCGCAGGTGCGAACGGGGCACACGATGACGAATAGCAACCTCGGCCGTTACCAAATACGCATCGTCTTCCCGCGTGACCGCCCCGAAACCGATCTCGGTAATGAACTGGTTCAAACTGTTGCCGGCTGAATCGACGATTTCTTCCTTCAGCTCCGCCGCCCCACCCCCACCAATACTCCAAGGATGCCGCCCGAACCCGGCGCGCTCGGCATCGACGACGCTGACCCATTCGCTCTCGCTGCCGGGGCGGTCCACCTGCTCGACGATGGCGTTCCAGACCAGGCCCCGGGCGGGGTCGGCGGGCGTCGCGGGCTCGCCCTTGATGCCCATGACGGTGCGCACGCTGCCGGCCAGCGGCCGGCGCTCGCGCCCGAGCAGGATCACCGTCGGCGTGCCGTGGCCGGGGATGTAGGCGCCGGCGGTGTCGATGACGTGGGTGAGGTCCACGCCGGGGAAGAAGTCCTCGATGAGCTTCTTGCCGAATTCGCGCTTCATGAAGCTGTTGGCGGTGATGAGCCCCACAAAGCCGGCGCCCGCCGCGTCCGGGCCATCGACCGACGCGGAGCCGGCGTCCGCGCCTGAGCCCGAGCCGGAGCCAGGTAGCGCGAGCTGAAAGAAGCGCTCCGTGAAGGGCACGCCCAGCGAATACTGGCGGTGGCAGGTGGCGTAGCGGGCGCGGTAGAGCTCATTCAGCGCGCGGTCCTTGACGGTGATGTAGGGCGGGTTGCCGACCACGGCGTGGTAGCGCTGGCCGAGGATTGCGTTCAGCGCGTCCAGGTCTTCGCTGGCGAAGGCGTGGCCGATGCCGGCGCGCCCGGCGAGCTGCTCGGCGCCGCTGCCTAGGTCCAGCTCGCCGAAGCGCCGGCCGTGCAGCAGGCTGTCGCCGACGGCGACGTGCACCGCGAAGGCGGGCGCGTCCTCGCGGCGGATGCTTCTGATGCCGCTTGCCTTGAGCGCGGCGATGAGCAGCCGAAAGCGCGCGATGGCCACCGCGAAGGGGTTGATGTCCACGCCGTACACCTGCGCCAGCGCCCGCTCGGCGAGCTGGCGCGGGATGGTGCCGGGCTCGCGGTCTACCCAGGCGGCGTAGAGGCGCTCGAAGGCGCCGAGCAGAAAGTGCCCGGAGCCGCAGGTGGGGTCGATGAGGCGCACCTGCGCCAGGCCGAAGGTGGCGATGGCCGGGGTGAGGGTGCGCTCCAGAATGAACTGCTCGACGAACTCCGGCGTCTGCAACAGCGCAAAGCGCTTGCGCGCGGCCTCGGAGAGGTCCTGGTACAGGTCGCCCAGAAAGCGGGTGTGCCAGTGCGGGTCCGTGAAGTCGTGCACCAGCGCGCCGGTGTCCGGGTTCTGCCGCTGCCAGAAGCCGAGCAGCGCGGCGGCGCCGTCGGCGCTCGGCTGCAAGGTCCAGAGCGGGTTGTGGGCGGGGTCGAAGAGCCCGGCGGCGGCAGGATGGGCGCGCACGGTGTCGAACACATGGAGCAGGTAGTCGCGGTCCGATAGGGTGCGCCGGTGCGGGTCGCGGAAGTAGAGCTCGCGCTCGTCTTGCGCGCGGCTCCCGCGCTCGCCGGGGCCCGACAGGAGCGGGCTCGGGATGAGCGCGTTGTCTTCCAGAAAGCGCACGAAGACGCAGCCGAGCAGCCAGGCGACGGCGGCCTGGGTGATGACCTCCTCGCGCCAGGTCTCGAAGGGGCTCGCGACGCGGCCGGCGGCGCGGGCTTGGGCGTACTGTTGGCGCAGCGTCGCGTCGGTGTCGCGCTGGTCCGGCGCGGCGGCGCGCTCGCGCAGGTCGTCTTCCAGGCCGCGCAACAGGCGTTGCAGGTCCGCGAGCAGGGAGGGTGCGTCGATCATGGTGTTTTTCTGTCCTTGATTGCGGCCCCTTGACCGCGGCGGGTTGCCTTGCGGGCCGGGGCGCGGCGGCGCGGGCCGCGGTGTGCCGAGCGGCTATTGCAGCACGGCGTCCAGCGAGTCGGCGCTCAGGATGCGATCGGCCCAGGCGAGCAGGGTCGCGGCGTCCGCGGCCAGCACGCGCTCGCGCACTGCGGGGTCCGGCGGGCCGAACTTGCGCTCGATCTGTCGCAGCAGCATGGTGGCCGCGCCCTGCTGAAGGCCCTGCTCGCGTCCTTGCTCAAGTCCCTGCTCAAGTCCCTGCTCAAGTCCCTGCTCAAGTCCCTGCTCAAGTCCCTGCTCCAGTCCCTGCTCCAGTCCCTGCTCGCGTCCTTGCTCGATGTATCTGTCGATGAAGGTCTGCATGATCCGGGGCTCAGTGCAGCACCGCGTCCAGGGACTCCGCGCTCAGGATGCGATCGGCCCAGGCGAGCAGGGTCGCGGGGTCCGCGGCCAGCACCCGCTCGCGCACCGCAGGGTCCGGCGGGCCGAACTTGCGCTCGATCTGTCGCAGCAGCACGGTGGCCTCGCCCTGCTGAAGGCCCTGCTCGCGTCCTTGCTCCAGTCCTTGCTCGATGTATCGGTCGATGAAGGTCTGCATGATCGGTTCTCCGGTGGCGGTCTGCTGCAAGAGTTGGCGTACCTCGGCCTCGGCCACGCGAGCGGTGCCTTGGACGTAGTAGCGCAGCAGCGATTCAAGCACTTCCACGGCCGTTTCGCGATCCTCGATCTGCTCGATCAGCGCGATCAGCTCGCGCAGCCGCGCGACGGGCTCGGCGCTGATGATCCAGCGCAGCGCGAGCTGCACCAGCCGGGTCAGCACCGCGCCCTTGATCTCGGCGTTGGTGCGCGCGGACAGATCGACCAGGTGACAGCGGAAGCTCGGCACGCAGGGCGCGATGGACGCCGGCAGGGGCTCCACCAGGGCGTGGAAGCCGGTCGGCGCCCGCCACGGCCGGTCGCCGTGGTAGATGACGATGGGATAAACCGGCGGCAAGGCACGCGCCGCGGGCTGCTGCTTGCGGAACTGCTCGCCCTCGGCGGCGATGTAGCGCAGCAGTTGCAGCATGGTCCAGTGCTCGGGGGCGCGCTTGTGCTCGAACAGCAGATAGATGCTCAACGGGCCGCCGCCGATGTGGGGGACGCGATACACGAGGTCGGAGTAGGACGTGCGCAGATCGGCGGCGACGTAGGTGTCTTTGGCGATCTCCAGACCGGCGAGGTCGATCTCGGCGAGCAGCGCCGGCGGGAGCTGCACGCGCAGAAAGTCCTGCGCGATCTCCCGGCGGCCGAAGCTCTCGCGGAAGTAGGTGTCGTGGGGTGTGGCGATCTCGTCCATCGGGTCAGCGCTCCTGAATCATCCGCGGCTGGAAGCCGCTGGTGCGGCGGTGCATCCCGGCGCCGCATGCGGGTGTTGAACAGGCCGACACGCTCTACGCGGCAGCCGCCAGCCACAGGTCCGGCAGCCGCGCCCATTGCGCCGTGGTGAACACGGGTACGGGGCGGCCGTCCAGCATGGGTTTCGTGCTCTGCCCGTCGGTGGGGATGAGCACCCAGAGGCCGGGCGGGCCGCCGGGGCGACCGGTCTGCTCACAGAGCGCGCCGAGCAGCGCGAGCTGGTCATAGCGCGCGAGCAGGCCGGGATTGGTGAGCAGCACGTGCCGCGGGGCCGCCGCGAGCGCCGCGCTGACACCGGGCAGCGCGGCGCGCACCACGCGCTGGAGGTTGGCCCAGTCGCGGCTCTCCGCGCGCTCGGCGGCGGGCACGGCGTCGGCGGCGAGCACCATGCGCCAGTCCACCTGCTTGTCCGCGGCGAAGGCCTGCATGTGGCGGATCAGGAGGCGGTCCAGGCTCAGCACGTCCAGCGCAAAGCGCGCGGCGAGGGTGCGCTCCGCCGCCAGGCAGCGCGCCGGCGAGACCGTGAGCGCGAGGAACTGGCCGTGCTCGATGCTGTGGCGCAGGCGCCGGTCCAACTGGTCCAGCGTGACCTGGTCCGCCGGCACGGCGTCGAAGTGGCGGGCAACGGCGGTGGGGCTGGTGAACCGCGTCGACGACAGCACCGTGGTGAAGTCCCGCAGCGGCGCGACGTAGACGCCGGCTTCCGGCGCGGCGGCGGCGGGCGCGGCTTGGTGCCCGGCGGCGGCGGGCGGTGCCGGCTGCCAGCGCAGCTCGCTGCCGGCGGCGCGCAACAGCTCATCGAGCGCGGGCCGCGGCGGCAGCGGCTCGGCCTCCGGATAGCGCGCGGCGATGCGCTCGCGCACTTGCGCGGGGGTGAGCTGGCGCACGCCGGACAAGGCCCGCAGCGCGAGCTTGAGCGCGCGCGGCGCGGGCATGCCGCGGGGATAGAGCTCCAGGCGCGTGGACACGGCGGCGGTGCGCGAGGCGCCGGCGGCGAGCTGCAGCAGCCGGCTTGCCGGCAACGGCGCGACACCGGGGACGGGCACGACGGCTTGCAGGGCCTCCAGGGCGCGGCCGGGCGGGCGCAGCGGATCTTCCGCGGCGAGCGCGTCGGCACGCCGGCCCAGGGCCTCGGCGTAGTCGGCGAGGCGCTCGCCGTCGATGGCGCCGCCGGCGTCGTCGGCAGGGGCGTCGCGCGCCAGCAGCAGGCCTGTGGGCTGATCCGCGCGGCGCAGAATCCAACGCGGGCCGGCGCGGTCGCGCTCGGTTTCCACGGCCGCACGCAGCACGGCGCGCGCCTGGCGGCTGCGCAGGGGCTCGGCCTGCTCGGAGCCGCGGCTCGCGAGGAGCGCCTCGCAGAGCTCGGCGGCGGTCATGACGCCGCCCCGGGCGTCCAGCAGGGCGACGATCTCATCGCGCAGGCCGGTGATGGCGCCGGTCTTGAGCCAGCGCCGCCGCGCGCCGGCCAGCGCATTGCTCACCGTGGCGGGATTCACCGCCAGCTCGCGGGCGACGGTGCTTTGGCTCGGCCAGGCGTCGGCGGCGGCGGCCGCCAGGCGCAGCAGGTGGGCGACGGCGCGGGCGTTCTGCTCGGCGTCGGTGCCGCGGCCGGCGGGCACCAGCAGCGCCGCGAGGGCGTCGATGCGGGGCGTCTCGTCCGGCTGGGCGGGCGCCTCGGCCTCGTCCGGGGGTACTTGCTTGGGCTCCGCCGCGGCCTCCGGAAAGCGCTCGGCCAGCGCCTCCATGCACTCGGCGAGCTCGCGCCGCGTCTTGGTGCCGACACCGCGCAGGCGGCGGATGCGCGCCATGGGGTAGTGCAGCAGGTCGCGCACGCTGTGCAGCCCGGCGCGCTCGAGCGCGTTCAGCGCCCGGGGCGTCAGGCCGAGCTCGGTCAGCAGGGTGTCGAGCGTGGCCCGCTCGAGCGGCGTGACCGGCGCGGTACCCTCGCCATGCTCCGTGGCCACCTCGGCACGCTCGGCACCGCTGAAGACGGCACGCCAGGCGGCGAGCATGTCCGGCGCGTTGTCGAAGCGCGCGGCGTAGTCGCGCCGCAGGGCCTTGCGGAAAAAGGCCGCCATGGGCTCGCGCAGCGCGGCGTCGAAGGCGTCGGCGTCGAGCGTCGCTTCCGCATCCAGCACGGCGGGGTCGCTCTGACCATCGCCCCAGATGGGCTCGCTGCCCGTCGCCATCTGGTAGAGCGTGACGCTGGCGGCGAAGCGCTCCGCGTGGAAGTCCCAGCGCGGCGGCCGCCGCAGCGCCAGAAACGGGTCCAGGTAGGGCACGGTGCCGGCACGGATGTTCTCTGCCGGCGTCTCGGCGAGGGAGAAGTCGAACAGCACGAGGTGTAGCTGCTCGGTCTTGCCCATCAGCGCGACGCCCAGATTCGCGGGCTTGATGTCGCGGTGCGGGATGCCTTCCTGCTCCAGCCAGTCGACGATCTGCAGCAGGTCCTCGCCGAGGCGTTGCAGGAGCTCCAGTTGCAGCGGGCCGTCTTGGGCGAGGCGCTGCTGCAGGGTGCGGTCGCCGGCCTTCTCCATGAGCAGGCCGCTGCGGCCCTGGTAGTCGCGCTGCTCGTGGAGCTGCACGATGAACGGGTGCCGGCGCAATTGGCTCAGCGCCCGCGCCTCCGCCGCGAGGCGGGCGTTGTCGTCGGGCTCCAGCGCGACCTTCAGGACCTGCTCCTTGCCGCCGTTGTCCACCAGCAGCGCGACGGATGAGGCGCCCTTGCCAAGGCGGCGCTTGACCACGAGCCCGTCGCTCAGGATGTCTTTGGGTTTGGCCTGGCTGGGGTCGTGGACGCGGCCTTCCTTCGGATCGGGCGTGGTGATCTCGTCCTCGAAGCGGGTGAGCTCGTCCAGAAAATCCGCGACGGTATCGAGCCGCCCGGTGACCTCGGGATAGGTGCTGAACTGGATCAGGCTGTCGAGGCGCTCGGACGCGCCATCGAGCGCGGCGGCGATGCGCAGGCCTTTGCCCTCGCGCAGCTTTTCGCAGAGCTCGTAGAAGCTCGTCGCCGGCGGCACACCGGCGAACAGGTGATAGGCGATGGCGCCCAGCGAAAAGACATCGGCCTGCTCGCCGGCCTCGCCACGCTCGGCCAGCGCCTCCGGTGCCATGTAGACGGCACTCTCCTCGGCAACGAAGTTGGCGATGTGGCTGGTGGCCGAGATGCCGAAGCCGGTGCCCCGGGTTGCCGCGGGCTCGCGCGCCGCGGTCTGCCAGTTCAGCAGTTGCACGCGCGGCGCGGGCGAGTCGGCATCGAGCACCAGGATGTTCTGCGGGCTCAGGGCGCGATGATAGAGACGCTTGCCGTGGGCGTAGCGCACCGCCTCGGCGATCTCGCGCAAGAGCTCGATGCGCTGCCCGACGCTGAGGCGCTCGCCATGCTCGGCGAGGTAGTGATCGAGGCGCCGCGCGTTCTCGACATACTCGTAGATCAGCGCCGGTCCGCGCTCGTGCTCGGTGTAGGCCCGGGCACGGAGGATGCCGGGGTGCGCAATGCCGTGCAGGATCGCGTACTCGCGCTTGGCGGCGCGGACGATGGAGGCGCGCGCCTCGGCGCTGGCGCCCGGCTCCACGACGTAGATGCGCACCCGGGCCTTGTCCTTGTCCAGGGCGACGTGCGTTGCGCACCAATCCTGATACGCCGGCCCCTCGAACAGCAGCCGCTCCAGGCGATAGTCCCCGACTTGGCGCGCACGCTGCGACGGGCGCACGCCCACCTCCTCCATGGCGCGGGTCAAGGCGTTGGCGATACGGCGGTCGACGCGCCGGCGCGGCGGTTGGTCGTCCGGCCAGCGCGTCAGCGCATCGACGATGCCGCGGCCGCTGTTGCGCTCGCCGGCGCCGGCGCGATCCCGCGTGTGCACCAGGCGGGCCACATGCTCCGGCAGTCGCACGCGGTTGTCGTCCGCGGACAGGAACACGCGCGCCTCCAGGAACGGCGCAGGCTGCTGCTTGAGCGCGCGGGTGCCGCGCAGCAGGTCGGCGAGCTTCTTCGCCTTGCGGTTGGCGAGCAGGAGCGGGTTGTCGTCGGTGAAGCGGCGCCCGTCGGCGCTCCAGGTCCAGGTGCTGGCATCGCCGTTGACGTGGCCGGGGCGGCTCTTGATCTCAATCAGGAAGAAGCCCTTGGGGGTCAGGATGAGCGCGTCCACCTCGTTGATGGACCCGTCCCCGGCGATGAACTCGAAGTTGGTCCAGGCGCGATAGGGCTCCTGGTCAGGCAGGCGTTCACGCAGGAAGGCCAGCGCTTCGCGCTCCCACGGATGCTCGGAGGGGGTGATCTCGATCCAGCGGCCTTGGCTCACGATGCTGTCCTGCTGCTCGGTGTCCCGATGGCCCGAATGATAAACCCGACGAGTGCTTACCATGAAAGTCGCGCGCAGCGCGCGCCTTAAGCGATTGCCGGAAAAAACGTACCGCATGGCGCGGTACTAGCGTGAGCCCGCTCCCCGGGGCCAGCGGGCGCCGGCGGGGATGCAGGGGTTAGACTCGCTGCTGCTCGCGAACGACTTCGCCGGCCTGGAGCGCTTCTTCACCGCGCTCTACGACGGCATGCCGCCGGATTGGTACCGCAACAACAAGATCAGCCGCTACGAGGGCCACTCAGCCGGCGTCTTCTACGCCGTATTCGCGGCGCTGGGCCTGGATGTGACCCCGGAGGAAGCGAGCAACGCGGGCAGGCTGGACCTGGCGCTGCGCTTCAACGGCCAGGTGTCTCTATTCGAATTCAAGGTGGTGGAGCTGACCCCCGACGGGCGCGCGCTGCAACAACTCAAGGACAAGGACTATGCCGCGCGCTACCGCGGCGAGGACCGGCCGATCCACCTGATCGGCGTCGAATTCAGCCGCGAGCGGCGCACGGTGGTGGGGTTTGAGGTGGAGCAGGTCCCAGCACCGGGTCGCTGACGAGGTGCCGGACCTTGACCCGCTCGAAGCTGGCACCATCAGCGACGCCGAGATCCGCGGCGGCGACCATCGCGCTGCCGCAGGCGCCGGCCGGCACGCTGTTGTTCGACGACCTGATCGGGGCCTTCAGCGCGCCCGCGGATGCCGCGGATTATTCCGAGCCCTGGCTGGTGGACCCCGCCCTCACGCCAGTTGGCGGCAGCATCGCCTGGTAACATCCCCACGCCCGTTACCGGGCGGCGGCCCCGAGCCCTTGCCGCCCTGGCCTCCGCCTGCGCGCGGAACGATAGACATTTTTGCCCCCGAGCTGCCGCCACAGAGGTGACGCACCATGCCTGTTCCAGAGCCAATGCCGCGCGCGGATCGAGCGCGCTGTAATCTTGCCGCCCCGCTGTGGCCCGGCCTCGCCGCCGCGCTGCTGCTGCCCGGGGCCGTGTCCGCGGCCTTCGTCGGCGATACCGACAGCTTCGCCGTCAATGTCCAGAGCAACGGGACCTTTGGCCAGATCTACCTCGCCGGCCAGATCTTTTCGGGCGATCCAGACGAAAACAACTACTAAGGCGCCTAGTACCAAACCATCAACGGCAAGGAGCTCGAATATGGCGGCACCGTGACCGGGGATGATCCGACAAGCTCGGTCTCCTATACGGCCGAGATCCTGAACGACGCCGGGGACGCGCCGGACTTCACCGTCGCCGTGCTCACCTACATCCTCGGCCCGCTGCGCGACGCCAACGGCGGCTTTGGGACGCAAAGCATGTTTCGCCAGGAGTTTACGATCACCAACGTCTCCGGTACCGCGCAGACCCTGGAGAGCGTCTCCTATCTCTTGCCCGACTTCTACGAAACCGACCCCGGCAATGCCTACGACGAGACCGCCACGGCGGACGCCGCCACCGGGGTCGCCTACGCCACCGACGGCAATACGACACGATTCCTGGCCATGGCCGCCAACCAAGACGGCTACGACATGGCGTGGGACGTTGGGTTGTTGGGCGACCTGCCCGATCCGACCATCTTCGCCGCCTTAAACAACGCCACAGGCCCCGTCGTCGACGGCGTCGAGATGGCCACGGGGCTGAGGGTGCCCTGGACGCTGGGCCCGGCTGCGAGCGTGACGCTGCGCTTCTCCTACTTCGTGTCCATGAATCAGCGGGTGCCGCCGACGAGCTTTCCGGCCGGCGTGCCCGCGCCCGCAACCGCGGCGCTGCTGCTGCCGGGGCTCGCGCTGGTGGGCGCGCTGCGGCGTCGCGGCGGGCGGGCGGCGGGGAGATAAGATCCGGCACGGCCCCTGGCGGGGCCGGGGCAGGTCCGCCGATGCGCTTACTGCTGGGGCTGAGGCGGCGCGGCCTGGATGGGCTGGGGTCCGAAGCCCTGCTGCGGCGCGCCATAGGGTATGCCGCCGTAGGGTGCGCCGTAACTGTCGTCGCAATCCACTTGGCGGGGAGCACCGCGGCTTGGCCGCGGATACCGTCGTCAGGGGTCTTCCGCAGGACGCTTGGAGATGCCGAATGCACGGCCTTGCCGACGCGAGCCTGAG
Organism: Thiohalocapsa sp. ML1; assembly: GCF_001469165.1. Taxonomy (GTDB): domain Bacteria; phylum Pseudomonadota; class Gammaproteobacteria; order Chromatiales; family Chromatiaceae; genus Thiohalocapsa. Next base: position 86,715 of record NZ_JABX01000003.1, on the reverse strand, counting down.
ACAAATTGACCGACCGGCCGCCGCAGCAGGCGCTGCCGCGCTTGGGCGTGGGCGTGGGCGTGGGCGAGGCGGTCGACGGCGCGCAAGTCCTCGGTGCTTTGATGTCGAGATAGCCCGGGATCTGCCGCATGGCGTCGAGCACGTGCTCGTCGTCTTGCTGTCCGCGCTGGTGGGGGTCGGCTGCTGGCAGCTCCTCGGTCACTGGCCCGAAGTCGCGCATCTGCTCGCCCCCGCGCTCGCGGTGGCGAGCGCCATCGCGCTGACCTAAGCCGGCACGGCTATAACCGACCCAACACCATGCGCCACAAGCATCCGCTGGAGGCAATCGTGGCCGTTGCACCTAAACCGCGCCTCTCGTTCGAAGACTGGCTCGCCGTTGAGCGCACAGCGTTGGAGCACCGCAGCGAGTACGTCGCCGGCGAGGTCTTTGCCATGGCCAGCGGGACCGAGGAGCACAACCTGATCGTCGCCAACGTCGTCGGGGAGCTTCGCAGCCAACTGCAAGGCAAAGACTGCAGGGTCTACCCGAGCGGCATGAGAGTCCGCATCGCCGCAGAGGATGTCGGCGCCTACCCGGATGCGATGGTGATCTGCGGCGAGCGCCAGTTCTACGACGACCGGCGCGACGTCGTCGGCAACCCGATCCTGATCGTCGAGGTGCTGTCCGACTCCACCGAGGCCTACGACCGCGGCGACAAGTTCCTGCACTACCGCAGCCTGCCGAGCCTGCAAGCCTATCTGCTGTTCTCGCAATCCCGTATGCAGGCGGAGCTGTTCGTGCGCCAGCAGGACGGCACCTGGAGCCTGAGCAACTACCAGGCCCCATCGCAATCTATCCCGCTGCGCGTCATCGACGCCGAGTTGTCCCTCGCCGAGGTCTACGACAAGCTGGAGCTGTCGCGGTAGACGTGGCTGATGGCGTCGGGGCTGCGGGTGATTGTTTCGTGGTGCGTCCCCTATTTCCCCGCGTCCCCTATTTCCCCGCGCCTATTTCCCCGCGTCCCCTATTTCCCCGTCTGCGGGGCTGCGTCGCCGGGGCGCCGCGCCCGGCAGCTCGCGCCAATGATCTAAAGGGTCTGCGTCCCTGGTCCCTGCGCCGCGTCGAGCAAGTGAACCAGGTCCACCAGCGTTGCGGCCCCGAGCTTGTGCATCGCCTGCTGGCGGTGGCGCTTGACGGTGCGAAGCGCAATGCCGAGGGCCGCTGCGATGTCCTGGTTGCGCTCGCCGCGGGCGACGCGGCGGGCGACCTCCCGCTCGCGCTCGGTGAGCGTCGCGAGCCGGGCGGCAAGGTCGCGGCGCCGGGCCTGCTCGCGCTGCCGTGCGGCGCTCGCGGCAAGCGCTCTCCCGACCGCCGCAAACAGCGTCTCGTCATCGAGCGGCTTGATCAAAAAATCCAGCGCGCCGGCGCGAAAGGCGCTGACCGCCTCCGGCGCGCCGCTTGCGCCGCTCATCAGCAGCACCGGCGTGTCGTCCAGCGTGGCCAGCCGGCGCTGCAGCTCCAGGCCGTCGAGCTCCGGCAGCTTCACGTCGCAGAGCAGGCAGCGCGGCCCCGGGAAGCGGCCGCGGCCGTCCTGCAGCGCACGCAGATAGGCCAGTGCGGAGGCGTAGGTCTCGCAGGCGTAGCCTTCCAGCTCGATCAGGGCATGCAGCGCGGCGAGGATCTCGGCGTCGTCGTCGATGACGATGACGAGGCCGCGGGCGCAGCGCTCCGCCCGGCGCTGCTCGTCCGCGGTGATGGGCCGCCGCAGGGCGGGCGCGACCATGGCGTCAGCCCGCCGCCGCCGGCGGCTCGGCGCAGCTCGGCAGTTCGAGCTCGGCGCGGGCACCGCCCGCCGGGGCATTCGCGAGCCGGAGCGTGCCGCCGTGCTGCTCGGCAATGGCGCGCGAGATCGACAGGCCGAGTCCCAAGCCTCCGGCTTTGGTCGTGAAGAACGGCTGCCCGGCCTTCTGCAAGGCCGCGGGCGTGAGCCCCGGCCCGCCGTCCTCGACCGTGAGCAGCGCGCGCCCGTCGCCCTGCACCGCGCGCACGCTGACGAAGGCCGCGTGCCCGGCCGCCGCCTCGATGGCGTTGCGCAGCAGGTTGAGCACGACCTGCGAGAGCTGCAGCGCATCGCCGCGCACGGTAACCGGGTCCGCCGGCAGCTCCAGGCTCAGGCGCACGCCGTGGGCTCGCGCCTCGGCCGCCACCAGCTCGGATACCTCGCGCACGACCTGCCCGAGGTCGACGCGGCCGACCGCGGCGCTGCCGGGGCGCAAGTAGCCGCGAATCTGCTCGACGATGCCGCTGGCGCGCCGGGTGTTGTCGATGATCCGATCCACGAAGCCGAGCAGTTGGTCCGGTGTCAGGCGTGCGCCGGCGAGCCCGCGCCGCACCAGTTGCGCGTTGGTCAGCACCGCCGTGAGGGGTTGTTTCAGCTCGTGCCCCAGCGAGGCGGACAAAAGCCCCAGGCTGCGCTGACGCTCGAGATGGGCGATGCGCTCACCGAGCACCCGGGTTTCCTCACTGCGTGCCTGCGCCGCCGCCGCCGCGATCTGCGCCTGCACCAGGCGCTCCAGCGCGAGGCCGAGCCAGGCCATGTTCGCCATGATGACGGCGATCAGCAGGATCATGGCGAACATCAGCGCATCGTAGCCTTGGCTCATCAGCTCCGGCGGAAACCGGCCAAGGGCGACGTTGCCGGCGCGAATGGCCTGCACCAGTACCATCGCGCCATGCGCCACCGCGATCCAATAGGCGCTACGGCAGCCCGGCCTGCGTCCGAGTCGCCACGCCGACCAGGCGATGCGGGCACCGAGCAGCATGACCACCAGCATCATCACGAAGAAGCGCAGCCGCTCGTCGGCATCGACCCGCAGCCACTCGTAGAGCAGCAGGAAGGCGAGCACCAAGGCTATGCTCCGCGCCACCGGCTCCGGCTCGCCGAGCTCCAGGCGAATGGCGTGCAGCTTCAGCAGCGCCGCGACGATGACGAGCAGCGTCGCGAGCGTATAGCCGAGCACCGCGGGCAGCAACGGGCGCAGCGACAACAGCAGCAACGCGACGGCGAACACCGCACCGCCCCCGCACCAGAGGTCGAGCGCCAGCGTGCGGCGGCGCGCCAGCACCGCCCACAGGGCAACGGCAATGAGGAGATGCAGCGCGCTGACGAACAGAAAGCCGGTGCGCGCATCGAAGATCATGCCGCGGGTCCGCCCGCTGCCGCTGGGAACAGCCCCGCGCCGAGTGCCGCTTCCAGCGCCTCCAGCTCGAACGGCTTGCGCAGGCAAGGCACACCGGCGGGCGGGCACCCGAAGCGCCGCAGCTCCTCCGCCGACAGCGCGGTGATGAGCGCGAGCGGCAGCTCGGGCGCGAGCCGGCGCAGCGTCCGCGCGAGAGCGACGCCGGAGACGCCGGGCAGACTTACGTCGAGCACCGCGCCGAGGAGCCGGCCGGGGTCGCCCGCGCGGCCGTCGTCGCCGAGCCGGAGCTTGCCGCCGTCGGCATCCAGCGCCGCGAGCAGGCTCTCCGCCGACGCATGCCCGCTGCCCTCGAAGCCGGCGAGCGCGAGCCAGTCGCCGAGCGCGCGGCGAATCTCCGGGTCATCGTCCACCACCGCGACGACGCCACGGGGCTCGGAGCAGGCGATTGCAGCGGACATCGCACCCCATCCTGCGCGGCGCAGCGCCGCCCTGTGGCCAATCTCAGGCAAAGGCTAGCGCGCGCTGCCCGGAATGCAATCGCCTCCGGCATAATCTGTCCCCTTTGTTGGCCCTTTGGTGCAATAGACGGGCGGGTTTCGTCGTCTAGTATCCGCAGCAGTTAAGCCCGGTGGGGGCAAACGCCGCGCGGCAACCGGCGCCGCGCCCGTACCGCCGGGCGTCCTGCCAGCCGACCCGCGAGAGGCGACCCCATGGCCGATTCCGACGCTCGAGCCCCGACCAACCAAACGGGTGCCGATCCGAACGCAATGCCCGATGTGACTGCGGCGGATGCGCCTGCCGGGCTCACGCGCCGCGACGCCCTCAAGCTCTCCGGGCTCACGCTGGGCGGGCTGGCCGTCAGCGGCGCCGTCGGCGGCCTCGCCCCCGTCTTGGCGCAGGCCGACGACACCTGCGAGTCCTGCTGCAGCGACGCCCCGCAATGCGACGAGGAATGCTGCGACGAGTCGGAGCCGCCGCCGTGCTCCTGGACCAGCACCGCCAAGGCGAGCCGCTATTCGTACTTCAACCGGCTCGCGAAGTTCCAGCCCTTCGCCAAGACCCCGTCCACGGTGCAGCCGCTCGGTGCGAGCGAGATGCGCATCACGCTGATGGGCACGGCGGTGCCGCCGCGCGGCTTGGCCCAGCGCATGGTCAGCATCTTCGTGGAGGTGGGCTGGCAGGAGTTTGTGGACGACTATGGCAATGCGATGGGGCTGCCGCGCGATCAATTCGTCTTCGACTGCGGGACCGGCAGCACCGGCTCGTACTCCTCCATGAATGTCGGTTACGGCAGGATGAACAAGATCTTCCTGACCCATCTGCATGCCGACCACACCGGCGACCTCGCGCACATCTATTGCTTCGGGCCGTCCGCGGATCGCAAGTCGCCGTTGTGGGTGTGGGGCGGCGGTGCCTCGGGGGTGCGCAATCCGAACTACGTGGACGGCGGCAGCGCGCCCGAATACTACGACGACGGCACGGCCGCGTTCTGCACGCATCTGCGCGATTCGCAGCGCTGGCATTCCGAATCCTTCAGCTTCCAATACACGGCATACGCCGGTTATCCGGATAATGCGCCAGACTGCGACAAGCCGAGCAACTTCATTCCGAGCGACACGAGCCGGCTCAACTGGCCCACGACACCGGCCGGCCAATACGCCGACGACCCCCTGAATGATGCCTACGCCATCATGCCGGTGGAGATCCTGTTCGACTGGAGCGCGGATTGGTCAACCGAATCGCCCGAGGAGATCCTCGTCTACGACAACCGGGCGACCGGGGCCAAGATTTACGCCTTCCCGGTGATTCATACCCGCAAGGGCGCCGTCGGCTACCGGCTCGAATGGACAGCCCCCAACGGTGAGACGCTCGGCATGATCTTCACCGGCGACACCAAGCCGGAACGCCTGACCCTGGAGCAGGCGCACAACAGCGGCGCGGGCGTCGATGTGCTGATCCACGAGATGGGCGTCCCGCCCGAGGTCTGGGCCATGAAGAGTGGCGGCTACCAGAGCCTGGACGATGTGCCGACGCTGGGCGTTTGCCTCGCAAAACGCATCCAAAACAGCTCGCATACGCCGCAGGGGGCCTTCGGCTATTTGCTGAGCCAAATGTCTCCGTACCCCGGCCTCACCGTTGCGACCCACTTCCCGACCGCCGACGACACCGTGCAATGCGCCATGAACAGCCTCAAGGCGCACCTGCCGAGGGTCTATCAGGGCGAGCGGCCGAATCCGCCGAGCGATGCCCCGCGCGTGACCTTTGCAATGGACCTGATGGTGATCACGGTCTCCTTCGACGGCAACGGCAAGCGCCGCATCCGCGAGCAGCGCGGCGACATCAATCCGTTCGGCTATCAAGCGACGCCGCAGCGGCTGGTGCGCGTCGAGAACCAACTGGCGCCGAAGTATCGCTGCCAAGACCAGAGCGAGGCCAACGTCGGCGATCCGCTGGCGCAGATCAATTCCTCCACCACCATCTGGCCCTGCGACGAATCCGGCGCGTGCAACTATCGTGATGATGGATATTGACCGATGGCGCCGACGGCCGAGAGCCGAGGGCCGCGCGCATGCTGGCAATTCCGCGTCTGCCGGATCGCCGGCAGACGCATCGCATCCAACCGTGACGACAGGATCGGAGCCCGATTCATGCTTGCATCAGACTACGGCGGGCCGCAGCGCGCCATCACCGTTGCCGCTGTCCTCGCGCAACCTCGCGGCGCCTGTTTGGCGTTGGCCCTGCTAGCCGGGCTGCCGAATGCGGTCGGGGCCGGCGCCATCGAGGTCATCGGCGTGACCTCCGGCCCGTTGAGCAACACCGGCACGCTCGATTACATCTTGCTCGACACGGATGGAACGGCAACCGCGACGGTAACCGGCGATGTGGTCAACGAAGCCACGGGCACGATTGCCGGAACGGACGTCAATGCCGGCGTCGGCGTCTACAACGGCAGCACGGTCGAGGGTGCGTTGCGCAACCGCGGTCGCATCGGCGCCGACACGCTCGGCAATTACGCCATCGAGATCCAGGACTCCAGCATCGGCAGCGGTGTCCACAACGAGGTCGGCGCCGAGCTGGCGAGCGCCGACACGGCCATGCGCATCGACCTGTGGTCGGGCAGCTTCAGCGGCGGCATCGGCAATGCCGGCAACATCCTCGCCGGGAGCGAGGGCATCTATTTCTCTGGCGAGTCCTTCGCCGGCGGCATCGGCAACAGCGGCAGTATCGCGAGCGGCTTGACCGGCATCTATGCCTACATCAGCGCGGGCGCCGTTGGCGACGGCAGCCTCGGCGGCGGCATCGTCAATTCCGGGTCCATCACCTCGGCCGACAACGCGGCCATTCGCGTCTATGCGGATGCGCTGACCGGTGGCGTGAGCAATACCGGCGCCATCAGCGCGGCGAATGACGCCGGCATCGACTTGCAGATCGGCACCATTGCCGATGGGCTGAGCAACGCCGGCACCATCGCGAGCGGCGGGGACGGGTTTACCGTGCAGGCCGACGCCGTCACTGGCGGGTTCGCGAATACCGCGGCTGGCAGTATCGCGAGCAGCGAGGCAGATGCCGTGCGGCTGTCCGTCAGCGCCTTCGCCGGCGGCATCTACAACGCGGGATCATTGGCCGCTGCGGCCGGCAATGCACTGAGCGTCAACGACGGCAGCTACGACGGCGGCATCACCAACGCGGGCGCGGTCCAGGCCGAGGCCAGCGGCATCGCCATCGGCAGCGACGTCACCGTCGCCGGCGAGATCCGCAACGAGACGGGCGCGAGCATCATCGCCGGCGTCGGCATCGATCTCGCCGGGGGCAGCAGCGCGGATGCGATCACCAACGCCGGCGACATCGACGCCGAGGTGGCCATCGCCGTGGCCACGGACGCCGTCGGCGGCGACATCACGAACACCGGCGGCTTGCGCGGAGATCTGTGGGTCGCGGGCAGCAACGCAGCCGGCGACGGCATCGGCCTCACCAACCGCGGCAGCATCGACCTCGGCGTGCCGGCAGTGTACTCGTCGCTCATCAGCGGCGACTTCACGCAGACCGCCGCGGGCTCGCTCGCGATGACCATCCTGAGCTTCGGCGACTACGCCGGGCTGCCGCCGCTGACCATCCTCGGCAGCGTCGACATCGCCGGCGACCTGCTGCTCGACTTCGATCCGAGCTTCAGCTTCGCGCCATCCGAGCGGCTCAGGCTCATCGCGGTGGGCGGCACCCGCAGCGGGCTGTTCGGCAATTACGCCGACGGTGCGCTCATCCAGAGCTTCGGCGGCGGACAAGGGGTGTACATCCACTACGCGGAGGACGGCATCGAGCTCTACACCACGCCGCTGCCGCCGCCTTGGCTCCTGATCGGCCTCGGGCTGTTGTGGTGGCAGGCACGCGGCAGGCCGCGCGCCGGCTGAGCTTGCGACGCGCATCGTCGTCGGCGCCGGCGATCTGGTGCGCGGCTACTGCTGGGCGCTGCTCGTGCTCGTCGCCGTGTTCGCGTGGTGCTGGAGCGCTGGTCGGCACCGACCCGGACGCGATATTGATCTGCGGCGAGCGCCAGTTCTACGACGACCGGCGCGACATCGTCAGCAACCCGATCCTGATCGTCGAGGTGCTGTCCGACTCCACCGAGGCCTACGACCGCGGCGACAAGTTTCCTGCACTACCGCAGCCTGCCGAGCCTGCAAGCCTATCTGCTGTTTTCGCAATACCGTATGCAGGCGGAACTCTTCGTCCGCCAGCAGGACGGCACCTGGAGCCTGAGCAACTACCAAGCCCATCGCAAGCCATCCCGCTGCGCGTCATCGACGCGGAGTTGTCCCTCCCCGAGGTCTACGACAAGCTGGAACTGTCGCGGTAGACGTGGCTGATGGCGTCGGGGCTGCGGGCGATTGTTTCGTGGTACGTCCCTTGTATCCCGTTGTATCCCTCGCGTCCCCTATTTCCCCCGTTAACGGCACTGACAATGGCCGGGCATCGAGCGCCTCCCGCAGGGCAAGCGCCGGCGGCGCCTGCTCGACTTCTGGAACGCGACGCGAAACCGCTGCGCCGGCCGCATCTTCGCGTTCGACGTGGCGGCTGCCGAGCGCTACGGCGTGGTTGTGGCGGACGGGTCGCCGTTCCCGGGTCGGCGATCAGGGGCGCGGCAGGGCCGAGTCCCGCACTGGTTGCGCGACCAACCGCAGCCCAACGGCCTTGCATGCTTTGGACACGGCCTCGAAAGGCGGCCCGGCGCCGCAGTCCGTTGCTGCGAAGGGCGGGTCGGACGCGCGACTCCCGGCCCCTGGGTTGGCGCCGCCGGCGAGTCGCGCGCGGGCGCGGGCGATGTCGCCAAGGGCCGCAGCCAACAGGGCCGGGTCGTCTTCGGCCAGCACCAGCGTCAGGTAGTCCGCGATGGCGTCATCGTGGTCGAGCCAGGCGGCGGCGTCGAGCTCGGGCAATGCGCTGATCGGCATCTTCTCGGTCAAGGTCAGTCCTCCGGGTCCAGGGTTGCGGCGCGGCGTTTGGCTTCGGCGATGTCGGCGGCCTGCCTGGCCTTGTCGCCACCGCCCAGCATGATGATCAACTCCGCGCCCCGCTGCACATAATAGAGACGCCAGCCGGGGCCGAAATGCTCCCGCATCTCGAAGACCCCGTCACCGACCGGGCGCACGTCCCCGAGATTGCCGAGCTGGGCCTTACGCAGCCGCAGCACCAGGCGACGCCGGGTCTGGCCATCGCGTAGGCCGGCGAGCCAGGCGTCGAACGCGGGCGGCGCGGCAGGCGGGTGCATCGCCGGGAGCGATGGGTCAACGGTGCCGGCACCTAAGCCGGCACGGCTATAATCGACCCAACACCATCCGCCACAAGCATCCGCTGGAGGCAATCGTGGCCGTTGCACCACAACCGCGCCTCTCGTTCGAAGACTGGCTCGCCGTTGAGCGCACAGCGTTGGAGCACCGCAGCGAGTACATCGCCGGCGAGGTCTTCGCCATGGTCGGCGGGACCGAGGAGCACAACCTCATCGTCGCCAACGTCGTCGGGGAGCTCCGCAGCCAACTGAAAGGCAAAGACTGCAGGGTCTACCCGAGCGAATGAGAGTCCACATCGCCGCAGCGGATGTCGGCATCTACCCGGACGCGATGGTAATCTGCGGCGAGCGCCAGTTCTACGACGACCGGCGCGACATCGCCAGCAACCCGATCCTGATCGTCGAGGTGCTGTCCGACGCCACCGAGGCCTACGACTGCGGCGACAAGTTCCTGCACTACCGCAGCCTGCCGAGCCTGCCGAGCCTGCAAGCCTATCTGCTGTTCTCGCAATACCGTATGCAGGCGGAACTGTTCGTCCGCCAGCAGGACGGCACCTGGAGCCTGAGCAACTACCAAGCCCCATCGCAAGCCATCCCGCTGCGCGTCATCGACGCGGAGTTGTCCCTCGCCGAGGTCTACGACAAGCTGGAGCTGTCGCGGTAGACGTGGCTGATGGCGTCGGGGCTGCGGGTGATTGTTTCGTGGTGCGTCCCCTATTTCCCCCCGATGTATCAGGATGGGCTCCGCAAGGCTGCCTCCGGGCGCACGACCGTGGAGGAGGTGCTGTGGGTGGCGGCGGTGAGCGAAGATTAGCGTGTCGCGGCGGACATCTCGTATCCTGTCGTTGTCGTTGTCGTTGTCGTTGTCGTTGTCGTTGTCGTTGTCGTTGTCGACCGTCCGCCTATTCGGTTATGACGACGATGACGACAACGCCAATAAAGGAATCCGGCCCAGGGATCGGCGAACCAACAGGAGCATCGCATGGAAACCCTGACCTTCGAGTGTGATGTAACCGATGAGCGCAGCGTTGTCCTGCGCCTGCCGCCGAGCGTCCGCCCCGGCCGCCATCGCATCGCCGTCATCATCAACCCGGCGAAGGAGGACGCCGTTGCTTCACCCCCCCGTCCGGTCCCGGAGGACGCCGAGCCGCGGACGGCACTGTGGCAGCGCCTCTCGGCGCTGCGCCGGCAGGCGGAACAGAATGGCGAGCTGCCCGAGCCGATGAGCTGGGACGAAGTTCTGGCGGAAACGCATCGCCGCCGCGGCGACGCCGATGAGTGAGCGGCGCACCTACCTGGACGCCAACGTCCTAATTGCCGCGTGGAATGGTGACGCCGACGCCCGAGCATGGGCCGGCGCTGTGCTCAACGATCCCTCCCGTAAACTCGTTGTCAGCGACTACGTGCGTTTGGAGGTCATCCCGAAGCCCCGCTTTCGACGCGGCGAAGCCGAGGTCCTGTTCATGGAGGCCATCCTAGACTCCGCGGAGCCTGTCCAGGTCGGCCCGGCAACGGTCAGGCGTGCGCTTGCGCTCGCTGGGCGGCACGATCTGCAGCCAATGGACGCCCTTCATCTCGCCGCCGCCGACCAAGCCGGTGTTGACGAAATGGTCACGATGGAGCGCCCGGAAAAACCCCTCTGCCGCCAGACCGAAGTGCCCGTCGTCTCCTTGCGAGCGGTGCGTGATCGGCGCCCGGCTGGCTAGTGCGAGCTTTCGCCGGATCTGGGGGCCGAACTGATGCCGGTGTACGAAGCTTCCCGTGAGGGCTAATGCGATGGGTGAACACTTCGATGCTCAGGAATTCATCGAGAATTGGCGCCGCAAACGACTGGAAAACTATCGGAACTTGCCGCGAGACGTCCAGGCAGATAGCGATAGCGAAAGGAAGGTACTGAACGACGGTTATGATCATCGTCAAGTCCTCGAGTTGGTCCAAAATGGCGCGGATGCTGTGCTTGAAGAGGTTGAGTCCGCCGGCTCCGCTTCCTCCGCCAAGATTCAGGTGCTGTTCGACGGCGCCCGCCTCTATGTCGCCAACACCGGGGCGCCCCTGAGCAAGGACGGAATCGAAGCGCTATTGTCGTTTTACTCGTCGCCGAAGCGCGGCAACCAAATCGGCCGATTCGGCATCGGCTTCAAGTCTCTTCTGCGTCTCGGTGGGGTCGTCGAGATATTCAGCCGCGGCGCATCCATGCAGTTCGACCCTGCGCGTTGTCAGCGCGAAGTGCGTGAGCTATGCAATCTACCGGCAACTGCGGCTGCACCATCGTTCCGGCTTGCCTGGCCAATCGATCGCGACGCGGCGGCTGTCGAAGACCCACAGCTCGCAGCCTTGGACTGGGCAACGACCGTGGTTCGGGCCGAAGTCCGCAACCCGGTGATGATCGAGCGGATCGCGGAGCAGATACGCACCTTTCCTGCGCGCTTTGTACTATTCATTTCCAGCGCGGTCGAACTTTCGCTCGAAGGACCGGATGCTCCAGCCCGTCAAATACGCCGTTCGCCCGCAGACCGCGTGGTTATTCTCCATGACGGAGGGGAGTCTACTCGTTGGCGGTTGACCGAACGCTTGGTGCCAATCACGAATTCCGCTGCACGCGAGGACGCGGGAGACATCCATGGTCGGGATAAAGTCCCTCTTTACTGGGCGATCCCCCTCGACCCGGCACGCGCCGAGGTCGGGCGATTCTGGGCTTTCTTCCCAACCAACACGCCCACTCATGTGCCAGGCATCCTGAATGCCCCTTGGAAGCTTACCAGCGGGCGTGAGTCTATTACCGACGGAAGCTGGAACCGGATGTTGATGCGCGAGGCCGCCGCGATGATCGTCGGGGTGCTGCCGACCTTGGCCGATTCGGAGGATCCGGCTCGAGCGCTGGATTATCTGCCCCGGCAACATGAGCGCGACGAGCTAGCGGGGACGCTCACTGAAGCATGTTGGGCAGATGCAACCGTCAGTGCGATCGTGCCGAACGCAAACGGCACCCTACGGCTCGCTTCGGACTTGCACCGCCATGCGAGCGACGACAAGGCCTTGGTGGAGCGCTGGTGCGCATTAGCAGACGAGGGACGGCGAGACGAGTGGGTGCATCCGGAATGTCTGGGTGGCGACCGGTCGGCGCGGTTGCGGGAACTTGCGAAGCGGTTGGCAGATTCGCATGTCGCTGGTAGGCCAAGCCTTGTGCAAGCCAAGCCGGCAGACTGGTTTGCGCAGATCGCGAGTGCCGACGCGGATCAGGCGATGGCAGTCATTCGGCTCGCCGCGGACTATGCGGATAGCCTCAAGAAGAACGAATGGACCACCGACCGGAGCTCGTATCCCTATGGTCGAGATGACATCCGCCCGACGCTAAAAATCATTCCTGATCGTGATGGTCAACTTCGCTGCCCCGATGACATATGGCTGGCTCGCCCCGATCAGTCCCTACCGGGCCGGCACGTCGTCGCTGACGATCTGGCGAACGATGCAGAGATTCGGCGAATTCTGTTAACGACCTTTGAAGTTCGGAGTCTGCTGGACGACAACTGGCTGCCAATGCTCAAACAGATCGTCGGAGACCTCATCAAGGACGACCGTCGAGTTCGGCTTACGAAAAGAGACTGGAGTGCACTCTGGCAAAGCTTGCGCAGTGCCCGGCCGGAGGATCGGAGAGTTTTTGCGGAAGAGTACAAGGGCCGGGTGCGTGTTCTTCGTCAGGATGGCAGTTGGCAGTATCCCTATTCGGTCTTGCTCCCCGGTGAGATCATATCGGCGACGGACCCTGATGAACAAAATCGACGGATGCTCGTTGCAGCGGACTTTCATCGCAACGACGATGAGCTGCTGCGACTGCTAGGCGCGGTAGCAGTACCGGAGGGGAACTACTTGATCGTTCGAGAGGCAAGCGAGCGCGCGCCGCAGCATTCCCCTATTGAGGAAGACTTTCGCGAGTGGAAGAAGACCGCAGCCTCACTGGTTAAGCGTCTCAACTCGCGACTCCAGACGGACAGCTACATACCTGACAGCATGGGGTTGCCATATTGCTGTAGTCTTCTTCGCCACATCTCCGGGATATCAAATGCTCGCTTAACTCGAGCTCTAGTTTCCGCCGCCGAGCGCATCGAGCCAACCCTTGTCCTCAAACATCGCAGGGATCGGGATGCATACCCTCCCGTTGAAGTTGAGCACCCGTTGCGCTGGCTGCTTACTCGGTTTGGCGTACTCGCCATCGGCGACGCGACAGTTTCGCTGTCCACCATCATGGCCCGCTGCGACGTGCCTTCTCTGGAACGGCTGCCTGCTTTGGTGTCGCTGTTGCCGACCATCCGGTCGCTCGCCGGCTCGCCCCGTCCGCAGCCAGCGAACCCCGAGGCACTCGACGCCTTCTGGCAAGCCCTGACCGATCATCTGGCCACCCCCGAGGCCATCGCCGGAAACGCTCTTGCCGACCTTTGGCGTGGTGCCGCAGCCGACCAATGGGTGCCTGAGCACCTGCCCGGCGTGTCTGGCAAAGTCGCGCTCGACGATGTATACGTCACCGGCTCTGCGGACCTAGCCCGGCGCGCTCGCGCGCGCGGCTGGGCTGTCGTGGTGCTGGATGAGGATATGCGCGCACTGTGGCAGGAACGCGGCGCACTGGATCTTGATGGGCGCTTTACCCGCGGTTGGGAAATGGAGGTCGCCGGCTTCAACAGCCTGTCGGACGCATTGCCCGAATTGAAAGCCGTGCTATCCGATGAGGCCAAGAACGAGAGCCCTACCCAGATGGTGCGCGGACTGCACCTGAGTATCGACGCGGTCCGCGAGCCGGTATCCTGCCTGCACTGGGAAGGCGTCTTGTATTTGGATCGGGTCGCGCTTGAAGACCTGCCGCAGCGGGAGCGGCTGAGGCTGATCCTGACCGAGGCGGCCGCGGCGAGTTGGCTGACTCGTAGTCCGTCGGATGCTCTGGGTAGAATCGCCGATGCCACCTTGGACGAGCGACGCCGCGCTGTGGCGCAAGGTGCGGACCTACCGGACCGGCTCTTTTTGGCCGTGGCTGGTGATGTGGACACGCTGCGGTCCGCGCTTGGTGACGGCGCCTGTCGCGCGCTGCCCGATGACGCCGTGCCGAGAGACGTAGCGGCACTCGCGCTGGACCTACTGGGTCCGGCGGTGTTGCAGGACGCCAGTATTCAGGCTGCCATGCAGGCGGCCGATCTTCGACCGCCGCGAACCTGGGGCACGGACGATGCCCGCGCATTCGTTCTTGCGCTCGGATTCCCAGAGTCCTTCGCGCAGTCTCGCTCAGGCCGGCTGGATGCCGAACTGCTGGTGTCTGGGCCGCTGACGTTGCGTGGCTTGCATCCATACCAAACGGATGTTTTTCGTTCGCTGAAGGGTATGCTCGAGAGCGGCGACGGGCGTCGGCGCGCGGTCGTCAGCTTGCCGACGGGCGGCGGCAAGACCCGGGTGGCGGTCCAGGCGGCGGTGGAGTTGATTCTGAAGCCAGCCGGCGCGCGACGTGTCGTCCTCTGGATTGCGCAGACCAAGGAACTTTGCGAGCAGGCAGTCCAATCATTTCGGCAAGTGTGGCAGAACCTAGGTGCCGAAGGGCAGAGCTTGCGAGTAATCCGTTTCTGGGACGGGCACCGCAACCCATCGGCAGCGACGGATGATGAACCGACGGTGGTGGTGGCCTCAATCCAAACCCTGAATAGTCGTTTCGATGCTAGCCCGCTCGCGTGGCTTGCGAAACCAGGTCTGGTGGTGGTCGACGAATGCCATCACGCAATCACTACAAGTTACACATCGCTGCTGCGTTGGCTCGATGCCGAGGCGCCGCGCCCCGGTGCGAAGCCGAAGGAGGAGCCGCCGCTGATTGGTCTCAGCGCGACGCCATTCCGGATGGACGACGATGAGAGCCGGCGTCTCGCCAAGCGTTTCGATCAGCGCCAGTATCCCGAGGATCAAGAGGGGCTGACGGAGCGTCTGTTGGCAGGCGGCTATTTGGCCCACGCCGACTATCGCCCCTTGGAGACCAACGCAACGGTCTCCACGGAACTGATCGATGAGCTAGACCGCCTATGGGGCAGCCAGGACGAGCAGCGCTTCAAAGGGGTACTGGAGCGGGTCAATAAGGAACTCGCCGGCAACGACTCCCGCAACGCACGGCTCATCGAAACGCTGCAAGCGAGCGAAGCCGAGCAGATTCTGTTCTTCACCAATTCCGTGCAGCATGCGGGGCAGATGGCTGCGCGACTTTGCCGACTGGACATTCCCGCTGCCGCAGTCAGCAGCAAGACCCCGGCCATCGCCCGGAGGTGGTTCCTGGATCGCTTCAAGGCCGGTCAACTTCGGGTGCTCTGCAACTACAACGTACTTGCCACCGGCTTCGATGCGCCACGGACCGACCTAGTGCTGATCGCTCGCCAGGTGAAGAGCCCGGTCAGCTACATGCAGATGGTTGGGCGCGGGCTGAGGGGGCCGGAGAACGGCGGCACGGAGACCTGCACGATCCTGACGGTGCTGGACAACCTGGGGCGGTTTCGGGAGCGGCATCCGTTCCACTATTGCAGAGACTTGTATCGGCAACGCTAGCAGCGACCATGCCCCGCTACTTCTACAAAGCAGTCAAGCTCGACGGCGAGGAGGTCGAGGGCGAGCAAGAGGCGCCGGATGAGGCGGCGCTGGTGCGCCGGCTCCAGGCCGATGGGCTGATCCCGCTCAAGACGCGCTCGGCGGGCGGGCTCACGGCGACGCTGGCGCGGCGGCGGCGGCGGAGCCTGACGGCCAAGGACGTGGAGATGGTCACGCGCCAGCTCGCGACGCTGTTGCAGGCGGGGCTGCCGCTGGACCGCTCGCTGACGGTGCTGTCCGGGCTCAGCACCGACGAGCACGTGGTGCGCGTGCTCGCGGACCTGCAAGACCGCGTGCGCGGCGGCGCCACGCTGTCCGCGGCGCTGGAGGCGCAAGACGGCCAGTTCTCGAAGCTCTACGTCAACATGGTGCGCGCCGGCGAGGCGAGCGGCGCGCTGGATGAGGTGCTCGCGCGCCTCGCGGACTATCTGGAGCGTAGCGCGGAGCTGCGCGGCACCGTGACCTCGGCGCTGGTGTATCCGAGCATCCTGCTGGTCGTCGCCGGGCTGTCGGTGATCATGCTGTTGGTGTTCGTCGTGCCGCAGTTCACGGTGCTGTTCGACGACATGGGCGCGGCGCTGCCGTTGCCGACCCGCATCGTCGTCGGCGCCGGCGACCTGGTGCGGGGTTACTGGTGGGCGCTGCTGGTGCTCGTCGCCGTGTTTGCCGTGGTGCTGGAGCGCTGGCTCATGGACCCGGACAACCGCCGGCGCTTCGACTACGGCGTCATGGCGCTGCCGCTGTTTGGCGATCTGATCTGGAAGATGGAGACCGCCCGCTTCTGCCACACCCTTTCCACGCTGCTGAAGAATGGCCTGCCGCTGCTGACCGGCCTGAATCTCGCCAAGGAGGTCGTCGGCAACCGCAAGGTCGGCGAGGGGCTGAACGAGGTCGCCGATGGCTTGAAGCACGGCCGCGGCCTCGCCGAGCCGCTGACCACCCGCGCGGTGCTGCCGGAGCTGGCGCTGCAGATGATCCGCGTCGGCGAGGAGTCCGGCACGCTGGACGCGATGCTGGCCAAGGTGGCGGACATCTTCGACCGCGAGACCCGCGCGAGCGTGCAGCGGCTGCTGACGCTGTTGGAACCGGTGCTGATCATTGGTCTGGGCATCGTCATCGCCGGCATCATCGTGTCCATCCTGATGGCCATCCTCGGCGCCAACGAGCTGGTGTTCTGAGCCGATCCCCGGCCGGTTGCCCGGGAACCCGGGTGTATCATGGCGGGTCCACTGCGCACGCTTTCGCCTCATCGAATCTCTAAGGAGAACCCTGTGTTGACCCGCCAAACCCCGCGCCGGCGCAGCCGCGGCTTCACGCTGGTGGAGCTGCTGGTTGTGCTCGCGATCCTGGGCCTGCTGGCCGGCCTCGTCGGCCCGCAGGTGATGAAGTTCTTGGGCAGCTCCAAGACCAAGACCGCGGCGCTGCAGATCGAAGACCTCGCCGCGACGCTGGACCTGTATCGGCTCGAGATCGGCAACTATCCCGAGAACCTGGAGGCGCTGGTGTCCGACCCCGGCAACGCGCCCAACTGGAATGGCCCTTACCTGCGCAAGGGCCAGGTGCCGAAGGACCCCTGGGGCAACGACTACCAGTACCGCGCGCCGGGCCAGCACGGCCCCTTCGACATCTGGTCCCTCGGCGCCGACGGCCAGGAGGGCGGCGACGGCGAGGACGGCGACGTGACCAGTTGGGGCAAGGCCTGACGCCGGCGCCGATGGCGCGGCGGGCCCACGGCGCCGGCTTCACGCTGGTGGAGCTGCTGGTGGTGCTCGCCATCGGCGGCCTCCTGCTCGCCGTGACGCCGCCGCTGATCAACGCCGCGATGCCCGGCGTCGAGCTCAAGGCTGCGGCGCGCCGCACCGCCGGCAGCCTGCGCCTCGCCCGCGAGATCGCCGTTGCCGAGGGGCGCGACGCCGCCTGGGTGCTTGACGTGGAACAGCATCGCTACGGCATCGAGGGCGACCACCGCTCGGGCAGCCTGCCGGCGGGGCTCGACATTGAGCTTGTCGCGGCAGAAGAAGAGATGCAGTCCGAGGCCGTCGGCGCCATCCGCTTCTACCCGGACGGCAGCTCGTCGGGCGGGCGGGTGATCCTCAAGCTCGGCGACGGCGGCCTGCAGGTGGGCGTGAACTGGCTCACCGGCCGCATCCTCATCGCCGACTGGGCGCGCGAATGACGATCGGCGAATGTAACGCAACCGGTGCCAGGCGGCGGCGCCGTCCGCACTGGGCACAGCGCAGTGCGCACTCGAAAGGTTTCTCGCTGCTGGAGGTGCTGGTCGCCTTCGCGATTCTCGCCATCAGCCTCGGCGTGCTGCTCCAGATCTTCCAGCGCGCGCTCACCACCACCGCCATCAGCGGCGATTACAGCCGCATCGTCGCGCTGGCGGAGGCCAAGCTCGCGTCCGTCGGCGCGGACATCCCGCTGGAGGAAGGCGTGCACTCAGGCGAGCCGGAGGACGGCATGGACTGGATCATTAGCATCGAGGCCTATGTCCCCGAGGGCTGGCTCGGCGAGGACCCGGCGCAGCGTTTGCCGCCATACCTCGTCACCGCCGTGGCCTCGCTGCCGACCCACGCCGGCGCGCGGCAGGTGACGCTGCGCTCGCTGCGGCTCGGCGAGCCCTTCGTCCCCGGGCTCTGAGGCGATGGCCGGGCGCCGGGATTCGCGGCCGGTCGCCGGCTTCACGCTGGTGGAGCTGCTGATCGCGCTCGTGCTCATCGCCGTCATCACGCTGCTCATGTTCTCCGGGCTCAGGCTCGGCTCGCGCGCCTGGGAGAGCGTCGAGACCGTCTCCGACCGCGTCAACGATCTGCGCGTCACGCGCAACTTCCTGGAGCGCACGCTGCGCCAGGCGCGGCCCGTCAGCATCGTCTTCGACGGCCAGCCGTGGCCGGTGTTCGCCGGCGACGCGGAGCGGCTGGAATTCGTCGCGCCGCTGTCCGAGCACGTCGGCATACCGGGCCTGTACGTGCTGCGCCTGGTGCTGGAGCCCGCCGGCGACGGGCAGCGGCTGGTGCTGGTGCGCTGGCTGCTGCACCCGGAGGTGCTGGCCGGCGGCGACGAGTATCCGGAGTGGGAGCCGCTGCTGGAGGCATCCGGCATCGGCGCCGACACCGGCCCGCTCGACCGCGACCTCGCCGCCGGCGCCTATGGCCGCACCGTGCTGCTGCCGGACGTCGCCGAGTTTGCGCTCGCCTACTTCGGCGTCGGCGAAGGGGAGACCGAGCCCGCGTGGTTCGAGGAGTGGGCCGACGACCCGCGCCTGCCGCTGCGGATCCGGCTCGCCGTCAGCACCCCGCACCGGTCCTGGCCCGCCGCCGTCATCGAGCTCGCCGGCGGCGAGCCGACCGATATCGCCGTGTTCAGCGACTTGCCGGCCGACGCCGCCATGCCCGACCCCGGCACCGCCCCGCGCGGCCGCCTGCCGTCCGCCGCGCCGCCGCAGATGCGGCCGGAGCAGCAGGATGCGCGCTGAGCGGTGGCGGTGGCGGTGGCGGCGACGCGCGCGGCAGCGCGGCATCGTGCTGGTGCTGGTGCTCTGGGTCATCGCGCTGCTGACGGTCATGGCGCTGGGCCTGACAACCACGCAGCGCACCGAGAGCGCGCTGACGCGCAACCAGATCGACGCCGCCCGCTTTCGCGCGCACGCGGATGCCGCGCTGGTGCTGGTCGCGCTGAACCTGATGACGACGCCGCTCGAAACCGTTCTACCTGACGAGGTCTGGAGTCCGAACGGCATGCCACGCACGCTGGTCTTCGACGGCACCGAGCTCACCGTGACGCTCACCAACGAGGCCTCGCGCATCGATCTCAACCTGGCGACCCGGGACCAGCTCGCCACGCTCATCGAGCTGGCGCAGGGCGAAGACGGCTTCGACGAGGCCGAGCGCGATGCTTTGGCCGATGCCATCCTGGACTGGCGCGATGAGGACGATTTGACCCAGCTCAACGGCGCCGAGGACGGCGACTACGCGGACGCCGGCCTGCCCTACGGCGCCGCCGACGGCCCCTTCCACAGCGTCGAGGAGCTGCGGCAGGTGCTCGGCATGACCCGCGCGCTGTATCGGCGCCTCGCGCCCGATCTCACCGTGCACAACGAGACCGGCCGCGTGGAGCAGCGCTTCGCGTCCGCGCCCGTGCTTGCCGCGCTGCAAGGGCTGCCGCTCGAAGACGCCGAGCAGCTCGTCGCCGAGCGCGATCAACCCGTGCTGCCGGACGGGCGGCCCGCCTTCATCGGCAACCGCGGCGGGCCGCTGTACCGGGTGCGGGTGACGCAGGCGGACTCCGGCGGCGGCGGCGCGCGCCACATGGAGGCCCTCGTGCTGCTGGAGCCCGGCAGCGCGATGCCCGTCGAGGTGCTCTGGCGGCGTTACGGGCTGCTGGACGCAGACGCGGGGCCAACACCGGCGACGGCGCTGGACGCGGCGGACGCCGGGTGAGCCGTCGCGCTATCCTTGCGGCGCCGCTGCCGTGCGCAGCGCGATTCGGACCTTCGACGCGCGCCGCCGACTCGACCAGCCGGGGCGCATGGATCAGCAGGCACCGGCTGCGCATCACCGCTTGACCCAAACACCATGGCCAGCTTGAGCAAAACCGGGTCACTCGCCACGCTTCGCCTGTCGGCACCGGGCGCGGTGCCCGGCGGCGCGCTGTTGCAGCGCTGGCGCGCAGGCTTGCTCGCGTGCCTGCCGCGGGCGCTGCGCCGCTGGCTCGCCGCGCGCTCGCCACGCCTCGTCGTGCAGCCCGCCGGGGACGATGCGCTGCTGCTGCTGGAAATCGGCGACGAGCGCGAGCCCGTCGGCGGGCTCGATCTGCGCACCGGCGGCACGCTGCTGTCGGCGCTGACACGCCCGCCCAAGCATCCTTGGCGCGAGACCTGGCTGGAGCTGCCCGCCGCGCAGGTGCTGTTGCGGCACACGACGCTGCCGACCCAGGTCAAGGACAACCTGCTGCCGGTGCTCGGCTACGAGATCGACCGCCTGACGCCGTTCTCGGCACCGGAGGTCTACTACGACGCCCGCGTCGTCGGTAGTCTGGCCCGCGGCACCAAGCTCGACATCGAGCTCGCCGTGTGCCGGCGCGCGGCGGCAGCGGACTGGCTCGAGCGGCTGCGCGAGGGACGCGCGCCGGCGTCGCGGCTCGCCTGGGCCGGCGCCTGGCCCGGCGCCAATCTGCTGCCGCGGGAGCAGCGGGCGAAGCCGCCGCGCTTCGGCTCGCTCATGACCCGGCTGCTGGCGGGGCTGGTGCTCGTGCTGGTCGCTGCCGTGCTGATCTCGCCGCTGTGGCAGGCGGAGCGCGCCGCGGCGTCGCTGGAGACCGAGCTGAGACAGGTCCGCCGCATCGCGCTGGAGGTGGAGGAGGTGCGCGAGGCGCTGGAGCGCGCGCGCTTAGGCAGCGTGGAGGTGCTCAATCGCAAGCGCGAGCAGCCGCGCATGACCGACCTACTGCGCGAGCTGACCGACCTGCTGCCGGACGGCACCTGGGTGCAGACGCTGAACGTGCGCGACGCCGAGGTGGACATCCGCGGCGAGTCCAACCAGGCCACCGCGCTCATCGGCATGCTGGAGCGCGGCCCCGGCATCAGCGCCGTGCGCTTCCGCTCGCCGGTGATGCAGGTGGCGACCACGGGCCAGGAGCGCTTCCACATCTCCTTTGAATACAGCCGGGCGGTGCAGGAATGACGGCGACCATCAGCACCGCTGCCGAGGAGCGCGAGACGGCGCTGCCGACGGCGCCGGAGCCCGAGCCGGTGACACCCGCGATTCCGGCGCCCGAGCAAGACGCCGAGGGCGCGCCGCCGGCGCCGCGCCGCCGAGGGTCCTTGCCCTGGGGCTGCATCGGCGCTTGGGTCGTCGCGCTGTTGATCCCGCTGCTCCTGCTCGCTGCCGTCGTGCTGCCCTGGTGGCTGCGACTCCATGAGCTCGACGTGCAGCGCGAGCGCTCGCTCGACCAACTGCACCGCTACCAGCGGCTGGTGGCGACGCTGCCCGGGCTGCGCGCGGAGCTCGCCAGCGAGCAGGCCAACGACGACTTCAAGGCCTTCTACTTCGATGCCGAGACGCCGGCGCTGGCCGGCGCCCGCCTGCAGAGCGAGGTGCAGGAGGTGGTCCGCACCGCTGGCGCGCGGCCCATCAGCACCCAGATCCTGCCGGCGGACCAACAGGAGCAGCCGCCGCGGGTGCGCATCCGCACCCAGCTCCAGGGCAGCACGGACCAACTGCTCGATGTGCTCTACCGCATCGAGAGCGCGCGGCCGTTCCTGTTCGTGGACCAACTGTCCATCCGCTCCACGACGCCACGGGCGGCGCCGGTGCGCCGGGGCGTCGTGCGACGCACCATCGGACGCGAGGTCGGCGAGCTCACGGTGCGGCTCGACATCTTCGGCTTCATCCTGGGCGGCGGCGAATGAAGGCGGTGCTCGGGGGACTCGCGCTCTTGTTGGTCGGCGTACTTGCGCTGCAATGGCGCGGCTGGTCGCCGGACGCGGCGGTGCCGGCGCCGCCGACCGCGCCATCGTCGGTCGCGAGCAGCGGCGCCGCGCCCGCGTCCGCCGATGGGCTGCTGCTGGAGGCCCCGCCCCAGGAGGACTATGCGTCCGTCGTCGAGCGCCCGCTCTTTCTGCCGGAGCGCCGGCCACCGCCGGACGCGCCCGAGGACGAGGCCGTGCCGGAGCCGGAAGAGATGACGGAGCTCGATCGCTTCGACCTCACCGCCGTCGTCATCACGCCCACGATCGTGTCCGCCTGGGTGCGCGACCCGCAGGCGCCCGAGCTCGCGCGCCTGCGCTTGGGCGATGACTTTGTCGGCTGGACGGTCAAGACCATTGAGCCGGCCAAGCTGGTGCTGGAACGACAGGGTGAGACCCATGAGCTACACTTGCGCGATTACGCCAACGCGCCGCCCCCGATCCCGCCGACCCGGCTGCCCCCACGCACCGTGCAGCGGGGTGCCGGACCGAATGATCCGAGTCGCGCCGGTCAGCGCCGCGCCGATCGCGGCATGCCGCCGGGTGTCGAGCCCGACGCACCGGGCACGGAGCCACCGCAGCGTCAGCGGCGCGACGCCATGCCAGCCCCGCAGCCGCCCATGCGGCGGGTGATGCCGCCGGCGCGAAGCGAGCAACCCTAAGCCGGAGACGCGCGTTCGACGCGCGGAGCGCATGCGACAACCCCCGATCAATCCTCTTGCGGCCGTGGCCGGTCAAGCGTCAGCAGGCCCGCGCCCGGCCGCAGCGCGCCCGGGCAGCGGGCTTGCTGCGCTGGCCCTGACCATCGCGCTGACCATCCCGATAGCCGGCTGCGGCGGGCTCGTGTTCGATCCGACCAAGCGCGTCGGCAGCTCGGCCGGCCATATCACGGACCGCGACCGCGGCCCCATCACCACGGGCGCGGCGGCGCCCTCCGGCGACGGCATCGCCATCGGCGACGACCTGCCGGAGCGGCGCGATTCCGTGCGGCGCGGTACCGGCACCTTCGTGCGCGCCGTGCGCCCCGCCGGCGTCGACACGACGCCCGGCGACGTGACGCTGAACTTCGACGGCACCGACATCCGCGAGGTGGTCAAGGTCGTCCTGGGCGACCTGCTCGGCGTCAACTATGTGCTGGACCCGGGCGTCTCCGGTGCCGTGACCTTGCAGACCGGCCGTCCGCTGCGCCGGGATCTCCTGATCCCGACGCTCGAGATGCTGCTGCGCATGAACAACGCGGCGCTGGTGGACAACGCCGGGACTTACGAGGTGGTGCCGCTCGGCAATGCCGTGCAGGGGCGCGTGGTGCCGCAGCTCGGCCAGTCCGCGCGAGCGCTGCCGGAGGGCTACAGCATGCAGGTGGTGCCGCTGCAGTACATCGGTGCCGAGGAAATGGCCCGCATCCTGGACCCGCTGGCGCCGGAAGGCAGCCTCCTGCGCACCGACACGCTGCGCAACCTCATCGTCATCGCCGGCACCAGCCCGGAGATGACCAACCTGCTCGACACCATCCAGGTGTTCGACGTGGACTGGATGTCGGGGCTGTCCGTCGGGTTCTTCGTGCTGGAGTACGCGAAGGCAACGGATGTCGTGAACCAACTGCAGACCCTGCTCGCCGACGGCGAGGGTGCGAACCCCTTCACCGGGCTGTTCCGGTTCATTGCGGTGGAGACCGCCAATGCCGTGCTCGTGGTCTCACCGCAGCAGAGCTACCTCGCGCAGATGGAGGACTGGATCGACCGGCTCGATCGCGCCGAGGCGAGCGGCAGCGCCGCGCAGCGGCTGTTTGTCTACCGCGTGCGCCACGGCGACGCCGAGAACCTCGCGGACGTACTGAGCAAGCTCTTCGCCGGTGACGACGACGGCGGTGCGACCCGCAGCGTCGGCGGCGTCGCGCCGGGGCTGCGCGAGGCGAGCATCGGCGGCGACGACGGCGGCGGCAGCGCGGCGCCGCGACGCGCGACGGCGAGCACGCTGGAGCTCTCCTCGCAGGTCAGCATCGTCGCCGACCCAGTGAACAACTCGCTCCTCGTGCGCTCCAGCCCCAGGGACTACAAGAAGATCCTGGATGCGCTAAAGCAGCTCGACATCGTGCCGTTGCAGGTGTTGGTGGAGGCGACCATTGTCGAGATCACGCTCACCGGCAGCCTGCGCTATGGCGTGCAATGGCAGTTCTTCGGTCTCGCCGCCGGCGGCGACTACGATGGAAGCATCCCCGGCAACCCCAACGGCTACCGCAGCGACATCTCGTTGCGCGACACGGCCGATGGCCCGGCGCAGACCTTCGAGTCGGCGGGTAACCCGTCGTCGTTCAACTGGTCCGTGGTGCTGCGGCCCAGCACCATCCGCGCCACCTTGTCGGCGCTGGCGCAGGATGGCCTCGTGAATGTCCTGTCATCGCCGTCGGTGATGGTGCGCGACAACCAAACCGCCGAGATCCAGGTGGGCGAGGACGTGCCCATCGCGACGACCCAGCAGCAAGGCACTGCCACCACGGATCGGATCATCAACCAGATCGAGTACCGCAAGACGGGCGTCAAGCTCAACGTGAAGCCGCGCGTGACGCCGGGCGGGCTGGTGCAGATGGAGATCGAGCAGGAGGTCAGCACCGTCGCGCGGGAGAGCGGTGCCCTGAACTCCCCGACCTTTCGCACGCGCAACATCACGAGCAACGTTGCCGTG
This sequence comes from Thiohalocapsa sp. ML1, assembly GCF_001469165.1. Classification (GTDB taxonomy): domain Bacteria; phylum Pseudomonadota; class Gammaproteobacteria; order Chromatiales; family Chromatiaceae; genus Thiohalocapsa. Next base: position 62,002 of record NZ_JABX01000003.1, on the reverse strand, counting down.
CGCTCCAGCCAGGCTGTCGTGCTTGGCGGGCTGATCCAGGACTCCAACGAAGACAACAAATCCGGTGTGCCTGGGCTCTATCGGGCGCCGCTGCTTGGGCCTTTGTTCGGACAGACGGCGCGCCGTTCCAATCGCACCGAGCTCGTCGTCGTGCTGACGCCCCGCGTCATCGCCAGCGACAGCGACATCGAGACCGTGACGCGGGACTTCCGCGACAAGGTCCGCAACCTCGACACCCGCTTCTGAGCCCAATGCCCGCAGCCGACGACGCGCCCGCGCCTGCCCGCCCCGGCATCGACTGCGCCGCCATCGCGCGCGAGGTGTTCGAGATCGAGGCGGCCGGCGTGCTCGGGCTCGCCGAGCACTTGGACGGCGCCTTCGACGCGGCGGTGGAGGCTATCCTTTGCTGCGCCGGGCGCGTCATCGTCTGCGGCATGGGCAAGTCCGGCATCATCGGCCGGAAGCTCGCCGCGACCTTGGCCAGCACCGGCACGCCGGCCTTTTTTATGCACCCGGGCGAGGCCTTTCACGGCGATCTCGGCATGGTCACGCCGACCGACGTGTTCATTGCGCTGTCCAACTCCGGCGAGACCGAGGAGCTGGTGAAGCTCTTGCCGTTCCTCAGCGACAACGGCAACACCATCATCGCCATGACCGGCAACGCGCGCTCCACGCTCGCCGTGCACGCGAGCCTGCACCTGTCCGTGCGGGTGGAGCGCGAGGCCTGTCCGCTGCAGCTCGCGCCGACCGCGTCCACGACGGCGGCGTTGGCCATGGGTGACGCGCTTGCCGTGGCGCTGATGCGTGCGCGGGACTTCAAGTCCAACGATTTCGCGCGCTTTCATCCGGGCGGCAGCCTGGGGCGGCGCCTGCTGCGGAGCGTGCGCGAGGAGATGCAGAGCGACAATCTGCCCTTCGTGCCGCTGGAGGCGAGCGCCGATGCCGTGCTGACGGCGGTGAGCGACGGCCGGCTCGGTATTGCGCTGGTCAGCGACGAGCGGAGCTCCGCGCTCGGCATCATCACCGACGGCGATCTCCGCCGCGCCGTGCAGGCCCATCGCGAGGCCTTCTTCGCCAAGCGCGCCCGCGATCTGATGACGCCGGACCCGCTCACCATCGGCGCGGACAGCAACATGCAGACCGCCATCGAGCTGATGGCGCAGCACAAGATCACGCTGCTCGTTGTCGTCGACGACACCGGCGTCGTCGGCGTCGTGCAGAAATAACAGTCGGTTACGACCAAACCCCAGGTTGGCCTATCGCGCTCGTAGCCGGGACTAAGCCTGAGGTGTCCCCACAAGATCGGCCTGGACAGCGAGCCGTCACGGACTGGGAGCGCCGGCTTTCAGCCGGCTTCGCGCGCCGGGGGCTCGATGCCCCCGGCGTGCGATCGACTGCGCTGGAGCAGGGCGACTGCCCCTATCGCGCCGCCGGGCGGGCGACTGCGCTTGTGCCCCTTGTGCCAGCCCGGGCGACGCCGACGCGGCATCGAGCCGCGACGGCGCCGAGCCGGCTGGAAAGCCGGCGGTCCCAGTCAGCCGCGACGGCGCCGAGCCGGCTGGAAAGCCGGTGCTCCCAGTCAGCCGCGCGTCGACGAAACGTCTGGGATTCCGGTCCCGAGTTCAGGTCGGAAGGATGCTCTAACCGTTGCCTTTTGGTTCTTAACCCGGGGATAGCCCAGGGACTAAGCTATCTCGCGCACTTTGCGTCTATCAATCTCAAGTAACATCGACCGGCAGCCTGGGGACCGCCATGCAATTCATCGATCTACAAACACAGCGCGCCCGCATTGAGGCGGACGTGGATGCCCGCATCCGCGCCGTGCTCGCGCACGGGCGCTACATCATGGGCCCCGAAGTGGCGGAGCTCGAAGAGCAGCTTGCGGCCTCTGTCGGTGTGGGGCACTGCGTCGCCGTGTCCAGCGGCACCGACGCGCTGCTGGTGGCGCTGATGGCGCTCGATATCGGCGCCGGGGACGAGGTCATCACGACGCCGTTTACCTTCGTCGCCACGGCCGAGGTCATCGCGCTGCTCGGCGCGGTGCCGAAGTTCGTGGACATCGACCCCGTCACCTACAACATCGATCCGAGCCTTATCGAGGCGGCCATCGGCCCGAGAACCCGCGCCATCATGCCGGTGGCGCTCTATGGCCAATGCGCGGACATGGACGCGATCAACGCCATCGCGGCGCGCCACGGCCTGCCGGTGATCGAGGACGCCGCGCAGAGCTTCGGTGCGACCTTCCGGGGCCGGCGCTCCGGCGGGCTCAGTACCATCGGCTGCACGTCGTTCTTCCCGTCCAAGCCCCTCGGCTGCTACGGCGACGGCGGCGCCTGCTTCACCGACGACGACCGGCTCGCGACCCTGATGCGCCAGGCCATGAACCATGGCCAGGACAAGCGCTACAGCCATCCGCGCCTCGGCATCAACGGCCGGCTGGACACGCTGCAAGCGGCGGTGCTGCTTGCCAAGCTCGCGATCTTCGACGACGAGGTGGAGCGCCGCGCCGGCGTCGGCGCCCGCTACACGGCGCTGCTGCAAGCCGCGGGCGCTCGGAGCCTAGCCGAGGCAAGAGACGGCCTGCTGACGCCGCACATCGCCGACGGCAATACGAGCGTCTTCGCGCAGTACACCGTGCAGTCGGACGATCGCGCCGCGGCCATTGCGCGGCTCGATGCGGCGGGCATCCCGAGCGCCGTGCACTATCCGATTCCGCTGAACCGCCAGGGCGCCTACGCGCACCATTGCTGCCCGGACTGCACGCCGCTCGCGGATCGGGCCGCGGCGCGGGTGCTCAGCCTGCCGATGCATCCATACCTGAGCGCCGACGATGCCGAGCGCGTCGTCGCCGCACTGACCGGCGCCGATTGACCGGCGAGGCTCTCCCGGCTCAGCGCGACCAGGCCCCGGCCAGCGCGCTCGCGGCCGCGGCCACCGACTGCCAGCGCAACAGCCGCGCCGCCGGGCGGTCGCGCCGGCTCAAGAGCGGCATGACGCCGTACCCGAGCATGGCCGTGGCCGTGCGCTCGCCCATCCAGGCGCCGGTGACCGGGTACAGGTGGCGCTCGCCGTCGTCGTCGTAGACCCAGGCCGGCAGATCGTCGATATCCAGAAACGCGTCGAGGTCGAGCTGCCAGCCGTCCTGCTGGAAGGCCTCCCCGGCCAGCAGCGCGCAGGCCACAGCCGCGGGTCCGCGGAGCAGGGCTTGCGCCGGGTCGGCGCCGGCGACCTCGTCGAAGTCGAAGGCGTCGATGGGGTCGGTGTCCGCGCCGTAGGGCAGTCGCAGCATCAGCCCGGGCGCGACCAGGCCGATCCAGCGCGCGAGCGGGCTCGCGCGCAACGCCTGCCAGTGTGCTGCGCTGGCGGCATCCAGCGGCGGCCAGTCGTCGGCGTCTACGCTGACCGGCCAGGCCGTGTAGCCGAACAGCCGCGGCGCCGCGCCGGCGATGATCGGCCCGCCGGCCGCCGCCGCTGTGGTCGCGAGCGTGGCGAGCAGTCTGACGTCGCCCGCGGAGGCATCGAACTGCTCCAGGCTCACCAACAGCCCCCAGCCCGCATCGCCGCGCTCGACCAGCGCCTTCCACAGCCCGCTCTCTGCGAGATCGGGCTCGGCCGCCGCGGCGGCGAGCTCGGCGCGGGTGACATCGAAGAGGTGCAGCTCGATCTCGCCGTCCAGCGCGAGCCGACTCACCAAGAGCTGCACCGAGCGCCAGGCGGCCTCCAGGCCCTGAAAGCCCGGGTCGTGCAACAGGGCGCGCAGGCGCTCGGCGAGCACCGCGTTCACGGCGCCCTCGAACCGGGCGGGCTCCGCGGGCGCGGTGGATGCCGCATCCGCCGAGACGATGCGCCGCACCAGCGCATCCACCGCCGTCGCGACGCTGCCCTGAGTCGGCATGGACGCTGCCGCGCGCGGCGCCGTCGGCGCATGGCCGAGCAGCCGCTCCAGCATCGCCGCGTCGGACTCGGCGGTCGTGGCGTCCTGCGCCGGCCGAGCCTGCGCCTCGGCGGCAGGCGCGGGGCTCGCCGCGGTATCGAGCCCGGCCTGCAGCTCGCCCAGGGCAAGCAGGCGGTCGGGATGAAAATCGTCGAGCGTTGCGAAGCCGAGCGTACAGATGCGCCCGTCCACCGTCAGCTCGACGGCCGGCGCGAGGCGCGCCATGACGGCATCGAGGTTGTCGACATCGACCCGCAGCAGCGGCCGTGTCGCGAGGCCGTCGGGCTCGTCGCGGCCGCGGCCGGCGCGGCCGGAGAAGTCGCCGCAGAGCAAGAGCCGCAGCGGCGCGCCGGCGCTCTGCCGGTGCGCGGCGTGGGGCCGCGAGCCCGTGGTCAGGTCCAGCTCAAGGCGCGTCGGCATGGCTTTTCTCCTCGGTGTGGCTGCAAGGGTTGACGCCTATGCGTCAAGCTCGCAACGATACCGCGTTGGGCAGGAAAGGGCCGAGGGCCGAGCCTGCGTGCGCTCAGAAGACCAGGTTCAGCATGGCGAGCGCAACGATCAGGAACAGCACGGTCATGATGCCGCCGGCGCGCATGTAGTCCGGTACCCGATAGCCGCCGGGGCCCATGATCAGCGCGTTGACCTGATGGGTCGGGATCAGGAAGGAGTTCGACGTGGCGATGGCGACCGTCAGCGCGAATACCGCCGGGTTGGCGCCGGCGCCGAGCGCCATGTTCACGGCGAGCGGCACCAGCAGCACCGTCGCGCCGACGTTGGACATGACGAGCGTGAAGAAGGTCGCGAGCAGCGCGAGTGCGGCCTGAACCACCCACACCGGCACATCGCCCAGGGCCGTCAGCGTCTGCTCGGCGATCCAGGCGGCGGTGCCGCTGGACTCCACCGCGAGCCCGAGCGGGATCAGCGATGCGAGCAGGAACACCGTCTTCCAGCTCACGGCCTCGTAGGCCTCGTCGATGGACAGCACGCCGGTCAGAATCATGCCGACGGCACCGGTCAGCAGCGCCACCGACAGCATCAGGTCGGTGAACAGCACCAGCGACAGCGTGATGGCAAAGAACAAGAGCGCCATCGGCACCTTGTGCGGGCGTAGCTCCTCGTGCGGGTATTCCGTGGTGACGACGACGAAGTCGCGGTCCTGCTCCAGCCGCGTCAGGTCCACCCAAGTGGTGTGCACCACCAGCGTGTCGCCGGGCTTGAAGGGCATGTCGCGCACGCCGCCCCGCTCGTAGGTCAGCGTCTCGTCGCCGCGGCGGATCGCGAGCACCGACAGGCCATAGACCTTGCGCATCCAGACGTCGCGCGCGGACTTGCCGACGAGGCCGGAGCCGGGCGGGATCACGATCTCGGCGATGCCGGCCTTCACCGGCGACAGTGCCTCGGCGAAGACCTCCGCCTCCGGCTTCACCTCGACGCCGGTGTCGGCGACGAAGGCGTCGAACTGCTCGCGCCCGCCGAGCAGGCCGAGGCAGGTGCCGGCCTCGATGCCGAGGCTCCGGTCCACGCCCGCGGCGCCGAGGCGCACGCCGTCGCCCTTTTCCACCGCCGCGACGCGCACGTGCCAGGTGCGCTCCATGTCGTCTACGCTGGTGCCGACGAGCGGGCTGCCCGCCGGCACGCGGACCTCGTGGATGCTGAAGTCGCCGACGCCGTAGGTCTCGCCGTAGTACTGCGCCGGATCCGTCGCCGCCACCATGTCGGTGCCGCGCGACGGCAGCACGAAGCGCCCGAACAGCACGAAGTACAGGATGCCGGTGGCCAGCAGCGCGAGGCCGATGGGCGTCACGTCGAAGAGCTGGAAGGTTGCCATCGGCGCCACGCCCTCCGGCAGCGCCTGGTTCGAGGTCAAGATCAGATCATTCAGCAGGATCAGCGGGCTTGAGCCCACCATCGTGATAGTGCCGCCGAGGATGGCGCAGAAGCCCATGGGCATCAGCAGCCGGCTCATCGGCAGATTGGTGCGCGCCGAGATGCGGCTCACCACGGGCAGGAACAGCGCCGCCGCGCCGACGTTCTGCATGAACGAGGAAATACCGCCGACGGTGCCGGAGATGAGCGGGATGATGCGCGCCTCCGTGCTGCCGCCGATGCGCATGATGAAGCCCGCCACTCGCGACATGATGCCGGTCTTATCCAGCCCGGCGCCGATGATCATCACGGCGATGATGGAGATCACGGCGTTGGACGAGAAGCCGTCGAACAGATTGCCGAGCGGCACCAGCCCGGTGTCGAGGCCCATCAGCGGCGCGAGCAGGCTGGTCAGCCCGAGCAGCACCATCACCGTCACCGCCGCGACATCGACGCCGACCACCTCGAACGCGAACAGGAAGATGGTCAGCACGAGGATGGCCATGACCCAGGCCATCGCCACCGACGGCACCTCGCCAGCCAGCCAGATGGCGGCGATGGCGAACAGCATGGCGGCGGTGTTGGTCGGCGTCAGAAGGTTGCGCGGGGTCAGGGACCGGAAGAACGCTGACATGGGGGCCTCGTTTTATCTCGATGCGCAGCGCGCGTCCCGGCGAGCGGGTGCGGCTTGGTTGCTGGCGCTGGGCACGCGCCGCCGGGCAGCCCGCGGCGCACCATCATAACTTAACGGCGGGCGCATCCACGGCGGCCCTAGAGGAAGGGCCGAGGGCGGAGGGTCGAGGTAGCGCGCGCCCTGCCCTGGTCGGTCTGCGGCCCCGCCTCACTCGGGTTCTGCGAGGGGGGCGTGCGGGCGGGCTGCCGGGCGGGGACAGGCAGCGGCGTTGAATGCCTGCGGCCGGTCGCCTAGTATCCGGTCAGGGTGCGGCGCATCAGGGCTGTCGCGGCCGGCACCCGGAGTCGCCTGCTTCGCAGGCTGAACGAAGCCGCTGGGCGATCGCGTTGACTATGATGACGATGACGACAACGAGCACGACAACGAAGGCGCGGGGACTGTGCGTGTGCGATGCCTTCGGGGCCGGCGATACGGCGCCGTCGGACGTTACCAGAGCCCGGCGACCGTCATGAACTCGCAAACCGCCGCGCTGGTGCGCGATTCTTGGGCGGCTCTTGTCCCCATGCGCAAGCAGGTCTGCGCCGACTTCTACCAGCGGCTCTTCACGCGCCACCCGGAGCTGCGACCCTTGTTCAAAGGGGATCTCGACCGCCAGACGGCGCTCTTTGCCACGATGCTCAATACCGTCGTCAGCTCCCTTGAGAATCGGGAGCCGGTGGTGGTGCTGATCAAGGCCGTCGGCGCCCGCCACGTGGGCTACGGCGTGGCCGATGCGGACTACGACAAGTTCGCCGATGCGCTGCTGGAGAGCTTTGCGCTGGCCTTGGGCGAGCGCTTCACGCCCCGCACCCGGACCGCCTGGGAGCAGGTCTTCGCGGAGCTCGCGGCGACCATGCGCCAGGGCGCCGAGGAGGCGTTGAGCTGAAAGGCGCTGCCGCCATCGAGCTGGCGCCGGGCACCCCGGACGCGGCTGCCGTCGGCGTCGAAGCGGCGCCGGCTCGCTTGCCGCCCAGCGCTGGGCTTCGGGCGAGCCTATCGCTGCTGTTGCTGCTGGTCGTCGCGGGCCTTGTGGGCTCGATGCTGCTCGGCGTGCTGGCGCTCGCCGCCGCCGGGGCGCTGGCGCTGATCCATGTGCTGCTCACCATGGCCATGTTCCGTGCGCGGCCGGATGCCGCCGATGCGGTGCCGGCGCTCGGGCTCGCGCAGGGCGGCATGTCGCTGCTGCTCGCGCTGTGGCTCGTGCTTGCGGCGGGGGCCTGGCTGCCTTCGCCGGCGTCCGCCGCCCTGATGCCGTCGGCGGACGGGCTCAGGATCGCGGCGCTGGTCGCCCTGGGCGGTGCGCTGATCAGCACGCTGGCGGGCAGCCGGTTCGCAGCGGCCGCGGAACTCGACCACCGGGGGCGCGCCATCGCGGCACATGCATCGGCGGGCTACTGGCGTGTGCAGGCGCTGGTGTGGCTCAGTATCGCCCTCTGCACCGCGGCCGGCTGGTATGCGGGCGACCTGCCGGCCCTGCGCCGGCTCGCCCTCGTGGCGAGTCTACTGCTGCCGGCCCTGGTGCTGCTGCCCGTCGCACTGTCTGCGCTTGGCCGTTGGCCGGCTGCTCGCGTGCGGACCACGCCGCCACGGCGGTTCGCTCGGGCCGCGGAGCAGGTCGTCGCGGAGGTGCTGCGGGAGCTGCCGGTGTCGCAACGTCAGCTCCGCGTCGGGCGCCTCGCCGGGCGGGCGCATCTGCATCTGGTGGCGGTGCTGGACGACGCGACGGACCTGGATGCCGAGAGCCAAGACGTGCTGCGTGCGCGTCTCTACGAGCGCCTGCGCGGTGCCTACCCGGATCTGGTGCTCGATGTGCTCTTCACGCGCGATGCCGTCTGGGCGGCACGGAGCTCAGGCGGCCGGGAGTCCCTTTCGGTCTCGGTGGCTTGAGTGCGTCCGTCCGCGCCGGGATATATTCAGCGGGCGGCGGCTGCCGTGCCTTTTGTGTCCGTCCTTCGCTGCCGGCCGGACGGACTGCCGACCGGGAAGGGCCGAGGGAGCGCGCCTCGGCCCTTGGCCCTACCGAGGCTCCGCCCTACCAATCATCGAGCAACTCAGATGCAACGATCCGTCGCCCCACCCCTTATCCCGCAAGCGCCCGCCGGCGCCGAGCCCGTTGCCCTCGGCAGCCTGCCGGCCGGCACCCGCGCACGCCTGAGCGCCATCCACGGCGGACGCCAGCTTGAGCGCAAGCTCGGGGCGTTGGGGCTGCGGGTCGGGGGTGTGTTTCGCGTCGAGCATCGCCGGGGCCGCGGTCTGGTGGTCGCCTCCGGCGCCAGCCGTATCGCCCTGGGCGGGGCCATCGTCGACAAGCTGCTGGTGGTGGCGCTCGCCGACGAGGACATGAACGGCACGGCGCCCGCCGACTGACCGCTGTGGCGGCATCCATCAACCGGCCCGCTCCGGGGCTCCAGACCATGCCCGACGCCAGCACGTACGCAACCGCCGGCCGCACTGACAGCAGCCGACCGCTGACCTTTGCCCTCGCCGGCAACCCGAACTGCGGCAAGTCCGCGCTGTTCAACGCACTCACCGGGATTCGCCAGACCACCGGCAACTGGCCCGGCGTCACGGTGGAGCGTCGCGTCGGCCGCTGCGAGCTCGACGGGCGCGCGGTCCAAATCGTTGACCTGCCGGGCATTTACTCCCTGGACGCGAGCTCGCTCGATGAGCGCGTGACGCGGGACTACCTGCTGAGCCGCGATGCGGACATCATCGTCAACGTGCTCGACGCGGCGAATCTGGAGCGCAACCTGTATCTCACGGTGCAGCTCCTGGAGATGGGCGTGCCCATCGTCGTCGCGCTCAACATGATGGACGTGGCCGAGAAGCGCGGCATCGACATCGACACGGCGCAGCTCGCCGAGCGCCTGGGCTGCCCGGTGGTGCCCGTGGTTGCGGTGTCGAAGCAGGGCATCACGGCGCTGAGCGCGCAGGCGCTCGCGGTGGCCGACGGCGCGGCCCGCGGCGGTTTTCCGCTCGCCCACGAGGCCTGCGTGGATTCGGCCATGGCCGAGCTGGCGGCGGGCTTCGCGGCCGACGGCGGCGAGGCCAACGCGCGCTGGCTCGCGCTCAAGCTGCTGGAGGACGACGACGCCGCCCGCGCGCTGGCCGACGCCGCCGTCCTGGCGCGTGCCGAGGCGCTGAAGACGGCCATCACCGAGCGCACCGGCGAGGCCGCCGAACTGTACATCGCCGGCACCCGCTTCGCGCACGCCCATGCGCTGGCGCAGGGGGCGATGCGCCGGCCCGGCCGCGCAGGCCGCACCATGTCCGACGCCATCGACGGCGTCGTGCTGAGCCGCTTCTGGGGCATCCCGCTGTTCCTCGCGGTGATGTACCTGATGTTCGTCTTCACCATCAACGTCGGCGGGGCCTTCATCGACTTCTTCGACGGCGCCGCGCAGGCGCTGTTCGTCGATGGCGTCGGGGCGCTGCTCACGGCCGCCGGCGCGCCGGACGTGCTCGGGCTGGTCATCGCAGACGGTATCGGCGGCGGGCTCACCGTGGTGGCCACCTTCATCCCCATCATCGCGAGCCTCTATATCTTTCTGTCCGCGTTGGAGGACTCGGGCTACATGGCGCGCGCCGCCTTCGTCATGGACCGCGCCATGCGCTCCATCGGCCTGCCCGGCAAGGCCTTCGTGCCGCTCATCGTCGGCTTCGGCTGCAACGTGCCCGCGGTCATGGCGACGCGCACGCTGGAGAGCGAGCGCGAGCGCAAGCTCACCATCCTGATGAACCCCTTCATGTCCTGCGGCGCGCGGCTGCCGGTGTACGTGCTGTTCGCGGCGGCCTTCTTCCCGCATTCAGGGCAGAATGTGGTGTTCGCGCTCTATCTCACCGGCATCGCCCTGGCCCTGCTGACGGGCCTGGTCATGAAGCGCACGCTGCTCTCCGGCGACAGCACGGGCTTTTTGATGGAGCTGCCGCCGTATCACATGCCGACGCTGCGCGGCGTGCTGCTGCGCACCTGGGACCGGGTCAAGCTGTTCCTGCGCGACGCCGGCAAGATCATCGTCGTGATGGTGCTGGCGCTGAACCTGCTCGGCTCCATCGGCACCGACGGCAGCATCGGCGAGACCGACAGCGACGCCTCCGTGCTCGCCGCCGCGAGCCGAGCCGCGACGCCGCTGTTCGCGCCCATGGGCATCGAGCCGGACAACTGGCCCGCCGTGCTCTGCATCTTCTCCGGCGTGCTCGCCAAGGAGGTCATCGTCGGCACGCTGGACGCGCTCTACGGGCGCATCGCGGCCGACGAGGCCGGCGCCGCCGACGGCCCCGGCGCGGCGTCCGGCTTCGACCTCGCGGGCGCGCTGACCGCCGCCGCCGCCACCATCCCGGCCAACCTCGCCGAGGTCGGTCGCAGCCTCGCCGACCCGCTCGGGCTCGGCGTCGGCGACCTCAGCGACCGCGCCGGCGTCGGCGCCGAGCAGGGCGTGCAGACCGGCACCTTCGGCGCCATGGAGGCGCGCTTCGACGGGCGCGCCGGCGCCTTCGCATACCTGTTGTTCGTGCTGTTGTACTTCCCGTGCGTCGCCACCGTCGCCGCCATCGTGCGCGAGACCGGCGCCGCCTGGGCCACCTTCGTCGCCGCCTGGACCACCGGCATCGCCTTCGTCACCGCCACGCTCTTCTACCAGGCCGCCACCTTCGCCCGCGACCCGCTCGCCGCCTCGCTCTGGATCGGCGGTCTCCTGCTGCTGCTGGCCATCGTCGTTGTGGCGCTGCGCGCCTGGGCGCGGCGCGGCGACGGGCAGCGCGGCGGGAAGGCCGAGGCGGCGGCGGGGGCTGCGGTGGGGTGAGCTTGCGGGCGTGCGATATCGGTCGCACCGAACACGGGGCGAGCTTTAGGATGGTTGGCGCTTCTGGTTTGGAGTGCACGGTGAAGCGGCACCTTTATCGGATCGCGGGAAGTCATTCACGCGTCCGCTAAGCAGTCAAGAGCCTGCTGCGCGGTGGACTCGGGTACACTGCGCGCGGCCCGCCCGATCCAGGTCGCCAAAGCCCGTTGCAGGTGATCGGACCGACCGGGACTCGTAGATCAGGGTTCTATGGACTACGCCCAAAAAGATGATCCTTACGCGGCGGCGCCGATGGATTTTGACTCAGTTACCTAAGGGACGGCCCCCAAGCGTCACGCTCGGACGCTATTTCTTTCGGCGGCGATACGGCCGGCCGCGTTCAGACGCGAACACGCTACGCGGTCGACCTGTTTGCAGGGGCGGGCGGCCTGTCGCTGGCCGCCCGGCATACGAGAACGATCGGCACATGAACCATTCGTCGAAGCTGACGGCTCGGTTCCAGGCGACGCCGAAGAACGGCGGTAGTCGGCGCGACGGTCCCTGTGTGCTGCCCGGCCACGACGGCCACAGCGACGTCTACGGGCGCATCGATCCAAGCCTGCCCGCACCGACCATGACCACCGCGTGCATTAATCCCTCGAAGGGCCGCTTCGTCCATCCCACCGAGCCGCACGGCATCACGATTCGTCAGGCTGCACGCCTTCAGACCTTCCCGGACCACTTCGTGTTCAAGGGCGGCTTGATGGCCGCCGGCGTGCAGATCGGCAACGCCGTGCCGGTGGCGCTCGGGCAGCGGGCCGTACTCCGTGGCCTTTGTCTGGTGCACCGCTCCCGCGGTTTGTCTGGTGACACCGCTCCAGCGGTGTTACCCGTCTCCGGGCGCTCTGCGCCCCGGCCCCGGCCGCGCACACCCGCGATCTCGACCCGCTCGAAGCCGCCGACCCCAAGCGACATGGCGACCGGAGCCATGGCCACCGAGCGCGCTCCATCGCCCGAGCGACGCGCCCTTCGCGCCCCATTGCAGTGTCGTCACGCCTCCTCTAGGCTCGCGCATCAAGGTTCAGCGACCACGAGGTCGATCCGATGAACAATCTTCCCGCATCAGCCACATTAACCGCTGCCCCCGAGGCGGGGTCCGCCGATGGCCGCCTGGTCAGCGAGGCGGAGTACTGGGAGGACTGGTACGACGCCGGCGATGTCAGCTACGAGTGGAACAACGGCCGCTTGGAGGAGAAGCCGGTGTCGGATTTCGAGACCTTCCAGGTCTATCTCTGGTACCTGGAGCTGCTGCGGCACTATCTGCGCCAGCAGCCGATCGGCGAGGTGGTGGCGCTGGAGATGGGCTTTCGGCTGGCGCTCCCGACCCGCACCGTGATCCGCAAGCCGGACCTGGCCGTGGTCCTCGCGGACAACCCGGTACCGCTGGACCTCAAGGACAGCTCCTACCACGGGGTGTTCGACCTCTGTGTCGAGGCCCTATCGACGGAAAAGCCCGCCCATGTCCACCGCGATCTGGTGGTGAAGAAGGCCGAGTATGCCGCCGGCGGCGTGCCCGAATACCACGTGCTGCACCGCGAGCATGGCAATCTGGCCTTCTACGGTTTGACCCCCGGCCGCGTCTACGCACCGCTGCCCGTGCACGGCAGCGGCGACGACCGCGTGGTGCGCTCGCGGGTGCTGCCGGGCTTTCAATTGCGCATCAGCGATCTCATCCGCCGGCCGGACCCCGACGCCATGCGCCGCGACCCGGTCTACAGCGGCTTCGTGCTGCCGGAATGGACCCGTGCCGAACAGGCGCGCGAGCAGGCCGAGCGCGCGCGCGACACGGTCGCCCGCGAGCGCGATACGGTCGCCCGGGAACGCGATGAAGCCTTTGCCGCGGCGCGTCGCGAGGCGGCCGCCCGGGCGGAGGCCGAGTCGGAGCTTGCGCGACTGCGCGCCGCTGCCGAAAAGCGCGAAGGCGGCTGAAGCTCGGCGGCCTGGAAGCGCCCCTGCTGCGCGCCGACGCAGCCAACGCGACCCATCCGCCGACCCAGACGCGCCCGCCTTGTCCCTGATCTCCTCTCGGCCGACGCTCCAGTCGGCTGAAACTGCGCCAACTACGCTTCAATCAGCGTTTCGATCTGAGTGTGTACCGGCGTGTATACATCGGCAACGACGCCGGGCGTTCTGATGCTGACCACCAGTGCGTAGCGCGCCTTCTTGTTCCAACGCTCGAGCGCCGGGCGCTCCCGCCACCACCCGAGCACCGGGTAAACCGCGATCTGCCCCCGCCTCGCTAACTCAACAGCGGCACCCCGCCACGTATCGGACTGGATTGATCCTCGATTGCGCGCTGGGCCGAGTAGCCAATTACCGGAGTCCGGAATCGCGCCGCCGTACTCCGCGTCACGTGCCTCACGGTTAGTACGCTGCTTGAAGTCTGCTTCACTCTCCAGTGGTCGCTTGACATCGAACCTTAGGCCATGAGACTGATAACTGAACTTGCGGCTCCAACCGCGTTGGCCCGGATTCGGCTCGACAAAATAAGACAGAGTGACTTTAAGCTCGACCTCGACCTCTCCGAGTTCCTGGAGTGCCTCCACCGGCCAAGGCAGTTCATGAAGATGAATGTCTAAAGGCTTGACCGTGCTCCGCTCCTTGAAAAAGGGTTGAAGTTCCGCCTGCGCTATCAGTGTGAGCGAGTCACGAGCGCTCCAAAACATCGCTTCCTCATCCGGTACTCCGAAACCGAAGCATTGGAGCAGGCAACGCCGGCCGGCCGCGGTCCGGCTGTCGAAGCGAGCGAGCATGGCATCGGTCCAACGCGCGCTATGAACCAGCAGCGCCCGCACCGTCTCGGGCCAGAAAGCGACGTACTGGGCCTGAACCATAGCCGCTAAACGGGCAGCCAATGCCGCCGCCGCACTGGTATCGCCAAAGGAAACTAGCGACTTGTCGATCTGGAACTGGTGTCCGGTGGACAGCAATTGCATACCGTCGTCGATATAGTCCGCCGATCCATCTACTGGACTTCGGGCCATGTTGCCGCCCTCCAGCACGACGTCGGGCTTCCACGGCCAAGAACTCTTCCCCCATACCAACGCCGTACAACTAGCCGGTGCGAGGTCGCCGGGTATCGCTAGCGGATTCCAGCCCGGAAATTGCTCAATATCCAGCATGGACTTGTCAGTGTAAGCTCCGACCGTCACGGCATTCCAAGCCTGACCCGGATCGTGTATTGGGTCAGTAAAGTTGCTGTCCGGGTAGTCGTGGCGCTTGGTCAGATCCGTATTGCCTGCGGAGATGACCACCAACCGCCGCACCTCGTCCTCCATTCCCGACGATAGCGCATCCAGCGTGGCTGACCACGACGACGGCCTGCCGTTATCCCTCCCATCGGTGCTGGTGAGCGCTAGGCAAAAAACCCTCTGGCGAAGGGGCTGGGGAAGTTCCGCCCGCGCAATGCACTCGCGTGTTATGGCCCCGAACAACTCGTACTCATCGTGGAATCCGGGCCACGGCATGACCTTAACGGACTCTAACCGATGAGTCAGCGTGATCAGGCTGTCGTGCGCCAATGGACCGGTCAAGTCTCCGTAAATGGCAAGGCCTGCCATTGGCGTGCCGTGCCCATAACGGTCGTCCGTGCCCCATGCCGGCTCGTAGGCGTGCATGTCGCCCCTAGCGGCAACGGGTGCCAGAAGCGGATGGCCGTTATTGACGCCCGTATCGAGGACGCAAACGGCTGGTGCTTCCCCTGCCGGCAATTGCAGCCTCGCAGACGCCGAGGCCATCCAGTTTCGTTGATCCCGCCGATCCATACCCGTGAAAAAGGCGGCACTATCCTTGGCAAGCCGTAACTCGGCGAAAGCCGTCAACAAGTGGACTGAGCTCCCGATCTGTTCTCGCGTTCCGCGCACTAGCATCACAACGCGGTCTATGAAGCGGATCGCCTCCGTCTTGACCTGCAAACCGAATTGTTCGGCGTGCTCACGCACGAATGCGTCGTAATCAAAGCTTGCCGAGCGGCGCAGCCAAGCCTCCCACCAGATGGACATGGCGGACTCAGGGAATAACTCCATTGGATCGGTCCACAAAGCTTGCAAGGCCGCAACCTTGATGTGCTCGATGCCTTCGACGAGATCTCTATTCCGCGGACTGCCCTTGTCGGTCTCGGCGTCCCGGTATTGTTCGATCTTGTTCAGGAAGTAACCGAGCTTTCCCTCGGGGACGAATACCGTCGCGATGGTTTGCCCCTCTTCTTCCTTCACCGAACAAAGCTCAATACCGCTCGGCTGAAAGTCGAGACTCTCGAACTTCAATTCGTATCCGACCTGGCTTTCGAAGGCGAGATAGATGCCATTAACACCATCAAGGCCGAACGCGCGTTGTTCCGAAACAACCCTGGGTAGCGCCTGCTCAACCTGGCGCAGTTCGCCGAGCAGACTCTGAGCATGGTCGTGACGGTCGCGCGCTGGGTTCTTAATGGTGTGGCGGACGGTTCCCGGGCTTATGTAGCGAAAGGTCCGGGCCGTCGAGGGGAGAAGAATGTGTTCTAGACGTTCCTTGACTGACGGAGGCATCGGCTAAACCTTTCGGCGTTGGTAGAAATCTCGGCGTTCTACGAGCGATTGCCGAAGCACGGCATGCGTAATGCGCTCACCGCCATGGATTATCATCTCTTTAATAGCTTCCTCGCAGGCGCGGGTCAGGTCGCCGTGGCTCAACCCTGCGGCCTGCTTCCCCAGTTCGGCCCAATAGATGCGCCCAAGATTCACCGTGGCCAGTTTGGCCTTGAGCAAGGCAACGGCCTCGCGGGCCTCGGGCAGGTGATATTCGATCACGTCGTCGAAGCGGCGGAACAGAGCGTGATCGAGCAGATCCGCGTGATTGGTGGCAGCGACCAAGAGGCTGTCCGAACCATCCTGCTCGATGAGTTGCAGAAAGCTGTTCAGGACGCGCCGGATCTCGCCCACGTCGTTGCTCAGGCTGCGGCTAGAGCCGATGCTGTCGAACTCGTCAAAGAGGTACACCCCGCGCACGTCGCGAATCGCGTCGAAGATCAGGCGCAACTTGGCCGCGGTCTCGCCCATGAACTTCGTCATCAGGGCATCGAGGCGGACCACGAACAGGGGCAGTCCAAGCTCGCCTGCCAAGACCGACGCCGTGAGGGTCTTGCCCGAACCCGGCGGTCCTACCAACAAAAGCTTTTTGCGCGGGGCCAGTCCGTGGGCGCGCAGTTTTTGCACCTGAGTGTGCTCTGTAACGAGTCGGTTCAAGCGCCGCGCTGTCTCCCGTGCCAACACCATGTCTGCAAGGCGCTGCTTGGGGTAGCCGGCGGAGAACAATTCCGCCATCTCTCCTTTCGGGCGCACAAGCGGGACTGGCTGGACTGTCCCGGCGCGTGGGCGCGCCTTCGCGCGGTCGATCAGATCGCGCAACTCGCTCGCCAATTTGCCATGGCCGTGACGGGCCTCATGCGCCGCTACCTGCATCGCGACCGACAGAAATTGCGCCTCGTCACCTTCGAGGTGACAGCGGAGCAAGGCCTTCAGTTGCTCGGCGCTGGGCATGTCAGAGGATTCCGGAAACTAAGACCATTACAGCATACTCCTGCGGTTTGACCGACAGCCGCGTGGACGCTCGATTGGGTGGACAAAAAGTGGAAAGGAGAAACAGTGGAGGCTTGCCATGCCGCATTGGCCCGTTTCTACTCTGCATCGTCAAGCTGGCTCCGAACTATCAAGGGCGCGCAGGCGCAGGTGCAGGTTCCGTTCCAAGGCGACGTAGTGCGTCTCGCCGCCGAGCTTGAGCACAAATTCTGCCGCTTCGTCGTCGCCATGATCGGTCGTGTCGTGCTCGTCCCAGAGCTCGCCGATCTCGTGGTAGCCGATCGCGTTGGACACCGAGGAGCTGTTAGCCATAGCGCTTGATCTCTTTCGCCGTCATGTCTCTTGCCGACGGGATAATCGCCCGTCGGATGCGGCGTGGCCGATGACGTCCGCTGGATCCTCAAGCCTTCGTCCGCCGCGCCGCCTGCTGCGCCCGCGCCGCAGCAACCAGCGCACGGGTGGCGGCGTAGGCGTCCCGGCAGAGCGCGATGAAGGGCGCCTCCAGGTCGGGCCGCGGCCAGACGCCGGTGGTCGGTGTCACCGGGCCGACGGCAAGCTGGTAGGTAGCCAGGGTCTCGATGTAGCGCTTGCGCTCGCGGGCGTCGATCACGACGGGCAGGTGCCCGGCACGCAGCACCGGCAGGTTGGCCAGCAGCCGGGCCATGCGGCCGTTGCCGTCCCAGAACGGATGGATGTGCACGAAGCCGAGGTGAAGGCGGGCGTAGGCGTCGATGGCGCTGTGCTCGTCCAGCGGCTCGGCAGCGAGACGGTTCAGCTCCGCGAGCCAAGCATTCATCAGTTGCGGCACGTCGGCGGGCGCGGTGTAGTCGATGAAGACTTGCCGGCCGTGCGGGGCGATCGCGTAGGTTCCGTTCGGTTCCAGCTTCCAGCCGCCGATGGGCTTGTAGATGTCCAGGACCATGCCGGTCTGCACGGCCCGGTGCAGCTCGAACAGATGCTCCTTGGCGACGGGCCGAGCAGGCAAGGCGTCGAGCAGGGCGTAGATCAGCTCAATGGCGCGGGCGTGGCCGACGACCTCCTGGTGATCCTTGAGCGGTTTGCCGGAGACCGTGAGCCCTTCCTCGATGACGAACTTGGTCTCGCCGAGCGTGAGGGTGTTGCCTTCCAGCGCTGTCGAGCCGTGGGTCCAGAGGTCGCGCACCCCGGCCATCAGGCTGCGCTGGAGGTCCGGGTCGAGGCCGGCCAGGGGCTGGAGTGAGGGCGTGCGGGTCATCGCGGCGTGGGTCCGAGACTTGTGTTGCGAAATCCGCTTGGACGCTGTCGGGAGCGTCGCCGGCTGGGCTCATTCGCATCCGCGGCTTCCGCTTCGCGCCACCCGAGCTACGGCCGCTGCGGCAGGAAGTCGCGGTCCATGACTTCGGCCATGGCCCAGGGGCAGTCCTCCGGGAAGCCTTCGAGCCCGGTTTCGTCGGCGGCCTTAGCGACGGCGTCGGCCCAGACGCCCTCCAGCCAGTCGGGGTCGGTCAGCGAGGTCTTGAGGCTCGGCGTCTCGCGCAGTCGCGCCTCGATGGCGCGGCGCTGCTCGCGGATGGTGCGTTGCCGGCTCGCCCCGCGGCGGCCCGGCTGATACTGCCACTTGATCAGGTGCGCCAGCAGCACCGACATGCGGCTCGCCAGCTCGCGGCGCTCGCTCTTGCCCACGTCCTCGACCTCCTCGGCAATGTGCGCGATGTCCAGCTCGGTGAGGCGCCCGGCGCGCAGCAGCGCGGCCTGCTCCTCGGCCCAGGCGATGATGTCGGTGTCGTAGTCGGTGCTCACGGCATGTGTCTCGTCGTGCGGGATGCGCCGGATTTGAACGCTTCGGTCACTCCAGCGGCAACCCCTTGCCCGGATTCAGGATACCGTTGGGGTCGAACTGCCGCTTGATGTCGCGCATGAGCCGGAGTGCGACCGGGTCCAGCTCGCGGTCGATGTAGTCGCGTTTCTCCAGCCCGACGCCGTGCTCGCCGGACAGGGTGCCGCCCAGGGCGACGACGAGGTCGAACATGGCGCTCAGGCAGATCGCGGCGCGGGCCATCTCGTCGCGGTCGTCCGGGCTCACCAGCAGGTTGACGTGGATGTTGCCGTTGCCGGCGTGGCCGAAGTTGACGATAGTGATGCCGTGCTCGCGGGACAGCCGCTCCAGGCCGTCGATGAAGGTCGCGATGCGCGCAACCGGCACCACGACGTCCTCGTTGATCTTCTTGGGTGCGACATGGCGCAGCGCCGGCGACAGCGCCTTGCGGGTGCGCCACAGCGCGGCGATCTCGGCCTTGTCGGCGGCGACGCTGAGCCCGAGCAGGCCGTCGTTGCGGGCGGCGTCGCCGACGTCCTCGGCGGCGGCGTCGACGCAGTCAGCCGGGCCGTCCACCTCGATCATCAGCAGCGCGCCGGTGGCCTCCGGCACGGCCAAGTCCGAGAAGCGGCGCACCATGTCGATGGCGGCGGCGTCCATGAACTCCAGCGCGCAGGGCGTGATGGGCTGCGCCATGATGGCCGCGACCGCCGCGGCGGCGCTGTGGATGTCGCGATAGGTGGCGCGCAGCGTGCGCTTGGCCTCCGGCAGCGGCGTGAGCTTGAGCGTGGCCTGGGTGATGAGCGCGAGCGTGCCCTCGGAGCCGATGATGAGCCGGGTGAGGTCGTAGCCGACGACGCCCTTCGTGGTCATGACGCCGGTGCGGATCGGCTCGCCGGTGCCGATGACGGCGGACAGCCCGAGCGTGTTCTCGCGCGGCGTGCCGTACTTGACGGCCTTGGGGCCGGCGGCGTTGTAGGCGAGGTTGCCGCCGACGGTGCACACCGCCGCGCTGGTGGGGTCCGGCGGCCAGAAGAAGCCATGCTCGGCGGCGGCGCGCTGTAGATCCTCGTTGACGACGCCGGGCTCGACGATGGCGAGCCGGTTGGCCGGATCGATGGCAAGGATGCGGTTCATGCGCTCGAACGACAGCACCACGCCCCCCGGCTCCGGCACCGTGGCGCCGGTGGTGCCGGTGCCGAGCCCGCGGGCCGTGAGCGGGATGCGGTGCTCGTTGCAGGTGCGCACCACCGCGGCGACCTGCTCCGCGTCGGTGACGAAGGCGACCGCCTGCGGCAGGCATTGCCGGCGGCTGTTGTCGTAGCCGTAGGGCCAGCAGTCGGCGGGGTCGGTCAGCAGCGCGTCCGCGCCGACGGCGCGGCGCAGCGCGGCGCGCGCGGCGTCAGGCAGGGTCGGTGGGGCGTTGCGGCTCGATGTACTCAAAGATTTTTACCACGCGCTTTACGCCCGGGACGCGGCGCACCTTTTCGGCGGCGGCGTCGCCTTCTTCCGGCGTCACCAAGCCCATCAGATAGACCACGCCGTTCTCGGTGATCACCTTGACGCGCAGCGTATCGAAGCCGGGGATGTTCACGGACTGGATCGCGAGCTTGGCCCGCGATGTGATGAGCGCGTCCTGGCTGATCTGGCTCAAGCTGAGTTTAGGGCCTACCTCGGCCTCGTTGTAGACCTGCTTCACCTTTGGTAGTTGCGCGACGACGCGGGCGAAGCGGTCGGCGATCTGCGGGGATTCCGCCTGACCCGTGATCAGCACCGTGTGGGCGTAGCTGGTGGCCCTAAGCTGGCTGTGCTTGTGCAGGTCCGGGTTGCCGAGGTACGCGTTGCGGGCCTGCACCTCAATGACCTCGTCGTCGAGCACGACGTCGGCACTGCGGCGGTCGTAAACGACGGCGGCGCTGTAGGTGGCGCCGGCCACGACTACCGCCGCACAGCCGGACAGCAGCGTCGGCAGTGCCGCCGCTGCGATCGTGAGAAGAAGAAGCATCAGCGGTGCGCGGGGCGCTTTGCGCTGTCCTGTCATGTCGGGGCTCCATCGAAGGCGTGCTTGATCCAACGCATCCGGTCGCCGGCGCCGATGGCGACGACATCGAAGCGGCAGGGCAGGTTGGTTGGATGTCGCGCCAGATAATACCCTGCCGCGGCCAGGAGCCGCGCCTGCTTGCGGGCGTCTACGCTGGCGGCGGCACCGCCGAAGCGCTCGCTGGCGCGGTAGCGGACCTCGACGAACACGAGCGTGCCGCCGTCCTGCATGACCAGGTCGAGCTCCCCCTGGCGGCAGGCGACGTTGGCCGCGACGAAGCGCAGCCCTTGGGACTCCAGGTAGCGGCGGGCGAGCGCCTCATGCGCGGCGCCGCTTGCGCGCCGGTTGCCGCCGCGCCCGAAGGGGCTCATCGGCGTGCCCGGCCCGCTGCCGGGAACCGGCGGCGGGCGCGGGGGCGATCGACACCGGCCCAGAGGCAGGGTCGGTGCGCCGGCGGGGTCTGCGGATGCCTGCTCAGGAGGCGTTCGCGTCGGCCGTCGCGGCCTTGCTCGACGCGTCCTCGGCGTCCTCCTTCGGTTCCTTGTCCGCCCGGGCCGCCGGTGCCGCCGGTGCCGCCTCGATGCGGGACTGCACCTTGGGACCGGCACCGGTGAACTGCGCGAGCATCAATTGGCGGCGGATCTGGCCGAGCGAGTCCAGCGTGAGCCCGCCTGTCTCGCCGGGGAAGAAGGTGCCGGGGTTTGAACCCATCGCCTGAATGCGCGGCGCGAGCCGATAGCCGTCGATGCCCATGGCGTAGAGCCTGGCCATGGGACCGACCACGTTCGGCAGCCGATCGCGCAGGGCCTCGCGCGACAGCGCGTCGTTGCGCTCGGTGTCCAGGATCCAGGGGATATCGACGAAATAGAGCCCGGACAGCGCGGCATCGCGCGCCGGATCGAGCTTGCCGTCGTAGACGTGGGAGGTCGACACGACCGGAAGGCGGTTGCCGGCATCGCGCAGTGCGCCGTAGACGCCCGGGGCGTCCTCAACGGTGGCGACCATGAAGACGAAGTCCGCGCGCCCGGCGCCGAGCAGCGCCGCCGCGTCCGACGCATAGCTGCCGCTGCGTGAGCGGTAATCGTGCTCGGCGGCGATGCTGCCGCCGAGGCTGCGCCAGCGGCTGCGGAAGGCCGTCGCGAGCCGCTCGCCGAAGCCGTCGTCCGGGTACAAGAGTACGGCACGCTTGAAGCCGGCGTTGTTCGCGAAGTTGGCGACGTTCTCGGCCTCGTCTTCCGGGGCGAGCGCGAACTGATAGAGGTTCGGCGTCGCGCCACCGCCGGCGCGGTTCAGCGCCAGCGTCGGCACGGGCAGCGACGAGCGGCTGGCCAAGCCCTCGACCGCCGGCTTCTCAAGCGGGCCGATAACGAGGTCGGCGCCGCCGTCGACGCCGGCGTTGAAGCTGCCGCCGAACTTGAGATTCGGGCGGTTGCCGCTGCCGTCGGCGTCGTAGGCCGCCCGGATGCCGTCCCGAACCGCGTCGCCGGCGACGCCGAAGCGCCCGCCCCGCGGCAGCAGCACCAGGGTGTCGGTGTCCGGCGCATAGCCGCCGGCGAGGGTCGCGAAATAGCCCTGCGGCAGGTTGGCCAGGGCCGGATGGCCGCCGTTGCTGCCACGCCAACTGCGGAAGGCGGCGTCGAGCGTCGGGCTCGGGGCGCCATAGCCGCTGAACAGCTCGGCGATCTGCGCCCAGCCCCGCATGCGTCCGCGACTCTGGCGGATCGCGTCGTCGAGCCCGGCACTGCCGAGGGTGGCGAGTGTGAACAGCAGCGAGACCTGATTGTCGAGCCGCGCCTTGGGATCGGCCTTGAGCACGCCGTCGAGCTCATTCAGGCTCTCGGCCGCACGCAGCGGCTGCCCGGCCAGGCGATAGGCCGCGGCCTCCGTGCCGAGATAGCCGATCTTGAGGTTCTCCGGCAGCCGGCCCTTGTTGACCTGCCGCAGCTTGGCCAGTGCCTCCGACGCCTTACCGCGCTGCATGGCCAGCTCCGCCTCCAGCAGCAGCACCTGCTCGCGCTGCGCGGCGGTGAGCTTGCCCTTGTCGATGGCGGTCAGCACACTGGTTGCTTCGGTGGTGTTGCCGGCGGCGAGCAGCGCCCCCGCGGCGTCGAGCTCAAGCTGCTGCCGGCCCGGGGGTGCGGCCTTTTCGGCGAGCTCAAGGAAGGCCGCCGCCGCCTCCGCGGGCTTGCCCGCCTGCTCCAGCGCGCGCGCTTTGGCGAGCTCCGCCGACGGGACATCGGACAGCACCCGCTCGGCATCGCGGATTGGGTCGATGGCACAGCCACCGAGCAGCGCGCCGCAGGCGACGGCGGCGATGAACCAGCGCGTCGCGCACTGCGGGCGCTGCGGCGTGGTGGCGGAAGCCAGCGGTGCGAAGGTCGTCCGGGCCATGACCGTCTCCATTGCAATCAATCGGTTAGGAGGGAAGGGTGGGCGAGAAGGCGGGCGTACTATACGTGGTGGCTACACCCATCGGCAATCTTGGGGACATGACGCCCCGCGCATGTAAGGTCTTGACGGACGTGGACCTTATCGCCTGCGAGGATACGCGGCATAGCCGCCCCCTGTTGGCCCATTTCGGCATCGACCGCCCGCTTGCGGCCTACCACGAGCACAACGAGCAGGCGCAGACGCCAAGGCTCCTGGAGAAGCTCGCCGGCGGGGCGTCCATCGCGCTGATCAGCGATGCCGGCACACCGCTGGTGAGCGACCCGGGCTACGTGCTGGTGCAGCAGGCGCGCTCGGCGGGCATCGTGGTGGTGCCGGTGCCGGGATCGAGCGCGCCCATCTGCGCACTCTCCGCCGCCGGCCTGCCGAGCGATCGGTTCCTGTTCTTGGGGTTTCCGCCGCGGGGCGAGTCGGCGCGGCGCGACTGGATCGGTGCCGCCGCTGCCGAGCCCGGCACGCTGATCCTGTTCGAGGCCGGCCGGCGCGCCGCGGTCACCCTAGCGGACTTGGCCGACGTGTTGGGGCCGCGCCAGGCGGTGCTCGCCCGCGAGCTCACGAAGCGCTTCGAGACCTTCCTGGCCGGGGAGCTCGCAACGCTTGCCGAGCAGGTGCGCGCCGACCCGCAACAGCAGCTCGGCGAGTGCGTGATCCTCGTCGCCGGTGCCCGCGGCGGGCCGGACGCCGGCGCCGAGGCCGAGCAGCAGCGGGTGCTGGATCTCCTCGCCGCCGAGCTGCCGCTGAAGCAGGCGGTCGCGCTCACGGCGCGCATCACCGGCGGCAACCGCAACGCGCTCTATCGCCGGGCGCTCGCCGCGCGGGAGGCTTGAGGCGGTGCTGCGATGGGCTGTGGTTTGGCTGGCGCTCGTTGTCTGCATTGCGGTGGGATTGTCTTGTGTGAGGGGACGGCGGCGGCGGCGTTGAGCCCGAGCCCGACTTCCGATACCGACCCCGATACCGACCCCGATCCCGATTTCGATCCCGATTTCGATTTCGATTTCGATTTCGATTTCGGTAGCGAGCGGTTTCGGTGGTT
This sequence comes from Thiohalocapsa sp. ML1, assembly GCF_001469165.1. Classification (GTDB taxonomy): domain Bacteria; phylum Pseudomonadota; class Gammaproteobacteria; order Chromatiales; family Chromatiaceae; genus Thiohalocapsa. Next base: position 37,816 of record NZ_JABX01000003.1, on the reverse strand, counting down.
TGTTTCGGGGTTCGCGGGGGAAGAGGCTACACTGACGGTTAAGGAGTCGGCCAGGCAGCCGCTCCGGGGTCGGGTGCGAATCCGGCGTCGGGGAGGAAAGTCCGGGCTCCACAGGGCAGGGTGCCAGGTAACGCCTGGGGGGCGCGAGCCCACGGAAAGTGCCACAGAAAACAGACCGCCTACCCCGCTTGCGGCTCCGGCCTGCGGCGGGCGGCAAGGGTGAAAAGGTGCGGTAAGAGCGCACCGCGCCGGTGGCAACACGCGGCGGCACGGTAAACCCCACCCGGAGCAAGACCAAATAGAGGAGCACGCGGCGCTCGCGCCGCAACCCGCGGCCCGCGGGGGCTCCCGGGTAGGTCGCAAGAGGCGTAACGGCGACGTGCGTCCCAGATGAATGGCTGTCCACGACAGAACCCGGCTTATCGGCCGACTCCCCCTCATTCTTCTCCTGCCGCGGGCGGCCGCCACGGCTGCCCCACGGCCCCCCACTGATCCGGCCGCGGTCCGGCGCGCGTCTGCGGTCTGTGCCGGCACGGCGGCAGCGCCACCCAAGGGATGAGCGTCCTGCGGGCGCGGCGCACGATGGGCGCTTGGCCCTAGAGCCGATCGTCGAGCAGAAAATGGCCTAAGAAAGCGCCCCACCGCGGCGGGAAACCGGCAAAAGGGCCTGCTTTTGCCGCCTTGAACCGCCCGAAACGGCTGCTGGAACCGCCGCGCGCACGCCTTCCCCACTTTTCCCCCCAAGCCTCCCCCGCCCGTCGGCCGAGCGCGTCGGAGCCCTGGTCCGATTGCCCGTATTCGGCGCAGCGTAACATCAAACACCGCTTTAACTAGCGCCACTATGCCACTGAAATTCAGCCTCTTTAGACATCCTCGTTCCGACATCAGCTTGTCCGGTTAAGTTTCTGACGGATCAACAAAAAAGGCGGATCAACCCCTTGACCCTCCAAGGGGGCTCTCCTACACTTCGCAGCAAGTGGGGAGATGTGGGGAAGTCTGGGGCATCGTAGGGTGTGAGTCGCAAACGCGTCACGGTCGGGGTCCATGCGGTTCTACGGAACATTCTTTATGAGCCTCGACGACAAGGGGCGCATCGCGATTCCGGCCACGGAGCGCGCGAAGCTGGCGGAGTTCTGCGGCTCGCGCATCGTGGTGACCGCCGACCTCGATAACCGGCTGCTCGTCTACCCGGAGCCCTATTTCGACGATCTCGCGGAGCGTTTGAGCCAACTGCCGAGCAAGCCCGCCACCGAGGCCTTGCAGCGCAGGCTGCTCGGCTCAGCGAGTCACGCGAAGCTAGACGCCCAGGGGCGCGTGCTGCTGACGCCGGCACAGCGGGTGCTCGGCAAGCTGGAGAAGGACGCGGTGCTGATCGGCATCGGCAATCGCTATCAGCTCTGGCGCCGGGACCTCTGGGAGGCGCAGCAGGAGCGGGATCGGGAGCTTGCGGCCACCGCGCTCGCCGAAGACCCGGGGCTCGCCGACTTCCGCCTCTGAGCGGGTTGACGGATTGTAGGCCTGCGCGGATGGCGCAGGCCGGCGGGTACCAGGCGGCAGCAGGCGCCACGCTCCGGCTCTGCGCTGATACGAGCCCAAAACAACGAACAACATACAAGCACGCATGGACTCGCGAGAACACATTCCGGTCCTGTTGGGGGAAAGCATGCAGGCCTTGGGGGTACAAGCGGACGGCGTCTATGTGGACGCCACGTTCGGGCGCGGCGGTCATGCGCGCGCCATCCTGGAGCGGCTCGGCCCTGCCGGGCGGCTCTGGGTGGCCGATCGTGATCCGACGGCAGTCGCCGCCGGCGTTGCGCTGGCCGCGGCCGAGCCGCGCCTGAACGTCCTTAAAGCTGCCTTCGCGGAGCTGCCCGAGCACCTGCGAGCGGCCGGGCTAGTGGGCCGCGTCAACGGCCTGCTTGCAGACCTCGGCGTCTCGTCGCCGCAGCTCGATCGGCCCGAGCGCGGCTTCAGCTTCTCCGCCGACGGCCCGCTGGACATGCGGATGGACCCCGAGAGCGGGCAAAGTGCCGCGGGCTGGCTGGCCGGCGCCGCCGAGCGCGACATCGCCCGCGTCCTAAAGGACTACGGCGAGGAGCGCTTCGCCAGGCGCATCGCCCGCGCCGTCTGTGCCGCCCGTGCCACCGCGCCCCTCGCCACCACCGGTGAGCTGGCAGCGCTCTGTGAGCGTGCGGTGCCGACGCGCGAGCCCGGCAAGCACCCGGCGACCCGCACCTTCCAGGCCTTACGCATCCAGGTCAACGCCGAGCTCGACCAGTTGCGCTCGCTGCTCGCGGGCGCGACCGATCTGCTCGCCGTCGGCGGCCGACTCGTGGTGATCAGTTTCCATTCGCTGGAGGACCGGATCGTCAAGCGCTTCATTCGCGACGAGTCGAGCGGCGCCGCGCTGCCGAAGGGCGTGCCGGTCACCGACGACCAGTTGCCGCGGCGCCTCAAGCCCATCGGCGGCCCCGTGCGCGCCGGCGACGACGAGGTCCGCGCGAACCCGAGGGCGCGCAGCGCCGTGCTGCGCGTCGCGGAGCGGCTGCCATGAGCGCGCGCGAGGAGCCCGGCATCAACCGGGGTGCGCTCACGGTGGCGCTCGCGCTCGCCCTGGCGGTGCTCGTGTCCGGCGTCGCCGTGATCTACGTGAAGTATCTGACGCGGCAGGAATTCAGCGCCCTGCAGCAGGTGCGCGCCGCGCGCGACTCCCTCGACGTGGAATGGGGCCGCCTGCAGATCCAAGAGGCGGCGCTGACCTCGCATACCCGCGTTGAGGACAGCGCCCGGACCCGGCTCGACATGATCATGCCGGCCGGCGGCGAGGTGCGGGTGGTGGAAGTGCCAGCCAGTCGGAGTGATAGCGATGGTCTTTGAGCGACGCAAAAGCCGAGAGCGCATGAAGGCGCGCCTGCGCCGCGCCGAGCTCGCGCGCCGGTGCCCGCCGAACTTCGCAGCCCGCCGTGCCGCGCTCGGGCTCATGCTGGCCGCCGCCGGCCTGTCGGTGGTCGCCGCGGCCTTCCACCGCCAGGTGCTGGAGCACGAGTTTCTGCGCGACGAGGGCGAGAAGCGCTTCCTGCGCGAGCGCGAGATCCCGGCCCGCCGCGGCATGATCACCGACCGCAACGGCCAGCCGCTCGCGCTCAGCACCTCCATGTCCACGGTCTGGGCCGACCCGCTTCTGCTCGGCGAACGCAGCGAGGCGCTGCCGGCGCTCGCCACGGCGCTGGAGCTGCCGCCTGCCGAGCTCACGGCGCGTACCACCAACTCCGCGCAGCAGGGTCGCCGCTTCATCTACCTGCGTCGGCGGGTCGAGCCGCACGTCGCGGACGCCGTCAGCGAGGTCATCGATGCCGAGCGACTCGCCGGTATCGGCATGGATTACGAGTACCGCCGCTTCTACCCGGCCGGCGAGACCTTCGGCCAAGTGGTCGGCTTCACGAATGTCGACGATATTGGCCAGGAGGGCGTCGAGCTGACGTTCGAGAGCCGGCTGCGTGCGGCGCCCGGCGCCCGGCGCGTGATCCAGGACGGGCGCGGGCTTGTCGTCGAGGAAGTCGAGCAGATCCGGCCACCGAGCCACGGCGAGGATGTGACCTTGAGCCTCGACCGAAGGCTCCAGTTCCTCGCCTACCGCGAGCTCAAGCGCGCGGTCACCGAGCACAAGGCCACGTCCGGCACCGCCGTGCTGCTCGACATCACCAATGGCGAGGTGCTCGCCATGGTGAACCAGCCCGCCTACAACCCCAATGCCGCCCGCAGCGAGCCGGTGGAGAACCGTCGTAATCGGGCGTTGACCGATGTCTTCGAGCCCGGCTCCACGGTGAAGCCGATCGTCGTGGCGGCCGCGCTGGATGCGGGCATCATCAACCCGACCACGCCGGTCAATACGTCGCCGGGCGTGCTCCAGGTCGGCAACAACCGGGTCAAGGACATCCGCAACTACGGCGTGCTGAGCGCCACCGGGATCATCACCAAGTCCAGCAACATCGGGGTGGTCAAGATCGCGCACCGCATGGACCGTGCGGTGCTGTGGCAGACCTACAGTCGGCTCGGCTTCGGCAAGGTGACCGGCGTCGAGTTTCCCGGCGAGCGCACCGGCTTTCTGCCCCAGTACGAGCGCTGGTCGCGTTTCGAGCACGCCACGCTCGCGTTCGGCTACGGGCTCAACATGACCTCGCTGCAGCTTGCGCACGCCTACGCCGTGATCGCGAACGACGGCGTAAGCCTGCCGGTGTCGCTGCAGCGCCAGCACAGCATTCCCGAGGGCGAGCGCGTCTTCTCCGCCGAGACCGCGCGTGCCGCGCGCACGATGATGGAAACCGTCGTTTCCGACCAGGGCACTGCCCGGCGCGCCAAGATCGCGGGCTATCGCGTCGGCGGCAAGACCGGCACCGCCAAGAAGGCTACCGGGCGCGGCTATGCGCCCGGCAAGTACCAATCCGTGTTCGCCGGTATGGCGCCGATCTCGAACCCACGCTTCGCCATGGTCGTGATGATCGACGAGCCGCGCGGCGAGTCCTACTACGGCGGCATCGTCGCCGCGCCGACCTTTGCCAAGGTCATGCAGGCGGCGCTGCGGCTCTACAACGTGGCACCGGATGATCCGCAGGCCGAGCTCCTGCTGGCCGGGCTCAAGCGGGAGGCGCAGCGGTGAGCGCCGTCGGGCTCACATCGCGCGGCCCCGTGCGGCCCAACTGGCCCCTCGGCGAGCTCTTGGCGGGCTTTGCCGTGCAGCCGTTCGAGTCCGGTGCGCGCGTCATGGCGCTGACCCTGGACAGCCGCGAGGCCACGCCGGGCAGCCTGTTCTTGGCCTGTCGTGGCCGCGGCAGGCATGGGCTCGCCTACGCCGAGGCGGCGGTCGAGCGCGGCGCCGTCGCCATTGTCGCGGAGCCGGACGCGGCCTGGGGCGAGGCGGAGCTGGGGCGCCTCGCGGGAGAGCTGGCCTTGCCGGTGATCCCGGTACCCCACCTCGCCCAACGCGCCGCAGAGATTGCGGCGCGTTTCTTTGGGGAGCCGAGCGGCTTGCTCGAGGCGTTCGGCGTCACCGGCACCGCCGGCAAGACCAGCGTCACGCATTACCTCGCCCGCGCGCTGGCCGCCGATACCGGATGGCCCGGGCTCAGGTGCGCGGTCATGGGGTCGCTAGGGCACGGCTTTCCGGATGCCCTTGGGCGCGCCGACGCGGCGCCCGCGCTCTGCACACCCGACGCCGTGGCGATGCAGCGCACGCTGGCGCAGCTCGCGGCCGACGGTGCCGAGGCCGTCGCCATCGAGGTGTCCTCGCACGCGCTGGACCAGTGCCGCGTCGGCGCGGTTCGGTTCAGTCACGCCGTATTCACGAACCTGAGCCGCGATCACCTGGACTACCACGGCGACATGGCCGCCTACGCGGCGGCCAAGCGCCGGCTCTTTCGCATGCCGGGCCTGCGTTGGGCCGTGCTGAACGCCGACGACCCGGCCAGCGAGCACATGGCCGCAGGGCTGGCGCCGGACGTGCGCGTCGCCCGCTACGGGCAGGGCGCGGCGGCACCGCCCGCGGCCGACCTGTCGGTTTGGGCGCGGCAGGTCAACGCGGACGCCGAGGGCTTCCTCGTGGACGTCGATACCAGCGTCGGCAGCGGGCAGTTCCGCGCCGGCCTCATCGGCCGTTTCGAGGTGGCCAACCTGCTCGCGGTGCTCGCCGTGCTGCTGAGCCGCGAGGAGCCGCTCGACAGCGCGCTCGCGCGTCTCGGCACGGTGCAGGGGTTGCCCGGCCGCATGGAGCGGTTCGGCGGTGGCGACCGTCCGCTCGCGGTGGTGGACGGCGCCCATGCGCCCGCGGCGCTTGAGCAGGCGCTGACGGAGGTCCGCGGCCATTGCCGCGGGCGGCTCATCACGGTCTTCGGCTGCGGCGGCGGGCGCGATGCCGGCAAGCGCGCGGCAATGGGCGCGGTGGCCGAGCGGCTCGCCGACCGCGTCATCCTGACGGACGACAACCCGCGTTTCGAGGACGGCGCGCGGATCATTGAGGACATCCTCGCCGGCATGCAGCGCCCCGACGCCGTCGTCGTCGAGCGGCAGCGCGCGTTCGCCATCCGCTCTGCGCTCGCCCGCGCCGGCCGCGACGATGCCGTGCTGGTGGCGGGCAAGGGCAACGAGACCGTCCAGGACATGGGCGAGCTCAAAGTCAAGTTCAGCGACCGTGCGCAGGTGGTGCAGGCGCAGACAGAATGGGAGGGTCGGCACCCATGACGCGTAGCTGCACGCCGGGCGCACGGCACATCGGGTTCGGGGGCAGGCTGTCGGCGGCGGGCACCGGCGCTGCCGGGCGCATCGCCGACAGCCGTGGCGACGGTCGTGGCCGGTGGTTCGCATCGCTTCGGGGGGAGCGGCGCAAGGGTCACGACACGGTTGCCAGGGAATTGATTGCAGTCGTCCGCTCGGGCCGCGGCCCGCGGCCCGCCGCCCTGCCGCGGGGGACCTGCTGATGCTGCTCTGGCTCACAGACTGGCTCGGCCAGCTCGACAGCGGCTTCTACGTGTTCCGCTATCTGACGCTGCGCACCATCCTCGGGGTGCTGACGGCGCTCGGCATCTCGCTCCTGGTGGGGCGGCCCCTGATCCGTTGGCTCAGCAGCTACAAGGTCGGGCAGGTGGTGCGCCGCGACGGCCCCGAGAGCCACTTCTCCAAGGCCGGCACGCCCACCATGGGGGGCACGCTGATGCTGGTGGCCATCGGTGTCAGCACGCTGCTGTGGGCGGACCTGAACAACCGCTTCGTGTGGGTGGTGCTGCTGACGACGCTCGGCTTCGGCGCCATCGGCTTCGTCGACGACTACAAGAAGCTGGTGCTGAAAGACCCGAAGGGACTCGCCGGTCGCTGGAAATACTTCTGGCAGACGGTGCTCGGGCTTGCCGCCGCGCTGTACCTTTACCTGAGCGCGACGACGCCGGGCGAGACGGCGCTGCTGGTGCCCTACCTGAAGGACGTGAGCATCCAGCTCGGGCCACTGTTCGTGCTGTTCGCCTACTTCGTCATCGTCGGCTCCAGCAACGCCGTGAACCTGACCGACGGCCTGGACGGCCTCGCCGTGGTGCCGACGGCCATGGTCGCGGGCGGCCTCGGCATCATGGTCTACGCGGCCGGCAACAGCGCCATCGCCGAGTACCTGCGCATCCCCTACGTGGCAGATGTCGGCGAGGTGGTCGTGTTCTGCGGCGCCATCGCCGGGGCGGGCTTGGGCTTCCTGTGGTTCAACACCTATCCGGCACAGGTGTTCATGGGCGATGTCGGCGCGCTTGCACTCGGCGCCGCCCTGGGCGCCGTCGCCGTCGTTGCCAAGCAGGAGATCGTGCTGTTCATCATGGGCGGCATCTTCGTGCTGGAGACGGTCTCCGTGATGCTGCAGGTGGCGTCCTTCAAGCTCACCGGCAAGCGCATCTTCCGCATGGCGCCGCTGCACCACCACTACGAGCTCAAGGGCTGGCCGGAGCCGCGCGTCATCGTGCGCTTCTGGATCGTCACCGTGGTGCTGGTGCTGATTGGCCTCGCGAGCCTCAAGATCCGATGAACGTCGCGGACCTGACACCATCCGCGCTCGCCGGCATGAAGGTGCTGGTGGTGGGCTTGGGCCCCACCGGCCTCTCCTGTGCGCGCTGGCTGCATCGCTGCGGCGCAACCGTCGCGGTCACTGACAGCCGTGCGGCGCCGCCGGCGCTTGCGACGCTGCGCGCGGAGCTGCCCGACGTGGCGCTGATGCTGGGCGGCTTCGATGATGCGGCCTTCGCCGCCGCGGACTTGGCCATCGTCGGGCCGGGGCTGCCGCTGACGACACCGGCCGTCGCCCGGGCCATGGCGGCCGGCACGCCCGTGGTCGGCGACGTGGAGCTGTTTGCGCAGGCCGCGAAGGCGCCCGTTGTCGGCATCACCGGCACCAACGGCAAGAGCACGGTGACGACGCTGCTCGGGCAGATGGCCTTGGCAGCGGGGCTGCGCGCCGGCATCGGCGGCAACCTCGGTGAGCCAGCGTTGAACCTGCTCGGCGACGACGTGGAGCTGTACGTGTTGGAGCTGTCCAGCTTCCAGCTCGAGACGACGCACTCACTGGCGTTGGTCACCGCCACCATCCTGAATCTGTCGCCGGACCACATGGACCGTTATCCCGACCTCGCGGCCTATGGTGCGGCCAAGCAGCGAATCTTCGCGCACGCGGCAAGTGCCGTAGTGAACCGCGACGACGAGGCCTCCGTGCGGCTATCCGCCAGCGTCGCCGAGCAGATTGGCTTCACGCTGGGCGCGCCGCTCCCGGGCGACTGGGGCATCTGCTCCCACCGCGGCGCCGACTGGATCTGCGCCGGCGACGAGTCGGTGCTGCCGGTGGACGATCTGGTGCTGCCGGGCACCCACAACCTGGCCAACGCGCTCGCGGCGCTGGCCCTCGGCGAGCGCTGCGGGCTGCCGCGGGAGCCGATGCTGGACGTGCTGCGCCGCTTCCGCGGGCTGTCGCATCGCAGCGAGCTGGTCGCCGACCACAACGACATCCTTTGGATCAACGATTCCAAGGGCACCAACCCGGGCGCCACCGTGGCGGCCCTGGCCGGGCTGGTGCCGGACCCGAGCCGCCGCAAGGCCGTGCTCATCGCCGGCGGCGACTGCAAGGACGCGGACTTCTCGCCGCTCCCGCCCGCAGTTCGCCGCGCGGCTCGCGCCGTCGTCCTGATCGGCCGCGATGCGGACGACCTCGCCGCGGCGCTGGCCGAAACCGTGCCGCTGCACCGCGCCGCGGACATGGACGATGCGGTGCGCCAGGCCGCGGCGCTCGCCAAGCCCGGCGACTGCGTGCTGCTGTCGCCGGCCTGCGCGAGCTTCGACATGTTCGACGACTACCGCCACCGCGGGCGCGCGTTCGCGGAGGCGGTGGGGAGGTGGGTGCCATGAAGGAAGGGCCAAGGGCCGAGGGCCGAGGGCGCATCGCAGCTTGCACGCGTAGGGGTACACGATGAGCCAAACCCTGGTGGTCGAGTCTACGCATGGCATTCGTCGTCGGCGCCGCCTGGAACGCCGTGAGCAGATGCTGGACGGGGGTCTTTTGGTGGCCGTGCTGTTCCTGCTCGGCTTTGGCTTCGTCATGGTCACGTCGGCGTCGATGCCGATGGCGGACCGCAACTACGACGACCCCTTCTTCTTCGTGCTGCGACACGGGGTCGCGCTGGGCCTGGCGCTCGCGTGCGGTGCGCTTTGCTTCGCGGTGCCGCCGAGGGCCTGGGAGGGTGCGGGGCCGCTCTTGATGCTGGTCGCCATCGCGCTGCTCGCGCTGCTGCTGGTGCCGGGCGTCGGCCGGACCGTGAATGGCGCGACGCGCTGGATCCCGCTCGGGGTGCTGAACCTGCAGCCGTCGGAGCTGGTCAAGTTCACGTCGGTGATCTATCTCGGCGGCTACCTGATCCGCCGGGAGCTGGAGGTGCAGACGAGCATCACCGGGTTCCTGCGGCCGATGGTGCTGATCGGCATCGCCAGCTTGCTGATCATGGCGCAGCCGGACTTCGGCACCACGGCGGTGATCCTCGCCACCAGCATGGGGCTCCTGTTCCTCGGCGGCGTCAGCATCATGAGTTTCGTCGTGCTCGGCGCGCTGATCCTCGCGGGGCTGGTGGCGCTGATCATCATCGAGCCCTACCGGCTGCAACGGGTCACCTCCTTCGTCAACCCGTTCGACGACCCCTTCAACACCGGCTACCAGCTAAGCCAGGCGCTGATCGCCTTTGGCCGTGGCGAATGGTTCGGCGTCGGCCTCGGCAACGGCATCCAGAAACAGTTCTACCTGCCGGAGGCGCACACGGACTTTCTGCTCGCCGTCGTCGGCGAGGAGCTAGGCCTGGTCGGCGTGCTCGTCATCGTCGCGCTGTTCGCGTTCATCACCTGGCGGGCCTTCGAGATCGGGGCACGGGCGCGCCGCCAGGGGGATACCTTCTCCTGCTACGTCGCGCACGGCTTTGGGCTGCTTATCGGGATGCAGGCCTTCATCAATGTCGGCGTCAACACCGGGCTTCTGCCCACCAAAGGGCTGCCGCTGCCTTTCCTAAGCTACGGCAGCAACGCGCTCATCGTCGCGGTGATGGTCACCGCCGTGCTGCTGCGCATCGACTTCGAGCTGCGCCGCAAGACCCTGGAGCCGATCCCCGAGGGCGGCCTGCACCGCGAGCGCCCGGTGCCGCCGGTGCGCTCGCCGCGGGAGCGCAACAGGCGTGAGCGGGGGGCGACATGGCGGTGAAGAAGGGGCTAGGGCCGAGGGCCGAGGAGCAAGCGCCCGACGCGCCGGCTGCGGCCTTGGCCCTAGGCCCTCGGCCCTTCCGCTTTGCTGTCATGGCCGGCGGCACGGGTGGGCACGTGTTTCCGGCGTTGGCCGTGGCCGAGGTGCTGCGCGCGCGCGGGGCGGAGGTGTTCTGGATCGGCACGCACGCCGGCATGGAGGCACGGCTTGTGCCTGAGCACGGCTTCGAGATGGAGTGGGTCGGCATCCAGGGCGTGCGCGGCAAGGGGCTCGGTGCGCTCGCGTCGGCGCCGTTCAAGCTCGCCGGCGCCGTGCGCGAGGCCGCCGGCATCCTGAGCCGTCGCGGCGCGAACGCCGTGCTCGGCATGGGCGGTTTCGTTGCCGGCCCGGGCGGGCTCGCGGCGCGCCTGCAGGGCCGGCCGCTGGTGATCCAGGAGCAGAACAGTGTTCCGGGCTTAACCAACCAATGGCTTGCGCGCTTGGCGGACCGCGTGTTCGAGGCCTTCCCGGGCAGCTTCCCCGCCGCGCGAAACGCCGTCGCCAGCGGCAACCCGGTGCGGGCCGACATCGCCGCGCTGCCGCCGCCGGCCGAGCGTCTGCAAGGCCGCTCGGGCTCGCCGCGGCTGCTGGTGGTGGGCGGCTCCCTGGGCGCCAAGGCGCTGAATGAGACGGTGCCGGCGGCGTTGGCACTGCTCGATGAGGCCGCGCGACCGCAGGTCCGGCATCAGGCGGGTGAGAAGACCCTTGATGTCGCCCAGGCCGCCTACGCGGCAGCAGGCGTCACGGCCGAGGTCACGCCCTTCATCGCGGACATGGCCGCCGCCTACGCATGGGCGGACCTGGTGGTCTGCCGCGCTGGCGCGCTCACGGTGTCCGAGATCGCCGCCGCGGGTGTGCCGGCCATCTTCGTGCCCTTTCCGCATGCCGTAGACGACCACCAGGTGGGCAACGCCCGCTGGCTCACGGACGTTGGCGCGGCCCGGCTCATCATCCAGAAGGACCTGACGCCGGCGCTCCTCGCGGAGCATCTGCGCGAGCTGCTCGCAGACCCCGACCAGCGCCTGGCAATGGCCGAGGCCGGACGCGCGCAGGCGCGGGTGGACGCGGCGGAACGCATCGCCGAGGCCTGCGTGGCGTTGGCTGCAGGCTCGGAGCGGCGCTCATGACCCGCCACTGGACGTCATGCGTCGGTGCAAACGGTGCGCGGGGCGAAGGCGCAAGGGCTAAGGAACGCGATGCCTTGTCCCCTCGGCCCTCGGCCCATCCCCTGCAGGCAGCAGCATGAACGCCCACAACACCCATTCCGCGAGCTACATGGGCCGCATGCGGCGGCTCCACTTCATTGGCATCGGCGGGGCCGGCATGAGCGGCATCGCCGAGCTGATGGCGAACCTGGGCTACGAGGTGCAGGGCTCGGACCGGCGCGCGAGCAAGGTCACCGAGCGGCTCGAAGGGCTCGGCATCCGGGTCTGCATCGGGCATAGCGGCGAGCATGTCGAAGACGTGGACGCGGTCGTAGTCTCCACGGCCATCGACCCGACCAATCCGGAGATCGTCGCCGCCCGCGCCGGGCGCATCCCGGTGGTGCGCCGCGCCGAGATGCTGGCCGAGCTGATGCGCTTCCACTACGGCGTCGCCGTGGCCGGCACCCACGGCAAGACCACGACGACGAGCCTGATCGCGAGCGTGTTGGCCGAGGGCGACCTGGACCCGACCTTTGTCATCGGCGGGCTGCTCAACAGCGCCGGCGCCAACGCGCGCTTAGGCAGCAGCAAGTACCTGGTCGCGGAGGCCGACGAGAGCGACGCGTCCTTCCTGTTTCTGCAGCCGATGCTGGCGGTGGTCACGAATATCGACGCCGACCACATGCACACCTACGGCAACGACTTCAACCGGCTGCGCAACACCTTCCTGGAGTTTCTGCATCACCTGCCCTTCTACGGCCTCGCGGTGCTGTGTGTGGATGACGACGAGGTCGCCTCCCTGGTGCCGCTGATGGGCCGCCCCGTGGTGACCTACGGCACCCGCGCCGACGCCGACGTGCGCGCCGACAACGTGCGCCAGCAGGGCACGCGCATGCTGTTCGATGCGCACCTGCCGGGCGGGGCGGTGCTGCCCATCGAGCTCAACCTCGCCGGGCGCCACAACATGCTAAACGCCCTTGCGGCCGTCGCCGTCGGGCTGGAGCTCGGCGTCGATGAGGACGCGATCCGCCGGGCGCTGGCGGGCTTCCAGGGCGTCGGTCGGCGCTTCGTCGTCAGCCACTGCCGCATGCGCGGCGACCGGGATATCACGCTCATCGACGACTACGGTCATCACCCCACCGAGCTTGCCGCCACCATGGCCGCGGCCCGGGGTAGCTGGCCGAAGCGCCGGCTCGTGCTGGTATTCCAGCCGCACCGCTATACGCGCACGCAGGAGCAGTTCGACGACTTCGTGCATGTCCTCTCCGAGCCGGACCAGTTGGTGCTGTGCGAGGTCTACGCCGCCGGTGAGCAGCCGATCGCGGGCGCCGACGGCCGCAGCCTGGCCCGCGCCATCCGCGCTCGCGGTGGCCTGGAGCCCTTGTTCGCGCTCAACCTCAGTGAGGTCGTGGACCTGCTCGACAACACGCTGGTGGACGGGGACGTGGTGTTGGTCTCCGGCGCCGGGGACATTGGCGGTCTCGCGGCGCGCCTGCCGCATCTGCTGTCGGACGGTGACGACGATGCGTTCTGACAGCGCCGCCCAACGCCGGCCCGAACCCGCGCGCCGAGCCGCCCGCCGGGGGCGCGTGGTCCGATGAACGGCCAAACCAAACCCGCGCCGCGCGGCGAGCTCCGCCGCGACGAGCCGCTCGCCCGGCACACCACCTGGCGCGTCGGCGGCCCGGCCGCGCGGCTGTATCGGCCCGCGGACCGGGCAGACCTGATCGCATTCCTGCGCACGCTGCCCGCGGACGAGCCCCTGCTCTGGATCGGGCTCGGCAGCAATCTGCTCATCGACGATGCCGGCTGGCCCGGCACCGTTGTCGAGACCCAGGGCTGCCTCGCGGGCATGGATCTGATGGCCCCCGGCCGCCTGCGCCTGGAGGCCGGCGTGGCCTGCGCCAAGGCCGCGCGCTTCGCCGCCCGGCAGGGCCTGGTGGGGCTCGAGTTCTTCGCCGGCATCCCCGGCACCGTCGGCGGCGCACTGGCCATGAACGCCGGCGCCTGGGGTGGGGAGACCTGGCCGCTGGTGGCGCTGGTGCGCACGCTGGATCGGGCCGGCGAGCTGCGCGAGCGCCCGCCCGCCGACTTCGAGGTCGGCTACCGGCACGTCGCGATCCCGCCCGGCGAGTGGTTCCTGGAGGCGGAGCTGGCGCTCCCGAGCGGCGACACGCAGGCGGCGCAGGCGCGCATTAGGCAACTGTTGGACCGGCGCGCCGCCACCCAGCCCACGGGCCTGCCGAGCTGCGGCTCGGTGTTCCGCAACCCGCCCGGCGACCACGCCGCGCGACTCATCGAGGCCTGCGGGCTCAAGGGCTTGCGCTGCGGCGGCGCCGAGGTGTCGCCGAAGCATGCGAATTTCATCATCAACTTGGGTGACGCCACGGCGCGGGACATCGCCCGCCTGATCGATCACGTACAGGCGGAGGTGGAGCGTCGCCACGGCGTCCGACTGATACCCGAGGTCCGTCGGGTGGGGGCTTTCCAATGACGACTCTCGATCCGGGGCAGTTCGGCAAGGTAGCGCTGTTGCTTGGCGGGGATGCCGCCGAGCGCGAGATCTCGCTGAAAAGCGGCGCGGCCGTCGGCGCGGCGCTGCGGCGCGCGGGCGTGGATGTCCACGACATCGACCCCGGCCCGGACGTCCTGGAGGTGCTGCGCGCCGGCGCATTCGATCGGGCCTTCATCATCCTGCACGGCCGCGGCGGCGAGGACGGGCAGATCCAGGGCGCGCTCGCGCGCATCGGCCTGCCCTACACCGGCTCCGGCGTGCTCGGCTCCGCCATCGGCATGGACAAGTACCGCACCAAGCTGCTGTGGGCCGGTGCCGGCATCCCGACGGCGGAGTTCGCGCTGCTGCACGCCGAGGCGGACCTGCCGGCGGCGGCGCAGCTCGGCTTCCCGCTCATGATCAAGCCCTCCCAGGAGGGCTCCAGCATCGGCATGGCGAAGGTCGAGGACGCGGCGGCGCTGGCCACCGCCTGGCGCGCCGCCGCCGAGTACGACCGCACCGTGCTCGCGGAGCGCTGGCTGCCGGGGGCGGAATTCACCTGCGCCATTCTCCAGGGCGAGGCGCTGCCGCTGATTCGCCTGGAGACGCCGAACAGCTTCTACGACTACGAGGCCAAGTACTTCGCCAACACGACCCGCTACCACTGCCCCTGCGGGCTGCCGGCGGCGCAGGAGGCGGAGCTTGCGGCGCTGTGCGTGCGCGCCTTCGACGCCGTCGGCGCCTCCGGCTGGGGCCGCGTGGACTTCATGCTCGACGCCGACGGCGCGCCGAAGCTGCTGGAGGTCAACACCGTGCCTGGCATGACCGACCACAGCCTGGTGCCGATGGCGGCAAAGGCCGCCGGCATCGACTTTGATGAGCTGTGCCTGCGCGTGCTCGCTACGAGCCTGGCCGGGGAGGCCCGCGCATGAGCTGGCAGCCGAGCACCGCCCAGGGTCCGGCGCCTACGCCGGCGCCGAAGCAGGCGCCGATACCGGCGCGCCCGAGCAGCCTCGCGCTCGTCGGCCGGCTGCTGACGGCGGTGGCCATTATCAGTGGGCTGATCGGCGGCGGCTTCATCGCGCTGGAGTGGGAGCCGCGGCTCCTGCCCGTGCGCGTCGTCACCGTGGACGGCGAGATGCATGGGCTGTCGCGGGAGTCACTGCAGCAGACCATCGCCGACGCCATCGACGGCGGCATCCTGACCCAGGACCTCGCGGCGCTGAAGCGGCAGGTGGAGGACCTGCCCTGGATCCACCGCGCGAGCGTGCGGCGGGTCTGGCCGGATCGGCTCGTGTTCACCGTCACCGAGCACGAGGCCATGGCGCAGTGGGGCGATAACGGACTCGTCACCGCCGAGGGCATCGTGTTCCGGCCGCGCGACGGCGTGCTGCCGGCCGGGCTCGTGCGCCTGGCCGGCGCCGACGACTTTGCGCCCGACGTGGTGGAGCGCTATCAGCGCTGGCACCCGAAGCTCTCCGAGCTGGGGCTCATCATCGACGCGGTGGTGCGCAATGCTCGCGGCGACTGGACCTTGACCCTGCTCGGCGGCACCGAGCTCTACCTCGGCACCGAAGACATCGAGACGCGCTTCGAGCGGCTGCTCGCGGCCTATCCGCAGGTGGAGGCCATCGGCATCCCCACCCGCATCGACCTGCGCTACAGCAACGGCTTCGCGGTGCGCTGGATCCCGAGGACAGACGCACGGCCCGAGCGCGTGGCCGCAACCCAATCACGGCAACGGAGCTGACTGGCATGGCCAGACGTAGTGAAAAGAACCTGTTGGTGGGGCTCGACATCGGCACCTCGAAGGTGGCCGCGCTGGTGGGCGAGCTGAAGGCCGACGACACCATCGAGATCATCGGCATCGGCACCCATCCGTCCCATGGGCTCAAGAAGGGCGTGGTGGTGGACATCGAGTCTACTGTCCAGTCCATCCAGCGCGCGGTGGAGGAGGCCGAGCTGATGGCCGGCTGCGAGATCCACTCCGTGCACGCCGTCATCGCCGGCAACCACGTGCGCAGCCTGAACAGCCACGGCATCACCGCCATCAAGGACCACGAGGTGGTGCAGGCGGACGTCGATCGGGTCATCGACGCGGCGCGCGCGGTGGCGATCCCGGCGGACCAGAAGATCCTGCACATCCTGCCCCAGGAATTCATCATCGACGACCAGGAGGGCATCCGCGAGCCCATCGGCATGTCCGGCGTGCGCCTGGAGGCGCGCGTGCACATGGTCACCGGCGCCGTCAGCGCCGCGCAGAACATCGTCAAGTGCATCCGCCGCTGCGGGCTCGAAGTGGATGATCTGGTGCTCGGCCAGCTCAGCTCCAGCTACGCCGTGCTCGGCGACGACGAAAAGGAGCTCGGCGTCTGCCTGGTGGACATCGGCGGCGGCACCACGGACATGGCCGTGTTCACCGACGGCGCCATCCGCCACACCGCCTGCATCCCCATCGCCGGCGACCAGGTCACCAACGACATCGCGGTGGCGCTGCGCACGCCGACCCAGCACGCGGAGCAGATCAAGATCCGCCATGCCTGCGCACTGAGCTCGAAGGGCGTGAACGAGGATATCGAGGTGCCGAGCATCGGCGAGCGCCCGGCCCGCCAGCTTTCGCGCCAGACCCTGGCCGAGGTGGTCGAGCCCCGCTACGAGGAGCTGCTGACCCTGCTCCAGAACGAGCTGCGCCGCAGCGGCTTCGAGGACCTCGTCGCCGGCGGCGTCGTGCTCACCGGCGGCAGCGCGAAGATGGACGGCTTGGTCGAGCTGGCCGAAGAGGTCTTCCACATGCCCGTGCGTATCGGCGTGCCGCAGTACGTCACCGGGCTCGACGACACCATGGCCGACCCGGTCTATGCCACCGGCGTGGGCCTGCTCATCTACGCGCAGCAACATCGCTTCGCCGCGGGCTCCGAGTACGCGGAGCGCCAGGGGCTTTGGGCGCGCATGCGCAGGTGGTTCGGCGGCGGCTGACGCCGCGCTCACGAATCGATCGCCGGGCGGGACCACCGCACGGCGAGGCAGAAATCGGGCATAGGCTCCCCGCGGCCCGAGGGGATGGCAGTCAGGCAGGCAACAGCGACACAAGAGGCAATGCATCATGTTTGAGCTTATGGATACCCAGACCCAAACCGCGGTCATCAAGGTCATCGGCGTCGGCGGCGGCGGCGGCAACGCGGTCAACCACATGGCGGCGGCCAACATCGAGGGCGTGGACTTCATCTGCGCCAACACCGACGCACAGGCGCTCGACAACGCCACCGTCAAGACCATCCTGCAGCTCGGTGCAGGCATCACCAAGGGTCTCGGCGCCGGCGCCGACCCGGACATCGGCCGCAAGGCCGCGGAAGAAGATCGCGACCGCATCAAGGACGCCCTGGAAGGCGCCGACATGGTGTTCATCACCGCCGGTATGGGCGGCGGCACCGGCACGGGCGCCGCGCCCGTCGTCGCCGAGGTGGCCCGCGAGCTGGGCATCCTGACCGTCGCTGTCGTCACCAAGCCCTTCCCCTTCGAGGGCGGCAAGCGCGGCAAGGTGGCCTGCGCCGGTATCGCCGAGCTTGCCAAGCACGTGGACTCGCTGATCACGATCCCGAACGAGAAGCTGCTGCAGGTGCTTGGCAAGGACATGACGCTGCTCAGCGCCTTCAGCGCTGCCAACGACGTGCTGCTGAACGCGACCCAGGGCATCGCCGAGCTGATCACCCGCCCGGGTCTGATCAACGTGGACTTCGCCGACGTCAAGACGGTGATGGCCGAGATGGGTGTTTCCATGATGGGCACCGGCGCCGCGCGCGGTGAGAATCGTGCCCGCGAGGCGGCCGAGGCGGCCATCAACAGCCCGCTGCTGGAGGACATCGACCTCGCTGGCGCCCGCGGCATCCTGGTCAACATCACGGCGGGGCTCAGCCTGTCCATCGGCGAGTTCGACGAGGTCGGCAACACCGTGCGCGATTTCGCGGACGACGACGCGACGGTCGTTGTGGGCACCGTCATCGATCCGGAGCTCGAAGACGAGCTGCGCGTCACCGTCGTCGCCACCGGGCTAGGCTCGCGCCACTCGGGCATGGCCAGCGAAGAGCCGAAGATGCGCCTGATCAACAACCGCGACAAGGACGGCATGACGCCGGACTACCGCGACATGGACCAGCCCGCGTACATTCGCAACAAGCGGGTCGCGGCGGGCGGCGGTGACCAGGGCGGGTCCGATCTGGACTACCTTGACATCCCGGCCTTCCTGCGCCGACAGGCGGATTGATGTGCGGAAAACTTGCGCTAGGGCAATCCCTAGCGCAATAACTCAAGCGCAAACAGACGCTTCGCTTGCAATCGCATTTGATGCTTGATAATAATTCGGGAAAACCCTAACCTATGCGTCAAGCACAGGTTGGGCGACGCTGCCGTTTGGCAGCGTCGGTACCCGGCGTCAAAACATCGCAATTTGCGTTCCGGTCCGGCCCGTAGCTGGCCAACACAACGCAGCGGCAAGGGGAAGCGACAGTGATCCGTCAGCGCACGCTCAAAAACGTGATCCGCGCCACCGGCGTTGGATTGCATACCGGTACCAAGGTCTACCTCACCTTGCGTCCGGCCGCACCCGACACGGGCATTGTTTTTCGGCGTGTCGATCTCGACCCGCCGGTGGACATTCCGGCCTGCCCGGCGCGGGTGGGCGATACGCGACTGTCCACCACGCTGGAGGCGAACGGCGCCCGCGTATCGACCGTGGAGCATCTGCTCTCGGCCTTCGCCGGCTTGGGCATCGACAACGCCTACGTCGACGTGAGCGCCGCCGAGGTGCCCATCATGGACGGCAGCGCCGGACCCTTCGTGTTCCTGCTGCAGTCGGCCGGCATTGAGGAGCAGTCGCGCCCGAAGCGCTTCATCCGCATCAAGCGGACCGTGACCGTCGAAGACGGTGACAAGTTCGCGCGTTTTGAGCCCTATGAGGGCTTCCGGGTTGGCTTCTCCATCGACTTCGAGCATCCAGCCTTCACCTCCCGCGCACAGTCCGCGGTGGTGGATTTCTCCCGCGCCTCCTTCGTCAAAGAGGTAAGCCGGGCGCGGACATTCGGCTTCCTGCGCGACATCGAAGCCCTGCGTGCGCAGAACCTCGCGCTTGGCGGCAGCCTCGACAACGCCGTCGTGGTGGACGACTTCCGCGTGCTGAACGACGACGGGCTCCGCTACGAGGATGAGTTCGTCAAGCACAAGATCCTTGATGCCATCGGCGATCTGTATCTCCTCGGCCGGCCACTGATCGGCGCCTTCGTCGGGCACAAGTCCGGCCACGCGCTGAACAACCGGTTGCTGCGGGCGCTCCTCGCCCAACAGGATGCGTGGGAGGAGGTCACCTTCGACGACCCGGCCAAGGCGCCCATCGGCTTTGGTCAACCGGTGCTCGCGGGCTGACCCGCGCTGCCACGGCCGCACCGGCACGGGCCATGAATCAGCTTCCACGCAAGGTATCGGCAAGCCGCCGCAGACTCTCTGCGAGCGGTGACGCGCCGAGGGCGTCGGCCGCCCTGGCCACGGCCGCCGCTGCCTCTGGACGCGCCGCGCCGGGCTGCGACGTGCTCGCCGCCTGGTCACTGCTTTGCGTCGGGTCCGGCAGTGCCCGCACCCGGCATTCCCGAACGGCTGCACCCTCCGCGGCGAGGGCAGCTAGGAGCTCTGGCGCCAGGAACCGCAGACGATCGACCCAAGCGGGCGAATCACAACACAACGTCAACCGGCCATCCTCGATGGTGGCCTGAGTGCAATGCCGGCCCACGGCGGCTGGCAGCAAGGAGCGCAGCCGCGCGAGCAGCGCCTCGCGCCGCGAGAGCTCCTCAAGCAACGCCGAAACGGCGTCGCTGCTGCAGAGGAATCGACGGACGTGTCGGGCATTGGGCTGCACGGAATGAGGCTCCTGATTGCGTGAGTACCGCGGTACGGTTCGCGCGCATGTCACGACGCTGAAACTTTGGGGGGCGGGGCCGATACGGAGGCCTCGCGATAACGAAGACAGACAAGAGCGTATCAACATGCGACATTCGATGACCTTACGCCCGCGAGCGCAAGCCGGGCATACATCGGTTCTCCTGCTCGCGGTCATGACCGCATCCCTTGCCGCGGGTGGCGTCGGCTTCTGGCTCGGCAAGCACCGCATCGGCGATGTCGAGGTCGCGGCAGTCAAGCCGCTGGCCCCCAGCCCGGGCGATGCCGTCGCTGGCGCCGATCCCACCATCGGCGAGCTCGATGCCCTGGGGGCCCGGGTCGGCATGCTGCAGGCCGAGATCATGCGCATCAACGCGCTGGGCCAGCGCCTAGTAGAAATGGCGGGGCTTGACCAGGACGAGTTCGATTTCGACAACCCGGCGCCCTCCGGCGGTCCGGACGGCGCGACGCTGCGACGCAGCAGCGTGGATAACGTTGGCCAAGATCTGGCTAAGGTGTTGTCGGAGCTTGACGATCGCAAGCGCAAGCTCGGCCTCCTCGAAACCCTGATCATGGAGCGCGACCTGAAGCGCCACACCACGCCGGAAGGCTGGCCGCTGCGCGTGGGCGGTGTCGTCACGTCGAAGTTCGGCTATCGCCGGCACCCGATCACCGGGCGCTACAGCATGCACAAAGGTATCGACATTGCAGCCCCGACGGGCACCGACATCGTGGCCATGGCCGACGGCGTCGTGATCTTCTCGGGGCGGAAGGGTGGCTACGGCAACATCGTCGAGCTGCGCCATCCGAACGGTCTGGAGACCCGCTACGCGCACAACTCGCGCAACCTCGTGCGGGAGGGCGACGTGGTGCGCAAGAGCCAGGTCATCGCCAAGCTCGGCTCCACCGGCCGTTCCACCGGGCCGCACATCCACTTCGAGGTCCGGCGCAATGGCGAGGCCGTGAACCCGATGCAGTACCTGGACCTGAGCCACAAGTCCCGCGTCGCGCGGCTCTAAGCAAAACGCCGAACGCGACAACGCCGCGCTCGCCTGCCAGGCGGGCGCGGCGTTGTCGCGTTCGGCGCCAAGGCGAAAGGACCGAGGGCCAAGTGCCCAAGGCCGACCTCCTCGGCCCTCGGCCTCGGCCCTTTGGTTCCGTTGCGGCAACGAGCGGGCGGCGCAAGACGAAGCTCCGTGCCCCGGTGGGTCTGAGGCTCTGCCTCGCTGGATTGCTTGGGGCGCCGAATGTTTGCAGATGAGTCAGGTTTCGAACGGGCGTCGGACTGGCCGGGTGCGTCGGGATCGGGATCGTTGCCGCTCGGCTCGATTTCGATAGCGATCTCGATAGCGATAAGCACGACGCGTCGGTCTGAGGGGAAGCCTCGCTAGGGGGCGGCGTCAGCGCGCCAGCCGTCGATCCGGTATCCTGTGCCGATTTCTGCTGCTTGCGGGGTCCCTGCGGGGGCGAATCATGGGTTTGAACGTTTTCAAGAAGGTCTTCGGCAGCCGCAATGAGCGGTTGGTGAAGCGGCTGCTCAAGACAGCCGAGTCCATCAACGCGCTCGAGGCCGAGATCGGCGCCTTGAGCGACACGGAGCTGCGCGGGCGCATGGAGCGCTTCCGCGAGCGGGCCGCCGAGGGTACGCCCCTCGACGATTTGCTCGCGGAGGTGTTCGCCGTCGTGCGTGAGGCCGGCAAGCGCGTGCTCGGCATGCGCCACTTCGATGTGCAGCTCGTCGGCGGCATGGTGCTGCACGACGGCAAGATCGCCGAGATGCGCACCGGCGAGGGCAAGACCCTGGTCGCGACGCTGGCCGCCTGCCTCAACGCGCTGCCCGGCAAGGGCGTGCACGTCGTGACCGTCAACGACTACCTGGCCCGCCGCGACGCGGCCTGGATGGGCCGGATTTACGACTTCCTGGGCCTGCGCGTCGGCGTCATCAACAGTTCCGGCGGCATGGGGCCGGACACGGCGTCGTTTATCTACGATGCGGCCTTTGACCCCGCCGCCGGGGAGCACGGCCACCGGCACCTGCGCCCGTGCACGCGGCGCGAGTCCTACGGCGCCGACATCACCTACGGCACGAACAACGAGTTCGGCTTCGATTACCTGCGCGACAACATGGCGTTCACGCCCGAGCAGCGGGTGCAGCGCGACCCCTTCTACGCCATCGTCGACGAGGTGGACTCGATCCTCATCGACGAGGCGCGCACGCCGCTGATCATCTCCGGCCCGTCCGAGGGCAGCACGGATCTGTACCTGCGCATCGACGCCATCATCCCGTCGCTGACCCGCCAGGAGCCCGTCACCAACGACGAGGGTCAGCCGGACTTTGGCCCCGGCGACTTCTCCGTGGATGAGAAGGCGCGCCAGGTCTATCTGAGCGAGGAGGGCCACGAGAAGGTCGAGGCCATGCTCACGGACATGGGCCTATTGAACGAGGGCGAGAGCCTCTACGACGCCGCGAACATCGTGCTGATGCACCACGTCTACGCGGCGCTGCGTGCCCATGCGCTGTTCCAGAAGAACGTGGACTACATCCTCCGCGACGGGCAGATCATCATCGTGGACGAGTTCACCGGCCGCACCATGCCCGGCCGGCGCTGGTCGGAGGGGCTGCACCAGGCCGTCGAGGCCAAGGAGGGTGCGCCGATCCAGCCCGAAAACCAGACCATGGCGTCGATCACCTTCCAGAACCTGTTCCGGCTCTACCCGAAGCTCGCGGGCATGACCGGCACGGCGGACACGGAGGCTTACGAGTTCCAGCAGATCTACGGCCTGGAGGTGGTGGTCATCCCAACCAACGTGCCGATGGTCCGCGACGACCGCGGCGACCTCGTGTATCTCACGCAGGAAGAGAAGTACCGCGCCATCATCGACGACATCAAGGACTGCGTCGAGCGCGGGCAGCCAGCGCTGGTCGGTACCGCCTCCATCGAGACCTCGGAGCTGGTGTCGCGGCTGCTCAAGGCCGAGACAATCGAGCACGAGGTCCTGAACGCGAAGCAGCACGAGCGCGAGGCCGGCATCGTCGCCCGTGCCGGCGAGCCCGGCGCCGTCACCATCGCCACCAACATGGCCGGTCGCGGCACCGACATCGTGCTCGGCGGCAACCTCGATGCAGAGCTAGAGCGCGCGGCCGACGACGCCGAGCGCGACCGCATCAAGGCGGACTGGAAGGCCCGCCACCAGCGCGTCATCGAGGCCGGCGGCCTGCACGTCATCGGCACCGAGCGGCACGAGTCGCGGCGCATCGACAACCAGTTGCGCGGTCGCTCCGGCCGCCAGGGCGACCCGGGCAGCTCGCGCTTCTACCTGTCGCTCAAAGACAACTTGATGCGCATCTTCGCCTCCGACCGGGTCGCGGGGATGATGCAGCGCCTGGGCATGCAGGAGGGCGAGGCCATCGAGCACCCCTGGGTGACCAAGGCCATTGAGAACGCCCAGCGCAAGGTCGAGGGACGCAACTTCGACATCCGCAAGCAGTTGCTGGAGTACGACGACGTCGCCAACGACCAGCGCAAGGTCATCTACGAGCAGCGCCGGGAGCTGATGGACGGCGAGGACATCGCCGAAACCGTCATCGCCATGCGCGCGGACGTACTCGACCGCATCATCGACGCTCACATCCCGCCGCATAGCCTGGAGGAGCAGTGGGAGATCCCCGGCCTCTCCCAGGCGCTCGCGGACTTCTTCGGCGGCGACTGGCCGATCCAGCGCTGGCTCGACGAGGACCACGATCTGCACGAGGAGACGCTACGCCGGCGCATCGCCGACACGCTGGCCGGGCACTACGTCGAGAAGGAGAAGCTCGTCGGCACGGACACCATGCGTCAGATCGAGAAGGCCGTCATGCTGCAGACGCTCGACAGCCAGTGGAAGGACCACCTCGCGCAGATGGACTACCTGCGCCAGGGCATTCACCTGCGCGGCTACGCGCAGAAGAACCCGAAGCAGGAGTACAAGCGCGAGGCCTTCGAGATGTTCACGGCCATGCTCGGCAACATCAAGGAGGAGGTCGTCAAGACTCTGTCGCGCATGCAGGTGCGCTCGCCCGAGGAGCTTGCCCCGGCGCCGCGCGCGGAGCGCGAGTTCCAGTTTAAGCACGAGACCTTCAGCGGCCTTGGCAGCGCGCCGGAGCCCGCCGAGATCGGCGCCGACGCCGGCGCACCGCTGCCGGCCCGCGGCGCGGACGGCCGCCAGCCGGCGGCGGCCCCGGAGCAGCCCTATGTGCGCGGCGACCGGAAGGTCGGGCGCAACGAGCCCTGCCCCTGCGGGTCCGGCAAGAAGTACAAGCAGTGCCACGGCAAGATGGCCTGACGCCAAAGGAGAAACTTGTGGACGGACTTCGCATCGCCGGCGTGCGCGTCGCCGCCGGCGCCGCCGGCATCCGCTATCAGGGCCGGGACGACTTGGTGCTGCTTGCGCTGCCGCCGACCGCCGAGACCGCGGCGGTGTTCACGACCAACGCCTTCTGCGCCGCGCCGGTGCAGCTCGCGCGCCGGCACCTGGCAGCGGGCCGGCCGCGCTATCTGCTGATCAATTCCGGCAACGCCAACGCCGGCACCGGCGCCCGCGGGCTCGCGGATGCCGAGGCCTGCTGCGTGGCGTTGGGGGCCGCCGGCGACTGCGCGCCGGAGGCCGTGCTGCCCTTCTCCACCGGCGTCATCGGCGAGTATCTGCCCGTGGAGCGCATCGCCGCCGCACTGCCGCGGTTGACCGCCGATCTGCGCGAGGACGGCTGGGAGGCTGCGGCCCGCGCCATCATGACCACCGACACCAAGCCCAAGACCGCGCTCGTGCGCTGCACGCTCAGCGGCGGGCGCACGGCGAGCGTCTTGGGCATGGCCAAGGGCGCGGGCATGATCCGCCCGGACATGGCGACCATGCTCGCCTTCCTCGCCACCGACGCCGCCGTGCCGCGCGACCTGCTCCTGCAACTGCTGCAGGAGGCCGTCGCCGACACCTTCAACGCCATCAGCATCGATGGCGACACGTCCACCAACGACGCCTGCGTGCTGTGCGCCGCCGGCACGCTGACCGGTGCGTCGGTCGGCGCGGGCTCCGACGACGCCGCGGCGCTCGCCGCCGCCCTGCATCAGGTCTGCGACGCGCTGGCCACGGCCATCGTCCAAGACGGCGAGGGCGCGACCAAGCTCGTCGGCATCGAGGTCGTCGAGTCCGCGGACGCCGCCGAGGCGCGCCGCGTCGCCGATACCATTGCGCATTCGCCGCTGGTGAAGACCGCGCTGTTCGCCTCCGACCCCAACTGGGGCCGCATCCTCGCCGCGGTCGGCCGGGCCGGCATCGCCGGGCTCGACATCGAGGGCGTGCGCATCTGGCTCGACGACTGCCTCATCGTCAGCGGCGGCGGCCGCGACCCGGCCTACACCGAGGCCGCCGGGCGGGCCGTGATGGCGCAGGAGGCCTTCCGCATCCGCGTCGCGCTCGGGCGCGGCGAGGCCGCGGCGCGCGTGCTCACCTGCGACTTGAGCTACGACTATGTCCGGATCAACGCCGAGTATCGGACCTGAGGTCGCTGCCGCAACCGGTCGTCGCCAGGTCCACGTCGCCGCCGGCGCGCTCACGGACGCCCAAGGCCGGGTGCTGGTCACGCGGCGACCGGACGGCGTCCACCAGGGCGGGCTTTGGGAGTTTCCGGGCGGCAAGCTGGAGCCGGGCGAGGATGTCGCCAGCGCGCTCGCGCGGGAGCTGCGCGAGGAGCTCGGCATCAAGGTCCGCGCCGCGCGACCGCTGATCCGCATCCACCACGACTACGGCGACCGCCACGTGCTGCTCGACGTGCACCTCGTCACCGCGTTCGACGGCACCCCCCGGGGCCTGGAAGGACAACCGCTCGACTGGCTGGCGCCGGAGGCCATGGACCCCGCGCGCTTCCCGGCCGCGGATCAGCCCATCATCGATGCCCTGCGGTTGCCGGAGCGCTATCTCATCACCGGCGCCGACCCGCGCGACGAGCAGGCCTTTCTGCACCGGCTGACCGCGGCGCTCGCCCGCGGCGCACGGCTGGTGCAACTGCGCGCGCACGACCTCGACGACGGCGCCTACACCCGGCTTGCCGACGCGGCCCAGGCGCTTTGCCGGCAGGCCGGCGCCAGGCTGGTGCTGAACCGCGATGCCGCCCTGGCCGAACGCCTCGGTGCCGACGGCCTGCATCTGCGCGCCGCCGCGCTCGCCCGGCTCCGTTCCCGCCCGCCGCTGCCGCTGGTGGGCGCCTCCTGCCATGACGCCGCCGATCTCGCCCATGCCGCCGCGCTTGGGCTCGACTACGCCGTGCTCGGGCCGGTGCTGCCCACCGCGACGCACCCCGACGCGCAAACCCTCGGCTGGGAGGGCTTCGCCGCGCTCGCGGATACCGCCGCGCTGCCCGTCTACGCCTTGGGCGGCATGCGGCCCGAGCACTTGGCCATAAGCTTCGCCCGCGGCGCCCAGGGCATCGCCGCCATCCGCGGACTCGGCTGGGGTGGACAGGCCCCGGCAGAACGCGGCGCCTAGTGCTTTGCTGCGGAGAACGCATGGACCGCGCCCAACACAAGTGACGGTTTAGACATCACCGGTACGCAATCGAAATCAAAACCGAAATCGCCATCGGGATCGACGCGACATGACACCGGGCTACGAGAAGCGCGACGCCTGCCGTCTTTTTCGATCAGGTGATCAGAGCATCTATCGCGATTAGAGGCGCGAGCTCGATTTCGATTTCGATGACGACGGCAAGAAGCCCTACCCTAGGCGAGACCGCAGACTGTACCACTTGTTTTTGAAGCGTTCCCAACCGACTCGTCAGCTTCATCTGGGGCTTCGCCGATCCGATGCGCAGCGCCGCGGGCCAGGCCTTTTACAACGCGTCGCCCTTCCGGCTGCGCGATCTTCAGCGCCGGGCAGCCCGCAGCGGCTACGACAGGACTTCGAGGCCTATCTCGCCGGCTGTTGACGGGCGGGTGCGCCTTTCCGCCCTCGACAGCCACGGCATGAGCACGGTGTTCAAGGAGCTTCTGCGCCGCTTCAACAAGGAGAACAACGAGGAGGCCGTGGAGCACTTCACTGATGGAGCGCCACCTGCATGATGCGGCGTCGCTTGTATGCCGTGCCCGCACGGTCGCCGAACATTACTCGGGCAGATCGTCGCCGGTGTCGGGAGGGCGATCCGGGCTCGCCTGGAGCCAGGCGTCGAAATCCGCGAGATCCCCGCGCGCCTGGCGCTCGCGGAAATAGGCCTCGGTCTTGAGCGCCGCGACCTTCTCCGCGATGGCGGTGACGAAGAACTGATTCATCGACACGTTCTCCTCTTCCGCCACCTTGCGCGCATAGGCAAACAGGGATTCGGGTACCCGCAATGCATAATTGGCCATCAGGATGCCTCGCTTTCGAGTCGGCGCAGCAGCGCGCCCGGTGTCGCCACGTCCAGCCGGAATTGCGCCGCGGCGGCAAAGTCGCCGATATTCAAGGTGACCAAGTGGTCCGCTCGGCCGTTCAAGGCCGTTTCCAATACCATGTCGTCTGCCGGATCGCGGGCGCGCGGTCGCCAGAGGTAGAACAGGTGCACCGGCTCACACCGCAGGCACAGGGCGTCGAAAAAGGCGTCCGTCATGGCCTCGGTGCGACCGCCGGCGGCCAAGTGCTCCGGCCGCTTCAGCACCGCCTCGTACTCCAGCAATAGCGGCACCGATGCCAGCGCCGTGAAGCGCCCGGCGCGCAACAGCCGCAGCAGCGCGAAAGACGCACCGCGACGGCTCCGGGAGGCAGCCACCAGGACGTTCGTATCCAACACCACCCGCAAGAGTCTCATATCGCATAGCATATGATCCTTCAAGCTGCTGTCAAGCCTCGGCGCGCACCCCTTGCCCTGCGATGCCCGCAACCCACCTGCCGACCTGTAATGGCAGGGGTCGGCGCCGTTGCCGCGACCTGCCAGGGCACAGCCCGGCGTGACGTCGCTCGCGACGGCCTCGTCGCCCGCAGCCTGATCGAGCGTTCCGGGACCACGCGCGGCGGCCACCAGGTCGCGGCCGGAAAAAGGCTGAACAATTGCCCAGCCGGCTCGGGCGACGACAACGCCGAGGCGTGATGAAGGGCTCGGGAATGGCTCAAGCGGATCATGTTCTTCAAACGAAACCGGCCGGGAGTCATCGCCTTCAATGAACTTGCGGCTCTTTCGCTATCCGAGCGCCAAGCCATCTGGGGGGGATTGGCTCGGCAACATCCCCGAGCATTGGTAGCTGGCGCCAGGATTCTAAGCTGGCGCGAGCGGCGCGGGGGATAGGGTGGGATAGGGGTAAGAAGCGGCTTGGGCAAGAACATCGCCTGGACCGCGCACCGATTTTTGGAGCTGAACATGGACAGCTATCCCGCCGAGATGCGGTCATCGCTGGAAATCACGCTGCAGGACGCCGACGGAGAGCTTGAGCCCTACAACGAGTCGGGCGGCGGGGGGGCGGCCGGAGGCGGAGCTGGCGCCGTTGAGCGAGATCCTGCGGACCTGCAACGAACGCTTGGGGCAATATCGAATGGAAGGATTCGGACCGCATTGAGCGCTTGCTGGTGGAGGAGCTGCCGGACAAGCTCTCGGCCAATGCCGCCTATCAGAATGCGATGCGGGGTGGTAACGCCGACAAGGCGCGCATCGAGCTGGATGCTGCCCTGAAGCAGGCGATTGTCGACATGCTGTCCGACCATGCCGACCTGTTCAAGGCGTATACGGATGATCAGGCTTTCAGGAGCTGGCTTTCGGAGGCGATGTTCAACGCGACCTATCGTCCCGGCGACCAACGGCGGTCGAGCTGAAACGACAGAGACAACGAGCGGGCGCCGCGCCCACAGGGCGTGGTCCGGCGCTGCCGCTTTCGGCTCAGCCGACCCGCAGCAGCGGGGTCAAGGCGCGGATAAAGGCCTCCGGCTGATCCGTCTGCACCCAATGCCCCGCGTTCGGCACCGCGCGGAGGCGGGCCAGCGGGAACAGGCTGCGGATCGCCGGCAGCTCCGCCTGGCCGACATAGGCCGACGCCGTGCCGTAGAGGAACCAGGCCG
The DNA here is from genome assembly GCF_001469165.1 of Thiohalocapsa sp. ML1. Classification (GTDB taxonomy): domain Bacteria; phylum Pseudomonadota; class Gammaproteobacteria; order Chromatiales; family Chromatiaceae; genus Thiohalocapsa. The sequence continues at coordinate 8,913 of NZ_JABX01000003.1, read as the reverse complement.
GGCCCGGAAAGGCGCGTCCGCCGGCGTCCGGAAAGTCCCGCAGCACCGGCAACGCGGCGGCGATGGCGTCGAGGTTGCAGCGCCAGCGCCAGCCATTCGCCGTGCGGCGCAGGTTCTGCAGCAGGAAGCCTCGCACCCGGGCGTCGGGGATCGCATCGCGCAGTTGCCGATCGGCGTCTTCGCGCCGCTCGATAGCGGCGAGCGGCAGCGCCGCCAGTGCCGTCACCAGGGCCTCGAAGCCCGGCGGGTAGCGCACCGGTGCGATGTCCACGACGCCGAGGGCTGCGACCCGTGCCGGTTCCCCGAGGGCGAGCGTCATCGCGACCTTCCCGCCCAGGCTGTGGCCGACCACCAGCGCGCGGCCGATGCCCCGGGCGCTGAGCAGCGCGCCGACATCGGCGGCCAGGCTCGCATAATCCATGCCCGGCGCGTGGGGCGATGCGCCGTGATTGCGCAGATCCGGCACCAGCACCGTCCGCTCCGCTGCCAGTGTGCGTGCGATGGCCTGCCAGTTGCCGCTGGCGCCGAACAGGCCGTGCAGCAGCACCAGCGGCAGCCGATCCGAGTCGCCGCCGAAGCGTTGTGTGTGCAGGGGCAATGACGTCATCGTCTCGGCTCGAAATGGACACTATCCGGACGCGAATTCGTCAGCAAGCCGTCATCAATCCGTCAGCATTCCGCAATAACCCGGCCTTGATCGGGTTTGTTCACCGGATCTTCATAACACTTCAACGCCACTGCAACAATCGCGCGCCACCATAGGCCGAATTTTTATCCGGCGGTGACAGAAACATGGGCGCAGCATTCGGTCATGGCGTAAGGTTCGGCAGCGGCAATGTCGAGCGTCTTCATCCACTCAAGTATCGCAGCATCTGGATCTCGGATGTCCATCTCGGCTTCCGCGGTTGCCAGGCGGACTTCCTGCTCGACTTTCTGCAAGCCACCGAATGCAAGCAGCTCTATCTGGTCGGCGACATCATCGATGTCTGGGCCATGAAGAACGGCGTGTTCTGGCCGCAGTCGCACAACAACGTGGTCCGCGCCATCCTGGACAAAGCGCGCGGTGGCACGGAGGTCATCTACGTGCCCGGCAACCATGACGAGATCCTGCGCGCTCACATCGGCAGCGATTTCGGCAACGTGGCGGTGCGCGACGAGATCGTCCACACCACTGCCGATGGCCGCCGCTTCCTGATCCTGCACGGCGACAAGTTCGACCACGTCGTGCAGCACAGGCGCTGGCTGGCCGTGCTCGGCGCACATCTCTATGACATGCTGCTGTCGTTCAATCATCGGCTCAACTGGGTGCGCAAGCGCCTTGGTCTCGGCTATTGGTCCCTGGCTGCTTACCTGAAGCATCGGGTCAAGGATGCCGTGAACTATATTGGCGATTTCGAGCAGACGGTCGCCGACGAGGCGAAGGCGCGCGGCGTGGATGGCATGATCTGCGGCCATATCCACCATGCCGAGATCCGCGACATCGATGGCGTCACCTACTGCAACTGCGGTGACTGGGTGGAGAGCTGCACCGCCCTGGTGGAGCACCACGACGGCACCATGGAGCTGATGCGCTGGACCGAGGAGCAAGAGGTGCTCACCGTCGAGTGGCCGCTGCCGGCGGCGGCGATGGCCAGCGCGAGCTGACGCCCGCGCGCCGCGGCGCCGCTCAGTCGCCGGCGCCGGAGCATCTAGGTTGCTTGGGCGACGGGGCGTCGGAACGGCCAACTGCGTCGAAATCGAAATCGGTATCGAAATCGGTATCGGTCGCCACTCGGCTCGATCTCGATGTCGATAGCGATGCGCGCTGAGAGTTTATGAATCTCAGCTCATTCAAGGTCTCCCCGGCCGTTCAGGCGCGCGGCTCGCCCGCAGGCTCAAGCCCGGCCAACAACCCCCGATAGCGTTCCCAATCGAACGCCGGGCCTGGGTCCGTCTTCCGCCCCGGCGCCACATCGCTGTGGCCGACGACGCGCTCCGCGGTAATCGCCGGATATCGGGCCATGATTGCCCGGGTCAGCTCCGCGAGCTTCGCGTACTGGGCGGCGGTGAAGGGCGTGTCGTCGGCGCCCTCTAGCTCGATGCCGATGGAATAGTCGTTGCACTCCTCGCGCCCCTGCCAGCAGGAGCGCCCCGCGTGCCAGGCGCGCTTGCCGAGCGCGACGAACTGCACCGCCTCGCCATCGCGCCGAATGAATAGGTGCGCGGATACCGGGTTGCCCGCCACCGTGGCGAAATACGCATGCGCGCCGGGGTCCAAGCGGTTCATGAACAGATCCTCGACCCAGGGCCCGCCGAACTCCCCCGGCGGCAGCGAGATGTTGTGGATCACCAGAAGATCGATCACGGCATCGTCGGGGCGCTCGCCGAAGTTCGGTGACGCCACCGCGTGCACGCCCTCAAGCCAGCCGTCTCCGGCTGTCGGCGCCCCGGTGTTGCCGATTGTCGCGCTCATCGCCGCCCTTCGTCTCCGCTCGAGTTCACCGGGTCGCTGCGACCGCTCCGCCCGCCGATTCGCTGCAGTGCGCCGCCGCCATCGCTTGGGCCACGTCGCCAAGACCCGCACATCCCTTAGCGCGACCCTCGGCCCGGAAGACGGATCGTGACTGTTTAGGACAATTTCCTGGTCCTGAAAGGTACTAGACTACAGGGTAAGCGCCAGGATGGGGTCGGACCACCCATCATGCACAGTCTAGGAAACATGCGACTTGATCCCCCCTCATCCTCCGACAAGGCACGCACCGCGCCGGCCGTGTCGGCCTTGCAGCGGATGCTCGGCCAATGCACCGAGTTGCTCCAACGCGAGCTGCCGCCGTTGGTGGACGCGGCGCTGCAACGGGTCGATGACGCGCTGTATGACTTCGCCGACAAGTCTGAGAGTGATCGCAGCTACGCGATCTATTTCGAGGCGCAGCGGCGGCTGCGCCACGAGCGGGCCAACCTCAAGCGACGCTTCCTGCGCAATCTGACCGAAACCGTTGCGCTGTTCCAGGACGGCGCGCATGCGCTTGATCTGGCGCCGGAGCACAGCTTCGACTCGGAGGATCTTGAGCTCTTGGGCGACAGGGACCTCGAGGAATCCTTGGTCCTCACCAACATGATCTCCAAGGCGGAGACGCGCTACCTGCGCTCGCTGCGCGACCTCGCGCGCCACTTCGCCAGCCTGATCGGGCGGCCGTCCTTGCGCCAGCGCGACCTGCCGGTGGGACCTACGGCCATCGCCAACGCCTTTGCCGCGGCCTTGCGGGCGGTTGACGATCTCGATCTGTCGACCATCCTCGTCGTATTCAAGATCTTCGATCAGCAAGTCATGGATCGGCTCGACGGCTTCTACAACACATGCATCGGCTTCGCCGTTGCGCAGGGGCTGATGCCGCCGACCCGCAAGCACGAGATCATCAAGACCGACGAGTGGCCGCGGGCAACCGCGTCAGCGGTTGCCGGCAATGCCGCCGGGGCTGCCGCGCATCAGCCGGCCGCTGGGGCGGGACGCAGCGGACAGGCAGCGTCGGCAGGACAGTTCGGTGTTGGCGCCGCACGTGACAGCGGCGGTGAGCGCGGCGTCGGCGCCGTTGCCCACGACCCCTTGCATTCCCATACCGAGAGCCAGGCAAGCGTGTTCGACGCGCTGCGTGAAATGCTCGCCGGTGCGCGGCAGACCGGGCCCGACGGCGGCGCCCTCGCGACGCTGTCCACGGTTGACCTGATCGACGTCCTGTCCCGCGTGCAGCCCGAGGCCGCTAGCCGCGCCGACGACGCCGCGCTGACCCCGAGTGCGCTGCGGGCCGCCGTCGGCGCGCGGCTGCGCGCCAGCATGGACCCGAACGCGCCGCAGCGGCTCGCGCCGACGGACGAGGACACCATGGACCTGGTGTTTCTGCTGTTCGAGCAGATCCTTGCCGGGGGCGACATGCCGGACCCCATCAAGGTGCTGGTCAGTCGGCTGCAAATCCCTTACGTGAAGGTCGCGCTGATGGACAGCGGCTTTTTCGATGCTGCCGAGCATCCGGCCCGGCGCCTGCTCAACCGCATCGGCACGGCGAGTATCGGCTGGAACGAAAGCGATCGGGACCAAGACGGTGGGCTCTACGCATTGATCGAGCACCTGGTGGAACGGGTGGTTACCGAGCTGCATAGCGACCCGGCGCTGTTCGACAGGCTCGACCGCGAGCTCGCGGCCCACGCCACCGGCGCGGAGCAGCAGCTCGCGGCGGCGGAGCAGCGGATCGTCCGACAGGCGGCCGCGCGCAACCTTCGGCAGTCGGCGCGCCGGCGGGCCCGGGCGTTGCTGCGCGCCCGGGAGGATGAGATCGCCGCGCTGCCGCCCGTGGTGGGCACCATTCTCGAACAGGGCTGGCTTGAGGCCATGCTGCAGGCGCATGCCGCGGGCGGGGAGCAGGACCGCCAGTGGCGCCTCGGTGAGCGCGTCTTGGCGGACCTGCTCTGGAGCGTGTCACCGAAGACCGATGCGGCCGAGCGCCGCGAGCTGCTGCGCCGCATCCCGGAGCTCCTGCGGGACCTACGCAACTGTCTTGGTACCGCGATTGCCGATCAGCAGTTGCTGGCGCGCTGGTTCAAGGAGCTGCAAACGGTGCACATCGCTGCCCTTCGCGGTCAGGCAGACGCCGGGCCGAGCCCTGGCGCGCGCTCGGCCATAACCGGCGCGACGCCAACCACGCTTGCGGATGGCGGCGACGCGGACGCCCTGCCGGTCGGCTGCTGGCTTGGCCTGATGCGTGACGACGGCAGCCTGCATCGCTTCAAGCTCGCCTGGCGCGGTGACGCCGGGGACCCACTATTGTTCGTGGATCGGCTCGGGCAGAAGGGCTTCGAGCTGCCCAAGCCGGAGCTGGAGGCCCTGCTGGCGCAGGACCTCGCCGTCGTGATCGGCACCGGTGACCAGCCGGTCGTGGATCGCGCCATTGCGGCCGTGCGGCAGTCCTTGCGAGTCCACTGATCGCGCTCGTCGGCGCCCGGGCCGGCGCCGCTTGCGCCGCGCACGGCCGCGCCTAATCTCTCGCCAAACCCGACTTCCCTGGAGGGGGCACCATGTCCACAACGCCCATCGCGGCGAGCCACGCTGCGTCGCTCAGCGAGAGCCTGCCTGCGGGCGAGCACATCCGCGCCCACGTGCAGCAGAGCCTGGACGAGGACGTCGGCGCCGGCGACCTCACCGCGTCGCTGTTGCCAGACACGCAGTGGGCCGAGGCAGAGGTCATCACCCGCGAGGCCGCCGTCCTCTGCGGCCAGGCCTGGTTCGAGCTGGCCTTTGCGCTCGTCGATGCGCGCGCGGCGGTCACCTGGCTCGCCGGCGATGGCGATCACCTCAGCCCCGGCGCCAACATCTGCACCATTCGCGGCCCGCTGCGCGCCTTGCTGACCGCCGAGCGGACGGCGCTGAACTATCTGCAGACCCTGTCCGGCACCGCCACGCGGGCGCGCGACTACGCCGAGGCCGTCGCCGGCTTGCCGGTGCGCATCCTGGATACGCGCAAGACCATCCCGGGCCTGCGGCGCGAGCAGAAATACGCCGTGCGCTGCGGCGGCTGCCACAACCATCGCATGGGGCTCCATGACGCCGTGCTGATCAAGGAGAACCACATCACGGCGGCGGGCTCCATCGCCGCGGCCGTGGCAGCCGCGCGCCGGCAGGTGCCGCCGGGCATTCCCGTGGAGGTCGAGGTGGAGAGCCTGGGCGAGCTCGAACAAGCCCTGCAAGCCGGCGTCGAGCGGGTGCTGCTCGACAACTTCGACTTGTCCCACTTGCGCCAGGCGGTGGAGCACACCGGCGGACGCGCGCGGCTGGAGGCGTCCGGCGGCGTCACGCTGGATCGGCTCCGGCTGATCGCGGAGACGGGCGTAGACGACATCTCCGTTGGGGATCTGACCAAGAGCGTGCGCAGCATCGACTTGTCGATGCGCCTGCGGCTGTCATAGCCAGCGCCGATCGAAAAAGGCATAGCGATCGGTAATCAGACTTTCATAAATTAGTAAGTGCTAATATTATGCACCTCGCTGACGCGCCACACGAAACGGTGCGCAGCGCTTGCTAACCCAGAGATCCTTGGAGAATACAGATGAAAAAGCTTGCTACCGCCGCCGCAATCGCCGCCCTGCTTGGTGTTTCCGCTTCTGCCAGCGCTTGGTGGGGCCCGGGCTACGGTGGTCCCGGCTATGGCAACGGCTGGGGCAACGGCGTCGGCGACATGATGAGCGACATGATGGGCGACGGCTACGGCGACTTCAACATGAGCATGTCGGGTGGCGGTCGCGGCTACGGCCGTGGGTATGGCCGCGGCGACGGTCGTGGCTACGGCTACGGCAACCCGTACTACGGTGGCTACGGCGCCCCGTACTACGGTGGCGGCTACCCGGGCTACGCCCCGTACGCAGCCCCTTATGGCGCTCCGGCCATGCCCGCCGCGCCGGCTGCCCCGGCCCAGCCCGAAGCGAAGTAATCCGCTCTGCGCGGGTCCCGGCCGCCATGCGGCCGGGTAGAACGCCGACCCCGGCATGCCGGGGTCGGCGTTTTTTATGCGCCATCGGCTGCTCGGCACCCTGCCCCGTGCCCCTGAACGCGTGGGTCTTGGAATGGCTCGCCATCCACCGCACCGAGCTGGTGGACAACCGGATCCCCGCCCAACAGCGCAAGCCGCTGCAACCCATCGAGCCCATCGATTGACCCGGAGCCCACCATGATCCTGCACACCATTGATGTTGCCCCGCTCCCCGGTCATCGCCTCGGCCTGCGCTTCAACAACTGCGAGTCCGGCATCGTGGACCTATCCGACGAGCTGGACGGCGAGATGTTCGAGCCGCTGAAAGACCCGGACCTGTTCGCCACCGCGCACCACCACCCCGTCATGCGCACCGTCGCCTGGAGCACCGGCGCCGACCTCGCGCCCGAGTTCTTGCTCGGCTTGCTGCATCGGCAGCGCGAGCGGGCGGCTTGAGCGCGAGGTTCGGGGAGCGATTTGCTCGACTACATCAGAATCCTGCTGCATAAAGTAAACTGCGCCGTATTTCATCGACTTGGCGCCGAAACTCCTGCGGGACCTGCTGCATCGGCAGCGCGACCGGGCAGCTTCAGTTTGAAGTTCGAGGACGATTCACTCGTCTGCGTCAGAATGCTGGTGGATTAAGTAAAGTGTCCCCGGAATTCTCCCGGAATTCTCCCGGAATTCTCCCGGAATTCTCCCGGAGCGGCGCCAGCGCGCGGCAGCCGCGTCGCTGCGCGAACCGACGCGCTAGTTGGAGCCAGCGCATACTTGCAGTAACTTCGCCGGTTGACTCCGGGCGGCATCTCAGCCGCGGTCGCCGCGGTCGCCGCAGCCGGCATTCCCCAAGAACGACCAAAAGGACGCCCGTGGCCAAGCTCACCCTGTCCCGCCTAGAAGGCCTGCTCTTCTCCGCCTGCGATGATCTGCGCGGCAGCATGGATGCCAGCGAGTACAAGGAGTACATCTTCGGCATGCTGTTCCTCAAGCGCGCCAGCGATCTCTTCGACCAGCGCCAAGCGGAGCTGCGTCGCACCCTCACCGCCCAGGGCATGACCGAGGCGGACATCGAGGTCGAGCTGAACGACCCGGACAACTACTCCGGCAAGTACTTCTTCGTGCCGGAGCGCGCCCGCTGGAACCGGGGCTGGACGGAGACCATCGTTGCCAATGGCCAACCGCTGAAGTTCAACCGCCCGGCCCTCAAGCACGTCAAGGAGAACGTCGGTACGGCGCTGAACAAGGCCCTGGAGGCCATCGAGGACAAGAACCCCGATGCGCTGGAGGACGTGCTCAAGCACATCAACTTCAACCGCAAGATCGGCCAGCGCACCCTCGACGACGACACCCTGGCCGACTTCATCCAGAACTTCGACAAGATCCCGCTCAAGGACGGGGACTTCGAGTTTCCGGACCTCCTCGGCGCCGCCTACGAGGCGCTCATCAAGTGGTTCGCGGACTCCGCCGGCAAGAAGGCCGGCGAGTTCTACACCCCCGCCGAGGTGGTGCGCATCTGCGTCGAAATCTGCGATCCCGGCGAGGGCATGGCCGTCTACGACCCCACCGTCGGCTCCGGCGGCATGTTGATCCAGACCCGCGACTACCTGCGCGAGAAGGGCGGCAGCGCCGACGAGCTGGCCCTGTACGGCCAGGAGTCCAAGGGCAACGTCTGGTCCATCTGCAAGATGAACATGCTGCTGCACGGCATCCCCCACGCAGACATCCGCCAGGAAGACACCATTCGCGAGCCGCAGCACCTCGACGAGACGGGCGAGCTCAAGCGCTTCGACCGCGTGCTGGCCAATCCGCCCTTCAGCCAGAACTACATCAAGCGCGACCTCAAATTTCCCGGCCGCTTCCCGGTGATGATGCCGGAGAAGGGCAAGAAGGCGGATTTGATGTTCGTCCAGCACATGCTGGCCGTCACCAAGCATGACGGGCGCCTCGCCAGCATCATGCCCCACGGCGTGCTGTTCCGCGGCGGCGAGGAGCGCGAGGCGCGCAAGTACTTCATCGAGCAGGGCGTGCTGGAGGCCGTCATCGGCCTGCCGAGCAACCTCTTCTACGGCACCGGCATCCCCGCCTGCATCCTGGTGCTGAACAAGGCCGGCGCCGCCGGGCGCGAGCACGTGCTGTTCATCAACGCCGACCGCGAATACCGCGAGGGCAAGAACCAGAACCACCTGCGCCCGGAGGACATCGACAAGATCGTCCACGCCTACCGCCACGGGCAGGACATCCCGGCCTATGCCCGCCGCGTGCCGCGCCAGGAGATCATCGACGAGGGCTACAACTGCAACATCCGCCGCTACGTGGACAACGCCCCGCCGCCGGAGCCCCAGGACGTGCGCGCCCACCTGCACGGCGGTGTGCCCATGGTCGAGGTGGACAGCCTCACGCACTACTGGAGCAACTAGTG